>JAZOMG010000025.1:0-42982 GCA_045653705.1 Eubacteriales bacterium | reverse complement strand
GATAATTGCCGCCATATCTCCGAGCCTGAACACCTGATTTGTGCCCTTTAATCCAAAGGGACGAGCGCTTATGTTAAACTCGCTTCCGTCAATGGTGATTATTGCCTTTCCCGAAAGATTAGAGTATACCAATGACACATTGTGTGTCACAGTTTCTTCCTGCTCGGTTTCAACGTTGGTTACCTGTTCTTCAATTTCCCAAGTGTATTTTTTTGCCATAATGCCACTCCTTACTTTTATAGGTTTATTATACAGCATTTTACGGATTTTTTCAATAGCCAAACCAAATAATTATTGCCTTTGAGTATAAATTACATATCGTTAGTATGGGGCGGTCTCCAAAACGGAAGACCGCCCCTACATTTTATAGGTATTTATTAACTATATTCTCGATAGCTGCGGGAAGCTCCTCGCGCAGGCGAGAAACTCCGTCGCAGTACATATCGAAAAGCCTGTCGGACAGCTCGCCGTCCTCGTCTATGACAAGCATAGCCGCAAGATATTTCACGGCAGAGGATATAAAGCGGTCAAGCAGAGGAAAATCCACGTCAAGCGAAAGGGCAGACGGAATGTTGTCCTTTGCCTCGGGAAGCCCCAAAAGCTTCCTTGCGATACGGTCAAGCTCCAATACCTCATAGCAGAAATTAGATATGAGATAGGGAGCGCGCTCCTCGTAATCGGCATTGTCGCCGTCCTTAGAGCTTTGCGCCAAAAGGCTCAGGGCGCTGTCGTATATTTCCTTGTTTTTCATAGGCTTATTCCTCGACAGATATCTCCATATCGATAAGCTCGTGAGGATATACCACCTTTGCGCCGTAGAGATGCAGACCCTTAACGGCATCGGCAAATCTCTTCTCGGGGCGGTAAGCCTCTATCTCGGAAAGCTGCTCGGCGAACGCCACGGCTCTCTTGGAGCGCATATAGCAGTGGTGTATCTGAACGGGCCCGTCCTCTATCTCGATATTGTTGCTTACAAAGACCTTACAGCCCGCAATAGTGCCGATACAGCCGCTGGCAAGTATATCGTTGTTGTAGGAGAGCATATCTGCCTGCTCCTTAATGAGCTGGGTAGCTACCGTGGGAGATATCTCTATAACGATATCGCCGGGATCGCAAACACCGCGCTTGTAGAGGTATTCTCTGGACGTGAGAATAATGTCTACCATTTTGTCAGAGCCAAGATCACCGCTGACGTTCTGAGATGCTTGATCGTGAAGTGAGTAAACGTATTTGTCAGCCTCGTCAGCCAGAGCCATAGCGGCGTTCTTCATAGCCGCGTCAAGAAGCTTGGGACTGCACTGAGTTCTGTCGATGTCGTCAACCTGGAAATTGAAGAATTTCGCTCTGTCAATTACAAGCTCCGCAACGGTATCGGAAAGATCCTGAGGGGCTGACATGTCGGTGTCCTTGGTGTAGTTTCCGATAGATATCTGACCTACACCGCATATCTTTACCGAAGAGCCGCGGCTCTTTATATCGCCCTCGAAATCGCGGTTACAGTTAGCTACCGCAATGTAGCGTTTGTCAAGAGAAGTAAGGAGATTTTCGCTCCATATAGTGGGAATAAAGTTCTGAATTGCCATAGTAATATTTCCTTTCTTTTTTAAAATAATTTAGATTTGTTTTATTGCCAATGTTGCATTGACCTTCTGATTTTAGAATAGTTTTGGTGAACCTCACGCGGAGACATAGCCCTTACCTCATCGGGGGAAAAATATTCCTTTTCGGCTTCCTTTCCCGCAATGCCCGCGGAAAGCGCGGCGTTGCGGCGGTTTACCTCAAGGGCTTTATTTGAAAGGCGCGACATCTCTTTTTCGTAGAGAGCGTACGCCGCTGACAGGGGAATACCGCCGTCCACGCTTTTCCATACCGATGAGGGCACGTCTTTAACCGAAATATCGGGGAAGAGCCTGACAAACTCCTCAAGCTCACCGAGTATTTTGCTTTGCTCGGCTTCCTTTTTGCTAAGGGCTTCTCTGAGGGTCTGAACCTCTGCTTTGAGCAGCGCAAGCTCGTCCGCTTCCTCGGTTGATTCTTGGGTTTCCGATAGGGGAGCTTCGGTTTCCTCTGATGTGATATCCTCAGTTTCGGCTTCTGTGATAATAAGGTTTTCGTCCATTTTTTCTCCTTTGTGTGTTATATTAGAATAAGTTTTCGCCCTCTGCCGTTTCAAGCTCGGCAATGAGGGATTGACGGTCGGCAAGCATACCGCTGGGCAGTCTCTTTACGTAAGCGGCGGGAGATATGTGACCTCCCTCAAGGAGCTTGTCAAGCATACTTTGAGCGCCTGCGGCGCTAAAGCGCGATATTTCCGCTACGTCTACCTTGGCGCAGAGAAATCCGCCCTTAAGAGCCGAGAGGTCGATAGCCTCGGCGCTTCCGCCGTCGGGAGTTCCGTAGGGAATAAGCCGCTCCGCAGGGTAGTAAGCGCACATCATATCCGCCCAGATATTCGCCATATCCTCAACGCATTTGTAGTAGGCGGTGCGTACCTGTTCAAGGGGAATCCTTGAGGTCTCCTGAAGAGCCAAAATTGCGCTTGTGTTGTTTGCTTCCATATTTCCCAGAGCCGATTCGGTAGCGCCCATCATATCCTTGGTGACCTCAATAGCGCTCTGTATCAGCTCCATATAGCCCCCTTGAAGCTCTCCCGTACCAACCACAGATACGGCATCGGAGATGTTTCCGCCCCCCACAGCCGCAATAGCCTCGCCAACGGCATTGGTCCACTCGGGAATTTTGGATTTATCATAGATGACCTTTGAAAAAGCGGTGTCTATCATATGCTTCATAGCCATAGCGTAAGCTCTGTTTATGAATTTTTGATTGGGGATAAGGGACGTAACGGGAGATGCTCCGTGAAAGCTGTTTTTGGTGGGCATCCAATTCATATAGGCAACGGGATAAAGACGGCAATCGGTCTTTGCTCTCTTTACAGTGCATTCTCTCGTGGATTTTTCAAAAACAACACGGCCGTCCTCACGCCAGAATTTGATTATAAAGGTCGCCTTAGCCTCGTCGTTTCCCTCAAGCTCCACCCTTGCCATATCACCGCTTTGGTCCTTGCTGTCGGCGTCGGGTACTATCTTTTTTATCTCCTCCTCGGAAGCTCCAAATTCATAGGCTTCCCGTTTCAAAGCCGCCACCGAGGCTCTTCCCGCCACAATAATGTACTCCTGTGATTGAATGTCGGCACGGTTTACGTCCGCCACAAAGAGGTTTACGTTGTCGATAACGTCGCTTACGATATCCCCCGAAAAGAGCTGAGGTGTTCTTGCGTTCGTATCCCAATAGCAGTATATCACGCCGTCTCCGCTAATCGCCGCATCGGTAAGAAGCCTGAGGAGCTTGTGGTCCATACCGCTTCTTTCCCAACGGTATGCGGCGTTAGAGGATAGCACCCGCAGAGAGCTTCGCATAGCCTCTCTCTCGGCTTCGTTTTTGATATAGGGGAGATCCTCATCGGTGAAGCTCACCGTCAGATTACTTGACGCAACCGAGCAAACGAGATAGTCGATAATTCGGCGGATAATGTTGAATACAGGGCGGGGAAGCTCCGCGCCCTCGCCCGACTGCCATTGCTGTCCTCGGTAAAAGCGTTCGTTTTGACGGATAGTTTCATAAAGACCTATCCGTCTTTTATAGTCCTTGCCTGCCTCGTACTGTTCCCAGGCAAGCCTTACAGAATTGTTCATTTTTGTTTTTCCTTTCTTTAATAGCTTATCTTGCGCTAAGCGTAAGGCTGTGTATTATCTGCCCCCGTCCGCTTGAAGTGTAAAGGGAGAGATTACCGTATTTAAATCTGCCTGAGCTCAGACGTTTTTCGATTATCGAATGGTCATAATTTTTGCTGTCCGACAGGGTGTAACTCACCTCTTCTCCGTTGTTCGTTTCAAAATTCAGGATAAGATTGCCGTAATGCAGATCTCCCCGAAATATCACAGAGGAAAGATTTTTGTATTCCGACGAGCCGAAATCGAGACTGTTGCCGATATAAACCGATTGTATGATGCTCTCAAGCTTCTCCTCGTTTATATCGGTTGAGCGGTTATCATCGAATACGTATAGCTTGCCGTTCTTGATAAAGGCGGCATTGCCGTCAAGGTCAAGCATTCTGTCGGCAGAGAAGCCCGTAAAGCTGTACCATGCTTTGGCATCCACGCCGTATATCCAGGCTGTTTCGGTATTCTTGCCGTATACCCACAGCTCTCGCTTTGAGGTATCATAAAAAAGACCGCAGTTTTTGAAAAATCCCTCGTCTGTCGCCCCATCAATGGGAGAGGAAAGCTTTTCGGATACGTAGCCCCCCTGTGAGCCCGAGCTTGCCGTCCATTTCCAAACAGCGCCGTCTCCCACTGAAATAACGTCGTTGTCGGTAAGAACAGCCCCATCAGGTATAGGACAGCCAAGCCTTGCGTTAACGCTTACAGCTTCCGCGGCATCGTTTTTACCCTCGTCGGGTGTGATCATCCATACGTCACCCTCGGTAAAGATGAGGATCCTGTCGCCGTGTCGAATGATAGACTGCACTCCGTTTATTCCGTTACCCGCGTCAAATTCGTAGCCTACGGGAAAGTAAAGTCCGTTGCTTTCGGGATATATCTTTTGGGATGCCAAGATATCAAGCTCGGATACGTTTTTCGAGCCGAATACAGTTCCCGAGCCGTTGTTTCCGCAAAGGAAAATGCGGTTGCTTCCTATACCGCCGAAAAGGGCGGAGCAGGTAGAGGAGAGTAGGCGGCTAAGCAGAGACTCATGTCCGTTTTTATAGGTAAAATGAACCTCTACTCGGTCATCTGTCTCTAAGCCCTGTACCACTATGGCGTTAAATCCTTCGTCTATGGAATAGCGCTCAGGCCTCTGGCGGGCTTGATTTACGTAGACAGCCTCTATGGATTCTACGGGTTCGCCAACGCAGAGAAATGGAGAGGGCGGGTCGGCTACCAAGAAGGTGGCGCGGGCGCGGCGGTTGAGAATATTTCGGGGCTCGTTTATATCGCACACAATGTCGTTGGGCCAATCCTTGGCAACAAGTGGCACGTAGCCCGAAACAGGTAAAAATCCGCCGTCTTGGTATTCGTAAATTTCTTGACCGTCGGTAAGGTACAGCCTTTGGCGAAAGTGGAAGAAGCAGGCGTTGCCACTGTCTGTTCCAACCGAGCCTAAGGGGGTAAGCGCCCCCGTTGCCACGGTAAAGGTGTACGCTGTGTTTCCAAGCAATAAGAACAGAATACGCTCTCCGTTTACCGTGGCGCTGTAAACAGCCCTTAAGCCCTCACCGAAGTCGGTAACGAATTTGAAGCCCTGTCTTTTGGAGAGCGAGCCGTCCTTAAGGATTCGGAAATTCACAATACTCTTGGCAAGGAGCTTTCCGCTGTGGCTCTGTGTGAGGTCAACGCCGCCAAAGCCGTCAAAGGTTACTGTGTTAAATTTGTGTTTCTTTTGTTTTGACATAAAATTTACCTTTCTTATTCGTTTTTTGAAGCGCACAGACAATTTTTAATCAAAAAACGGTGATGAAGCTTTCTTGCCGAAATGAAAACCGTTATTCCTTTTCTCGGTGGGCGGAAGCATACGGCTCATCAGTCCGTAACGGAGAGCCTCGGGGGCGTGGGTTATGCTGTGAGGCTCGCTTGAGGCATCCTCGGCGCGCGTCTTGTCATAAAGGAGCGCGGGAAGACAGCGTATAAGCTCGGGGCATTCGCTTGAAATGAGAAGCTTTGGCGCGCCGTCCGAGCAGGTGAGATATTCTCTCATAAGCCGCCACCCCGCTATCCGTCTGTCATCGGCGGGAAGCATAGGGGGCATCCCCGACACGGCTTGCATTATCTCAAATCCGCTCTTACCGCTGTCCTGACGTCTGTTCCACAGGTCGGGAGAGGATGCGATGAATTCAACCCTGTAGCCGTGGCATAAGCTTGCCACATAAAAGGCGGCATCCGAAAGCGTCAGACCTGATATACATTTTTCTTTAAGAACGTATATCCGCCCATTTCCGTCTATTCCCAAAAGCAGAGCCGCCAGCATGTCGAAGCCGTAGTCCATAGAAGCGAAATATTTAAGCCCTTTCGGTATAGACGTTGGCTTGCATACGTGAACAGCGGTGTCGAATTCGGGAAAAAACTGACCCTCAAATACATCCCAACGACCGTAAAGCCAAGCATCACGCAACCGTTCGGGGAGCGATTCCAATGAATGGATATAGTCGGGGTCAAGCTCTGTAAGAGCCGTGTTGTCATAGACAAGAGCAGGGATAAACGCATAGTCCTCGGCTCGCTCGCCCTGGCGGTATTTTCTGTCGATAAAGAGCCTCTTTACCCAAGAGTGCCCTATACCGCCGGGGTTGCAGGTGAGATACATTCGGTGGGGAAATTGATTTGCGCCACGCAGACAGGCCTTAAAAATTGAAAATCTGTATTCACTCAGCTGTGTTGCCTCGTCAATGGCTATAATATCGTATTCCTGACCCTGATATCTCAAAACGTCTCGGTCGGATGCGCAGTAACCAAGCTCTATGCGGCTTCCATTATGAAAGCAAAGACACATATCCGACTGAGAGAAGCTGACAAATGAGCCGTATTCCTTTAGAAAGGGAAGAACGTGATTTGCTCTCAGCTCTCCGAGACTTCTGCGCACAAGTAAGCATCGAAGCCCCCCATACCGCAGACACATAGCTACAAGCTTTCTGCGGAGCGCCCATGACTTGCCGCCGCCTCGCGCGCCGCCGTATGCGGTGAATTTCGCGCGGGATGCAAAA
This sequence comes from Eubacteriales bacterium, assembly GCA_045653705.1. Lineage (GTDB taxonomy): Bacteria > Bacillota > Clostridia > Oscillospirales > CAG-272 > HGM12713. The sequence continues at coordinate 36,225 of JAZOMG010000025.1, read as the reverse complement.
AATTCCTTTTGTCTGCTGTTGGGTATGCCGCGGATGTGCTTTACATTTGCGTTATTCTCCGTCGCTGAAAATGTCATGCTCAAATCGGATGGTCATTTGTCCGTCAGCGCCCTCATTTTTTGATGTATCCCTGTCGTAGCCCAATCTCTTTTTCAGATAAGCCGATAACACCGCAGGGGGAAGCCCCGAATTTAATGCCTCATCCTCAAGGATGGCGTATAGGCGGTCTATTTCCTCGGGATATTGCTTAGCGAGCTCCGAGAGGTCATCGATACCGATACGGTAGTATCTGCAAAAGCCCGCTATGTTTGGAAATCTTCCCGATGCCTTACGCCCCCGCCCGCTGCTTCCGAAGAGCTCGTCCTCTCCGTCCTCGCGACAGCTTTTAATGTATTTTTCCAGAGTGCGGTTAAGCGTACTGCGGCGGCAGGCGTCCGAAAGAACGCTGACACCGCATTTTTGATTCATCCGTTTTACCTCCTTTTCCGTCTGTGCGCAATTATTTTACAGCGAAAAAAGATGTCAACAGGTCGCCCACAGTCTCACGTAGTCTCAAAAACAGGAAAATAAACAAAAAAGCCCTCCCCAAATGGGGAAGGCTAAATATCTATATTTGTAAATCTAAATCAATCCTTTTTCGGCTTCAAAAACTTTAAAATATCGTAAACGTTCTTCGCCGCTACTACCTTAATACCCGAAATGCCCTCACAGCTCTGAATATTGTTGAGAGGTACTACCGCCGTGGAAAAGCCCAAACGCGCGGCTTCCTTTACACGCCCCTCGATATTGGCAACTGCTCGGCATTCTCCCGAAAGACCAAGCTCTCCGATAGCTATAAGCTCATCGGGGATAGGTCGGTCGGTCAAGGACGAAATAAGAGCGAGAGCAATTCCAAGGTCGGAAGCTGGCTCGTCTATCCGCATACCGCCTATGACGTTCAGATAAACGTCGTTTGCCGAAAATTTAAGACCAAGCCGCTTTTCGAGAACGGCAAGGATAAGATATGTCCTGTTGTAGTCGATACCGTTAGAGGTTCGGCGAGGGGCGGGGAATGACGTGGGCGTAACGAGCGCCTGTATTTCGGCAACGAGAGGGCGTGTGCCCTCCATAGTGCAGACCGCGCAGTTTCCCGAGGTGTCGGCAGGGCGGTCGGCAAGCAGCATTTCCGATGGGTTTGGAACCTCACGAAGCCCCGTGTCGGTCATCTCGAAAACACCTATTTCGTTAGTTGAGCCGTATCTGTTTTTGTTGGCGCGGATTATTCGGTAGCTCTGGCGCTTGTCGCCCTCAAAATTGAGAACGGCATCCACCATATGCTCAAGAACCTTAGGACCTGCAATGCCCCCCTCTTTGTTCACGTGACCTACAAGAATTACCGATATGCCCTCGGACTTTGCCTTTCCGATAAAGGACATAGCCACCTCTTTAACGTTGGTAATGCTTCCGGGGGCGGAAGCTACGCGGTCGGAATACATTGTTTGTACCGAGTCCGCGATTATAACGTCGGGGGATATGCTTTTAGCCTCATCGAGTATGCTCTCAATATTCGTCTCGGTCAGTACGTATAGCTTATTTCCGCCAACGCCCAAACGCTCTGCTCTCAGCTTGAGCTGGCTTCTCGATTCCTCTCCCGATACGTAAAGCACGGTTTTATCTCTACAAAGAGTGTCGCATATCTGCAAGAGCAGAGTTGATTTTCCGATACCCGGCTCGCCCGAAAGAAGCACCACCGACCCTGTCACAAGACCGCCGCCAAGCACTCTGTCAAGCTCGGAAAGTCCCGTTTCGGTGCGTATGTAGTCGGGAGCTTCAAGCTCTGAAAATAAGGTAGCCTTGTTGTTGCCCATGCTTATTGGGGACGGGCGCTTTTTTTGTGCGGCTGAGACAGGCTCTGCCTCCACAGCGTCCTCAACAAATGAGTTCCACGAATTGCATCTTGGGCATTTGCCTAACCATTTTGGGCTTTCATATTCACATTCGGAGCAAATAAATACAGTTTTTATTCCTTTCATTTTTATTTTCCTCTCCGTTCTTTTTTCTACCCCTAATTATACTCTAAATTCAGTAAAAAATCAAGAGGTCAAGCCGCCTTTTTTGTGTCGTTTAGGTATTTTATTACTGACGAGGCAAGGCAAAGGGCAAGCTTTTGCTGATATTGCTTCTCTGAGAGCCGCGCACACTCCTCTTTGTTTGAGAGAAACCCGCATTCCACCAGAACAGCGGGACATTCAAGTCGGTCAAGCAGATATATATTTTTGTCTGCCGCTTTACATTTTCGGTTGTTTTCGGGGAGAAGAAGCTCTTTCGTAATACCTTGGATATTCTCGGCAAGAGCCTTTGACGACGGCTCGTTTTTTGAATAATATACCTGTAATCCGCTGTACTTTTCCTCGGGAAAGGCATTCATATGTATGCTTACAAAAACAGCGTTTTCATAGCTTTCCGCAATTTTACGCCTTGTGGCAAGGTCCTGCACCTTTTTCTGCCCTTGGTAGTTTGAATTTTTGTCGTAAAGCAAAATATCCTCGCTTCTTGTGAGAACTGTATTTATGCCGTTGAGCTTTAGGATATCGCTTAGCATAAGGGCAATAGAAAGATTAAGATCTTTTTCATATATATTTCCGAAGCCAACAGCTCCGCCGTCCTCTCCGCCGTGTCCCGCATCTATAACCACGGTGGGCGGAGCTTCGGTGTCGGAGACGGGCTCAGTCGCCGATGGGGCAGACCAAAAGCCTAACATCATAAGCGCGCCGAGAATGGCGCAAAAAAGCAGAGCAAGCGCCAAAAAAAGGCAAACAAATCTTTTTGTGTCGGTAATTGACGTTCTCATTTTCCGTACCCCCATAGATTACAGAAATATATGCCCAAAAGCCCCCAAAAATGATTAAATTTTATATTAATTTGAAATAAATTTTCAAAGCCTTATATACAAAAAGCAAATTTTATGGTATAATGTAAGATGAATAATTTTATTTTTGACTTTGAGGAAAAAATGGATAATAAGAAAAAGAATTTTAAGGATAAAAAAAGATACTCGGACGACAGAACCCAAAGAAAAAAAGACAGAGAAGTTAACGTTGAAACTGAGGGCCTGGTTATAGGACGAAATGCCGTAAGAGAGCTTCTGCGCTCGGGAAGAACTGTGGATAAAATATACGTTCAGCGGGGCGAGCGAGAGGGCTCTATCGTTGTTCTTGTGGCAGAGGCGGTGGAGCGGCATATACCGATTATAGAAACCGACCGAGCAAAGCTCGACAGAATGACGAATTTTGCTGTTCATCAGGGCGTTGTGGCAATGGCGGCGGAAAAGGAATACTGCTCGGTAGAGGATATTCTTGATATAGCGCGAGAGAGAGGCGAGAAGCCCTTTATTATAATTGCCGACGGCATAACCGACCCACATAACTTAGGGGCGCTTATAAGATGCGCCGAGGGCGTGGGCGCTCACGGCTTGATAATTCCCAAAAGACGGGCGGTGGGTCTGACCCCTGCCGTTACCAAGGCTTCCTGCGGAGCTATCGAGCATCTTGCCATAGCTAAGGTCACAAATCTTGCGGCGACTGTTGAGGAGCTGAAAAAGCTGGGTGTTTGGGTATACGCCGCGGAGGCAGGCGGAAAAGCATACTATGAAACCGATTTTGACTGCCCCTGCGCTCTTGTAATGGGAAGCGAGGGAGACGGAGTTTCGCACATTATAAAAGAAAAAGCCGACCATATAGTTTCAATTCCCATGTACGGACACGTAAATTCCTTTAACGTGTCTACGGCGGCATCGGTGCTTATGGCGGAAATATCAAGACAGCACAGAGCAAAATAAATTTTTCGGAGGAGAGCATAATGAATAACGAACAAAATATTGATGATATTCTGAAATTGCTCCAAGAATCGGTAGACAGTCTTGAGGATAACGGAGCGCTGTCCAATACCGAAAATACCGTAAGCTCGGATATCTCCACCGATGATCTTGCCGAGAAGCTTAAGGCTCATTTTTTCTCGGATGGATACTCTGAGAATACCGAGACCGACAGCTCATACAACATAGACAGTGACTTTTTAGCCGAGTTTAAAAACGATGACCGAGAGGAATCGGTTGAAAATATCGTCGAGGAAACCGTTGAAAAGATTATCGATGACGAGACCGAAGAAGCTGTATTGGATGCTGACGACATCGAGCTTATGATGAACGAGGCTGAAAGCGATACGAACGGAGTTGAGGAAAACGAAGAGACTTTCGATACTTCCGATGACGGCGAGCTTTCGGACGAGATAGAAGAGGATATTCCGGAGCTCATTACGTCTGATGCAGAGACCTGTTCCACACCTGTTGTTACCATGAATTATGAGGAAGAAGAAAGTGAAACAGAGGTCCTTGAGGAAGAAACAGGCGAGGATGTCTCAGAGACGGAGCAGAGTATAACGTACGATGAGCTCTTTGAGGATAGCGAAAGCTATGATGACGTAATCGACAGACAGACCGAGATAGATTATGCCGACACGGAAAGTGAAGAGCCTATCTTGGAAGCTGAAAACCACGAGGAAGCTCCGACCTTTGACCCCTATGCCGTCCAGCAACCGCCAACGAAGCCTATGAGCTTTAAGGCGCTTATGATGGACTATGGCAGACCCGACCCCATACCCTCACCCAGAGCCATAGAGGAAGAAACGGTGGCAGTTGAGGTTGAGGATGAAACCCCTGATATAGGCGACATTCTTTCGGACTTTACCGATGACACGCCCACGGCACAGGACAGGGTAAATACTTCTATGCACAAGCTTATGAGCTCCCTCGGCTGTGAGGATGAGCTTGAAGCTATTTCTCCCGAGGCTCTCGGAGAGATGTATTCGGAAGTAAATGAGGAGCAGACGGCAGACAGCGAAAATCCCGATGAGGCGGTATTGCAAAAGACCAAGGATGATTATAAAAAAACTATCGTCCTGTCGTCCTTGAAGCTGACAGCCTGCGCCATTATGACGCTTCTTATGTTCCTTTACGATACGTTGCCCATCTTTGACGTTGAGTTTTTTGGAATTCTGGATTACACCCTTTATCCGTCAGCCTACGTTATAATCGGCACACAGCTTTTGATACTCTCGGCGGTATGTCTGTGGCGTCCTATGCTCGACGGACTTAAAAGACTTCTCACCCCCTATCCGAACATATATTCAATGGCGGCGGTGCTTGTGGGCTTCAATATTGCCTATGATGCGGTGCTCTTCATAACAGGCGGCTATAAGCCCTTGGCAATACCTATGTTCCATTTCGTTTCGGGCGCGGTGATGCTTGTAATATCCTTTACCGAGCTTCTTATGCAGATAAGAGAAGCGAGAGCCTACGACCTGTATACCACAGACGTGGCAAGATTTACCCTTACGTACGATAAGGCTAAGCATTCAATAGGCGAAAAAATGTACAGCGGCGGCTTCTCAAGGGATAAAAAGGTGTATTCTCCGTCTCCCGTAAGCAATCCCAAGGGATTTTTTGAGGCTATCCGAGACGAGGGCGAATTTAACAGCGTAATATATACGGGGCTTGTTTTTGCATCGGTTGCCGTATGCGCTCTTGTAGGTATCGTGTTCATGATAGTTAAGAGCTCACTTGATATAGGCGCGGCGGCAGCAATGACGTCGGCTGTGGCGCTGTTGCCCATAGGGGCTGTGGCGTCGCTGAGAGCGCCTCTGCTTCTGTCGGCTATGCTCCTCAGAAAGCGCGGAATAGCGCTGACGGGAAGAAATACCGTAAAGAAATACGGAGCTGAAAACGCCATAGTATTTAACGATCTGCACCTGTTCAGTAAGTGCGAGCCTAAACACGTGGGCTTTGTTTGCTATGAAGATCTGCAAACCAAAAATATTCTTGCGGCTCTGCAAATACTCTACGCGCGCATAGGCGGACCTATGTGCGAGGTGTTTGCCAACGTTCCCGAAAACTGCCGCGCAAGGTCCATACGCGTGCGCAGAATAACGAGAAGCGGAATAGAAGCGGTGGTTGATAAGAGCCATACCTTTATTGTGGGCGATGCCGAATTTCTAAGAAGATACGGAATTGAATTTCCAAGATCCGAGGGAGCGGCAAGCGGTAAAAACGCAACGCTTTACATATCCCTTGACGGAAGAGCATCGGCAAAGCTGACGGCAAAATATTCGGTAGAGCCTGTTTTCGATATGCTTATCGAAAGACTTGCGAAAGAGGGCATACACTGCGTTGTGGAGACCTACGATCCTATGATAAATACCGCCTTTGTCGCAAAGCAAAGAAAGAGGGGCAGAGCTCCTATAAGCGTTGTGCATAAGAATGCTGCGGATATCAACCGCACAGCGAGCAACGCCAAAAAGAAATCCGACCACGGTATTTTGGCTGTGTCCTCACGGTTGAAGCTTGCCGAGGCGGCGGTGTGGTGCGCGAGACTTTGCAAGATAGAAAAAATATCAAATATCGTAGTCTACTCGGCTATGGGTCTTGGCTTTGCCCTTGCGCTGACCCTTGCCATACTCGGCGCTATTCCTTGCTTTATGCAATACCTGCTTGTCCTGTATTTGGGCGCGGTAGCTGTGGGTATTGTGGCGCTTACCTTGGCGTTGTTCCCAAGCAGAAATTATTTTACGGTCAAGGCACTGCAAAAAGAGGATATTGAAAAAGAAGAAAAGATAAACGAGCAAAAGAAAGAAAAGGTCAATGAATAAAAATATAAGCACAATTCTGAAAGCCGTTTCAAAGCCCGGCAGATATTCGGGGGGAGAGTACGGACAGATAATAAAGGACAAATCAAAAATAAAGGCGCGCTTTGCCTTTTGCTTTCCCGATACCTATGAGATAGGTATGTCAAATTTGGGTATGAGAATACTTTACGGCGTTCTCAACAAGGAGCCCGACGTATGGTGCGAAAGGGTCTATGACCCGTGGGTGGATATGCAGGAAAAAATGCGGGAACATGATATTCCTCTTACCGCCTGTGAGAGCGGCGATCCCCTTACCGATTTCGATATGGTAGGCTTTACGCTTCAGTATGAAATGAGCTACACAAACGTGCTGAATATGCTGAAGCTTGCGGGCATTCCCCTTTACTCTAAGGACAGAGACGACAGCTTCCCCATAATAATAGGGGGCGGACCCTGCGCGTATAACGCAGAGCCTGTGGCAGACTTTTTTGACCTGTTCAACATCGGAGAGGGCGAGGAGATGCTGCCCGAGCTTTGCAGACTTTACATAAAAATGAAGGACGAGGGAAGATACACAAAGGCAGAGTATCTTCACGAGGCGGCAAGAACCATAGGCGGTATTTACGTTCCATCCCTTTATGAGGTAAGCTATAACGGGGACGGAACAATAAAGGCGTATATCCCCAAATATGATGATATCCCCACTAAGATAACCAAGCGGATAGTGACCGATATGGATAAGTCATATTTCCCCGAAAAGTTCGTAATGCCCTATATCGAAACGGTACACGACAGAGTAATGCTTGAGGTCTTCCGCGGATGTATACGGGGCTGTCGCTTCTGTCAGGCGGGTATGATATATAGACCGGTACGAGAGAAAAGCCCCGAGGTGCTGAACGCCCAAGCTAAGTGCCTTTACGAGGCAACGGGCTATGACGAAATATCCCTTACCTCGCTGTCTATCAGCGACTATACGCACCTTGAAGAGCTTACGAACGACCTTCTTGAATGGACCGATGAAAATATGGTAAGCCTGTCTTTGCCATCTCTCCGCGTGGATAGCTTCACAAAGGAGCTTATGGATAAGATAGCCACCGTCCGTTCCTCATCCTTGACCTTTGCGCCCGAGGCGGGAACACAGAGACTTCGTGACGTTATAAACAAAAACGTTCGTGAGGAAGACCTGCTTCGAGCTGTCCGAGTTGCATTTGACGCGGGAAAGAATACCGTAAAGCTTTACTTTATGTCGGGACTCCCCACCGAAACACTTGAGGATATCGAGGGTATTGCCAAGCTTGCCGAGAGCGTTATCGAAGAATATTACAGATGCGCCGACGGAAGAAAGGTAAAGAAGCCGCAGGTAACTATAAGTGTTTCCTGCTTTATTCCCAAGCCCTTTACACCATTCCAATGGGAAGCGCAGGATACCTTTGAGATGCTTGAAGAGAAGCAGGCGTATCTCGCGAGCAAGATAACCGACAGAAAGATAAGATATACCCACCACGACGCAAGGGTAAGCCGTATCGAGGCTGTTCTTGCGAGAGGCGACAGACGTCTGTCGGCGGCGCTTGCCTTGGCTTGCGAGGAGAACTTTATGTTTGATTCGTGGGATGAATGCTTTGACTACGACAAATGGATATCCGTATTTGAGCGGACGGGCATAGACCCCGCCTTTTACGCGAATCGCCGGTTCGGACTTGACGAGGTATTGCCGTGGGATATAATAGACTGCGGTGTAAGCAAGGAATTTATGCGCCGTGAGCGGGATAAGGCGTACGGCGAGACCACCACACCTCACTGCCGTGAAAAGTGCAGTGGATGCGGAGCGAATAAATTAGGGGGTGAGAGAGCGTGCTGTCCAGGTTTGAAAAGCTGAATGAAAAGAAAAGACTCTCGGCGCTTCCCACATTAGAGCCGCCGAGAACGGTAAGACTTAAATTCCGCAAGGTAGGAAAGCTTCAGTATATTTCCCATCTTGACCTGCAAAGGACTTTTATGCGCGTTATCGTGAGAGCCTGTATCCCCGCATGGTATACAAAGGGCTTTAACCCTCACGCAAAGCTTGTATTCTCAACGCCCCTCAGCGTGGGAAGCGAGAGCGAATATGAGTTTCTTGATATCCGTATAGATAAGGATATGTCTCCAAAGGAGATAATGGATAGACTTAACGCAGAGCTTACCGACGAATTGCGTATAACCGATGCCTATATTCCCAAAACCGATTTTTCCGAGATAGCCTACGCCACCTATGACATTCGCATAGTTACCGAGGGCGCGGACAAAAATACGGCGGAGAGTATAAAAAAGGCTATGACGGAAGCTCCCCTTATGCTTACTAAGAAAACAAAATCGGGGGAAAAGGAGATTGATATAGTTCCTCTCATAAAGTCTGCCGACGTAGGCTTTGCCGATGGAATAGTGTACATATCGGCTACCCTTTCGGCGTCGGTGGGAGAATTTCTTAATCCCGAGCTTCTGATAACGGGCTTAAAGGAAAAATGCGGTATTCTTTCGGGAGACGAGTCAGTGGAATGGTATACCATTCTCCGCACCTCGGTGAGAAAGAAAGACCTTACGCTGTTTAAATAACGAGGAAATTATGAAAAAATATACTGTAGGAATAGATTTCGGCACGCTGTCAGGCAGAGCCGTGGTAATGGATGCCGACAGCGGACAGGTGCTGTCATCGGCTGTTTGTGAATACACACACGGAGTAATAGACAAATGTCTGCCGTCGGGGAAGCCCTTGCCAAAAAGAACGGCTTTGCAGGATGCGGGCGATTACGTTGAGGTTCTGTCGTCGGTTGTAAGACATGCACTGTCTCGGGCTGAGATATCTCCCGAGGATATAGTGGGTGTGGGCCTCGATTTTACAGCCTGTACTGTGTTACCCGTGGATAAGGATCTTCGTCCTCTTATGTTTGACGAAAAATATAAGGATGAGCCCCACGCCTACGTAAAGCTGTGGAAGCATAACAGCGCTACAAGAGAAAATGAGGAAATTAACCGATTAGCAAGCGCAAGAGGTGAAAATTGGCTCGAACGGTACGGTGGAAAATCATCCGCCGAGTGGATGTTTTCCAAGCTGCTGCAAACCAAAAGAGACGCCCCCGAGGTCTACGGCGATGCCCATATGTTTATGGAAGCGGCAGATTGGCTTACCTATCTTCTTACGGGAGAGGTTGCGGTAAGCGCAAGCTTTGCGGGGTTCAAATCGCTTTGGGATGAGGACGAGGGCTTTCCGTCAAAGGAATTTTTCCGTGAGCTTGACCCCGAGCTGGAGAACGTCATTGGAACGAAGGTATGCAATAATATTTCAAAGCTATCGCGGGCTGTGGGGTACCTAAACAACTCGGGCGCCGAGGTTTTGGGGCTTCCTGTGGGAACGCCTGTGGCGACCCCCGTTATAGACGCCCCCGCTTCAATGCCCGCCTTAGGACTTTGCGAGGACGGAACACTTATGATGATACTCGGTACGTCGGCTGTATATCTTGTTAATTCAAGAGAACGAAAAAGCATTTCGGGTATAAACGGATGTGTCAAAAACGGAGTTATAGAGGGGCTTTATACCTATGAGGCGGCTCAGGCGACCTGCGGAGACCACCTTGATTGGTTTGTGAAAAACTGCGTTCCCGAGGCTTATACCCAAGGAGCAAGAGCTGAGGGTGTGAGCATACATAAGTACCTTAGAGACAAAGCAAGTAAGCTGAGAGTTGGTGAGAGTGGGCTTCTGTATCTTGATTGGCAAAACGGAAACCGCTCTACGCTCAAGGATCTTGACTTAACAGGAGCGCTCTTCGGGCTTACACTGCAAACAAGCCCCGAAGAAATATATAGGGCGTTTATTGAGGGAACTGTCTTTGGCGCAAGAGCAATTATAGATAATTTTGTATCGGGCGGCGTGAAGATAAGCAGAATAGTCGCGTCGGGTGGTATTGCGGAAAAGGACGAGATGTTTATGCAGATAATGGCAGACGTTCTCGGCAGAGAAATCACAGTATCCGAGGTAAAGATGTCGGCATCTGTCGGAAGCGCCATATATGCAGCCGTTGCGGCGGGCGTTTATAAGGATATAACCGAGGCGTCAAAACGGCTTGGAGCGTGCGAGGGTAAGACCTATTATCCCATAGCCGAAAACTCGGCGACGTATGACAAGCTTTATACCGAGTATATGAAGCTTCACGATTATTACGGACGGGGCGGCTCAGACCTGCTGAAAGATCTAAAGCACCTTTGCGACTGAATAAAACAAGCCCCAAGCCGCGTATTGTTTAGTAATACGCTTTAGGAGATAGATATGGATTTAAAGGATTTACGGATAACGGTCATATACGGCGGGGTATCGTCGGAAAGAGAGGTGTCGCTGAGAAGCGGCAAAGCTGTATACGGAGCGCTGACAAGAGGCGGCTTTCGGAACGTAACTCTTTTTGACCTGACGGGGGAGAGCATCGGAGAGCTTGCGAAGCTTGATACCGATATCGCCTATCTTGCGCTTCACGGAAAGGGCGGAGAGGACGGATGCGTACAGGGAATGTTAGAGCTTCTCGGCATTCCGTATACAGGCTCGGGAGTTGAGGCAAGCGCTTGCTGTATGGATAAGATACGTACAAAAGAGCTTCTTTTATACGCGGGTCTGCCAACTCCAAAGTTTATAAAGCTTACCGAGGCGGAGTGCTGTGACAGAGGCGCGACAGCAGAAATGCTTGTAAAAAAATTAGGACTGCCTCTTGTGCTTAAATCTCCCTGCGAGGGGTCCAGCATAGGCGTATACATAGCCAAAAGCGTTACCGAAGCCGAAGAATTTATCGGAGAGATATTTAAATATGGCGATATGCTCCTTTGCGAGGAGTTTGCCGACGGCATTGAACTGACCTTGCCTATTTTGGGAAATGAAAACGCAAGGGCGTTGCCTATTATAGAGATAACCTCGGAGAATGAATTTTACGATTTTGAGTCTAAATACACAGAGGGTATGTGCCGACATATAATACCCGCCAGAATAAGCGAAAAGGATGCCGAGGCGATAGCCGAAATAGGAAAGAGAGCCTATGGGGCGCTTGGCTGTCGGGGACTTTCAAGAATAGATTTCATTATCGACAAGAAAAAAGGACCTATGATAATAGAAATAAACACCTTGCCGGGTATGACCGATATGAGCCTTTTCCCCGATTCGGCAAGACACGCGGGAATATCCTTTGAGGAGCTTGTTGCCGAGGTGGTAAGGTATGCCGCACAATACTATAAAATAAAGCTTTGAGAGAGAAAAAATGAGCAATATTCAGGGAATACGCCGACGCACGTGGGCGGAGATCGACCTTGACCGAGCAAAATTAAATTATCTGTCCGTAAAGGAAGCCGTTGGAGAGCGCGTGAGGATATGCTGTGTTATCAAGGCAAACGCATACGGTCACGGCGCGGTGAAAATGGCGGCGTTTTACGAGCAGATGGGAGCTGATTATCTGGCTGTCTCCAACATTGAGGAAGCCTTGCAGCTAAGGGAGAAAAATATAAAAACTCCCATACTCATTCTCGGATATACACCCGAGGAATGCGCGGGAGTCCTTGCGCACTACCGTATAACTCAAACCGTGTATTCGTACAGCTACGGAAAAAAGCTTGCCGAGGTCGCGGCTGAGCTTGGCGTTAAGGTCAAGATACATATAAAGGTAGATACGGGAATGGGAAGAATAGGCTTCCTTTGCCGAGGGGGAGATAAGCATGAGCTTGCCGAGGCGGCGCAACTGTGCCGCGAGGAAAGTCTTATTCCCGAGGGTATCTTTACCCACTTTGCCGTGGCAGATGAAAATACCGACGGCGATGAATTTACGGCGATACAGCTTCAAGCCTTCACTCGCGCGGTAGAGTGGCTCGGCAAAGAGGGAATAACCTTTGAGATACGCCATGCCGCCAACAGCGCCGCTATATTCGACCACCCCGAGTGTCATCTTGATATGGTGAGGGCGGGAATAGTTCTGTACGGATTAAAGCCATCTGAAAAGATGAGAAGCCTGCCAAGGCTCTATCCCGTAATGTCTCTGAAATCGGTCATATCCCATATTAAGGACGTTCAGACAGGTCAGACGGTAAGCTACGGAAGGACCTTTTTCGCTAACCGTAATACGACCGTTGCCACAGTGCCTATCGGATACGCGGACGGATTGTGGAGAGTGAACGGCGCCCACGACAGCTATATGCTCGTCAACGAGAAATACGCGCCCATAATCGGCAGGATATGTATGGATCAGCTGATGCTTGACGTCAGCGAGATAGATTGCAGTGTCGGTGACGTTGTTACGGTGTTCGGAGCGGACAGTATATGCTCTGCCGACGTAATTGCGAGACGTAACGGAACGATAAATTACGAAATAGTCTGCGCCATCGGTGAAAGAGTGCCCCGCGCCTTTATCAAGGACGGCATAATAGAAAACTGGCAGGACAGTATCTATAAAGAGGATCTGGTTTAATAATACACCTCATCAGTCTCGCGTACGCTCGACAGCTTCCCCTCAAGGGGAAGCCTAATTTTGAAACGCAAACTAATAAAGGCTTCCCCTTGAGGGGAAGCTGTCATACCCTTGTGGTATGACTGATGAGGTGGCATCAATATACAAAAAAGGAACATACTTACAAAACGCAGATATCTGCGTATGAAGTGAGTATGTTCCTTTTTGTCATTCTATCTCCACAAGTCTCAACGGTATTCTGTCAATGTCGTAAAGCTTTGCGGAATGTGTAGAATAAACGCACACGCGGCTGCACTTTTTCTCAAAAAGCATTTCAACGGCGTGGGCATAGTAGGATAGCTGTAAGCCGTGGGAAGCGTTCATTTTCGCCCGCGCGGCGGTATCGTCCAAAAGCTCCTCGCCTGTCAGCCTGTCGGTCTTGTAGTCGTACAGCTCTATTTCTCCGTCGCCGTTTATGAGTATAAGGTCGATAACACCCTGAACAGCAAGGCTCTCGCCCTGTAACAGCGCTCTGGTGTTGTCGCTTTCCGAAAAGGCATCGGCGGGCAAAAGCAGATTAAAGCGCCTTTCCCGAATTATCTCACTTGCAGAGAAGATACGGGCGCAAAGCTGACTGTCAAGAAATTTTTCAAGCTCATCGGTGTATATGAGAGAAGCAATATTTTCGGGTATGAACCGCTTTTCTGTGAGCCTTGCTATCTCCTCTGAAATTCCGTTTTTCTTTGCAAGGGAAAAATCGCAGAACTGGAAGAACAGGTGCGTAGCCGTACCTCTTTCGGCAGAGGTAGCCGATTGCTTCTTGCCTGTAATGAAGAAAGAGGGTACTCTCGTCTTTTTCTCGGTGGCGAACAGCTCTGCCGAGGTGTCGTTTTCATCGAGAATATCGGGGGAAAGCCTTGATACCGAAAGCTTTGCGGGAATTTTTCTCAAATGGGTGTATTCGTATCCAAACGCAAACTTTTCCCGAAGCGTATCACAAAGCTGTTGGTCAGGCTCAGGTCTTGACGCGCTGACGCTGCTTTGAGCTACCGTTTCGTCGGTATCTGCAATACATTCCCTTGGCGAAACAAACCGAAGCCTACAAAATTCCGTGTCGCAAGCAGGGTCGGCAAAGGGAATAAGCACCCAGTCGATATAGGACGCGCATCGGCGGAGAACGTAGGGACAGGAATATACCGCCCTCATTCGCGCCTCACTCATAATATCCTCGGGGGTAGAATTTTTAACGGCAGTAATATATAGCCTCTCTCTCGCTCTTGTCATAGCAACGTAAAGAATACGCATTTCCTCTTCAATTTCGGAGAGGAATTTATTTTTAGCTATAGCCTCTCGCAAGGGGGTGTTTATCCGAGCAAAGCCCGTTTTATCCGATAGCTTCATAGCCACGCCTGTGGGGTATTCGTATAGCAGACTTGAGGAGAGAAGCTTCGTGTTCTTTTTTGCCCCCGTACCGCAGATGAAGCACACGGGAAATTCAAGACCCTTTGAGTGGTGCATTGTTGTAAGCGTAACTCTTTCTCTGCATCTGTCCTTAGGCGCCACCTCCAGCATTTTACCGTTTTCAATAAGGGAATTTATAAACTCGATAAAGTTGTAAAGCCCCTTAAATGAGCCTGCCTCAAAGGTTCTGGCATAGTCGTAAAGACGAAGCAGATTTCCACCCTCGCCAAAGTCGTCTCGGTCGGAAAGAAGTCCCGAGGAAACGAAAATATCCGTCTCGAAAAGCAAACGCAAAAATCGGTCAACGGGTAGTGATACAGCGCTTGCTCTGAGACTGTCAAGCGTATCGTCAAAACGGCGGCATCGCTCACCGAGAGGGCTGTCGGCGCTTTTGTATTCAACCAACGCATCATAGAGAGAATAAGCCGATGACGCGCTTTTTCTGATAATAATAAGGTCGTCAAGGGTAAATTCAAACAGGGGAGAGCAGAGCGCTCCGGCAAGATGAATATCTCTATGGGGGTTGTCCACCACGTTGAGAAGCGAAAGGACGAGAAGCACGTCAGGGCTTTCAAAATAGCTGTCGCCGCCTCCCTCGGAGCAGAGTATACCGCGCTTGCCGAGAGCCTCCGCGAGATACGCCACCATTTTGTTGGAGCGGAAAAGTATAGCCACGTCACCGGGAGCGATCAGCTCTCCGTTGGCAAGCCGTTCCTTGCCGATAAGCTCATCTATTCTCGCGGCAATATACTCGGCTTCAAGCTCTTCCTTGTCGGGAGCGTCATCCTTTTTTCTTTTTCTACGCTTGTCCTTTGCCTCATCCTCATCACCCTCTTCACTCTCATCGCTGTCGCCTGTCAGTATAACCGTTACCTCGGGCTTGGGTGAAATATAGCCGTCACTTATCGGCTTGGAAAAACGCAGGTCGTCTGCCTCGGTATAGCCGATGCTTTCCTTGCTTGCGTTGAAAATACGGGAGCAGACGAGATTTGTAAAATCAATAATGGATTTGTCGCAACGGAAGTTTTCGGACATAAATACAGTCGTTCCGTCAGAGCTGTCTGCCGACTTTAGAGAATAGGGCGTAAAGCTTTCCTTGTAGGCGGCGAAGACCTTAGGCTCTGCTCCTCTGAAGCCGTAGATGCTCTGCTTGATGTCGCCAACCATAAAGCGGTTGTTTTTCGATATAGCGGAGAAGATGCGGTCCTGAACAAGATCAACGTCCTGATATTCATCGATGTAGATGTCTGTAAATTGCTCTGCGTAGTCCTTGGCAAGCTCTGTGGGAGAGCCGTCGGGAGCTACGAGAAGCTGTAAGGTATATCGCTTTATGTCATCGAAATCCATAATACCGCGCCTGTTCTTTTCCTCGGAAAAGCGGACGGAAAAATCCTTTAGAAGAGAATAAAGAATATCGATGTTTTTGGCTGTTTCGCACATCTCACCGCATAGCTCTCGGTTGTCCCTTGAAAAGAGCGAGGCGCAAATATCCCTAATGTCATCCTTTATCTTACCCCGTTCCGCCTTGTAGAACAGGGAGCTCTCGTCCTCCTCTGTTGCCTTTACCGCTCCCATTTTGAGAGGGAGATAGGAGAGGAACAACAGGCGAAGCCTGTCATAGTGAACGGTGCCGTCCCGAAGAAGCCCAAGAACGCCTCGGCAGAACTCGGCATCGTAAGCATAAGCCGCAGACCGCTTTCCAAAAGTGTCGGCGTTGCTTTCCGAATGCTCAAAGGCATCGTTAAGGACTGTAAGATAGTATTCGAATTTCGATATAAGATCTCGGCGGATTATCCTGCCAAATTCGGTTTGAAGAAAGTTTTTTTCACTTTCCGCATCGGCTCTGAGACGGTAGGCGGTGTCCTTGATAAATTCTACTCCCTCGGGGCAGGACGCAATATCGTCGTAAAGAGCTAACATAGGCTCGGACAGGCGGTTTATGCTCTTAGTTCGGATAAAGCACTCGGCAAAGGCGGGAAAATCGGCATCGGTATCATAGAGTATATCTATGGTCTCATCCATTGCCGAGCTTTTTAGCAGAGCAAGCTCAGAGGTATCGGCAACTCTGCCCGAGGCTGATATGCCGAGGGCGGAGAAATTTTGACGGATAAGATTGAGATAAAAGGAGTCTATGGTGCAGATGTTGGCGCTTCCAAGCTTTATGAGCTGCTCGTTCAGATGCCTGTCGGCGGGATTTTTCGCAAGCTCATCGGACAGAGCCTTGAATATCCTTTCCTTAAGCTCTGTTGCCGCCGCGCGGGTAAAGGTAACGATAAGCATTTTCGATACGTCCGCAGGGGCATCCTTGTCGGTAATGCTTCTTATTATGCGTTCGGTAAGCGTGGCGGTCTTTCCCGAGCCTGCCGCCGCGCTGACAAGCAGAGTTCTGCCACGTGTGTTAATGGCGGCAGTCTGGGCGCTTGTCCATTTTCTTTCTGTTGAAGTATTTTGTGACATATCTTCCTCACTCTCTGCGGCAAACAGGCTTCATTTTGCAAAATTCACAGGGGTCGTTCTTTCCGTACCGAAGAGGCGAAGCCCCCGCCACGCCCTTTCTCAGCTCGGTTATAATACTTTTGACCGTATCGTTTATCTGTGTGTACAGCACTTCAAATTCATCAGCCGATGTAAGCGCATCGCCTACTATCTGTCCGTCCTTCTTTTGGTATATTCCCGCAAGGAATTTCTTTGACAGCTCTCGGTTCATAGCCTTAAGAACATCGGGGTCGTTAAGTAACAGCCCGCTTCTTTTTAGCTTGTCCGCCGCCATTTTCTCGGCTTTCTCAGGGGAAAGCGTCGCCGTTGCTTGCAGTGTGGGAATGTCCGCTGACAGGTACATAATACCTGCGGGGGTGGGTGTGTCTCCGTCCGCAAGACCAAGAGAGCGGCAAAATTCCGAATCGGGCGTTTTACAGAGCATAAACAGATAAAGAAGCATTTGGGTATTTATGCCGTGGTCAACGTCGTCAAGAGAAAATATCTTGCTTCCCGTTTTGTAGTCAACAACACGCACGTATACCTTTCCCTTGTCTCGGTAAATATCTACGCGGTCTATCTTGCCTATAAAGGATACCTTAAATCCGTCGTCTATGGCTATCTCCATAGGCGGTGGATTTTGCTCTTTTCCGTCGATGGACAGCTCAAAGTATTCGGGTAGGAAGTCACTTTCCGAAAATTCCTTTACGATGTTTTTTACCATAAGCATAGCCAGCTTTTTTAGCCTGTCATAAATGTGGGCAAGTCTTTTTGACCGCTTAAGCTCACGGGGGGATACGCTGTCGATATATTCAAGCACAGCTTCCTCTGTTTTTGCCTCTATCTCGCTGTCTGTAGGAAGCTCGCCGTTTTCATTTTTCGTTGTGGCAAAATGTATTATTTTTTCAAGTATGGCGTGGACGAAGGTGCCCATATCCGAGGAAAGAAAATCCGAATTGACCTTTTCACGGAGCTTCAGCACACTTGAACAGTAGTAGGACATAGGGCAGCTTACGTATTTTTCAAAACGTGAGGAAGAGAAAACGCCGTTGCCGAGAGCAAGACGTACACTTTCTTCTGAAACGGTCAAGTCCTTGTCTGCCGATACCGACATATCCGACAGACGTTCGGTGTCGGGCAGATAGTCGCCGAGCGCCGTGCGAAGCGCCTCGCCCTGGGCAGTACCTGAAAGAGTACGTAGATGGGCGGCGGCGCTTCGCGGCGCGCCCGAAATATAGCGCAGGTCGTTACCCGAATATCTGTGGGGCGTGTAGTCGCGAAGCAGGGCGGCTACGCGGTTAAAGGGCATAGAGGGGGTACGGGAGCGCCCGTTAAGCTCCGCGGACGACGTAAACAGATAAAGTCCGTCAGAGGGGGCAGAGAACGCCCTTTGAGCGTACATCAGCTCATCGGACGAGCGTGTATCGGCATTTGAAGAAAGCTCGATATTCATATCCGAGAGGGCTTTTCTGTCAGCCGACGTAAATATACCGCTGTCGGTTACCTCGGCAGGAAATTCACCCTCGCAAAGCCCTAAAACAAAAACGTACTTGGGATTTGAGGGGCGAGCGGTAGCGGCAGAGCCTATGACTACCTCGTCAACAGACGTAGGAATAGTTCCTATCTCGGTCTGACCGAATACCGTCTTTAAAATAAGCAAAAATTCCTCGGTAGTCACCGATTCCTCGGGAAGCGCGGCGGCAATGTCGGCAAGGCTGTTCAATATCACTCCGTAGATGGCTTTAAGGT
Source organism: Eubacteriales bacterium (assembly GCA_045653705.1). Lineage (GTDB taxonomy): Bacteria > Bacillota > Clostridia > Oscillospirales > CAG-272 > HGM12713. The sequence continues at coordinate 17,440 of JAZOMG010000025.1, read as the reverse complement.
CAGCCGCGCCCTTTGCGTTTTTACGCTTCGCCTCTGCGGCGGCAAGCTCGGAAAGTCGCTCTTCAAGCCCGATATCAAGAAAATAGCTGTATACCGCGCGGCACATCTCGCCCACGTTTTCAGCGGCGTCAAGCAGAATAAAGAAGCGTTCGAGAATTTCCAAAAGCTCCGAGCGCACAGCGTTTGCGGCGCTGAGTATTTCTTTTCCTCTTGGAGAAAGCTCCTTTACGTACCCGTCGGGATTCATAGTCCAGCCATCGCCGTCGGTGAACGCCGCGCCACGGATATTCCAGGTTTCGAGATATTCCTCAAAGAGGTCCGCTGAGCGGATAGGGAAAGAATAAAGACCTGTTTTTATATGGGTGATAACGTCGTTTTTTTGCCAATTGTATTGCTTTATCCGCAGAGCGGAAAATAAAAGCTTTACAGGAGGAAGAGATAAAAGATCGGTCTTTTCGGAAAAATAAAAGGGAATAGCGTTTTTATCGAGAGCAGGCTCTATTATTCCTCGGTAATTTTCGGGAGAGCGCATAAGAATAAGAATATCCCTGCAACGCTCGCCCCTGCGCAGAAGCTCCAGGATATGATTTGCCGCCGCTTCCGCCTCGGCATAGGGGGTGTCGCATATCTCCATGGTAACGCTTCCGTCGTTAAGTATGCGGCGCTCACCCTCGGAAAGGTCGAGCCGCCAAAGATTTTCGGAAACAAAGCCCAGAGTGCCGAAGCGTGCTCTGCGGTTGCCCTTAAGAACAGTGTGGCTATATCCGCCGTGTCGCTTTGCTGAGGCGATAAGCCTTTGTTCAGAGCTTTTTATACTTGCCGTGCTTATGTCGTTTGTGTCGGGAGAGGGCAGAGGAACGGTAACGGTCACGTTGTCAGCCCCTTTAAAGATACGCTCTATTACCCGATGCTCTTCGGGGGTAAATGAGGTAAAGGAGTCGATATATACGTTAGCGCCCTTGAAAAAATCATACTGCCCCAAAAGCTCGTAAAGTCTCGAAATATCATCGGCAGAGTCGCTGTAGCTCTGGGAGATGAGATTGTCGTAGCTTGCGTATATCAGCGCAAGGTCGGAAAGCCTTTTTGACAGAGGGCTATCCCCCGAAAGCTCGCGCGATACGTTTTCTAACTGCTTTGGTGTGACACCGCACGCCTTACATTCGGCAACGGCAGACAGCATCACCTCGCAAATAGAAGCATCCCGCCGGGAAAATTTATTATATTCAAGTAAAAGGGGAGCAAGCTCACGCATATTCTGCCACATAAGCAAATGCCTTATGGGCTTGGTTATATATCGGTAGGAAAGACCGCCATACTCACGGCAAAGGCGGTTATAAAGGCGTGAGAAGCTGAGCACCTCAAGCTTTAGCTGAGAGGAGCTTGGAAGAGCTAAAAGGGTAGCGCGCTCCGATTGCACCGCTTCCTGCTCGGGAACTATCAAAAAGGTAGGTATTCCCCTGTCGGTGTCACGCTTTATTTGGTTCAGAATAGCGGTGGTCTTGCCGCTGCCGTAGGCGCCGTATAAAAGATTTATCATAGCAAACGCTCCTCTGTGGAAAGCTGTTTATTAACAACTCGAATAAAATCAAGGAATTTTTCCAATTATATTAAATAAGGACTTGACAGAAAGGTCGGGATTAGTGTAAAATAAGATAAAGGAAGCCGCTTCGCTCCCTAAACGGTGTTTAAGTTAAGCTCACATTTATTATAGCAGATTTTTCGGTCAAAAACAACCGAAAAAGCTAATTTTAAAATGTTTTTTGGGGATTTTTTGCAAATTCAGCTATCATTGTCAAATCCGTCAAAAAACTGTCACAATGAAATTCTATAATGAACGTGTAAAAACTATGCGGCATGGAGGTTAGTATGAGTAAGGGTTTCCAAGAGTCCGAGTTTAATGAAGAAGAAAAAAATTTAAATACGGAGGACAAAGAATATGGGAATTATAAGCGCTCTGTGGATGATAAACAAGGCGAGGAAAAAGCTGAAAAAGAAAGTAAAGAAGGTCAAGAAGGCTATGCGCAAGAAGCGCAGACAGCTTGTATTCAAGGGCGTGAAGCTGATGGCGAAGCGCAGACGTCTTGTCAAAAAGAGGAAGAAGCTTGCCGCCAAGAGACGGATAGTGGCGAGACGCTTCGGCAGAAGATAAGCGAGGGGGGAGCGCAAAGCTCCTACGGATATACTCCGCCCCACTCCTCAGGCGGAGGTCAGGCAGATCCCAAAAAAGAAAAAAGCAGTAAACGTAAGCGTTCTATCGGTATAGGACTTATAGCGGTAATCGTTTCAATTGCGCTCCTTATCACGTCTCTCGGCGGACTTCTCGGTATGTTTGCCGTAGACGGACTTATATGGATAGGCAGAACCATTATGGAGCTTGGCAATATACAAATAGAAATCGGAGTGCCGGAGAATAACGGGGATGAGCGGTTGCCGTCATCGGGCGGAGCAGACAGTACGCAAAGAATTGATGGCGTAGAATTGGATATATCCACAGGTACAGGCTACTCTGAGAATATGTCTATTCCTCAGGTCGTTGATCTTGTGGCGGACACCGTTGTGGAGATAACCACTACCAATATCGTTACCGACAGATTTTACGGCCAGTACGTTACAAGCGGAGCGGGAAGCGGTGTTATAATACGTGAGGACGGCTATATTGTTACCAATCATCACGTAATAGAGGACGCAAGAAACATTACCGTTCGTCTTACCGACGGTAGCGAATTTTCGGCATATACCATTGGCAGTGACGTTGCAAACGATATCGCGGTAATAAAGATAAACGCCACAGGTCTTACCCCTGCCCGCGGAAGTAATAAAGAGCTTATGGTCGGACAGGATGTTATAGCAATAGGAAACCCCTTGGGCACTCTTGGGGGTACTGTTACAAACGGCATAATAAGCGCCCTTGACCGAAAGATAAAGGTAGACGGATATGAAATGACCCTAATGCAGACAAACGCGGCGATAAATCCCGGTAATTCGGGCGGCGGACTTTTCAATATGTCGGGCGAGCTTATCGGAATCGTAAACGCAAAGCAATCGGATACGGGTATCGAGGGCTTGGGCTTCGCTATACCTATAGGCGTGGTGAATGAAAGCTTAGAGAAGATCACAAAAGGCGAGTGAATTAAATAATGGGGCTGTCACAATGGCTGAGGTCAGCCCCGTTTTACATATTTTGGAGGTACTTATATGTATCATATTTTAATAGTTGACGATGAGGCGCGGATACGGTCTATAATAAAAAAATACGCCGAGTTTGAGGGATATACGGTGACAGAAGCGGCAGACGGAATGGAAGCCGTGCATCTTTGCCGTACTCAGGAGTTTGATATCGTAATAATGGACATAATGATGCCCGAGCTTGACGGATTTTCGGCGTGTAGGGAGATAAGAAAAATATCCTCTGTACCGATAATTATGCTTTCGGCAAGGGGCGAGGAATACGACAGGATAAACGGCTTCGAGCTTGGAATCGACGATTACGTGGTCAAGCCCTTTTCGCCAAAGGAGCTTATGCTGAGGGTCGAGGCGGTTATGAAGCGCGTTCGCAAGAGCTATTCCGAAAATCCGAAAAAGGAGAACGTAGTCATTGAGCTTGACGGCGGCGGTCTGCGGGCTGACGTTACGGCAAGGCTTGTATTTATAGACGGAGAGCGCATTGATATGTCGCCTAAGGAATACGACCTGTTTTTCTATATGCTTGAAAACAGAAACGTGGCGCTGTCAAGAGAAAAGCTGATAAGCGACGTTTGGGGCTATGATTTCTTTGGAGACGTGAGGACGCTTGATACCCATATAAAGCTACTCCGTAAGAGCCTTGGACGTTATGCGGGGCTTATAGTTACCCTGCGGGGAGTAGGCTACAGATTTGAGGGCTAAGGATATGACCCGCACCGAAAAGGAAACAAAAAAGAGAAGCCGATACGGAATAAAATGGAAGATGTACGCCATTCTCATCGCCTTTATCGGTATTGCCTTGGGGCTTATATGGTTTTTTCAGGTACAAACGCTGACCTACTTTTATCAAGCGAATAAGTTTAACGAGCTTGAAAACGTCTCTCTTTTAATATCGGGAGAGCTTAAGAATACAGGAGCGCTTGAAAATATAGCCGATGAGCATTCCACCGAGTATTATGAGGACATCTGGATATGCAATATCGCGGACAATAACCCCAAAATAGTGCTTTACGCCAAGGCGACTAACGAGCCTGTAAATCACGCCATAGTCAGAAACTTTCAAGGGCTTTATTCAAGAGCTGTCGATAACGGCGGCAATTATATCGCCCTTGCAGCTCACGGGTCACATAACGATGAGGGAGAGCTGAGAATAGTTAAGGATAACTATGGAAAGGGCGGAGATTTTCCTTATATCAGAAACGGCTCATACCGCCTGCAAGCCATATACGTAACGGTAAAGAATACCGATGCGGGTAATTTTATGATTGTGCAAAGCACGGGGCTTACCCCTGTGGCGGCGGTCACGCAGACCATTAAAAATCAGTTTATCTGCATAGGTCTTATTCTGTTTTTATTGGCGCTCGTAACGGCGGGCTTTATGTCAAAGCTTATTACAAAGCCCATCGTTAAGATGAACGAGTCGGCTAAGCGCCTGGCTAAGGGAGAATACAGCGCCGATTTCTCGGCAGTGGTAGGATACCGCGAGATAGACGAGCTTGCCGATACGCTGAATTACGCCTCGGAAGAGCTTGCGAAAACCGATAATCTTCAAAAGGAGCTTATCTCAAATATATCCCACGACCTGCGCACCCCTCTTACTATGATAAAGGGTTACGGCGAGGTTATGAGGGATATACCGGGTGAGAATACGGCGGAGAATATACAGATAATAATTGATGAGACCTCAAGACTTTCCGACCTTGTAAACGATATGCTTGACCTATCAAGAATACAGGCGGGAACAAGAAAGCCCGAGTTTCAGGTGTTCAGCCTTACGGCTACCGTAAGGGAGACTATGCAAAGGTACGAGCGCCTTACAATGCAGGACGGATATAAAATAGAATTTTCTGCCGACTGTGACGCCCATGTGTCAGCCGACAGAGGTATGATACTTCAAGTGGTATACAATCTTATAAACAATGCTGTAAACTATACGGGTGAGGATAAGCTGGTATCCGTAAGTCAGAGTGTAACCGATGACCGAGTGAGAATAAGCGTTACCGATACGGGAGAGGGCATTGAGGAAAGTCAGCTTTCGGCAATATGGGAGAGATACTATAAGGTCGATAAGGTTCACAAGCGCGCAACCGTCGGCACGGGGCTCGGACTGTCTATCGTCAAAGAGGCGTTGGAGCTTCACAGGGCGAGCTACGGAGTTCAGAGCGCGGTAGGTATAGGCTCGACCTTCTGGTTTGAGTTACCTATCTACAAAGGAGAAAAGGATAAAACGGCAGACTATATAGAGGCTGACTACGAGCAACAGGATAGGAAATAAGATGAAAAGGATAATACCCTGCAAAGAGATAATAAGCAAAATGAAATGCCCCATATGCGGAGCCGAGCAGGAGCTTTTACAAGGGGGCAATATAAGCCTTGTTTGCAAGGGAGCCCGTAAGCACTGCTATGACCTTTCGGCAAAGGGCTACGTAAATATGATGCCCTCGGGCTATACCGACAGCGGAGACAGCAAGGCGGCGGTTATGGCAAGGAAGAATTTTCTTGACCTCGGATATTACCGCCCCGCCGCCGAAGCGCTTTGCGAGGCAATTTGCAGCAACCTGCCAAAGGATGCTTTTGTTATCGATGCGGGGTGCGGAGAGGGCTATTATTCAACGGCTATTGCCCAGAGAGGCTTTTACGTTGCGGGGGCGGATATATCAAAGCACGCCGCCGAGGCGGCAGCAAAGCGTGGCGCGGCTATGGGACTTGACAACGCGTTTTTCACTGTGGGAAGCGTTTTCGCCTTGCCCTTTGCCGATAAGAGCGCCGACTGCGTTGTAAACATCTTTGCCCCCTGCGCAGAGGATGAATTTAGCCGAGTGCTTAAGGACGGCGGTAGGCTTTTTGTGGTTTATGCGGGTATTGAGCATCTTATGGGGCTTAAATCGGTGATATATGAAAAGACCAAGGAAAACGATGGGCGGGCTGACATGCCTAAAAATATGAGACTTGTGGGAGAAAAGAGAGTGCGTCACGACATGACCGTGTCGGGCAATGATAATATCCTTGCCCTTTTCTCGATGACACCCTATTACTGGCGCACCTCGCCTGCCGACCGAGACAAGCTTTGCGGTATTGACATCCTTACGACAGAAGTGGATATGGTCATTGCCGAGTATATAAAAGAATGACATTTTAGGAGTGGAAATGAAGATATCTTTAGTGATACCTATGTATAATGAAAGCCTTATAATCGCGGATACGGCGCGGAGACTTTCGCACTATATGTCGGAGACCTTTCCGTCTTACGAGATAATATTTTCCGACGACGGCTCTACCGACGGAAGCGCGGATATAGTACGGACTTTGGAGCTTCCCCACGTCAAGCTGACAGGGTACGGTGAAAACCGAGGAAAGGGAAGCGCCGTAAGAGAGGGCGTTATGCGCGCCGAGGGCGAGCTGGTTATGTTTACCGATGCCGACCTTGCTTACGGAGTAGAGGTTATAAAGGATTTTTACGATTTCTATTTTGACTCCGAAAAAAGTGAAGCTCCGAAAATGATGATAGGTTCTCGAAATCTCGGAACGGACGGTTACCATGGGTATACCCGCTGGAGACGCTTTGTTTCAAAGGTGTATATAAAGTTGCTTGGCACTATGGGTGGCTTTAAGCTCAGTGATTCTCAATGCGGTTGTAAGGCGTTTGACCGAGAGGCGGCAAGGGATATTTTTAGCAGATGTAAGGTGGACGGCTTTGCTTTTGATTTCGAGGTCATAATGTGGGCGTCGAAGCTAGGCTACGGCATAAACGAAATACCCGTTAAGGTGCTGAATCACAGAGCCTCTAAGGTAAATGTCCTCAGAGATGCCTTCAGAATGCTCCGCGACGTAAGAAAAATAAAAAAGAACGTAAACAAATCGGAGATATGAAATACACCTAAAATATGAAAACAGGAGCTGTTGCATTTGGATGCTACAGCTCCTGTTTTCTATGAATATGATTAAATTATTTCTTAAGTCCGAGAGCGATCTCAGCCTTAGCTACAATGTTGTCGGGGGTCAGACCGTACATTTCAAGGAGAGGCGGAACCTTGCCAGAGTGACCGAACTTGTCGTCAACTCCGAGACGTACAACGGGAACGGGACAGCCCTCGCCAACGACCTCGGCAACAGCAGAGCCGAGTCCGCCGATTATGGAATGCTCCTCAGCGGTAACGATAGCTCCTGTCTCCTTTGCCGCCTTAAGGATAATATCCTTGTCGATAGGCTTCAAGGTGTGAATATTTACAACGCGGGCGGAAATTCCTTTAGCCGCAAGTGTCTCTGCCGCTTCAAGCGCCATGCCTACCATCATACCTGTGGCAATTATGGTAAGGTCGGAGCCGTCTCTCATTTCTACACCCTTTCCAAGCTCAAACTTGTAGGTCTCCTTGTCGTTGAGAACGGGTACGGCATATCTTCCAAAGCGCATATAAACAGGTCCTACAAAGTTGATAGCCGCTTCAACAGCCGCTCTTGCCTCAACAGCGTCGGCGGGGTTGATGACCGTCATACCGGGGATAGCTCTCATAAGGGCAAAGTCCTCGATACACTGGTGTGTAGCGCCGTCCTCACCAACGGTGATTCCCGCGTGAGTTGCGCCTATTTTTACGTTAAGATGGGGGTAGCTGATGGAGTTTCTTACCTGCTCGTAAGCTCGTCCCGCCGCAAACATAGCGAAAGAGGACGCGAATACTACCTTACCCGTTGGAGCGATACCTGCCGCAACGCTCATCATATTGCCCTCGGCAATACCGCAATCAAAAAATCTTTCAGGGAACTTCTTTTTGAAGGTACCTGTTTTGGTAGCCGCCGCAAGGTCGGCATCGAGAACTACGAAATCGTATTTTTCACCAAGCTCGGCAAGCGCATTGCCGTATGCTTCTCTTGTTGCAATCTTTTCTGCCATTTTTCTTTCTCCTTACATTGATGCCTTAATTTCGGCTACTGCCACAGCGTACTGCTCGTCGTTGGGAGCAGAGCCGTGCCAGCCTACCTGATTTTCCATAAATGAGACGCCTTTACCCTTGACGGTCTTTGCGATGATAGCGGTGGGCTTGCCCTTAACCGTCCTTGCCTCCGCGAAAGCCGCCTCTATCTGCTCAAAGTCGTGACCGTCAATGCAGATAACGTGGAAGCCGAATGCTTCAAGCTTTGTATCGTGGGGAGTGGGGTTCATAACCTCTGCAACGGGTCCGTCTATCTGAAGTCCGTTCCAGTCGAAGATAGCGCATACGTTATCAAGCTTATAGTGAGCCGCAAACATACAAGCCTCCCAGATCTGTCCCTCTTCGCTTTCTCCGTCACCGATAATAGCGTAGGTGCGGAAGTCCTTTCCGTCTATCTTTGCCGCAAGCGCCATACCGCAAGCGGAAGAGAAGCCAAGACCGAGAGAGCCTGTGGCCATATCAACGCCGGGAGTGCCCTTCATATCGGGGTGACCCTGAAGAAAGGAATCTGCCTGACGGAGATTCTTTATCTCGTCACGGGAGAAATATCCCTTTTCAGCCAGAGCCGCATAGAGAGCGGGAGCGGTGTGTCCCTTGGAAAGAACGAGACGGTCGCGGTCGCTCCAGTTGGGGTTTGCGGGGTCTACGTTCATTTCCTCAAAATAGAGGTACGTAATTATCTCCGCGATAGAGAGAGAGCCGCCGGGATGTCCCGAGCTTGCCGCGTGAACGCCCTCAAGTATACCGAGGCGTATCTGAGCGGCGGTTTTTTTCAGTTGATTGAGCTTTGCCTGTTCCATTGAAATAGACCATACCTTTCAAAAAATTTTCACAGTTGTTTTATATAATAACGGCTGCCGTAAGCCGTTTATATTCAGATTTTTACAAATCCAAGCTTTTTCTGCACCTTGCCGAGTGTGCGGCGGGCATAGTAGGATGCCTCCTCCGCGCCTCTCTTCATCTGAGCTTCAAGCTCACCCTTGTCGGCAAGCCGCTTTGCGAACTCAGCCTGTACGGGAGCGAGAGCGTCAGCGCAGACCTCGCCCACAGCCAGCTTGAAGTCGCCGTATCCGCGACCCTCAAATTCCTTTTCTATCTCGTCAAATTCCTTGCCTGTAAAGCAGGAGTATATCGTCATCAGGTTGTTTATGCCGTCCTTGCCCTCGGCAAACCGTACGCAGGTGTCGGAGTCGGTGACAGCCCTCTTGAATTTGCGAATTATAGTATCTCTGTCATCGAGAATATAAACAACGGCATTTGCGTTTTCATCGGACTTTGACATCTTTTTTGTGGGGTCGGACAGAGACATTATTTTCTTACCCGACTGAGCGATGATAGGCTCGGGCACGGTAAACGTGTTGGGGTAGAGCTGATTGAAGCGCTCCGCAATATCGCGGCAGAGCTCAACGTGCTGCTTCTGGTCGATGCCCACGGGAACAACGTCGGTCTGATAAAGGAGAATGTCAGCCGCCATAAGGGTAGGATAGGTGAAGAGCCCCGCATTTATGTTGTCAGAGTGCTTTGCGCTCTTATCCTTAAACTGTGTCATTCTGGATAGCTCGCCAAACATCGTGTAGCAGTTAAGTATCCAAGCAAGCTCCGCGTGCTCGTGAACGTGAGACTGCACGTACAGGGTGTTTTTTTCGGGGTCAAGACCGCAAGCCATATACAGCGCCAGCGTTTCATAAGTACGGCGGCGAAGCTCGGCAGGGTTCTGACGGACGGTTATGGCATGCTCGTCCACAACGCAGTAAAAGGTTTTATACTTTTCGGAATAGAGCGAAAAATTACGGATAGCGCCCAAATAATTTCCGATAGTCAGGTTTCCGCTTGGCTGAACACCCGAGTAGGAAACAAGTCTGTCGTTAAGCATTTATTGATACCTCCGAGAGTGATATTTAGCATAATAAACAGTTCAATTAATATAATAACATAAAAATAGCAAAAAGTCAATTGACTTTTCGACGAAAATGTGATATCATTACAGTAAATAATCGTTATTTTACAAAAAAGAGGTGCAGACAGATGATAAGACACGTTGTTATGTGGAAATTCAAGGATGAAGCAGAGGGAAAAACACGGCTTGAAAATATGGAGTGGGTAAGGGAACACCTTTACGCTCTTATGCCCATAATTCCCGAGATAAAGAGAATGGAGATAGGCTTTGACGTAAAGCATACGGATATGTCTATGGACCTTATGCTCCTTACCGAGTTCGACAGTATGGAGACCCTTGCGTACTATGCCGAGCATCCCGAGCATCTCAAGGTATCCAAGTACGTTCGTTCGGTCATTGAGACAAGAGTAGTCCTTGACTGTGAAATATAAAGGAGACAGAAAATGATAAAGATAGAACGCACATCGGTGATGAATCTGGAAAACGCCATAAGAGGCGCGCGCAACCCTATGAACAGCTGGGGAAGAATGGACAGCGAATATGACGGGGACGGGAACTATATTCTCGGAGAGAACGACCTCGACCTTGCACGCCGTCTTGCCAGAGCGGGAAGCGACCACAGGAAATTTCTCCGTCAGATATTCGTTTCTGTGGATATAACCGCTCCCCTTTATTGGTGGAAGGAATTTGATACCTATAAGGTGGGTACTGTGGCAAACTCTACAAGTACTATGCACAAGATACACTCAAAGCCCTTTGAACGCGCGGATTTCTCCTGCGACAGGCTTGACGAAAACGCATTGGAGGCGCTTGATAGCCTTATTGCCTTTCTTGAAGCCGAGAGAGTAAAATTCTGCGACAATAAAGAAGACCGCCAGCCTTGGCACAATATGATACAGCTTCTTCCGTCAAGCTACAATCAGATGAGAACTGTGACTATGAACTATGAAAATCTCATAAATATGTACTACGCCCGCAAGTCTCACAAGCTTGCCGAATGGCATACATATTGCGATTGGATAGCGTCTTTGCCGTACGCCGAGGAGCTTATCATTATAAAATGACTTTGTGTTTGTTAATTTGCTGACAAATTGCATAAAATCGACAAACAAATATTTAAAATATTTTACAAAATGTAGAAATTGACCAAACGAAATAAAAAAGTTTTCATAGCTATTGACGGCGTTGACAAAAAAATATATAATAATATCTATATTCGTATCGTTTTAGACAAGAACGGCGAAAGTTTCATTTAATTACGGAGGTTCATAGAAAATGAACAGAGTTTACAATTTTTCGGCGGGTCCTTCCATGCTCCCCTTAGAAGTACTTCAAAAAGCAGCGTCCGAGCTTGTTTGCTACGGCGAATCAGGTATGTCGGTAATGGAGATGTCCCACCGCTCTCCGGATTATGAAGCTATTATAAATGACGCGGAAGCTATGCTTCGTAAGCTTATGAATATTGCCGATAACTACAAGGTGCTCTTCTTGCAGGGCGGCGCGTCCACACAGTTCGCGGCAGTGCCCCTCAACCTTATCGGAAGAACAGGCAAGGCTGACTACGTTGTTTCGGGACAGTTCTCGGGCAAGGCATTTAAGGAAGCTCAGAAGATGGGCTATGACGTTAAGTGCATCGCTACCACAAAAGAGGATAACTTCGACCATATTCCCACGGTTACAAAGGATATGGTAAGACCCGACGCGTCCTACGTTCACGTTTGCTACAATAATACCATATACGGCACAAAGTACGGCTACGTTCCGGACACGGGAGACGTTCCCCTTGTTGCGGATATGTCCTCTTGCATTATCTCCGAGCCTGTTGACGTAAGCAAGTTCGGTGTTATCTATGCGGGAGCGCAGAAGAATATGGCGCCTGCGGGACTTACACTCGTTATCGTACGCGAGGACCTTCTCGGATACGCAGACCCCAAGATGCCCACAATGCTTGAGTGGAAGACAATGGCTGAAAACGGCTCTATGTATAATACTCCCCCCTGCTACACCATTTATATGGCTAAGCTCGTTTACGAGTGGATACTCGGTATGGGCGGACTTGAGGTTATGAAAGAGAAGAACGTAAAGAAAGCTGCTGTTCTTTACGATTACCTTGACAGTCAGGATTACTACATAGCTCCCGTAAAGGCTGACAGCCGTTCTATGATGAACGTTACCTTTGTTACGGGTGACGCCGACCTTGATAAGAAGTTCGCGTCCGAGGCAGGTAAGGCAGGTCTTAAGAACCTTAAAGGACACCGTTCTGTCGGCGGTATGAGAGCATCCATATACAACGCTATGCCCTACGAGGGAGTAGAGGCGCTTGTTGCGTTTATGAAAGAATTTGCAAAGAATAACCCCAAGCAGTAAATAAAAAGGCAGGTCACTGATATGTATAATATACAGCTTATGAATAAGATAGCCAAGATCGGAACAGATAACTTCGACGCGGCTAAATATACGGTTGGCGAGGACGTTGCAAACGCAGACGCGGTGCTCGTTCGTTCGGCTGATCTTCACGAAACGGTTTTTCCCGAGAGCCTTAAGTGCATAGCTCGCGCAGGCGCGGGTGTAAACAATATTCCCCTTGACAAGTGCGCGGATGCGGGTATCGTTGTATTCAATACTCCCGGTGCTAACGCAAACGGCGTTAAGGAGATAGTTCTTGCGGGACTTTTCCTTGCGGCAAGAGACATTGTGGGCGGCATTGAGTGGGCAAAGACCCTCGAGGGTGACGCTGATGCGGCAAAGAAAGTAGAAAAAGGCAAATCTTCCTTTGCAGGCGGCGAGATAATGGGCAAGACCCTCGGTGTTGTAGGTCTTGGCGCTATCGGACGCCTTGTTGCCAATGCGGCAGACGCTCTCGGTATGAAAGTTGTCGGTTATGACCCCTTCCTTTCTTCCGAGGCGGCAAAGCTCTTAGCTCCTACCGTTAAGAAAGCGGAAAGCTACGATGAGGTATATGCCGAGGCTGATTACCTTACTCTTCATATTCCCGCAACTGCCGATACAAAGGGTATGTTCAACAAGGATACCTTTGCGAAGATGAAAGACGGAGTTAAGCTCCTTAACTTCTCCCGCGATGCCCTCGTTAAGACGGCTGACCTTATTGAAGCTCTTGACAGCGGTAAGGTTGCTAAATATGTTGTCGATTTCCCCACGGCGGATACCATTGGCGTACATAAGAACATAATTGCTATTCCTCACCTTGGCGCATCTACTGCCGAGTCCGAGGATAACTGCGCGGTTATGGCTGCAAAGCAGACTATCGACTACCTTGAAAACGGAAACATCGTAAATTCCGTAAACTATCCCAGATTTACTATGGATAGAGCAGGGGCAAAGAGAGTTTGCGTGCTTGCCAAGAACGCTGACCTTGCTAAGATAAACGAGGTCGTTGGTAAGTGCGTACAGAGCGGAAGCGCCACTAAGGGCGATTACCTTTACGCTGTATACGACGTTGATGCCGACAATGACGTATGTCCTTGTTGCATGGGAAAGGTAGACGGAGTTATTAAGACCATTATTCTTTAATTAAGTCTACAATTTAATAAGTTTGAAATAAATACCGTTTTTGCTGTCTTTTTCGGGATGGTAAATGCGGTATTTTTTCTTTTCAAAAATTGTATATCTGTTATAAAAACGTAAGTTCTGTTTTGTGTAAAAGGGAAAATATCAAAAAATCACAAAACCTCTATTGACAATCGCGTGACCGTGTGATATAATAATAACATCAAGAATAAAGAAAGAGAGGGGGAGAGAGTATGTCGATGACCTATCCCGGGATGACCGTAGAGGTTTCGGAATACAAAAAAGGCGGCTCAAAACAGCTTTTTGACAGTATCTTTGCCGCAGGCGGGCTTACGCTTTCACAGGTCTGTATTATGACGGGACTTGAACCCTATCTTGTGCAAAACTGGGTAAAACGAGGGTTTGTTTCCTCTCCAACGCACAGGATGTATTCGAGAAAGCAGCTTGCGCGGATAGTGATAATAAATATGCTTCGCGAATCCTTGCAGATAGACCAGATATGCGAGCTTATAAGTATTACCACCGTAACGCTTAACGATGAGAGAGACGATATTATAAGTGATGATGAGCTTTATCATAAATACGTGGATATGCTTGCCGAAAACCGAATAGATATAGGTGACAGCGATTCGGTAGAGACGGCGGCAAAGCGAACTGCCGAGGAATTTGGAGATTGGCTTCCCGTATCGAAAACGCAAATAAGCGGCATATTACAGGTAATGGCGTATGCCCACTTTGCGGGTCAGCTTCGCAGAAACGCGCAAAATATTTTTTCATCACTGTGATTTTTTAATTTGAAGAAAGGAATAATAATATGTTTATAGTGGAATGGTTTACGTCAATGAACCTGGCGGGTCAGATTTTTACCTGTATTGCATTACCCGCAACTCTTGTCTTGCTTATACAAACCGTGCTGATGCTTATAGGGGCAGACTCGGCAGAGGCTGACGGCATAGGAGATGACCTGCCCGACGATATTCCCGACGGCGATACTCCCGACGGAGTGTTCGGCTCGGATGAGGTGACCGATGTGGTTGACAGCGCGGGACTTGAGGGCTTGAGAATATTTACCGTCCGAGGAATTATCGCGTTTTTTGTAGTATTCGGTTGGGTAGGCGTGCTTATGGATAATTCGGGGTGTAGGCTTTGGCTTACGATACTCGTTTCCACAGTCTGCGGTATTGCTACTATGATCGGACTTGCGTTCATCTTCAAGGCTGTTATGAAGCTGAGAAATGACGGAAACGTGGATAACCGAAACGCCATAGGCGTATCGGCAAAGGTACAGCTTATTATTCCCGCCGAAAGAAGCGGAGAGGGAAAGGTACACCTTATGCTTCAAGGCTCTTATATTGAGCGTGATGCGGTCACAGATGACCGAGAGGCTATCCCCACGGGCAGTGAGGTCATAGTTGTGGGTGTCAGCGGTCAGACCACACTTGTAGTAAAAAGAAAATAAAAAAATATATACAATGGAGGAAATCAAATGAAACCAGAAGTAATCATCCTAATTGCGGCGATAGTCGTTATCGTCCTGTCCTTTGTCGTGTGGGTATGCACAAGGTACAAGAAATGTCCTTCCGATAAGATCATGGTAATCTACGGATCTATCGGTAAGAACAAGGACGGTACCAACCGCTCGGCAAAATGTATCCACGGCGGCGCGGAATTTGTTATTCCCGTGTTCCAATCCTATTCTTACCTTGATCTGACGCCTATATCCATTCAGGTTGACCTGAAAAACGCGCTGTCAAGACAGAATATCCGAATTGACGTTCCCTCAAGATTTACGGTAGGTATCTCCACAGAGCCCGGCGTAATGCAGAACGCGGCAGAGAGACTTCTCGGACTTCAGCTTTCCGAGATACAGGAGCTTTCCAAGGATATAATCTTCGGTCAGCTTCGTCTTATCATCGCAACGATGGATATTGAGGAAATAAACACAGACAGAGATAAGTTTCTGGCGGCGGTCAGCAGCAACGTTGAGACCGAGCTTAAAAAGATAGGTCTGCGCCTTATCAACGTAAACGTAACCGACATCAGCGATGAGTCGGGATATATTGCGGCTCTCGGTAAGGAAGCTGCCGCAAAGGCGATAAACGATGCTAAAAAGAGCGTTGCGGAACAGGAAAGAGACGGTTCTATCGGTGAATCCAATGCCCGTATGGACCAGAGAATAAAGGTAGCCGAGGCGAACTCTGTTGCTATTCAGGGTGAAAACGAGGCTAAGATGAAGATAGCTATGTCCGAGGCGGCTCTTAAGGAAAAAGAGGCTGAGGCGATGAAGATAGCTACAACGGCAGAGAAGATACAGGCGGCAAAGGCGCTTGAAGAATCCTATGCGGCAGAGCAGGCAGCCGAGGAAGCAAGACGTACAAAAGAGCAGGCTACTCTCGAGGCTGATATTATCGTTCGCGCAGAGGCAAGAAAGAAGGAAATGGAGCTTGCCGCTGAGGCAGAGGCAGAGCAGACACGCCGCCGCGCAAAGGGTGAAGCGGATGCTATCTACGCAAAAATGGAAGCTGAGGCTCGCGGTATGGAAGAGATACTCAGAAAACAGGCAGCGGGCTTTGCTGAGATCGTAAAGTCGGCAGGCGGAGACGCGGACGCGGCGCTCAAGCTCCTTATTGCTGATAAGCTTGAGGACCTTATGCGCGTACAGGTTGACGCTGTTAAGAACATCAAGATCGATAAGGTTACCGTATGGGACGGCGGACAGAATGCCGACGGAAAGACCTCAACGGCAAACTTTATCTCGGGTATGATGAAATCCGTACCCCCTCTTGACGAGGTGTTTACCCTTGCGGGAATGCAGCTTCCCTCTATGTTAGGTAAGAAGCTTGAAGAAGAAAAGAGCGACAGCGCGGAAGTGTCTGAAGCTGAATAATAAAACTATCGGGCAAGCCTTGGCTTGCCCGATAGTTTTATTATTTAATAGGCTCGAAATCCTCAGCCCCGTGCTTGCACCAAGGGCAAACGAAATCAGCGGGGAGCGGATCGCCCTCATATACGTATCCGCATATCTTACATACGTAGCCCTTTTTCTTTTCGGTCTGAGGCTTGGGCTTTACGTTTTTGTGATAGTAGGTATAGGTCATAGTTTCCTCTTTGGAAACGTTTACGGCCTCGGTTACGGAGCAGATAAACATACCGTGAGTTCCAAGGTCGGTGTAGCTTTCGACCGACAGGGAAAAATACGAATTTATATAGCTGTCAAGGTATACAAGTCCGTTTGCGGAACGCTTTACCTCTTTTCCCGCAAACTTATCTGTGTCGCGTCCGCTTGAAAAACCGAAGCACTCAAAAACGCTAAAGGGAGCATTAACAGAAAGACAGTTTACGTTCATTATGCCCGACGATTTGATTACGTCGTGGGAATAGTTTTGTTTGTTGATAGCAACCGCTATGCGGTTAGGGGTGTTTGTTACCTGCATAACAGCGTTTACTATAAGACCGTTGTCGCGGTTTTCGTCGTTAGATGTGATAACGTACAGACCGTAGCCGATATTGAACAGAGAGGTGGCATCAATATTGTTGCTCATGTTTATTTCTCCTTTTTTGTTTATTAATTATTGCCATATTAATGATGAAAAAATCACTGTATTTAATGATACCATATTATGAGTATAATTGTCAATTAAAAATATAATAAAAAATAATAAAAAATTTGAAAAAAGGTATTGACAAGCGAGTTTATATGTGGTATAATCTATGACGTTGCGATGGTGCGACAGAGAAAGACGCTGGTGTGGCTCAATGGCATAGCAGCTGATTTGTAATCAGCAGGTTGATGGTTCGACTCCGTTCACCAGCTCCATATGGGGGATTTCCCGAGCGGCCAAAGGGGGCAGACTGTAAATCTGTTGTCACTGACTTCGGTGGTCCGAATCCACCATCCCCCACC
>JAZOMG010000024.1:0-17608 GCA_045653705.1 Eubacteriales bacterium | reverse complement strand
CATATCTGAAACCTCCGATAATGTTTTTCTCGTCAATTAACATTTTATCAGATTTTTTTCAGATATGCTCTTTCTTTTTTGTTTTTTTACATTTTTTTCGCTATATCTGTTGGTTTCACCCCAACATTTATTATAGAACCGAAAATAATCCGAACGTTCTCTTACTTGGGGAAGCGTTCGGATTATTTGTTTTCTTTGAGTATCCTAATTTTAATAGCAAGAAATGAGAATAGCCGATACCTCGATTTATACCTTGGTATCGGTTTGTTTATTTGATACAAGAGCGTTTACATATCGGTGCATCTCATCTCTGCTTTTCACGGCGTGTGTTCCCGCGATGATCTGTTGCTTTTGTTCCTCGCTAAGTGCCCCGAATTTCTGCATGGCTTCGGGATTCATCGCCAGCGCCATTGCGAAACCAACCGGCATTTCGTCTTTCGTCATCTTTTTTACCTCCGATTTGTGATATGAATATTATTTGTCATTTTCAAATCTTGCATACTTGCCAAAATCTCGTATAGGTTGCCTTAGAAATGCCGAAAATAAAAAGGATAACGGAGGTGAAGATATGAGCAATCGATTAGCAAAGGAAACGAGTCCCTATTTGCTTCAGCACAAGGACAATCCCGTTGATTGGTATCCTTGGTGTGACGAGGCATTTGAACGGGCGGCGAGAGAGGACAAGCCTATATTTTTAAGCATCGGATACAGTGCGTGCCATTGGTGTCACGTGCTTGCCCACGAGAGCTTTGAGGATAAAGAAATTGCGGAGCTGCTAAACAAATATTTTATATCCATCAAGGTGGACAAAGAAGAACGCCCCGACATCGACAGTGTCTATATGGCAGTTTGTCAAGCCTTTACCGGAAGCGGCGGCTGGCCCACCAGCATCTTTATGACCGCCGAGCAGAAGCCATTTTTTGCGGGAACGTATTTTCCCAAAACTTCTCGCGGCGGTATGATAGGCTTTCGGGAGCTTCTGCTCGCCATTCACGAAAAATGGGTGACCGACCGTGATATGCTATTGCGAGATTCGGAGAAAATTATCAAGCATTTGAACGAATCGGAGATTACGTCAAGCGCCGCAGATATAGACCTGACACATTTAGCAGTGTCGCAATACGAGCGCATATATGACGAAAAACACGGCGGCTTCGGACGGGCGCCGAAATTCCCGACACCGCACAATCTGCTATTTTTGCTCCACTACTATGAGCGTTACAAAACAGCCGCGTATCTGGACATGGCAGAGCATACGCTGATGCAGATGTATCGTGGTGGAATGTTCGACCACATTGGTTTTGGTTTCTGTCGTTATTCCACCGACAAAAAGTTCCTTGTTCCTCACTTTGAAAAAATGCTGTACGACAACGCGCTCCTGATTCTTGCCTATTGCAAAGCATATGCGGTAACGAAAAAAGCGTTATATCTTGACATTGCAGAAAAAACGGCGAGCTATATTCTACGTGAAATGACATCACCTGAAGGCGGCTTTTACAGCTCCCAGGATGCCGACAGCGATGGCGAGGAAGGAAAATATTATCTGTTTACGCCCGCCGAAATTACAAAAGTTTTGGGCGTAGAGGACGGAGAGCGTTTCAACCGCCATTATGATATTACGGAGACGGGTAATTTTGAAGGGAAGAATATCCCGAATCTGTTGGGAAGCGATCCGTCGGACAAATCCGTTGAGCTATTCCTGTCAGTGCTTAACGATTACCGTAAAAAGCGGTATTCTATTCATCGCGACGAAAAAATATTAACATCGTGGAACAGTCTCATGATCGCCGCTATGTGTGAGTTGTATCTTGTAAGTAAAAAGGAAATATATCTTTCTGCCGCGCAAAACGCTGACTGCTTTATACAGAAATATCTGTGTGACAGCAACACGCTTTTTGTCAGCTTTCATATGGAAAAACAGGGCGTAAGGGGATTTCTCGATGATTATGCCGCATATATTTTCGCACAACTGTCGCTGTATCGCGTAACTTTGAATCGTGAATATTTGAATCGAGCAAAGCATCTATGCGATAAGGTCATATCAGATTTTGGAGACAATACAGGTGGATTTTATTTGTACGGCAAAGACCACGAGGAGTTGATTATACGACCGAAAGAAACCTACGACGGTGCGATTCCAAGCGGAAATTCGCTGATGGCTTATAATCTTGTTCGATTGTCTTTCCTTACCGATGAAGAAAGATACAAAGCAGCGACAGAGCGCCAGCTTGATTTCCTCGCGCAAATCGCCTCGCAGTATCCTACAAATCACGCTATGTTTTTGATGGCGCTTTTGGAGCAGGTCAAGCCACCGATGAAAGTAACGGTCATACTTGATGAACAGACAGAGAAAAGCGATTTGGCGCTTATGCTGCCGCCCGATGCGGTTGTCATCCCTTTGGATGCTCCAACAAAAGAATACCCGCTCAAAAATGGCAAGACCACCTATTACGTTTGTAAAGGGCACAGTTGTCTGCCTCCAACCAACACCTTGAATGAATTATTTGAAAATGCGCACACTGAATAGAGGAAAGGAGTGATGGATATGGCAGAAAATAAGGATATGAAAAAAGAGCAAGAGCCTAAAGAAAAAAAGCCTCTTGCGAGCCCCGGTGATATCAAGGGTAAAATCGACGTTCCCGATACCCGTGAGCGCAGAGACGGCCCCGGCGGAAATTAAGGCAGATAACAATATATTTTTTAAATAGCCTCCGACAAGTATCTTTTTGTCGGAGGTTATCATTTTATTTACTTGTCCGCCAAGCTAATCTTATATATCTTTGCTTTGTTTCAAGCTGTCAAATCGTGAGTCGATAGGTTTGGTTATTCCCTATGCCAATATAAAAACCCCCTCTTTTCTTTCGTCTGCGCATCAATTTTTGCGTTTTGAGAGAAGGAGGTTGACCATTTCTTGAAAGTATGGTATACTAACGGCAGAAGAAATAACTCGCCACGGGTTGACCACACCTTTGACCCTCTACGGACTTAGACTGTGTGGAAATAGAGCGAACGAGAGCATCCGAAAGCGTGGTTTTAGGACTAGAAGCATCAAAAGGGCAACAAAAGTAGTCAAAAAACCAGTGTGCAAGTGTTCGGGACGTAGAAGTCGCAGATTTAAATCCTGTCATTCTCTCTTGCCTGACCAATTTTGGTATTCATAAGGCATTTGGGTACAAAAAATCGCGGTTTTGACCGCAAATCAAAAAATGAGTCAAAAGATTCAGTGAGGTTTTTATGAATAACGATGGCTTTGGTTCCTACGGTTCACCCTTTGAATACACGGTAGAGAAGAAAGGTAAAAGGATGAACGTACGAAAAATCCTTTTGATACTTTGTTACATAGCTTGGATCATAGCGGTCTTTGCTGTGGGAATACGGATAAGACTTATATTGCCCCTGCTGTGTTTTGTTCCGTTGTCACTATGGATAATCATATTTTTTACGTGGCGGTTTACAAAAGAGGAAATGAAAATAACTCTTTTCGGGGGAACTATGACCGTAACGCGAATGTATGACGGTAAAAATCCGAAGAAAATTGCCGAAATAAAAATCAAGGATATTGAGAGGCTTAGGCTTTATTCATCCGCTTATTTAGCATCGCAAAAGCCGAGCAATATTATTTATGCCACAGGTAATGAAAGCTGTGAGGGAGCGTATCTATTGATATGGAAAGACACTGCGGCGGTAATGGATATCAACGAAAAGGCAATGAAGATCATAAAATATTATAATAGCGAAATATGAAGTATTACGATAAGCAGGGGTTGTCACATTTGGCAAGACCGAAAAAGTCCGTAAAATGATGAGACAGTTATAAGGTAGAAATCCTTACGGATTTCAATTTTTATCGGACTTTTTCTACCGCCGTTTTCGAGGCTCGACGTACTTTTGTACGCCTCACGCCTCGAAGAACGACGCTTCTTGCTCAAATCTGCCTATCCCCTAAAGCGGGGCAGTCTCAAATTTGCATTTGAGACTGCCCCTTTTTATATTACTTAAAGGACGGTGCGTGTGTTTCGCCTGTAGCAAAGGTATTTGGACCCGGATTTGACATTGAAAAATACATTCTTGCCGCTTTGGTAGTACCGAAGTCGCGGTTGGAGCCTGTTTCTTGCACCTTATTGAAGGCATCGCGGAACATCTGGTTGTGGGCTTCCTCTCGGTTGAGAAGAAAATCTATGGTCTCTCTCACCTTTTTATCCTCGATCTGACGGTACAGATACTCATATACCACCTTAGCTCGCTGTTCGGATGCGATATTAGAAAGCAGGTCGGCGCACAGGTCACCTGTAACGGTTACGTAATCTGCCGTCCAGGAATAGCCCGATGAGTTGATAAGCCCCGGGTTAAGTCCCAACAGAACGTGGGTCTGTACCTCGCCTGCTTGAATTTTTGTAGCATCCACGTCGTGACCGTTGAGCATATTAATGGTCTGAGCCACCATTTCCATATGCCCAAGCTCTTCGGCGGCAATGTCGAGAAAAAGGTCTTTTATCTCGGCATCCTTTATTCTGAAGCTTTGTGACATATACTGCATTGCCGCCTTTAGCTCTCCGTTACCGCCGCCAAGCTGTTCCTGAAGCAGAACGGCGTACTGGGGATTAGGTCTTTCCACCTCTACGGGATGAAATAGCTGTTTTTCGTGTTTAAACATAGCAATTATTGTCTCCTGTTTATAGATTTTATACTATTATTTCCAACAGAAGCTTTGTATATTCCTGTCCTTTGGATCGGCTACATTCTTTTATCATCGGTGGCGGGATTGTCTATAAGCTCTCCTTGCTCGGTAAAGCGTGAGCCGTGACAGGGGCAATCCCAGCTATGCTCCGCACGGTTGTATTTAAGGGCGCAGCCAAGGTGGGGACACCTTGGGGCGGTGGGTGTAATAAGACCTACTGTGGATTCAAGGGTGTTTATGGCGAGCTGGGGGCGGAGAATAGAGCGAGAGGGCGAAAAGAGAGAGGAATAGGGGCTTTGCTTGCCTTGCGTGAGTTCACAGAGAATATCGGCGGCTACCATTGAGCTTGTCATACCCCATTTGTTGAAGCCTGTGGCTACAAATACGTTGGGGGTTGACTTTGCGTACTGACCGATATAGGGAATGCCGTCAAGCGTCATACAGTCCTGTGTTGCCCATTTGCCCGCAATTTGGGCGTTTTTGTAGTGCTTCCTTGCGAATTCTTCAAGCTCCTGCCAACAGCCGCCCTGCTTGCCTGTGCGATGACCGCCGCCACCTAGGAGCAATAGGTCGCCATAGCTTCGAAAGGATAGCCCTGTGTCCGATTCGTCCACGTACATTCCCCGTATGCTCTGCGTATTTTTCAGAGCGAGAACGTAGGAGCGGTGCTGATATAGCTTAAGAAAAAAGCCACCGTGCTTGTTTAAAATAGGGAAGTGGGTGGCAATAATCAGCTTCTTGTAGACAATTTCGCCGCGGTCGGTAATTGCCTTGTGGGGCGTTAGCTCTACCACCTTTGTGTGTTCGTATATAGGTAGGTCTTTTGAAATTGAATATAGAAATTTCAAGGGGTGAAACTGAGCTTGATTTTTAACGACTACTGCGCCCGCAACCTCAATGGGAAGCTCCCTTGCTTCTGAGAGCTCGGCTTTTATACCAATACGGCAGAGGGCGGATATTTCCTTGTCGATCTTCTTGCGGTCGTAGAGGGAATATACGTAGGAATCCCTTGTTTCGTAGTCGCAGTCGATGTTCTCACAGAGCTTAGCGTATTCCTTTCCCGCTTTAATTTGAGCCTTTGCGTAAAGCCGCGCTCTGTTCTCTCCGAAGCGTTTTATCATTCTGTCGTAAATCAATCCGTGTTGCAGGGTTATTTTTGCCGTGGTGTTTTTGGTGATGCCGCCGCATATTTCCGAGGCTTCAACAAGCATACAGTCTACTCCTTGATTTTTTAGCTTGTAGGCGCACAAAATTCCCGCAATACCTCCGCCGATAATCAGCACGTCTGTGCTTTTGTTGCCGCCTAAAGCCTCAAACCCCACTTGCGGAGCGTCTTTCTCCCATACCGATCTCATCATAATTCCTCCAAATACTAATAAGATTAGTGTTTGCTGTTTTTGGGGGAATATACTTGCCATAAATAAGTAGGGGCTGATCCTGTTATCGGTTTACAGGACAGCCCCATGGTTTTTTGGTTCAAAATATTCGTCATTGTAAGTACTTTTGAATAATTTTATTATTTCAGTATCGAAATAGCATCGGTGATGTTCTTTTCCAAAGCTTCTCTGCCGTATTTATCAACCTCGGCTTTGTTCTTTTCTCCGTGGGTCAAGCAACCCGCGCCGCCGATACAACCGCCGATACACGCCATGCCCTCGATAAAGTTTCCGTCAAGAATACCCTTGTTCAGCTTAAGAAGCGCCATACGGCATGCCTCGATTCCGTCACAGACCACAGGCTTTATTTCAAAATCAATGTTCTGTTCTTTCATTGCCTGTGTTGCCGCATCGGTAAGTCCGCCGCTTCTTGCGAAGATACGTCCGAAATAGGAAGCGTTATCAAGCACGCCCTCTTCAAGAGAAGAAAGGTCAAGGTCACGGCTGTCGAATAGCGCCTGAAGCTCCTCAAAGGTAAGCACAGTATCCACGTAGGGCTTGACCTCCTCAAGCTGAGCCTCTGCCTTTTTAGCTGTGCAAGGACCTATAAAGATAACCTTAGCGTTAGGTGTGGTATCCTTTATGTACTTTGCAAGGACAGCCATAGGAGACATATTGTGAGAGATATGCTCCACAAGATTCGGGAAATTGGATTTTATATACTGCACGAACGCAGGACAGCAGGAGCTTGTAAGAAGTCCTTTTTCGGAAAGCTCACGCGCCTCTGCCATAGCCACCATATCCGCGCCGAGAGCCGCCTCGATAACGTCGTGGAAGCCAAGATTTTTAAGACCCGTAATGACCTGTCCCAGCTTTGCGTAGGAGAACTGGCTGGAAATGGACGGAGCAACGATAGCGTATACTCTGTCGCTACCGCCGTATGCGTTGCGCCCGCTTTTTTTGAGAATTTCAATGGCATTTACGATGTAGGA
Source organism: Eubacteriales bacterium (assembly GCA_045653705.1). Lineage (GTDB taxonomy): Bacteria > Bacillota > Clostridia > Oscillospirales > CAG-272 > HGM12713. The sequence goes on along the minus strand of JAZOMG010000024.1, from coordinate 10,562 downwards.
CTTATCCATAATAGCGCCGAAAGGACACTGATATACGCAAGCTCCGCACTGAATACACTTTGAGTTATCAATAGCGGCAGCCTTTTCGTCATTCATTGTAATTGCTTTTACCTTACAAGCATTTTGACAGGGACGCTTGCGGCTGACTATGGCTGTAAAGGGGCAGACCTTTGCGCAGGCGCCACATTCCTTACACTTGGATTTGTCTATATGAGCCACGTGATTATGGTCAAAGCTTATTGCGCCAAAGCGGCAAACATCCTCACAACGGTGGGCAAGACATCCGCGGCAGGCGTTAGTTACCTCAAAGCCGCCCACGGGGCATTCATCGCAGGCTATCTCAATAACCTCAATGACGTTGGGATTGCTTCTGTCACCGCCTATAGCCAGCTTGACACGTTCGCCGAGTATAGCTCTTTCCTTGTAAACACAGCAACGCATAGTCGGCTCTTTACCGGGGATAAGCTTTTCGGGAATATCCATAATATTTTCAAGAAGCTTATCATCCCAAGCAAGGCGCGCCACCTCACGCAAGACCTTGTATTTCAGATACTGAACCTTTGTGTCAAACTTTCTCATAGTGATACCCTCAAAGACCCACGCCGCGTATAACTGCCTTTAGCGCTTCGGCAGACTCGTGCATCTTTTTGATTTCATCATCGGACAGCCTTTGTGTAAGAATACTCTTTACACCTGTGGCGTCGATAAGAGAAAGGGAGCTGAGACATACGTCACGGATACCGTATTCGCCCTCGTGGAGAGAGGATATGGTTATTGCTGTTTCAGCGCTTCCGCTAAGTGTCTTTACAATATGGGTAGAGGTCATACCGATACCGTAAACGGTACAGCCCTTACGTGAGATTATCTTTCCTCCCGATTTCTTAACGTAGGTCTCTACGTCCTCGCGCTTGTATTCGGTGGGGATATTGTATGCCGAAGCAATAGACGCGTTGTACTCATCAAGGGGAATACCCGCGATAGTCGCCGTTGACCACGCAACAAAGGAGGTGTCTCCGTGTTCTCCCAGAACGTTAGCGTGTACCTGCTGCTTGTTTACGTTGTATATCTCCGCAAGGCGGGTGCGCAGACGAATGGTATCGAGAGCCGTTCCCGTACCCATAACCTGATGCTTTGGCAGTCCTGTATATTTAAGGAAGGCGTATGTCAGGATATCAACGGGGTTTGCAACGAGAATATAAATGGCATCGGGAGCGTATTTTACTATTTCCTCGGAGATGCTCTTGATAATTCCCACGTTTGTCTGAACAAGCTCTAAGCGGGTCTGTCCCGGGCGTCTGCCGATTCCCGAGGTAATAATGACAACGTCTGAGCCAACGGCATCGCGGTAGCTTCCCGCATAGATGTCGCAGTTGTCGATAAAGGGAGTAGCCTGCTTGATGTCGAGAGCTTCTCCAAGGGCTTTTTCGGTATTGATGTCGATAAGCACCACCTCGGATGCCGCGCCACGGGTAAGCAGAGCAAAGGCGGTGGTCGCGCCGACTGAGCCTGCGCCAATGATAGTTATTTTTTTCTGCATAGTTCTTCTCCTTAGAAATAACTTACTTTTATACGCTTTCCCATTTTTTTGAGACATTCGGAAAGCTCGTCAACAAGATTCATTTTGATATTGAAATTGATGGGAAGGTCGGGGTTTTGGTGAGCGGGATTTACCGCTCTGCCTACGTAGAAGTTGATATCGGTGGCTTCCTCAAACAAAAGCCTGCTAATCAGAGACGCGCCGTCCTTTTTGAAGTTCCAATCCTCATAAAGCTCGTTGTCTCCAAGATAGTCCTTAGCGTACTGAATGACCTTGTTCATAGTGATAACTCCCTCTGTAACAAGGTCCACTCCGTCGATATAAGCGATGGGCGGAACGTCACTGCGCTCAAATTTAAGGCTTGTCCGAACAGGCTTGCCGAGATATTTTGCGGCAATTGACGAGGTCGTACCGCCGCAGATAATATGCTTTCCTTCCTTAGAAAAGAAGAGAGACATCATTCGGTTTGCGTCGTCTCGGTTGGACGGCGGGCCGAAAAGAATATTCATAGGCTCTCGCTTCCGTATTTTTACGACACAAGCGGTGGTATCGTCTCCCGGTTTGTGTCCGTAAAGCTTATCGCATTCATCAACAAGCATCGTAGAGAGGTTTTTTGCCGTATAGCCGCCCGCCACAAGAGCCTGCATATAGTCCGCGATCTCCTCGCGCTTCCAACCGAAATTGTATTTGCCGCCCATACCCGCGTGAGGACAGCCGTCGCTCATAGCGATGAATACGTCATCCTCTTGCAAGCGTATGGTGGATTTATATATCTTTTTACCGCCGATATTCATTTCGGTCTTGGGATAATCGTACTGCTCGTAATCTCTGATTATGATAACGTGGGGATTGTCGTACTGAATTATCTCGGCTATCTCGTGATTAAGCAGATGTATAATAGTAAAGGTGGTATAGGCAACGCCGCGCACCGAGCACACGGGAAGCGCCCCAGCAATGGTTGCCACACATTCCTCAATAGGAAGACCTGCCGCCATCATAGTGGAGATTATCTTAGAGGTCAGTGTGGAGAGAATACTCGCCTTGACCCCCGAGCCAAGTCCGTCCGCAAGCACTATGACTGTGGAGCTTTCATCTTCCTCTACCACGTCCACGTGGTCTCCGCAAAGCTCCTCGCCTACGTGATTGATGCTTTTATATCCTATATCTGCGCACAAATCATTCATCGCTTATTGACTCCTTTAGCTTAGTAAGAGCTATTTTTGTCTCCGCCGCCGTTTCTCCCAGCAGGGAAGCGATTTCCTGAACTATCCGCATTTGCTTTTCAACCACGGTGTCCGCGACCTCAACGGTTTGCTTGTTGATCCGCGCTTTCTTCTCTCTGTCGGATTCCTCATCGGTAACGTCTCTCATAATACCGATAAGCATACGGGATTCAGAATCGTAAACAACGGTCTGCTCCACGTATTTTTTGTATTCCGCCAGATAGGTGCGCTGATTTCTTACAGTTCTTCCGCTGTTTCTTACCTGAACGAATACAGTGGGGTCGAGAATACGGATTACAGGCTCTCCGAGAACGTCGGATGCCGCGCGGATGTTCATGATCTTGCGAGCTGAATTGTTTATCTGCTGTACCTCAAGATTTTCATTGAGAACTATAAGACCGTTTGGCGTATTGTTAACAATGGTATCCGAGAAGCTTTCGGCTTTATCCTTGAGGAAGGGCAGACACATAGATATCTCCGCCTTGCCCTGAATAATGGCGATAGCCTTATCACGGCAGGAGTTATATCCGCAGGAGCCGCAGTTCAGCTCATCGGAGGGCTTGAATTTGCCCATCTGACGAAGAACGGTCATGATCTCGTTTTCACTGGGCTGAGGGAGCTTGTGCTCTATCATAGTGAAGTGCTTTTTAAGATTCATAGGTGCAGGCTGAGCTACCTCGAAATCATGCTCACCCGCATAATCCGATATGGTGATATAGTCCTTTATAGGCGAGGTGCTGTGGTATTTTTCCATAACAGGTCCGCCTATACAGCTTCCCACACATGCCGACATTTCGATAAAGCACTTATGTATTTTTCCGCTTTCTATATCCCTCAGAGCTGAAATACAGTTCTCAACGCCGTCAAGGGCAATATAGGTATAGTCGGGAATATCCTTTGCCATCGTTTTTAGAACTCCGCCTGTGGTGGGGAAGAAGCGGGCGCGGCTTTCCTTAGTGCTGTCTACCTCTTTTTCAAGCTCGATGCCCTCGGATTTTAGCCAGGTTGTAAGCTCCTCAAAGGTAAGAACGGCATCCACAGGACCCTCATAGTATTCAGCCTCGTCCTTTTTTGCAACGCAAGGACCGATAAATACCGTTTTTGCGTTGGGGTATCTTTTCTTAATATCCGTGCAGTGTGCCTGCATAGGAGACATTACGTCGGCAAGATATTCAAGGGCGGATGGAAAATACTTTTGGATAAGCAGATTTACCGAGTGACAGCAAGAGGTGATAATAATATCTCTTTGTTCCTCGCGGAGCATACGCTCGTATTCGGTTTTAACGATAGTCGCGCCTATGGCAGTTTCCTCAACGTCGCTAAAGCCAAGCTGCTTCAGGGCGCGGCGCATAGCGTCGATTCCAACGCCCTCGTAGTTTGCGATAAACGAGGGGGCAAGGCTGACTATAACGGGGTCTCCGCTTTGAAGCAGTACGCGAGCCTTTTCGGTGCTGTCTACTATTTCCTTTGCATTCTGAGGACAAACAACAAAGCAGTGTCCGCACAGTATACATTCGTTTCCTATAATGTGAGCTTGGTTGCCCGAAAAGCGAATTGCCTTAACAGGGCAGTGACGGATGCACTTATAGCAGTTTTTGCAGTTTGATTTTTTCAGTGTCAGGCAGTTTGCCATTTTCGTCACTTCCTTTCGTTTTCAATAGGGTCAAGTATATGTTCCTTGAAAAATTCTCTGAAATTCTCTCTTGTAACGCCTACGTGAACATCATCGTTTACCTGTACGGTAACTCCCACGCGGTTGCATCTTCCAATGCAGAAGCTGCCCGAAAGCACCACCTCGTCCTCAATATGATATTCCTCTATAGCGCGCTCAAACAGCTCTACTATCTCCTGGGAGCCCTTGAGGTGGCAGGATGAGCCTACGCAAATCTGAACGATCAACATTTCTTATACCCGTGCCAAAATTTCTTTATTGAAAAATTCGCCTACTGTTTCGGGGGATACAGAATGGAACTCACCGTCTACCGTTACGCATACGCCCTGCTGACAGTTTCCCATACAAAAGGTTCCGCCAAGCTCTACCTTATCGTCAAGAGCATTGTCGGCAATCAAGGTCTGAAGCTGTTCTACCACCTGACGTGAGCCTTTTATGTGGCAGGAGCTTCCTATACAAACTGTAATTTTAAGCATAATAGTTTACCTCGTTTAATTTTTTGAAAATAATCATATACATATTTAATTATAGCACAATATATAAAATAAATCAAGTTCTTCTACCGAATTTTCTCATTTTTGAACTCTGATTACAATATTTTTTCAATTTCCTTGAGATACCAAAAATTCGCATAACAGGATAGTATTGTGATAATAATAAAATAAAACGGTAGGAGAATAATATGTCACGGCAAACAACAGATAAAGAATACAAATATTCGGTTGATCTTCCCTGTGTTAACGAAAACAAATGCTATGAAATAAGACTTGAAAGTATCGGCGGCTTGGGCGCAAACCTTTGCGGAAAGCTGCTCGGAGAGCTTGGGGCGGCGTATCTTGGGCTTAATGCCTCTGCATTTTCCAGCTACGGCTCGGAAAAAAGAGGCTCGCCCGTAAAGTCCTACGTGCGGTGGAGCGCGGCGGAAAATGAAATTCTCCACAACAGCCCCATAGAGCATCCTCATCTTTTGGCTCTCTTTCACCACGCTCTTTCCAAAACACTTCCCGTAACGGCGGGTGTGGACGAAAATTGCGTTTTGGTTGTAAATACAAGCCGCACTCCCGAGCAGACCCGTGAGGACCTGAAGCTGTACGGCGGCAGGGTCTACTGTATTGACGCTCTGGGACTTGCTTTGCAAAGCAAGAGCCGTGTCAATATGGTTATGCTTGGGGCTATTGCCAAGGCATCGGGTTTTATACGTCTTGATGCCCTTGGGGAGCTTGTAACAGATACGCTTGGCGTAAAATATCCAAATATGCTTAAAAACAATATAGAGGGACTTGAGCAGGGATATAACAATCTGAAATGTCAGACCTTCCCGCCCGACGGACGCTATGAGAAGATACCTTATTTTGAGCCGAACAAGGGGTGGGGATATGAAAACGCTCCCCTTGGGGGAGCAAATCCACATTTTGGAAGTACGGTCTCAAACGACCTGTCGCCGTCAAGAGAGGGATATATTCCTTTGTTTTTAATTGAAAAATGTATACACTGCGGACTTTGTGATTCTACCTGTCCCGATATGGTATTTCAGTTTTTGCTCGGGGAATATAAGGGCAAGACCTGTATGACAAACAGAGGACTTGACTACCGCCACTGCAAGGGGTGCTTGCGTTGCGTAGACGTCTGCCCCACAGGGGCGCTGGTGGTTGGAAAGGAAGAGGAGCATCCAAACAAGCGGTGGTTTGTAAGAAACAAGGATCTGATAGTCGACAGCCTTGAGCTTGACCCGTGGGGAGCAGACCCTTGGATAACGGGGGAGTCCTATTTGGACGAAAAAAGAGTAGATGGGGGATTGATGTAATATGGAAAGACCTGCGCAAAGGCTTTTATTTGAAAGCGGAAACGAGCTTGCGGCATATGCCGCAAAGCAGATAAATTACCACGTAATGGGCTATTATCCCATTACGCCGTCTACTCAGATAGCGGAATATCTTGACAGAATGAGGGCTGACGGCGAGCATACCATAGAGATGATACCCGCAGAGGGCGAGCACAGCGCGGCGGGCATATGCTTTGGCGCGGCGGCGGGCGGCGGCAGAGTATTTAACGCTACCTCGGCAAACGGACTTCTTTATGCCCTTGAACAGCTTCCCGCGCAGTCGGGAGCGCGGCTTCCTATGGTGCTTAACGTAGCCTGTCGAACAGTGTCGGGCCCCTTATCTATAAAGGGCGACCACAGCGACGTGATGTATGCCTTGAATACGGGGTGGATAATACTTTTTGCCGACTCTCCCCAAGAGGTCTATGACCTGAATATATGCGCCGTCAGAATAGCCGAGAGCCTGCGGCTTCCCGTTATAGTAGCCTTTGACGGATTTTTTACAAGCCATCAAAAGCGTAACTGCTACGTGTTTGAGGACGATAGCGTAATCGGAAATTTTTTAGGCAAGGTAAATACCGAGTATACCGTTTTAGACCCCGAAAATCCTGTGACGGTAGGCTCGTATATGAACGAGCCCGACCTCATAAATAATAAATATCAGCTTCACCTTGCCATGGAAAGGGCAAGGGAGCTCATACCCGAGATATTTTCCGAATACGAACGCCTGTCGGGTAGAGCGCTAAGAGCCGTAAAGCAGTATAGGGCAGAGGATGCCGACACACTGCTGTTTGTTTTGGGCTCGTCCTATCTTACGGCAAAGGCGGCGGTGGACAGGCTTCGCTCAGAGGGGAAAAAGGTGGGGGTATTTTCTCTCGGAGTTCTTCGTCCCTTTCCCGCGGACGAGGCGGCAGAGTTATGCGGAAAAGTTAAAAAGGTTATAATCGCAGACAGACAGGATAGCTACGGAGCGAGGGGCGGAAATATGTCCATAGAGCTTCGCGCCGCCCTTTTGCAAAGGGGGCTTACGCCTCGCGTATACAGCAGAATATACGGGCTTGGCGGACGTGACCTCTTTGAAAAGGACATTATCGAGCTGTTTGAAGCCTGTACGGACGGTAGCGCTCCCGATTTTGATTATATGGGCGTCTATGCGGGTGACAGGGATTATAAGCCAAAGCCTTATTTTGAGCCTGTGACCGCCGACAGCGACCTTAGCGGTATTATAGCCTGCTCAGAGGAAGCAAGCAGAGTATCCGTAAAGGGCGGGAATGTCCGCGACACGCTGAAAAGACCCAAGCGGCTTGCGCCGGGTCACGGGGCGTGCCCCGGGTGCGGAATACCCGTTAACGTTAATCTGTTGCTGAGGGGCATTGAGGGGAACGTAGTACTTTTGTTCCAGACAGGCTGCGGTATGGTCGTAACTACCGCCTATCCGAAAACGGCATTTAAGGTTTCCTACGTTCACAATCTTTTCCAAAACGGCGCGGCGACAATAGCGGGGCTTTCAAAAATGTATCGAAAGATGCAGGAGAGAGGGGAATTACCCGAGGGGGATATTACCTTTATTATGGTCAGCGGCGACGGCGGTATGGATATAGGTATGGGGTCTGCCATAGGCACGGCGTTGAGAGGTGACGCGGTAATAATTTTTGAATACGACAACGGCGGTTATATGAATACGGGCTATCAGCTTTCCTATTCAACGCCTATGGGCGCAAAAAGCGCGACCTCTCATATCGGTAAGGAACAGTGGGGAAAGAGCTTTTTCCATAAGGACAGCCCAAGAATTATGGCGGCGACAGGCATACCCTACGTGGCAACAGCCGCCGAAAGCGACCCGAATGATTTTATAAGAAAGGCGGCAAAGGCTCAGTATTACGCCAAAAATTACGGAACGGCGTATATCAAATGTCTGTCGGCTTGTCCTCTGAACTGGGGGGATAAGCCCAACACCGAGCGCAAGGTTATAGGGGCGGCGGTTGATAGCTGTTATTTTCCGCTCTATGAGGTGGAGCAGGGAATTACCTCTCTGTCCTACGACCCCGAGGCAAGGGGAAAGAAAATAGCCGTAGAAGAGTGGCTGAGTATGATGGGCAGAACCAAGCATTTGTGCGCCGAGAACTACAGCGATATAAGAGAAATGATACAAAATGAGGTGGACAGACGGTGGAGCCGCCTTAAGGCAATGTCCGAGCATCCCGAGCTTTAAAGAAAAAAGTTGAAAAAAGTTGAAAAAGCCCTTGACTTTATCTTGGTAAGCTGTTATAATATACCCATAAAATGCGTTTGAGCAGGAAGAAGTAGACCTGAGAGTAACCTACAGAGAGCTGTCGGCAGGTGAAAGACAGTGGGAGCCTTTGGTTGAATACATCCTGTGAGCAGTGCGCCGAATCGGATATTGTCCGTAGTAGACCGCAACGGGAGTTCCCGTAACAGAACAGGAGTGTTGCTTGACACTCTCAAAGGCCGCTGTCGAGAGAGAGCGGTGAACTGAGGTGGTACCACGGGATATTTTCTCGTCCTCTGTATTCTAATTCGGAATACGGAGGACGTATTTTTTTGTAGCCTTGGTATTCCGTATCAAAGGGGGTAAAACAATGACGACCGCACAAATTTACACTATTATCGCGCTCTGCGTTTACGCCATAGCTATGGCGCTTATAGGGCTTTTTAGCTACGGAAAAACCAAGACCCTTGACGGCTTTCTTATAGGCGGAAGAAATATAGGCGCGTGGGCTACCGCCTTCGGCTACGGTACAGCTTACTTTTCGGCGGTGGTTTTCGTGGGCTACGCGGGACAGCACGGCTGGAATATAGGTATAGGAAGCATATGGATAGGTATTGGCAACGCTATTCTCGGCTGTCTGCTTTCCTGGCTTCTTTTCGCCAATAAAACCAGAAAGATGACCGCAAGGCTTGATGCTAAAACAATGCCCGAGTATTTTGAAAAAAGATATGACTCAAAGCTTATGAAGCTTCTTGCGGCAGTTGTTATATTCGTATTCCTCGTACCCTACTCGGCGGCTGTTTATAAGGGACTTGGCGCGCTGTTCGGCGCAATATTCCCAAGCGTTCAGCCTTGGGTATGGATGCTGATAATGGCAAGCCTTACCGCCGTTTATCTTGTGGCGGGCGGATATATCGCAACCACCTACACCGACCTTATTCAGGGAATTGTAATGATAGTGGGCGTTGTATGTCTTGTTGTGGCTGTTTTCAACCACGAAAACGTAGGTGGCATTACGGGCTTTATTCAAAATCTCGGTAGCTTCAAGTCTATGGAGGGTGACCCGAATCCCGTTACGGGCGACCAGCTTACAAATATATTTGGCGGCTCATCTTTTAAATTCCTTTGTATGAATATAATGCTTACAAGCTTCGGTACGTGGGGACTTCCGCAGATGATAGGAAAGTTCTACGCAATCAAGGATAAAGAGGCAGTTAAGAGAGGTACTGTTATATCCACGGTATTTTGCCTTGTTATCGGAGTCGGAGCTTACCTTATCGGTAGTACGTCAAGACTTATTCTTGGCGGTCAGCTTCCCGAGGGGGGCATAGATTCTGTTATCCCTGTCTTGCTTATTGAGGTCCTTGGAAACGGAACCTTTGGTATTATTCTGTTGGCTGTTATTATGATACTTTTGCTTTCGGCATCTATGTCTACCTTGGAGGCGGTAGTTCTTACCTCGGCATCTGCCGTTGCCGTTGACTTTATTCCTACCGTCAGAAAGAAGCGCACAAAGCCCGAAACACAGATGATACTTACAAGAATACTTTGCCTTGCCTTTGTTATTTGCTCCTTTGTGTTTGCAACTCAGAACATTCCGATAATCGTAAACCTTATGTCCTTTTCTTGGGGAGTAGTATCGGGATGCTTCATTGGACCTTACATATGGGGACTTTTCTCCAAACGTATAACAAAAATAGGAGCAATCTCTGGAATGATAGCGGGACTTTTGACGGTTGGAATTTCCACCCTTGTTATTACGCTTACGCAGGGCTTTTCCGTAGCGGCGGCTCATTCTCCCGAAATGGGTGTTGGCGCAATGGCTGTTTCTATGGCAGTCGTTCCTCTTGTAAGCCTTTTGACTAAGAATAAGGATAAGGAAAAGAATAGAGTAAACGGGATATTTGAGTGTTATAAGGAAAAATAAAGCACGAGTTTGGGGCTGTTGCGCTAAGGAAATATTGCACAAATCTCGGAAATGAGAAAGGCTCCCTTGTGTAAAGGGAGCTCCGCCGAAGGCGGTGAGGGATTGTTTTTGACATATTTTTATATTTTACAACCCCTCCGTCTCGCTTCGC
>JAZOMG010000023.1:0-56269 GCA_045653705.1 Eubacteriales bacterium | reverse complement strand
GAGAAGGCTTATAGTTAGAGCCGCATTTGTGGCTGTAGGGCGGGGGTGCGAGTGTTAGATTTTTCGGTGGGCTTTCAGCCCCGCCAGTAATATGCCCTTATAGGGCTGAGCAAGCCACCGGCTTAGCCGGTGGTTATGACTCAGAAATAAGCTATAAATTTTAGTAAAAGAACGGTGATACCGTTAAATCATTTTTTGCAATGTTTTCTTTTTGCCACTTTCTTTTAAAAAAGAAAGTGGCAAAAAAACCATCATAAACTAATTTATCTCTTCCACGCCTCTGCCTTAAAGAGCAGAATTATAGGGAATATTTCAAGTCTGCCCGCCAGCATATTTATTGTGAGAATTATTTTCGAGAAAATGCTGTAATCGGCAAAGTTACCCGCAGGACCAACTCCGTCAAGTCCCGGACCTATGTTGTTGATACATGAAAGCACCGCCGTCAGATTGGTTTCAAGGGAAAATCCGTCGAGCGATATAAGCAGAGTGCTTGCAGCTATAATGAATACGTAAATAAAGAGATATGATGCGGTGTTTGAAAGTATTTTTTCGTCAACCACCTTGTCGTTTACGCGGATGACCTTTACCTTTTGAGGGCGAAGTATCTGTGAGAGATTTCTGCGAAGAGATTTAAAGAGCAGAAGAACTCTGGCGCACTTGAAGCCGCCGCCCGTGCTTCCCGCCGACGCTCCTATACACATAAGTATAACGATGACCGTCTTTGAAAAAGCAGGCCATAGGTTATAGTCCGATACCGAATAACCCGTGGTCGTTATTACGCTTGCCACGTGGAACGCCGTTTGCCGTACGGTGTCGGGCAGGGGCATATCCCCAAAATTCACGCTGTTTGCGAGGTTTACAACTATCAGTACAGTACTTACGGCGACAATGCCGAGATAAAGCCTCAGCTCCTCATCCTTGAAAACACTCCTGAACTTTCTGAGCAGAAGCAGATAGTAACAGCTGAAATTTATTCCAAACAGCAGCATAAATATTGTTACGACCCACTGAATATAGGGCGAATAGCTTGCCATACTGTCGTTGTGGATACCGAAGCCGCCTGTTCCCGCAGTGCCGAACATAATGCAAAACGCATCGAACACAGGCATTTTACCCGCAAGCAGGAATATAAGGCAGAGTAGCGAAAGAGCAAAATACGAAACGTAAAGGACCATGGCGGTCTGCTTCATTCTCGGAACTATCTTTCCCACGTCGGGTCCCGGGCTTTCAGCGCGCAACAGGTGCATAGTAAAGCCCTCGTTCTTTCCGCCTACGGGGATTATGGCGAGAAGAAAAACAAGCACGCCCATACCGCCAAGCCAATGGCTGAAGCTTCGCCAATATATAATTCCTTTAGGAATAGGGTCGAGGTCGCGGATTATTGATGCCCCCGTGGTGGAAAAGCCCGATACCATTTCAAAAAGAGCGTCAAAATAATTTGGAATTGCCCCCGAAAAAACGAAGGGCAGACAGGAAAGGGCGCTCATAATTATCCAGCTCGTTCCCACACATATGATGCCCTCGCGGGCGTAGAAATCCTTTTTGGCGTTTATGGAAAATAGGGCAAATATTCCCGCCACCGCAAGCATTATACCTATAGTCGCGCCAAAGGCGAACACTGTCTTATATTCACCGTAATACAAACTTATAAACAGAGCGGGTATCATAAAGACCGCGGCGACCGCAAGGATAAGGGCGTTGAGCCGTCCCATCATTTTATAGTTCATATGGCTACCTCGGTTTATTCAAAAATGTCGTTAAACTGAAGAATAACGTCATCGCAGGCTCTGACGACAATAATATTGTCGCCAACCTCAAAGGTGGAGTTACCGCCGGGTATCTCGATTTTTCCGCGGCGTGAGATACAGGCTATAAGTACGTTCTTTTTAAGCTTCAGATCCTTTAAGGGAATACCGCAGTTATGCGCCGTTCCGTCAAGAATAAATTCAAGAGCCTCGGTCTTTCCGTCGGCAATATTGTGTATGGTTGCGGCGGCGCCCGCTTGGTTCTTCATAGCGCGAACGTAGCGTACAATCGTATTTGAAAACAGCTTTTTTGGGGATATGACCTTTCCTATGGGAAGCTTGTCAAGTATCTTTTCGTTGTCAAGCCTGTCAAGTCTCGTTATTACCTGAGGAAGCTCGCGGCTGGCTCCGTACATCGAAACAATGGCGTTAAGCTCATCGTTGCCCGTAAGCGTAACAAGAGCATCGGAGCTTGATAGCCCCTCGCTGTCAAGCAAGGTCTGGCTTCCCGCGTCTCCGCAGATTATGTTGGCGCGCGGAAGCTCCTCTGTAAGCTGGATACAGCGCTCTCTGTCCTTTTCCACAACTGTTACCGATATGCCCGCTTCGCAGAGTGCTTGGGCAAGGTAGTAGCCTACCGCTCCGCCCCCCGCTATCATTACCTTTCGGGTCTTGCTTGTGATTATTCCAAGATTTTTGAGAAGTTTTGAAAGGTCTGCCGACGGCGCGGTTACGAATATCTTGTCGTTTTCTCTGAGGGTAAAATTACCGTCGGGAATTATCGCCGTTCCGTCTCTGAGAACAGCGCAGACAAGCACACGGCACTTGATTATGCTGTAAATGGTACGTAGAGGGGCATCCCTTAGCTTGCTCTTCTCGTCAATTTTTAATTCTACTATCTCAACTCTGCCCTTAACAAAGGAATCCCGTTTGAGAAATCCCGGATATTTCAAAAGTCTCTCTATTTCGGTTGCGGCGTGCTTTTCGGGATTAAATACCATAGACAGCCCAAAGGTATCCCGCATTGCGTATATCTGCTCGGTATATTCGGGATTTTGTATTCTTGCTATGGTATGAATTTTTGGATTTAAGCCGTGGGCTGTCATAGCGCAGAGAAGATTTATCTCATCGCTGCCTGTTGCCGCTATAAGCAGATCCGCGTGAGCCGCGTCTGCCGCCTTAAGAGTTTCCATAGAGGCGCAGTTACCCTGTAAAGCCATTACGTCGTAATGCTCCACCAGCTCTTCAAGAATAGAGGTGTTAGTATCTATAACGGTTATATCGTAGCCCTCGGACGACAGCTGCTTTGTAAGCGTCTGTCCCACCTTTCCGTTTCCCGCAATCAGTATTTTCAAGGTCATACTCCTTTGAAATTTAATAAACTTTTAGGTATACGAATAATATTATACCACTCTCGCCCGCCCCTGTCAAGAAAAAACGCGTCTATTGATTATTTTAGAAAAAAGTAAATGTCGGATTTTCTTACCTCATATCGTTTTTTACGGCTTGACAATAGCAAGGCGGGGGTATATAATAACCTTACCAAACGCTTTTGGGGGTGAGGATATGAATGAGGGGAGAATATTTGCCATAGAGGAATTTTCGACCTATGACGGTCCCGGTATACGCATGACGGTTTTTATGAAGGGCTGTCCCTTGCGCTGTCGGTGGTGTCATAATCCCGAGGGGCAGAGATTTGAGGCTGAGATGATAAGAAGCCCTAACGGCTGTCTTTCTTGCGGTGCATGTACCCAAAAGGGAGAGGAGCTGACGGGTAGTGCCTGTCTTGTACCCGAAAGCATTTCGGTCTGTCCGAGACGTCTTGTAAGGATATGCGGACAGCTTTATACCCCACAGGGCTTAGTGAGTGAGATAGAGAAAAACCTGCCCTTGCTGAATATGAGCGGCGGCGGTGTTACCTTTTCGGGGGGCGGGCCTCTCTGCCATTACGAATTTGTTATGGAATGTATGAGGCTTCTTCGGGGTAAGACCAACAGAGCCATACAGACCTGCGGACAGGTAGGGAGCGAGATTTTTTCCAACGCCCTTGCCCAGTGCGACTATATGCTATACGACCTGAAGCATATGGACAGCGAGATACATAAGCGGTTTACAGGAGTGGGAAATGAGCAAATACTGAAAAACTATGAATCTTTGGCAAGGAGCGGCATGCCCTTTGTTACACGGATTCCCTTGATACCCACAGTAAACGATACGGCGAAAAATATAAGGGAAACATCGGATTTTATGAGCCGTCTTGGGGTCAAATACGTAGAGCTTTTACCATATAACAAAATGGCGGGGGGCAAATATATGATGCTCGGCAGAAAATACGAGCCGAGCTTTGACGGAAGTCTGACCCCCAACGACCGCAGAGATATTTTTAACGAATACGGAATAGAGGTGAAGATACTGTGACCGAAAAGGTAGAGAGATATTTGACGTTACTGCGTAAGCGAGAGTATAGAAAAAACAGAATAGATAATGATAAGGATATTACCGAGCTGTTAAAATCTATACCCCGTGAGCTTACCGATACCGTAATACTTGAAAAAATGCTTGAGGGTGAGACACCCGTAATACTTGAAAACGATATTTTCGGCTTTAACCGCCGTCAGAAAAATCTGCCTTACTATTTTGATGAGAGCGGAAAAAGGATATGTGACGGACCCGGCAACGTAACGCCAAATTACGCCCGTGTTATAGCGCAGGGCTTTGACGCTCTCCTTGACGAAATAGAAGGCTTTAAAAAGGTGAATACCGATAGGGAAGCGGTCATATTTTACGAGGCTATGGAAAGAAGCGTAAGGACTTCTCTGAAAATAGCCGACAGCTACCGACAGGCGGCGGAGAACGAGGGAAATACAAGGCTTGCGGCGGCTCTTAGTCATGTTCCGCGCAAAAGGGCTGAAAGCTTTTACGAAGCCTGTGTTTTTATGAAATTTATCATATATACGCTTCGCTGTACTCACGCAACCCACTTGACTCTCGGACGCTTCGATCAATATATGCTTCCGTATTATGAGGCAGATATTTCAAGGGGCGTGACCCGAGAGGAGCTTCTTGAGACCCTTGAGCTTTTCTTTATATCTCTCAATCTCGATACCGATATCTATTTCGGTCTGCAACAGGGGGATAACGGACAAAGTATGGTGCTGGGGGGCTTTGACAAGGCAGGACGCTATTTGTTTAACGGGTTGTCCGAGCTTTGTATGGAAGCATCTCTCGAGTTAACGCTTATCGACCCCAAAATAAACGTCAGAGTAGGCAAAAACACCCCCGATCAAATATATGAGCTTGGAACTAAGCTTACCAAAAAGGGACTTGGCTTCCCTCAGTATTGCAACGATGACATTATAATCCCCTATATGATGTCCTTAGGCTATGAGGAAAGCGATGCGTATAACTATACGGTTGCCGCCTGTTGGGAGCCTCTGTCGCCTAATAACGGATATGATTTTCCAAATATAAAATGCTTCCCGTTTCTTACGGTTGCGGATAAGGCGATACGCACCTATCTTGCCGATGCTTCAAGCTTTGACTGGCTTATGGAAAAGGTGGAGCTTTGCGTAAAGGAAAAGGCTGACGAGATAGTTGGATTTTTCATAGAAAACGGACATCCTGAAGCCTCGAAAAAGCACAATATGTATCTGTCGATCTTTGTGGATGGTTGTCTCGAAAAGGGCAGAGATATGACACGCGGCGGCGCAAAGTATTACAACTTGGGTATGCTGGGTGCCGGGATATCAAATGCAGCCGATGCTATGGCGGCTGTTAAAAAGGTTATTTTCGATGATAAGACTATAACAGTCGATGAGCTTTTTGCCGCCCTTGACGCAAACTATGAGGGCTATGAGGAGATAAGAAATCTTCTTTTGTCCGCTCCTAAAATGGGAAATAATGACGAATACGTAGACGGTATTGCCTCGAAGCTTATGAATATGGCGGCGGATAATTTTCATGGCAGACCCAACGGAATTTTCGGCGGTGTGTGGCGCGCGGGAACAGGAAGCGCTCAGAATTATATAAGACATTCAAGGGAGCTTAGAGCTACTGCGGACGGCAGACGGAATTTCGAGCCCCTGGCGTGCAGCTATTCCCCTGCGTTGTCAACAAGGGCAAAAGGACCCCTTTCGGTGCTTCAATCCTTTGCTAAGCAAGACCTGACAAGGCTTTGCAACGGCGGTCCTCTTACTATGGAGCTTCACGATACCGTGTTCAGAAATGAAGAGGGCGAAAAGAAGGTGGCTCAGCTCGTAAAGGCGTTTGTAATGCTTGGCGGTCATCAGCTACAGCTCAATTCGGTAAACCGCGACCTGCTTTTAGCGGCTAAGGAGCATCCCGAGGAGCATCAAAACCTCATTGTCAGAGTATGGGGCTGGAGCGGATATTTTTGCGAGCTTGACCCCGAATTTCAGGATCACATCATAAGCAGAACAGAATATACTGTGTAAAAATATTTAAAAAAG
The DNA here is from genome assembly GCA_045653705.1 of Eubacteriales bacterium. GTDB lineage: Bacteria > Bacillota > Clostridia > Oscillospirales > CAG-272 > HGM12713. The sequence goes on along the minus strand of JAZOMG010000023.1, from coordinate 50,055 downwards.
GGCTTATGCCAAACGGTTTATCCGTTAGCATAAGCCTTTAATTTATTCAGTGAAATGCTCTTTAAGCCTTTTTCTTATTTGTAATAAGCTTTATTACAAAGAGTGTTCCAACCGTAAGAACTATACCCACAGGGAGAGATATCCATACGTTCTGAACAAGTCCTGCGAATATGAACATTACAAAGGAGATACCCGCCACCGTCAGCGCATAAGGCATCTGAGTGGAAACGTGGTTGAGGTGGTTGCATCTGCCGCCGGCAGAGGACATAATGGTGGTGTCGGAGATAGGCGAGCAATGGTCGCCGCAAACAGCTCCCGCAAGGCAAGCCGACATTCCGATGATCGAAAGAGTTTCGTTAAGAGGAAGCGCAACAACGATAGGAATAAGTATTCCAAACGTACCCCAAGAGGTTCCTGTGGCGAAAGCAAGAACGCACGCAACGAGGAAGATTATAGCAGGCAGGAACTGTCCGAGAGCTCCCGCAGAGCTGTTCATAAGGTCGCCAACGTAATACTTAGCTCCAAGAAGTGCTGTCATTTCCTTAAGAGCGGTTGCAAAGGTAAGAATGAGAATAGCGGGTACCATGGCAATAAAGCCCTTAGGTACACATTCCATAGATTCCTTAAAGTTGATTATTCTGCGAGCTACGAGATAAGCTACGATAAGCACCAGAGCTATAAGACCGCCCCAAGGCAGACCTACTGTCGCGTCTGTGTTCTCGAATGCGCCTATAATGCTGTCAACGCCCTTGACCTGATAGCCGTTGTAAATAAGCGCGCCAACACAGGAAACGATAAGAATAACAACGGGAACGATAAGGTCGGCAACAAGTCCCTTGCCGATAACAGTATCACCGTCACCGTCAACTCTGTCACCCGAGGTGAAGAGGTCGCCCTTTTCTATGGCGTTCTTTTCGTGGAGCTTCATAGGACCGAAGTCGAACTTCATAAGGCAGATAGCCACGATAAATACAAGTGTAAGGATAGAGTAGAAGTTGTAGGGAATAGCCTTGATAAACATCATAATACCGCTTGTTCCCTCTGGAGCGTAGCTTGAAACAGCCGCCGCCCAGCTGGAGATAGGAGCTATCATACAAATGGGAGCCGCGGTTGCATCGATGAGATAAGCAAGCTTAGCTCTTGATACCTTTTTGCTGTCGGTAACGGGAAGCATTACAGAGCCAACCGTCAGACAGTTGAAGTAGTCGTCAACGAATATGAGAACACCGAGAACAAAGGTGGCGAGCATTGCGCCGGTACGGCTCTTGATATTCTTTTTCGCCCAGTTTCCGAATGCGGCAGAGCCACCCGCCTTGTTGATAAGAGCAACGATAATACCAAGCTCAACAAGGAAGATAAAGATACCCGCGCTTCCCGATACGGCAGAGATAAATCCGTCGCTTGTGATAGCGTCGATAGTTCCCGTAAAGGAGAAATCGGAGTAGAGCAGAGCGCCCGAAAGGATACCGACGAACAGGGAGCTGTAAACTTCCTTAGTGATAAGCGCCAAGCCGATAGCGATAACAGGGGGGAGCAAAGCCCAAAGGCTTCCGCGCACGATAGTTTCGCCGACGCAGTCGCCACAGGTGACTATGCCGTTATCACAGCTCTCGCAGGGCTTTCCGTCAACTACCAGCGTGCCGCTGCAATCGCCGCAGGTAACTGTGCCGTCAGTACATTCGGGACAGTCGACCGTCTTGTTTGCGCCGCCTGTGATATTGGCTGTAATAAGAAGCCCTATTATTATCACGATAGCGGCAATAAGAGTTATTTTCTTTCCTTTTGACATATTTTCCTCCAAATAAAGTCGTTATCTTATGATAACATATTTTAACGATTTATTCAAGAGGAAAAAATGAATTTTAGCTAAAAAAGTCGAAAAATTATCTTCTTCTGCGGCGTGGCTTTGGCTTGAGCTTGCAAAATAGGTAAGATGCTGTCACGGATACAGCCATAGCGACAAATCGCAAGAGCAGTGAAAGCCCCGTGCCGATGCCGTGGGATTGATCGGGGGCAAGCAAGCCCTGTAAGACCGAGCATATTCCTGTCAGTATTACTACCGTAAATCCGCAAAACGCCGAAGCTGTCAAGGCGGCGGGAATATTTGAGCGCAGACCCATAGCGGATATACAGCCGCCTATCGCCGCCGATAGGTATAGAATAACCATACCCACAGGCAGAGAAAGGCTGAGGGGGTCGGGAGTAAGCATACAAAGCGCCGCCGATAAAAGAGCGAGAACGAGCATACACCCCACAGCTCCCGCGCCCCCTGTTACAGTGCCCCTTGCGACGGCTTCAAAGCCCACGCCCTTTGATTCGTCCGTACGTTTTTTTCTCTTTTTTCTTTTTGCCGAATGTTGTTCCATACTTGCCCCCGTCGGATTTTGGTTTATAAAATGTTAATACATTATATTATGCCGAAGGTTTTTTTATGAATTGTTATATTATGTTCATAGAATGGAACTACCCTTGGCGTCACTTTGGCTTCACAAAAGCCACGAACTAATGTTCGGGGGTAATAACCAAAATGAACATGAGACAGGACAAAGCCATAAACTTAAAATCTTTCAAGTTCACACAAAATTAACAAAGCAAAATTCGGCAGTTTGTTGAAAAAATGGTATTATTATGATAAAATATAGGTAAAATTGGGGTAGAATTTTTTGAATGCTTTTTCAAAAGATTTTTATACTCTTTAATGCACAAAACGGAGGCGGATTTATGGTACAAAATGACGAAAAAATCTGTGGCGTATCAAGGGATAGGCTTATATCCCTCTTTGACAGCGGAACGTTCGTAGAGCTGTCGGCGTACACAAAGAGGTCGGCTGATGAGTCGATGCCCGAAAGCGTTAGTTGCGGCTACGGAGCGATAGGGGGCAGACTTGCTTTTGCTTTCTCTCAGGACAGCGGACGGTCAAAGGGCGCTTTTGGTGAACGGCACGCAAAGAAGATAGAGGCTCTTTATTCTCTCGCTGTTAAAAACGGCGCGCCCGTTGTGGGTATATTTGACAGTAACGGAGCATCGGTATATGACGGAGCGTCGGCGCTGGCGGCATACGGCAGACTTATGAAAAGCATATCCGACGCGTCAGGTATTATACCGCAGATAGCTATAATCGACGGAGTTTGCGGCGGAGCATCTGCGGTGGCGGCGGCTATGTTCGATTTCGTTATCACCGTTAAGGATAAATCAAAGCTCTTTGTAAAAGCTCCCTTTGTCGTAGGCGAGACTGCCGACAGCTCAAAGGCGGGTCACAGCGTTTACAATGCGGAGAGCGAGGACGATGCTTTAGCGTTTGCTAAAAAGCTTGCAAGCGTTCTCCCCGCCAATAACGCGGATGCCATCTGCGTAGAGACGGCTGACGATATGAACAGACAAATAAATCTTGACGGACAGAGCTACGATACGGCAGAGCTTCTTTCCACGCTTGCCGATGACGGTGAGTTTATAAGACTTTACGCGGATTACTGCGAAAATATGATACTTGGCTTTTCTTCCTTTGGCGGAGTGCTGACAGGTATTGTGGCAAGCAATTCGGCAACCGACGGCGCGGTGGATATCAGAAGTGCAAGAGCTGCCGCGAAGCTTCTTGGCTTCTGCGACAGCTTCGGACTTCCCGTGCTGACCCTTGTTGACAGCATCGGAACAGAGACAAGCGCAGAGGCAGAGAACGCATCCTATGCAGAGGAGCTTGCAAAGCTTGCCTACGCTTACACATCATCGGATAACGCAAAGGTTACGGTGGTTGTGGGCAAGGCGTACGGAACAGCCTTTACCCTGCTTGGCTCAAAGGCGGTAGGCGCTGATATGGCGTTTGCGCTTCCTACAGCTGAGATAAGCGTGCTTTCTCCCGAAGCGTCGGTGGCGTTCCTATGGAACAACCGCGTGGGCGAGAAGAGCAGAGAAGAGCTTGAGGACGAATGGAGACAGACCTGCGCGTCCGCAACCGAGGCGGCAGACAGAGGCGAGATAGACTACGTTGTAGAGCCCTGTGAGCTTCGTCAGAGAATATGCGCCGCTCTTTCTATGCTTTGCTCTAAATCCGATGGCGCGCCCTCTCGCAAGCATATAAATATGCCCCTTTAACGGAGGTGCTTATGAGTAGTCAGATGTATATGGGCTACGCGCTCAGCGTAGTTTCGGATACGAAGTACCCTATGTTATCTTCCGAGGCATGGGCTAAGGCGGCAGAGGTCACTATTCTCGGAATGCTGATGATATTCGCTGTTCTTTCTATACTCTGGGCTGTGCTTGCTATATTCAAGCTCTTGTTTGTGGGTAAGACCGAAAAGGCGGCGCAAGCGCCAAAGACAGAGCCAACGGTCGTTGCTCCCCCTGTTGTTGAGGAATCCGCGGATGACGGTGAGCTTATAGCGGTAATCACCGCGGCGATAGAAGCTTACAGAGCCACAGAAGATGGAATGGACAGCGCATCGGCAAGCGGTTTCAGAGTAGTTTCCTTTAGAAGAGCGGGCGCAGGTCGCCCTTGGAATTCCAATAAATAATTTTGAAAGGTCAAGGTAATTAAAATGAAAACTTATAATATAACAGTAAACGGTGTAACCTACGTTGTTGACGTTGAAGAGGTAGGCGCTTCTGTTGCCGCACCCGCGGCTGCTCCTGCGCCTGCGGCTGCTCCCGCAGCTCCCAAAGCAGCGCCCGCCGCTCCCAAAGCGGCTCCCGCTCCCTCGGCTAAGGCAGGCTCGACAGCAGTTAAAGCGCCTATGCCCGGCAACATAATGAAGATAAACGTAAAGGCGGGCGATTCTGTCAAAAAGGGCGACGTGCTTGTAGTTCTTGAAGCTATGAAGATGGAAAACGACATCTGCGCACCCGCTGACGGAACGGTGGCAAGCGTTGAGGTGGCACAGGGCGCAACCGTTGAGACAGATGCAACTCTCGTAACTCTTAACTGATTTCCGTGGAATAAAAATCTTACGAAAGGAAATCGTTAAAGTATGCAATTTTTACAGAGAATCGGCAATGAAATAGTTTCATTCTTATCGAGCACGGGTATTGCCAAAATGGTAGAAGTGGGTAAGACCGAAGCCGTCCAAACGATAATAATGATTCTGATTGCCTTTGTCCTTATATATCTGGCGATAGGCAGAAAATTTGAGCCCTTGCTCCTGCTTCCCATTGCCATAGGTATGCTGCTTACCAATCTTCCCGGCGGCGGTCTTTTCCATATGGATCTGTTTATACCCAGCGACGCTATAACCGAGCTTGAAAAAGCCTTTTCAGACAATATACTTTCCCTCGATGAGCTTAGCGCGCTTGCCAACCACGGGCTTCCTATACTCGATGCCCTTAAGGATCACGGGCTTGCGGATGTGGGAATAGCAGACATTAGAGAGATAACGGGCGCTGTTTCAATGAGCGCCGAGGTGTCGGAAAAAATGCTCGGAGAGCTTATGCACGAGCTTAACTATCTCGATATTATAAACGTCGTCCGCAACGGTGGACTTCTTGATTTTCTCTATCTCGGCGTTAAGCTGGGTATATATCCCTGTCTTATCTTTATAGGTATTGGCGCTATGACCGACTTTACCCCTCTTATCGCGAACCCCAAGAGTCTGCTTATCGGAGCAGGCGCTCAGCTCGGCGTATTCGTTGCCTTTGCGGGCGCTCTTGTTTCGGGACAGTTCTCCCTTGCCGAAGCGGCATCCATCGGTATTATAGGCGGCGCGGACGGACCTACGGCTATTACCGTAACCAAGACCCTGGCTCCCGCTCTCCTTGGCGCTATTGCCATAGCGGCGTACAGCTATATGGCGCTTATCCCCCTTATTCAGCCCCCCTTTATGAAGCTTCTTACCACCAAGAAGGAGCGACAGATAAAAATGACTACTCTCCGTCCTGTAAAGAAGATAGAAAAGCTTCTTTTCCCCATTGTGGTTACGGTGGTGGTAGGCTTAATAATTCCCGATGCTCTCGTGCTTGTGGGCTGTCTTATGTTCGGTAATCTCTTGAACGTTTGCGGAGTTACCGACAGACTTACAAAAACCGCCCAGAACGAGCTTATGAATATTGTCACCATATTCCTGGGTATAACCGTTGGAGCTACTGCGGTTGCAAGCAATTTCTTACAGCCCAGAACTCTGCTTATAATAGCCCTCGGACTTGTGGCATTCGCTATATCCACTTGCGGCGGTCTTATCACCGCAAAGATCATGAACTGGCTGTCGGGCGGCAAGATAAATCCCCTTATAGGCTCTGCGGGTGTTTCTGCCGTGCCTATGGCGGCGAGAGTTTCCCAAAAGGTTGGACAGGAAGCTGACCCCTCTAACTTCCTGCTTATGCACGCAATGGGACCCAACGTGGCAGGCGTTATCGGCTCTGCTGTGGCGGCAGGCGTGTTCCTGTCAATGTTTGCGTAAAGGAGAATATGTATAATAATGGCACAGATAAAAATTACAGAAACAGTATTGCGTGACTCTCACCAGTCACTTATAGCTACGAGAATGACCACCGAGGAGATGCTTCCCATTCTCGAAAAACTGGACTCTATCGGATACCACTCCCTTGAGGCTTGGGGCGGTGCGACCTTTGACTCCTGCTTGCGTTTTCTCAACGAGGACCCGTGGGAGAGACTGCGCACCATTCGCTCTCACGTAAAGAATACCAAGCTTCAAATGCTTTTCAGAGGTCAGAATATTCTCGGTTACCGTCACTATTCCGATGACGTTGTTGAGTATTTCGTACAGAAATCAATCGCCAACGGCATTGATATCCTCAGAATTTTCGACGCCCTCAACGACCCCCGAAATCTTCGCACGGCGATAAACGCCACCAAGAAGGAGGGCGGACACGTTCAGGCGGCTATCAGCTATACCACGGGCGATGTTTACACCACCGAGTATTTTACAAATTACGCAAAGACCCTTGAAGAAATGGGCGCGGACAGCATTTGTATCAAGGATATGGCGGGACTTCTTAAGCCCTACGATGCTTATGACCTTGTAAGGGCTCTTAAGGAAACAGTAAAGGTCCCGATACAGCTCCACACACACTATACCTCGGGTCTTGCTTCGATGACACTGCTTAAGGCTATCGAGGCGGGAGTAGATATAGTTGACACCGCTATTTCTCCCATGGCTATGGGAACGTCACAGCCCCCCACGGAGGCTTTGGTGGCTACTCTTGCGGGTACGGAGTACGACACGGGCATCAAGCTTTCCGAGCTTGATGAGATAACAAAATTCTTTACCCCCTTGCGTGAGAAATACCTTGCAAGCGGTCAGCTTGACCCCAAGATGCTCAAGGTCGACGTAAACGCCCTTATCTATCAGGTGCCGGGCGGAATGCTCTCTAACCTTGTTTCTCAGCTGAAGCAGGCGGGTAAGTCGGATAAGCTCACCGAGGTGCTTGAGGAAGTACCGAGAGTAAGAGCCGACGCGGGTTATCCCCCTCTTGTTACCCCCTCGTCTCAGATAGTCGGAACACAGGCTGTGTTCAATATTATCGGCGGTGAGAGATACAAGATGGTTACAAAGGAATTTAAGGGACTTGTTGAGGGTCAGTACGGAAAGACCCCCGTTGACATTGACCCCGAATTTGTAAAGAAGATAATAGGAGATACCCCTCAGATAACCTGCCGCCCCGCAGATGCTCTCGCCCCCGAGCTTGACGCTCTTCGCGAGAAGATAAAGCCCTATATGGAGCAGGACGAGGACGTTTTGTCCTATGCGCTCTTCGAACAGGTGGCACTGAAATTCTTTGAGTACCGCAAGGCAAAAAAATACGGCATCGACGCGGACAATTCCGATGCCTCTTTAGGTGTTCATAACGCGTGAGTAGTTAGTTTGTGATGGTTTTTTTGCTACTTTCTTTTAAAAAAGAAAGTAGCGCAAAGAAAACCTTGCAAATAAGGATCTGGTTGCTCCACCGTTGTATTGATTATAGTTTGTTTTCTAATGTAGAAACCTCTCGGACAGCTACGCTACCGAGAGGTTTCATTTTTTTTAGGTCTATATGTCGTAGGGTGACTCCCCGAGAAATTTAAGATGCTGTTCGTATTATTTTTATTCGTCCAACTCTTCTGCCGCGTCCATAATTCTTTTGAGCCGTCCGTTGAGCCCCGATTTTGTGATAGGGGGCACGTGCATTTCGGCAAGCTCCGAAAGGGAAGCGGAATCATTTTCCACCCGAAGCCTTGCGGTATACCGAAGCTCCTCGGGAAGCTTTTCTATCTTACCCGTCTCCATAAGCCGTTCAATAGCGATTATCTGCTTTTGCGCCGCGCCTACCGAGCGGGATATGTTCCTTGCCACGCAATTTGTAGCGCGATTTTCATTATTTCGTATGTCGCGCTCTATCCAACTGTTAGTCACCAACAGTCCGTTCCTTGCGCATCCAACGTAATAGAGAATGTCGGCAATAGAGCCGTTGTTTTTTGAGTAGAGACAGTACCGCATTCCTCGCTGTATCCTACCTATGCGGAAAAGCCTGTGTTCAATAATCTGTTCCATAAGTCTGGCGCGACCCGCTGTGGGAAAGCTAAGCTCCAAATGATAAGACTTTTTGGGGTCGGTTATGCTTGCGCAGGCTATAAGCGCACCGCGCAGAAACGCCGCCTCACAGCCGTCACACTTAAAGCCTACCGCAACGTGGGGCAGACAGTCCTCGTTTTTGTCGGTTAACCTCAGAAAATCCGACACCTTTGATGACGAAAAGGTTAAGGTGTGGAACATTCTTCCCGCTCTGCATTGTGATGAAATATCGGCTGTAGAATGAAATATTTTCAAAAGGTACTCAGCCGCCGCTTCGGCGGCATTTCTGTCGGTAAAGGAGACAGAAAGCTCCTTTGGCGTCTCTGTCGCCTTAGCGCCCAAGAAAAGCCCCAGGGTAAATGCCCGTCTGCAACAGGGCTTTTTTATTTGAAGCGACAGGGATTCCCGAATTACGTCCGATGTAAAAGACATTATTTTATTACCCTAACCTCTCTTTCAAGCGTAACGCCGAATTTTTCATAGACCGTGTCAATAACACGTTTTTCAAGCTCAAGAACGTCTGTGGCTGTGGCGTTTCCGAGATTTATCACAAATCCCGCGTGCTTTTCGGATACCGCCGCGCCGCCTACGCAAAGCCCCTTAAGGCCGCAATCCTCAATAAGCTTTCCCGCAAAATAGCCCTCGGGACGTTTGAAATAACTGCCTGCGCTTGGAAATTCAAGGGGCTGCTTTTCCCGCCGCTTGGCGGTATATTCCCGCATTTTTTCGATGATTTCTCGGCTTTCCCCCGACCTTAGCCGAAGCTCCGCGCTGAGACATACAAGGGCGGGATCTTTCATATATATGCTTTCTCTGTAGGAAAAAAGATGCTCGTTTATCTTTGTTATTTCTCCGCTTTCGGTGTTGAGAGCGGTTGTGGAAGTAATAATATCCGACATCTGTCCGCCGTAAGCTCCAGCGTTCATAAACACCGCTCCGCCTACGCTTCCGGGGATCCCTCTCGCAAATTCAAGACCCGACAGGGAAGCATCAGCCGCCCTTGCGGAAAGGGAAGCAAGAGAAGCCCCTGCCTCGGCGTATACGCATTCTCCGCTTATTTCTATTCGGTCAAGTTCCTCGGTAAAAACAAATACTCCCTCTATAAGTCGGTCTCCGAAAAGGATATTGGAGCCTTTTCCTATAACGTAGCATTTAAGCCCGTACCGCCTCGCGGCAGAAAGACACAGGGCAAGCTGTTCCGCGTTTTTCGGAAACACGCCTATCTCTCCGTTACCCCCTATTCTGAAGCTTGAATGGGGAGCAAGGGGGATATTTTTTTTATATGCCGCTCCTGCCCCGTCAAGGACAGAATAAAATTCGTATGGTATCATTTTTCTCCTTTTGTGAGAGCCTTGTACATACTCTCAAAATCTCTCACTGTGTAGGTTATTTTGCCTTTAAGGCTTTCGGGGGCTTCCTTGCCGTTTGGCGCATACCAACAGGTGTCGATACCGAAATTTATACCGCCCATAATATCCGAGCTGAGAGAATCTCCAACTATAATGGCTTTTTCCTTGGAAAAATTCGGTATCCTTTCGGCAACGTAGTCGAAAAATTCTGTCTGTGGCTTTTCAAAGCCCGTGGCTTCGGATATAAAAACGCCGTCAAAGTATTTAAGCAGACCGCATTTTGCAAGACGGTTTTCCTGATTGGACCGCACGCCGTTAGTAACGATATACATACGCGCCTTATTCGAGAGCTTTTTGCAAAGCTCCTCTGCGCCGTCTATGAGATACGCCCGCTGTGAGAGTGTGCGCATATATTCATTTGCCGTTTGTTTTGCATCGGCTGAAATACCGTATTTTTCATAGAATATCTCAAAGCGTTTGTAAAGGAGAACGCTTTTTTCTATTTCCTTGCGCTCCAGCATTTTCCATAGGCCGTCATTTATTTTGCTGTATTCGTCAAGCATTTCGCCGTTGACTGAAACGCCAAGACATTCGAAAGCCTCAGCCACCGCCTCGCGCTCACAGCGGTGAAAATCGAGAAGCGTTTCGTCAGCGTCAAAAAGTATTGTGGTGTATTTCATATCGCACCGCCTTTGTTGTTCGTTTAATAATATTATACTATGCTTTGGAATTTTTTTCAACAGTAAGTTTGCTTTTATTTTTAACTTAATTTGACTTGTATGTATTAAGCCTTTTTACTATGCAAAAGCCACGAACTTCTTTTCGCCTGCGGCGAAAGCCACGAACGTGAGTTCGTGGCTTTTGCGAAGCAAAAAGGCTCAGGATGACAGGCTAAATGTTTGTTAGGGTTATTACCCACGAACGTGAGTTCGTGGCTTTTGCGAAGCAAAAAGGCTTAGGTTTTCTTTTGCCTACTTTTCTTTCCAAAAAGAAAAGTAGGAGAAAATCGGAAATAATACTTGAAAAAAAAAGGGAATTGCGGTATAATATAATGGAATGTTTGTATTTGAGGTGGCGCAGGTGAATAAAATCTATAACATAGGTCTTCTCGGCTTTGGAGCTATGGGAAAGACACACGCGTTTTGTGTGGAAAATCTTAAATATTACTACAAGGATCTACCTTTTTCGGCAAGGATAGCGGGGGTATGTACCACAAGCATAGAGAAATCGAAGCAGGTAGCCGATGAATACGGCTTCGGTCGCGCCGTCTTTTGCGAGGACGACTTGATAAATGACCCGAATATTGACGTTATAGATATTTGTACACCTAATATATACCACTATGATACCGTAAAAAAAGCCCTTGCAAAGGGCAAGCACGTGTACTGCGAAAAGCCCCTCTGTGTTACCGCGGCAGAAGCCGAGGAGCTTGCGGCGCTTGCCCGCGAGAGCGGAAAAATATGTACGGTGGTGTTTAATAACCGACATATCGCTCCCATAATGAAAGCCGCGGAGCTTGTGAGAGAGGGAAGAATAGGACGGGTCCTGTCCTTTTCTGCCGAGTATCTTCATAATAGCTGTACCGACCCATGCCGTCCCGCAGGGTGGAAGCAGAACAAAGAGGTCTGCGGCGGCGGAGTGCTTTTCGACCTCGGCTCTCACGCTATCGACCTTGTGTATTCTCTTTGCGGAGAATTTGAAAGTATTTACGGAATTCCGCAGATAGCCTACCCACAGCGGGCAGGCGGCGACGGTAGAGAATGGCAGACCAACGCGGACGAAGCCTTTTATATGCTTTGTACCCTCAAATCGGGGGCTGTGGGAAATATTACTGTCAGCAAGCTTGTAAACGGAGCAAACGACGACCTCTCCCTTTCGGTATACGGCGAGAGGGGCTCGTTGAAATTCTCACTGATGCAACCGAACTTTTTGTACTTTTACGACGCAACCCAAAAGCCCGATACACTTGGAGGCGACTGCGGATATAAGGCAATTGAGTGCGTTGGAAGATATCCCGCCCCCGGCGGTACGTTCCCCGCGCCTAAAGCTCCTGCCGATTGGATACGCGGACACGTGGGAAGTATGTACAGCTTCATAAATTCGGTTCATACAGGCGTACAGGCACACCCTGATTTTACCGATGGCGCTTACGTTCAAAGGGTAATGGAAGCGGCGTATAGATCGGCAGAGCTAAAAACCGAGGTTAAGATCTAAGAGATTTTGAGGAAAGGAGCGATGGTATGAAAATAATAGGCATAACAGGTCCTACGGGAGCGGGAAAATCCCTGCTTTCTGACTATATGAGAGAAGAAGGAATACCCGTTATAGACGCAGACGGGGTCTATCATTCGCTTCTTGTTCCCCCCTCACCCTGTCTTGACGCTCTCAGAGCCGCCTTTGGCGATGGGATATTTTCAGAGAACGGCGAGCTTGACAGGCGCGCTCTTTCGGAAATAGTTTTCAAAAATCAAGAAAAATTACAGCTTCTCAACGATACCGTCCTCGGTTTTGTTCTGGATAAGGCAAGACAGATGCTCGCCGATTATAAGAGAAAGGGCTATACCATTGCCGCCGTCGATGCGCCTACTCTTATAGAATCGGGATTTAATTGCGAATGTGACATAGTTGTATCGGTGCTTTCCGCTCCCGAAATACGTGTGAAAAGAATAATAGAGCGCGACGGTATTGACAGACAAGCGGCAGAGACGCGGGTGCGCGCTCAGAGAGAGGACAGCTTTTACACCCAATACTCACATACAGTTCTTGTAAACAACGGAGACAGGGAGCAGTTCTTTGAGCGGTGCGGCGAGCTGCTTTCGGAGTTAAAAATGTATAGCCGAAAGGAAAAAACGGATGCTTAAGGCTGTTTCTATATTACTGCTTATAGGTATAGTGGGGCTGATCTTTGGACTTGCATTGGGACTTGACGCGCTTCTGAACGGCGTTGAGGAGACGGCGTATCCCCAAAAATACAGCGAGTACGTAAGCAAATACGCAAGGGAATACAATATACCCGAATACGTTATATATGCCGTCATAAAGGTGGAAAGCGACTTTTCGCCTACCGCAAGATCATCGGCGGGGGCTATGGGACTTATGCAGATGACAGAGCCTACCTTTTTGTGGCTGACGGGTGGCGAGCATCTGGGGGAATACCTGACTGTGGAGTCTCTGTATATTCCCGACGTCAGTATACGCTACGGCACCTATTATCTTTTGTATCTTTACAGAAAATTCGATTATAATTTAGATACCGCTCTTGCCGCATATAACGCGGGAGAGGGAAACGTAGCCACATGGCTTAGCGACCCCGAATATTCCGACGGAGACGGAAGCTTAAAAAAGATACCCTATTCCGAAACACGGGCGTATGTGTCAAGGGTGAATACCGCCATAGATACATACAAAGAGTTATATTATCAACCTAACGAGGGAGTATTAGCATGAATAAATCAGAGCTTGTTTATGAAAAAAAGACAGTTTATGAAAAAGTAGATAAGGCTATAATCGACAAGGCCTTTGAGTACGCCGACGGATATAAAAAATATCTTGACGGCGGCAAGACCGAGCGAGAGGCGGTTAAAATATCTGTTAAAATGATAGAGAAGCAGGGCTACCGTGAATATAGGCTTGGAGATAAGATCAAGGCGGGAGATAAGCTGTACTACAATAACAGGGGCAAAAATCTCTTCGTTTTCTCGGTTGGAAGCGAGCCTATAAACGAGGGTATACGCCTGACTGTGGCGCATATCGATTCACCGAGGATCGACCTCAAGCAATGCCCCCTTTATGAGGACGGCGGTATGGGCTTCTTTAAGACCCACTACTATGGCGGTATACGTAAGTATCAGTGGGTGGCAACGCCCCTTTCGCTTCACGGTGTTATCGCAACGGCTGACGGACGTGTGATAGACGTAAACGTAGGCGAGGACGAGAACGACCCGCTCTTCTATATAAACGACCTTTTGCCACACCTTGGCTACGAGCAGGCAAAGCTTCCTTTGTCCGAGGGCATAAAGGGCGAACAGCTTAACATTCTTGTGGGTAGCCGCCCCGACAGCGAGGAAAATTCCATAAAGCTCAATGTATTGAAGCTTCTTAACGAAAAATACGGCGTGACCGAGGAGGACCTTTTGTCGGCAGAGCTTTGCGCTGTTCCCGCCGCTAAGGCAAGGGATATAGGCTTTGACCGCGCTCTTATAGGAGCTTACGGTCACGATGACAGGGTTTGCGCTTATCCTATCCTTACGGCGCTTCTCGATACTGCCGATACGAAGCATACCTTGATGTGCGTGCTTGCCGACAAGGAAGAGACGGGAAGCGACGGCCCCGGCGGTATGCAGAGCGAGCTTATACTCGATATAATCAACGAGCTTGCCCGCGAGCTTGGCGGAAACCCCGCCATAGTAAGGGCAAATTCCAAGTGCCTGTCGGCAGACGTGTCGGCGGCGTTTGACCCCAATTTCTCAGAGGTGTTTGAAAAGAGAAATACTCCTATACTCTCCTGCGGAGCTGTGTTTACCAAATTTACAGGTTCGAGAGGTAAGTCGGGTACTAACGACGCGTCCGCAGAGTATATCGGCTGGCTGCGCTCTGTTCTTGCGAAGGACGGCGTAGTATGGCAGGCGGGCGAGCTTGGTAAGGTTGACTGCGGCGGTGGCGGAACTGTCGCAAAGTATATCTCCAAGCACAATATCGATACCATCGACCTGGGTGTGCCCGTTATTTCGATGCACGCTCCCTATGAGGTCATATCCAAGGTGGACTTATACGAGACATACAGAGCCGTAAAGGCGTTTTATAAATACTGATAAAGAGGACTGAAGATGTTAGAAAAGCTTAAGGAAGCGGAAAACAGATACGGAAGAATGGAAAGTGAGCTGTCTGAGCCCGAAATATTTTCCGACCCCGAGCGCTACGCGACCCTTATGAAGGAATATAAGGGGCTTACGCCTATAATAGAAAAATACAGAGAATACGTTAAGGCGGAGGAAGGACACGCCGAAGCCGAAATGCTTTTATCCGAGCCCCTTGACGCCGATATGAAGGAGCTTGCCCTGTCCGAGCTTAAGGAGACCAAGGCTAAAATGGAGACCCTTTACGAGGAGCTTAAGATACTGCTCTTGCCCCGCGACCCCAACGACGATAAGAACGTAATGGTCGAGATACGAAGCGGAGCGGGCGGAGAGGAAGCGTCACTCTTTGCGGCGGTGCTTTACCGAATGTACTCTATGTACGCCGAGGCGAGCGGATATAAGGTATCCCTTATGAATGCCAATGAAACCGAGCTTGGGGGATTTCGCGAGGTTACCTTTATGGTAGAGGGTGACGGCGTGTATTCCCGCTTTAAGTTCGAGAGCGGAGTTCACCGAGTGCAGAGAGTTCCCGAGACCGAATCACAGGGAAGAATACAGACCTCGACGGCAACCGTGGCGGTGCTTCCCGAGGCAGAGGACGTGGAGATAGAGATAAATCCCGCCGATATCATAATGGAATCCTGTAAGTCAAGCGGCGCGGGCGGTCAGCACATAAATAAGACCGAGTCGGCGGTGAGGCTTACCCATAAGCCTACGGGTATCGTTATCGAATGTCAGGAAGAGAGAAGTCAGTTCAAAAACCGCGACAAGGCGCTGAAGATGCTTAAGACCAAGCTTTACGATATGAAGATGGCGGAGCAGAACGAGAAGATAGCATCTGACAGAAAAAGTCAGGTGGGAACGGGTGACCGAAGCGAGAGAATACGCACCTACAATTACCCGCAGGGGCGCATAACCGACCACAGAATAGGACTTACGCTCTTTTCGCTTGAGAGCTTTCTCAACGGCAACATAGGAGCGATGATAGACGCGCTCATAACCGCCGATACCGCCGAAAAGCTAAAGGCATCGGAAAACGCTTAAAAAAGGATTTTTATGAGGACACAGATATTTAAGCTTTTACCAAACGAAACGGCATCCCCCGCCATAGACGAGGCGGCAGATATACTCCGAGAGGGAGGGCTTGTGGCTTTTCCCACCGAAACGGTCTACGGACTTGGCGGTCTTGCTACCGACAAAAGCGCCGCCGAGAAGATATACAGGGCAAAGGGCAGACCGTCGGATAACCCGCTGATAATCCACGTGGCTACCCCCGAGGATGCCGAAAAATACGCCTATACAAGCGAGATGTATTATAAGCTTGCCCATGCGTTTATGCCCGGACCTCTTACGGTAATACTGCCGAAAAAGGACACCGTGCCCTATACCGTTACGGGCGGTCTTGACACAGTGGCTGTTCGTTGCCCATCCGACCCCATTGCAAGGGCGCTTATCAGAAAAACAGGAGAGGCGATAGCCGCCCCCTCGGCAAATCTTTCGGGAAGCCCCTCGCCTACCTCGGGCGGTCACGTTGTAGCCGACCTTTCGGGCAGAATAGATGCCATAATTGACGGCGGCGAATGTGATATAGGGCTTGAATCCACCATAGTAATGCTAAAGGACGGAGAAGCAATCCTTTTGCGCCCCGGAGCGATAACGTCTGATGCCCTCGAATGTATTTGCGATAAAGTATCGATAGCCCCCAGCGTTATAGAGGCTCTTGCCGAAAACGAAAAGCCCCTCTCCCCGGGAATGAAATACAGACACTATGCTCCCAAAGCGCCTCTTGTGCTTCTTGAGGGAGACGACGAGCCTGTGCTTTCCTATATGTACCGCAGACAGAACGCCGAAAAATGCGTAGTTATCTGCTATACCGAGGAGCTGGAATATCTCAGAAACGAAAGGCTGATAGATATAGGCGCAAGAGACGACCTTGAAGCTCAGGCGAAAAATCTTTTCTCAGCTCTTCGGAAAGCCGACGAGCTGGACGGAGAGGTAGTATACGCTCATCTTCCCCCGAAAGAGGGAATGGGACTTGCGTTATATAACAGACTTATACGCGCTGCGGCGCATACGGTTTTGCGCGTTTGAATAAAACATTAAAATTATCAAGGACGGTAAAAAAATGGCGAAAAAGACCAAAAAGACTGCGGATGTGGGTGAAATAGTTCACGCTCCCGCCCGCCCCCAGCTTATAACCGAAACAATAGAAACGAACTATATGCCATACGTTATGAGCGTTATAGTTTCAAGAGCTATTCCCGAAATAGACGGTTTGAAGCCCGCCCACAGAAAGCTTCTTTACACTATGTATAAAATGGGTCTGCTGAGTAAAGACCACCCAAGGGTAAAGAGCGCCAATATAGTGGGAAGAACTATGCAGCTCAACCCCCACGGAGATATGGCGATATACGAGACGATGGTTCGTCTTACAAGAGCTAACGAAGCTCTGCTGCACCCCTTTGTGGACTCAAAGGGAAGCTTTGGCAAGCAGTATTCCTCAAATATGAAATTTGCGGCATCCCGTTATACCGAGGCAAAGCTCGACCCCATATGTCAGGAACTTTTCTCGGGTATCGATAAGGACGCGGTGGATATGGTGGATAACTACGACGGCACACAAAAAGAGCCTGTTCTGCTTCCCACTACCTTTCCAAACGTCCTTGTAACCCCCAATACGGGTATTGCCGTAGGTATGGCATCGTCTATATGCTCATTTAATCTTGCGGAGATATGCGATGCTACAATAGCCATACTTAAAAATCCCAAGCTGTCTATGGACAGGCTTCTTGATATACTTAAAGCTCCCGATTTTCCGGGCGGCGGAGCGGTGATATACAACAGGGAAGCTATGCGTGAGGTGTACGAAACAGGCTCGGGCTCTGTTCCGATACGATCAAGATATAACTACGACAAGGTAGAGAATTGCATAGAGATAACTCAGATACCCTATTCCACCACTATCGAGCTTATAAAGAAAAAGATAGAGGATATGATGAAAGAGGGTAAGCTCCGCGAGATAACCGAGGTAAGAGACGAAAGTGACATTACAGGTCTTAAGCTGACCCTGGACCTCAGACGCGGTACAGATCCCGATAAGATCATGACCAAGCTCTTTAAAACTACCCCCTTAGAGGATAGCTTTAAGTGTAATTTCAATATACTTGTAAACTCTTCTCCGAGACAGATGGGTGTGCGGGAGATACTTTCCGAGTGGATAGTGTTCCGTATGGATTGCGTTCGCCGCGAGCTTACCTTTGAGCTGAAAAAGAAAAACGACAAGCTTCATCTGCTCCGCGCCCTCGGACAGATACTTCTCGATATCGACAAGGCGATAAAGATAATCAGACATACAGAGAACGAGGACGACGTTATCCCCAACCTTATGTCGGGCTTCTCTATTGATAAAATACAGGCGGAATATATCGCGGATATAAAGCTGCGTAACCTTAACAAGCAGTATATTCTCAACAGAATTTCCGAGATAAACGGCTTGCAGGCTGAGATAGCAAAAATCGAAGAGATACTCGGAGACGAGCTGAAGCTTAAGGCGCTTATTGCTTCTCAGCTTACCGAGATAAAGAAAAAATACGGACAGCCGAGAAAAACTCAGCTTATCCACGCCGATGACGTTGAGGTTTACGTTGAGGATAAGACCCCCGAAAATTACAACGTGCGTATCTATATGACAAGAGAGGGCTATTTCAAGAAGATAACTATGCAGTCTCTCCGCGGTAACGACGAGCAGAAGCTCAAGGAAAACGATGCCATAGTATTCGAGACCGAAACCGAGAATATATGCGACCTCGTTATAGTTACCGATAAATGTCAGCTGTACAGAACAAGGGTTGCCGATTTTGAGTGTGTTAAGGCATCGGCAATGGGCGAGTATCTTCCCGCAAAGCTTGGTATGGATGAGGGCGAAAAGCCTGTGTTTATCCGAGTTCAGTCGGGATACCCCGAGGACGAGAGCTTCGTATTTATATTTGAAAACGGCAAGGGAGTTCGCGTGCCCGTTTCCAATTACGAGACAAAGGGCAACCGCCGTAAGCTGATAAACGCGTATTCCTCGGCGTCTCCCATATGCGGAGTGTTCTACGACAGCGAGAAAAATCCCGTGGATATTATGCTTATTAGCGACGCTGACAGGGCAATAATCCTTAAGTCCTCGCTGATACCGAGAAAATCCACAAGAACGTCGGGCGGCGTTACCCTTATGACTATGAAAAAGGGTAATAAGCTGAAGCGAGCGCTTACCGATTACGATGAAAAATACTCGAAGCTGAACGGCTACCGCAAGTATAAGATACCCGCTTCGGGACAGCTCCTCGCGGATGAAGACCTTGGCGCGCTTCAGCTGAAAATCGATTGAACGGAAATGAGAATATGAAAAAGAATAAGCTTATTGCAAGAATAGTCTGCGCATTTTTGGCGCTTCTTATGGTGGCGGGAACGGCGTATACCTTGATTACTTTGCTTCCTACTTTCTGATGCGGTGATGGAACTGAGTGAGAGAAAGGCGCTGGTCAGAGGTTATCTCGGTAAGACCGTGCGCATAGAGATCGACCGCCCCATAGGCTACGAGCATAAAAAAGAAAAATATACGCTTCACTACGGTATAAACTACGGATATATTCCGGGTGTCCTCGGCGGAGACGGCGAGGAGCTTGACGTATATCTTCTCGGAGTGGACGAGCCTGTTACCGAATATACGGGAGTTATAATAGGCATAGCGCACAGAGAAAACGACGTTGAGGACAAGTTGGTAATGGCGCCTGCGGGTATGAGCCTTACAAAGGAACAGATATACGAGGGTATCGAGTTTCAGGAAAAATATTACGATACCTATATCGAAACCCTTTGAAATAGTTTGATAATAGCCCCCATGCGTGGCATACTAAATAAAAAGCTTATAGCTTGGAGGTATGCTATGATAGATAATTGGAGCGGTGAGAAATTTAAAGATGAGGTACTGCGTTCGGGCAAGACGGCGGGAGTGGAGTTTTACAGCGACACCTGTCCCGCTTGCCGAACTCTCGGCGTAGTTCTTGACAGAGTAGCCGACCGTTACGGAGACAGACTTGTATTCGGAAAGGTCAACGTAGACAAGGAAGAAGCCCTTGCCGAGAAATACGCAATTCGCTCTGTACCTACGTTTATGGTATTTTGTCAGGGCAGAAGTGTGACAGAAAGTGTTGGCGCTATGGGACAGAATGCTCTTTCGGAGCTTATAGATAGCGCTATGAATAAAATCGGGGGATAGAAAATTCTTATACGTTTTTATGAACGCTTTGCGTTCTGCACCTCATCAGTCATACACTTGCGGTATGACTGATGAGGTGTCTCAAAAAACATATCAAAACAGAAAGGAGTATTATGGCATATTCGATAATAATAATATCAATAGCTCTTTGCCTGCTTGTGGGGGCATTGCTATATCCGTATGTGTGGGCGATACTCCTGAGAGCAAGGATGTTAAGGACACTCAGAGAGCGCGCCAGAGCATACGGCTTTAAATACAGACGATTCTATAAAAATATATTCCTTGTGCGTAACCGTTCCCCGAAATTCGATATGGTCATTTACAATGAAAAAAAGCTGTACGCCGTAAAGCTGTGGTCGTCCTATTTCGTACATAATAAGCTGTGCGTCACAAAGCGTGGCAGAATGTTTGAGCGCAGACAGACAAGACCCGTATTTCAGATGACCGACAAAAAATATACCTTTATAAATACCCCTCGGCTTTCAGTTCCGAAAACAAGATTGGCTAAAAAATATCTGCGGGGCAGAGAAGTAGAACGAATATTGCTTGTATATCCGTCCTATGAGACGGTAGCGGTCTATGACGGAAAAAGCGAGATAAAGCTCCGCACGGGAGACGAGCTTTTTGGAAAAATTTTATATTCTCCCTCTGCCCTCACAGAGCTTTTGCGCGCGCAAGCGCCTACGGAGCAAAAATCGCAAAATAAAGAAGACAGTATAACGACTGACGAAAAAGGTAATAAAAAGTCTAAATAACAAACTGTTGACAAAACGAAAATATTGTGGTATTATATAGCCAAAGAGAGTTGAACTCATACGCCCTGCGACTAGCAATTTTCGCGCCTTTCGCCAAAGCTCGTTTTGCAAGATTGGTATCTTGCTTCAACTCACTTTAACTAAATTCATCAAAAATTGCAACGCCGAAGGGTGCTACGCAGTTTTGTATGAGCAAATATTATGTAGATGCAAAGAGAAAATGCGAGGCAATATAAGATATTGCAAGCGTTTTATCTGCAGCAGATGCGGATATTTGCCACATAAAACCGTATGCGTTCGACTCTCTTTGGCTATAGCTGTGGCTATCGGATCTCCACTAAAGAACTAATGACGAAAGGATATGCAAATGCAAGTAGTTATTTTAGCGGGTGGCTTCGGAACAAGAATTTCCGAGGAATCTCACCTTAAGCCTAAGCCAATGATAGAGATAGGCGGAATGCCCATTCTTTGGCATATAATGAAAAATTATTCGGCTCACGGATTTAATGAATTTATAATCTGCTGCGGATATAAGCAGCAGGTAATAAAGGATTTCTTTAACGATTATTTTCTTCACTCCTCGGACATAACGTTCGACTTTACAAATAAGAGCAACCGTATGCACGTTCACAAGACCTATACCGAGCAGTGGAAGGTCACCGTAGCGGATACGGGGCTTAACACAATGACAGGCGGAAGAATTAAGAGAATAAAGAAATACTTAAATCCCGACGAGCCTTTCCTTATGACCTACGGCGACGGTTTGGCAGATATCGACCTTAACGCCTTGGTAGAATTCCATAAGTCACACGGCAAGCTTGCTACGCTTACCGTTGTTGACGCGGGACAGCGCTTCGGCGTTATAAAAATGAATAAGGACAGCAACCGCATAACCTCTTTCCGTGAAAAGAGAGCCTCAGACGGCAATCCTATCAACGGCGGATTTATGGTGCTTGACCCTAAGGTCATAGATTATATTGACGGCGATGAGACCGTGTTTGAGAGAAATCCGCTGGAGAAGCTTTCAAGAGACGGCGAGCTTATGGGATATTACCATGACGGCTTTTGGCAGTGTATGGATACCAAAAAGGATTGCGACTCGCTTGAAGAGATATGGAAGAGTGGCAACGCGCCTTGGAAAAAGTGGGTAGACTGATGCTTGATCTTAGCTTTTATAAGGGTAAAAAAGTATTTGTAACGGGACATACGGGCTTTAAGGGCTCTTGGCTTTGCCGCGTTCTTGTAAGAGCGGGAGCGTCCGTTACGGGATATTCCCAAACTCCCCCCACAGATCCCTCTTTGTTCGAGCTTGCGAAAATTGATGAGGGAATGACCTCTGTTATAGGGGATATACGCGACCTTAGCAGTCTTAAGCGCGCCTTTGACGAGGCGCAGCCCGAGATAGTTCTGCATCTTGCAGCTCAGCCTATCGTAAGAGACAGCTATAAAGACCCTGTGTATACTTATGAAACTAACGTAATGGGTACCGTTAACATTCTCGAATGTGTAAGGCAGTCGGAGTGCGTTCGTTCCTTTTTGAACGTGACCACCGATAAGGTGTACCTTAACCGCGAGTGGGAGTGGGGATATAGGGAAAACGAAATGCTTGACGGCTTCGACCCCTATTCTAACAGTAAATCCTGCTCTGAGCTTGTGACCCATAGCTATAAAAATTCCTTTTTCTCAGACGGACGGGTAGCTATATCCACCGCGAGAGCGGGTAACGTTATCGGCGGCGGTGATTTTGCCAACGACAGAATAATTCCCGATTGCGTAAGAGCCGCTCTTGAAAAGAGAGATATAATAGTAAGAAATCCTCATTCAACAAGACCCTATCAGCACGTGCTCGAGCCTGTTATGGCATATCTTATGATTGCCGAGGCGCAGTATAAAAACGGAGCGCTGGCGGGATATTATAACGTGGGACCCGATGAGCGCGATTGCTTCAAAACAGGTGCGCTTGTTGACCTCTTCTGTACCGCTTGGGGCGAGGGAATGAGATGGATAGACCGATTTGACGGCGGACCGCACGAGGCGAATTTCTTAAAGCTTGATTGTTCAAAGCTAAAGTCGACCTTTGGATGGTCACCCGTGTGGGAGCTGTCGGATGCGGTAGGAGCTACCGTGGAATGGTCTAAGGCTATGCGCGACGGTGATGACCTTGTGGAATGTATGGACAGGCAGATAAACGCGTTTGTAGCTAAAAGCGAATGGATAAAATTTTAGAATTTGAATAAACAGCCATCAGCGTCGGAGTTATCTGCCGCTGATTCTGTATGTATGGCAGATATTTCACATATATTTGCGTAGGAGGTATTTATGAGGGCAGTGGTCAGCGGAGCGACAGGCGCTGTTGGAATGGCACTTTTGTCGGAGCTTGAAAAACAGAGAGTACAGACCCTTGTGCTTTGTAGAAAGGGCTCAAAAAGAAGCTGTCGGATAACCGAGAGCGAGTATATAAAAAAAGCCGAATGCTCTCTTGAGGATATGAGGAGCTTTGAACTCCCCGAGAGTGAAAAATACGACGTGTTCTATCATCTTGCGTGGGACGGAACAACAGGTCAGTCACGGAACGATATGGAGCTTCAAAACAGCAACGTTCAGTACGCTCTTGACGCTCGGGCGCTTGCCCACCGCCTCGGATGCTCGGTGTTTGTGGGCGCGGGCTCACAGGCTGAATACGGCAGAGTAGAGGGAACGCTCACTCCCGAAACTCCCGCGTTTCCCGAAAACGGCTATGGTATTGCAAAGCTCTGCGCGGGTCAGATGTGCAGGGTGCTTTGCGAGAGAGACGGTATGAGATTTGTTTGGGCGAGAATACTCAGCGTTTACGGCCCCTTTGATACCGAGGGCTCAATGGTAATGTCCACGGTGGCAAAGCTTGACAGAGGAGAGCGACCTTCCTTTACGGCAGGGGAGCAGATATGGGATTATATGTACAGCGCCGATGCGGCAAGAGCGCTTTACGCTCTCGGTGTAAGTGACAGGGCGAGGGGCATCTATTGTCTCGGAAGCGGTCGCGCTGATATGCTGAAAAATTATATTACGGCTATACGAGACGCTGTGTCGCCCTCGGCAGAGCTTGGACTTGGTGATATTCCTTACGCCAAGGGTCAGGTGATGTACTTAAAGGCGGATATATCAAAGCTACAAAAGGATACAGGCTTCAATCCTACCGTTTCCTTTGCGGAGGGTATAAAAAAGACGGTAGAATGGTATAAGTCGAATAAATAAAGTGATAAGAGGTGTGATATGAAAAAGGTTAGTATAATGGTGCCTTGCTACAACGAGGAAGAAAATGTGCTTCCTATGAGTGAGGCGCTTGTCAAGCAGATGGAAGAGCTGCCCGAGTATGACTACGAGATACTTTTTATTGATAACTGCTCTCAGGACAGGACACGCGTTTTGCTACGCGAGATATGCGCCCGCAATAAAAAAATAAGGGCAATATTCAACTCTAAAAATTTCGGTCAGTTCAACTCTCCCTATCACGGACTGTGTCAGACCACGGGAGACTGTACCATATCGGTCTGCTGTGACTTCCAAGACCCCGTTGAGATGATACCTAAATTTCTCAAGGAATGGGAAGAGGGATATAAGATCGTAATCGGCATCAAAACGTCAAGTAAAGAAAATAAGCTTATGTATCTTTTGCGGAGCATTTACTATAAGATGATACGCAAGATGTCTAAGGTCGAGCAGATAGAGCATTTTACAGGCTTTGGGCTTTACGATAAGAGCTTTATCGAGGTGCTTCGCGACCTTGGCGACCCCACGCCCTTTCTCCGAGGTATCGTTGCCGAGCTTGGACCTAAGATAAAGAAGATAGAGTATGAGCAGGCAAAGCGCAGGGCGGGAAAGACCAGCAACAATTTTTTCAGCCTTTACGATGCGGCTATGCTTTCCTTTACGTCCTACACGAAATCCCTTATGCGCTTTTCTTCGTTCCTCGGAATATTTATGAGCGGCGCCAGCGCTCTTTCGGGAATCGTCTGCCTTGTTCTGAAGCTTATAAATCCCCTGTGGCTTACAGGCCCCATAGCTCCCCTGCTTATCGCGCTTTTCTTCCTTGGGGGAATCCAACTCTTTTTCTTAGGCTATCTTGGAGAGTACATAATGAGTATGAATGCAAGAATTATGAACAGACCTCTCGTTATCGAGGAAGAACGGATAAATTTCGACTAAAAATCAATAAACAAAAGCCGTCGGCGTATATTGTAGCCCGACGGCTTTCGTAATTGGCGAATAAAATAATGAATAATTATAAAAATATTCATTCTGTTCTTGACAATCGGGGCGTTTGGATTTATAATATAATAAGATGGGTTATTGCGCTTGGACGCAATTTGACAATTTATATTTGAAAGGAAAACGGACAAAAATATACCTGTCCGCAGTTTACGCTATGGCACAAACTTTGATATCAAGACGTAAGGCGAGAGAGTTTTTGCTCGGTCTGCTTTTTGAAAGTGAATTTCGCACCGATGAGGATTACGTGGCAATATACGCTACCTCGGCAGAGGAGCGACTTATACCCGAGGATCCCTACATCAAAAACGCATATTATACCATATGTGAGAACAAAGCGTATATAGACGAAAAAATAGGCGAGTGCGCTAAGGGCTGGAGAACAGACAGACTCTCCAAAATGTCTCGCTCGCTTCTCCGTCTCGGCGCTTATGAAGTGCTTTACGAAAAGGAGATTCCTTATACCGTTACCATAAACGAGGTAGTAGAGCTTTCTAAGGCGTATGACGACCCTAAGGCGAAAGCGTTTATAAACGGAGTGCTTAACGGCATAAAGGACGGCGCGATAGCCGCAGGCGTTGAGAAAGAAGAGCCTAAAAAATGACCGACTGCGCCGTAGGCTTTGATACAAGCAACTATACCACGTCAATAGCTGTAGCTACTCTTGACGGACGGGTGGTAGCTAATCTGAAGAGACCTCTGCCCGTAAGAGAGGGGCAGAGAGGGCTTCGCCAATCCGACGCGGTCTTTGAGCATACGAGAAATTTAGAACCTCTTACCGCTTGTCTTCGCGACCTGCTTTCGGCAGAGAAGCTAAAGCCTGTGGCTGTGGGAGTATCGGCAACGCCGAGAGATGCCGAGGGGTCGTATATGCCCTGCTTTCTGTCGGGCGTGGCGGCGGCGGGAGCTTTTTCGGCGGCGCTGAATATCCCTTTGTATAAATTCTCACATCAAAGCGGTCATATTATGGCGGCGATGTATTCGAGCGGAGAGACAGACAGGCTTAAAGGCTCGCCTTTTGTGGCTTTCCACGTGTCGGGGGGAACTACCGAGGCGCCTTACGTTAGTATGACAGACAGCGGTCTTTCGGTAACTACCGTAGGAGAGACCGATGATATAAACGCGGGTCAGCTTATTGACCGAGTTGGCGTTATGATGGGGCTGTCCTTTCCCGCGGGAAAAGAGATGGAACGCTTAGCTTCCGGGTATAAGGGAAAAATATATAAACACCCCATATGCGTAAGAGAGGGAAAATGCTCTCTTTCGGGGGCGGAAAATATCGCCGCAAGGCTTTATGCCGAGGGAAGCTCTCCCGAGGAAGTGGCGGCGTTCGTATTCGACTTTGTACGTAAGACCCTTGTGGCAATGGGCGAGGATATGGAGAGCCGATACGGAAAAACTCCTGTGCTTTTTGCGGGGGGCGTTATGTCCAACAGACTTATGAGAGATGCCCTTAGCCGCAGGTTCGAGGCGTACTATGCCGAGCCCGAGTTTTCCGCGGATAACGCCGCGGGGGTAGCCCTGCTGTGCAGAGACGCATACTTAAAATAAGCTAAAAAGGAGAGAGCTTATGAATTATAACGCTGGAACGGAAGCTCTTTCCGTAACAGAGGTCAATAAATATATAAAAATGCTTATAGCTAACGACGACGTTTTGTCGGCTGTGGCTATAAGAGGAGAAATATCAAACTTCAAGCGACACCCCTCGGGGCATCTTTATTTTACCCTTAAGGACGAGGGGGGCGAAATAGCCGCCGTTATGTTCCGCACAGACACGGGAAGGCTTCAATTTTCTCCCGCCAACGGAATGAGGGTGGTGGTGTTTGGAAGCATTGACGTCTACGAACGGTCGGGCAGATATCAGATATACGTTCGGTCTATGCTGTCCGATGGAGCGGGGGCTATGGCGGAAGCCTACGAGAGACTTAAGCGCAAGCTTGAAGCAGAGGGGCTTTTTGCCGAGGAACGCAAAAGACCTATCCCTCGCTTT
This sequence comes from Eubacteriales bacterium, assembly GCA_045653705.1. Lineage (GTDB taxonomy): Bacteria > Bacillota > Clostridia > Oscillospirales > CAG-272 > HGM12713. Next base: position 23,099 of record JAZOMG010000023.1, on the reverse strand, counting down.
CCCAAATGTATAGGCGTTGTAACGGCGCCGTCGGGAGCGGCTATAAGAGATATTTTAAACATCACGGGCAGAAGATATCCGCAGGCTAAGGTGCTCATTTGCCCCGCCCTTGTTCAGGGAATTGACGCGCCGATGTCTTTGAGAGGCGCTCTTGAGCTGATCTCGGCATACGGCGAGTGTGACGTTATTATAATTGGCAGAGGCGGCGGCTCTGTTGAGGACTTGTGGGCGTTTAACGATGAATTGCTGGCGAGAGCCGTGGCGGCGTGTCCTGTTCCCATAATATCGGCGGTAGGGCACGAGACCGATTTTACCCTTTGTGATTTCGTTGCCGACAAACGCGCGCCCACGCCATCGGCTGCGGCTGAGATAGCGACCCCCGATATTTCGGCCATTCGGTCTTACGTTGCCGATATGGAAAAAAGAATTTTGCGGAATACCGAAAAGCGTATAGAAGCCAAGGAGCAGAGAACAGAACAGCTTGCAAAGCTTCTCTCGGCGCGCTCCCCCGAAGCAAGGCTTGCTCATATTCGGGAAAAAATAGAGCGAAAAAAAGAAAATATGGATAGAATTATTGACAGGCGGTATAGTGATAAGGTTGCGCGGTGCGCGGCGCTTATCGAAAAGCTTAACGCCCTTAATCCCTTGGCGGTGCTCCAAAGAGGATACAGCGCGGTTATGGATAAAGAGGGAAACGTGGTTGTCAGAGCCGCACAGCTGTCGGTAGGACAGGGAGTGACCCTCAGAATGTCAGACGGAACAGCCGAAGCAAAAATAATTTCGGTTGAAAATAATAAAATGAATGGAGAACAGACAGATGCTTGAAAAAAAGACAAACTATGAAGAAATGAAGCTTGAGGACGTAATCACCAGACTGGAAGAGGTGATAAGACTTATCGACACAGAGGTCACTGACCTTGACGAGTGCTTAAAGCTTTACGAGGAAGGCGTTAGCCTTTTGAGAATATGTAACGAAAGACTTTCCGAAGCAGAGCAAAGGGTTTTGTTTTTGAGGCTGAGAGCCAACGGAGAACTGGCGGAAGAGGCGCTTGACAAAGCGGAGAATTGATCAGATGAATATAACGGAGAAGATAAAGGCTAACGCCGACAGTGTAGAGCAAGCTCTCCGTAGCTACTGCGCTCAAAAGGACGCGGAGCTTCAAACGCTGTTCGATGCCGAAAGCTATTCCTTGCTTGGCGGCGGTAAGCGGATACGTCCCTTTATAACGGTAGAGGTCTGCCGTGCTCTCGGCGGTGATATAAATGGGGCTATGCCTTATGGGGCAGCCCTTGAAATGATACACACCTACTCGCTCATTCACGATGACCTACCCTGTATGGACGATGACGATATGCGCAGAGGAAAGCCTACAAACCATAAGGTTTTCGGATACTCCACAGCCCTTTTGGCGGGGGATGCCCTTTTGACAAAAGCATTTCTGACGGCGGCAAGCAACCCCAGCGCCACTCCCGAAATGAACGCCTGCGCCGTAAGGCTTCTCGGAGAAGCGGCAGGGGAGTGGGGTATGATAGGCGGTCAGATAATTGACCTTAGCGGCGAGCATAAACGGCTTGAGTTTGGTCAGCTTTTGCGTCTGCATAAGCTGAAAACGGGCGCTCTTATAAAATGTGCCGCATCCCTCGGGGCATTGGCGGCAGGCTATGGTCCCGAAACGAAAGAAGCGGTGGAAGCACAGGCTTACGCCGAGGGTATCGGACTTGCCTTTCAGGTAATAGACGACATACTTGACGCAACGGCAACGGCAGAACAGATAGGAAAAAGTGTAGGCGGAGACGCAGAGCATAATAAAACCACCTTTTTGACCTATTTTGACGTAAACGGCGCGGCGGAGTACGCAAGGGAGCTTACCCTGTCGGCTATGGAAAATATTAAGGATTGGGAAAATACCGATACGCTTTGTGAGCTTGCGTATTATCTTTTGGAGCGTAAATACTAATATAAAAAATTAAGACTTGGACGGAGCTTGATATGGAAAAAGTATGGGATGCCATCAAGGAATTCTTTGGTAACTATATGCTTGTAAGCGCAATACTCGGTTGGTTTTGCGCGCAGTTTATAAAGATATTCACAAACCTTTTCGTAAAAAAGAAATTTGATATAAGAATGTTGTTTTCCAACGGCGGAATGCCCAGCTCCCACTCGTCGACCATGCTGGCACTGGCTACAGCCGCGGCAATTTCTCAGGGGTTTGGCTCTCCTGCGTTTGCGATTAGCGGCATACTTTCGGTTATCGTTATGAACGATGCCTTCGGTGTCCGTTGGCAGGCGGGAAAGCAGGCACAGATAATAAACAAAATGATAGTGGAGCTTTTCTCCAATACCGACCAGTTTGACGTAAAGCTAAAGGAAATAATAGGGCATACTCCCTTTCAGGTATTTATGGGAGCCTTGCTCGGAGTTGTAGTAGCCCTTGTATACGCCTTTATTCTTAACGCCTGCGGCGTTGATGTATTTAATACGTTCTGGCTATGAGAGCAGACCTTTATTTGAGTACTTTCGGTCATACCGAGAGCCGTAAAAAGGCCCAGGACCTTATAGATGCGGGGGCTGTGCGCATTGACGGACAGGTAGTCAAAAAAGCATCTGCCATCGTAAACGAGGATATACCCCACCAGGTCGATATTGAGCAGGTATTTAAATATGTCAGCCGAGGCGGAAGAAAGCTTGAAATGGCTCTTGAGGTGTTCAGAATAAACGTAAACAGAAAAAAGGCTGTGGACATTGGCGCGTCAACAGGCGGTTTTACCGATTGCCTGCTCAAACACGGAGCGGCGCGTGTATATTCGGTGGATGCGGGAATAGGTCAGCTTCACGAAAGCCTCAGAGCCGACAGCCGCGTTGTTTGCCTTGAAAAATTCAATGCCCGTGAGCTTACACCCGAGGTGACCGAGGGGCTTTGCGATATTGCGGTAGAGGACGTTTCCTTTATATCCCAGACCTATATTATTCCGAACATCGCAAGGGTACTGCGTGACGGCGGCGAATTTGTAAGCCTTATAAAGCCTCAGTTTGAGGCGGGCAGGCGCGCTCTTGGCAAGGGCGGTATAGTTCATAACAGAGCGTACAGATATATTGCTGTGAAAAGAGTTATCGAGTGCGCCGTGGCTAACGGCTTCGATTGCGTAAATCTTATACACTCACCTATCGACGGGGGCGACGGAAACAAGGAATATCTTGCCCATTTTGTAAAGCGTTCCTGTATCAAGCCAAAGGTAGACGACATGACTATAAAAATAATAACTTCTTTTTGATATATTACCGAAAGGAAAATCGAAAGTGAAAAAAATAGCCCTTATAACAAATTTTAATATACCCGAAAAGCTGTCCGCGGCTATGCAGGTTGCCGACAGAATATCGGGAAAGGTAGAGGAAATAGCTATTCCCCTTACCTATAAGGACAGAATAATGAGAAATAAAAGCCACCGCAAGGAGTTTATCTATAAAGCTCCCGAAGAGCTCTATTCCTCTGCCGAGCTTGTAATAGTCCTCGGCGGAGACGGCGCGATGCTTGACGCGGCGCGGAGAGTGGCTAACTGGGGAACGCCCATCTTAGGCATTAATATGGGCAGAATTGGATATATGACCGAGCTTGAAATGGACGAGCTGGATATGCTTTCAAGAGTATTTGAGGGCAAATACCGCATAGACGAGCGCGCTATGCTTGAAGCAGAGGTGGTATCGGGCAAGGGCGTCAAGAAGTTTTTGGGTTCGGCGCTAAACGAAGCTACCATAACCAACGGAAGCGCGGCGAGAATAGTAGACCTTGAGCTGTCCGACGGAGAAGAGCTTGTTTATACATATAGAGCTGATGGCTTGGTAATAGCAACGCCCACGGGCTCTACGGCGTATTCACTGTCGGCGGGCGGTCCTATCGTTGACCCGAAGCTTGCTTGCTTCTGCGTAACTCCCATATGTCCCCATACGTTTTCGGCAAGACCTCTTGTCTTTCCCGACACGGCAGAGCTTAATATAAAAAATATATGCGTCAGAGAAAAGGTGCTCCAGCTCACCCTTGACGGAAGAGCTACCTACGACCTCTATTACGGAGACGTGGTAACGGTACGCCGTTCACCTCAAAGCGTGAAGCTCGTACGCCTTAAGGAGCAGAGCTTTTATTCTAAAATACGAATGAAAAAGTTTGTATAAGGAGTATATGTAAATATGAAATCCGAAAGACATAACAGAATTTTAGAGCTTGTAGCTAAATATGAGATAGAGACCCAAGAGGATATGATGGCGCGGTTGCAGAGCGAGGGCTACAGGGTAACTCAGGCAACGGTATCGAGAGACCTGAAGGAGCTAAAGCTTACAAAGGCTCTGACGGCTAACGGAACCTACCGTTATTGCGTGTCTCAAAGCAGAAACCATACGGGAAACGTGCGCATAAATAACGCTATGGCAGATTCTATTCTGCACGTTGACTATTCAATGAATAACGTGGTGATAAAGACCTATCCGGGGCTTGCTCAGGCGGTGGCTTCGTCTATCGACGCTATGAATATGCACAGTATTCTCGGATGTGTGGCGGGAGACGATACTATTATTATCGTGTCGAGAGACGTAGAAAGCTCGGCGCAGATAAGCAAGAGGATAAGGGAGCTTATGAAGTCGCTCTAAAATTTAGTGAAAGGGGTGTTCGGTATGATAGAATCCCTACATATTGAAAATATAGCCGTTGTCAAGTCTCTGGACGTGGACTTTTCCCAGGGAATGACCGTTCTTACAGGTGAGACAGGCGCGGGAAAATCTATAATTATCGACAGCCTTGAGCTTCTGCTTGGGGGCAGAGCCGATAAGGAGCTTATAAGAAACGGAGAGAGCAGAGGAGAGGTCAGCGCGCTGTTTTCAAGGATACCCGACAGCGCCGTAAGGCTTGTTACCGAGCTTGGCTTTGACGTGACCGACAGGACACTTATGCTGTCAAGAAGCGTAAGCCCCTCGGGTTCGTCCGCCAGACTTAACGGCAGAGCAATAACGGCGGGAGTGCTTCGTGAGATAGCATCTACCCTCTTTAACATTCACGGGCAGAATGACAACCAAAAGCTTCTTGACCCTCAAAACCACATAGAGCTTCTTGACGCTTACGCCGAAAATTCGGGATTGCGTGAGGAATACGGCGGGGTATATAGGGATATACTTCATACCCGAAACGAAATCGACAGCCTCAGACGGGATATGATGGAAACAGAGCGCCTGTCGGAAATGCTGAAATTTCAGATAGCCGATATTGATGCGGCTAAGCTAAAGGCGGGCGAGGAAGAAGCCCTCGAGGAGCTTATAAAGAGACTTCGGGGCGCGGAGCAGATAACCAAATGCTGCAATTTTGTAATAAGAGCCTTAGAGGGCGGAGATAAAGGAAAGGGCGCTATATATCTTACCGAGCGTTCATCCGCTGCTATGGACAGCGTAGCCGATATGCTTCCCGAGGCAGAGGTGCTTTCCGAAAGGCTTTCAAATATCAGATATGAGCTTGAGGATATCGCGCAGACCGTGTCGGGGCTTGACGGCTTCGGGGGCGAGAATGCCACTGAAAAGCTGGACCGAGCCGAAGCGAGACTTGATATTATAACGAGACTTAAAAGGAAATACGGCGGCAGTGTCACGGAAATACTCGAATTCAGGAAAAGCGCCGATGAGCGGCTTTCGGCAATTGAAAATATAGACGAGAGAAGCGAGGAGCTGGAAAGACGGCTTTCGGGGCTTACCGAAAAAGCCGAGACAGTCGCCGCTACGCTTGCCGAGAGACGGCGGACGGCGGCGCGTGGACTTGTGAAAAAGGTTATGGAGACCCTTGTATTTCTCGATATGCCCAAGGTCAGGTTTGACGTTGGTATAAAGAGAAGTCAAGCTCTTACCGCCACAGGTCGGGATACCGTAGAGTTTATGATATCCACAAACCCGGGAGAGCCCTTGATGCCTATGGCTAAAATAGCCTCGGGCGGCGAGCTTGCGAGAATCATGCTGTCTCTTAAAAACACCCTCAACGAATGCGATGGAATAGATACGGTCATCTTCGATGAGATAGATACGGGAATTTCGGGTAAGACCTCTCGAAAGGTGGGTATAAAGCTAAAGGAGATAGGTCGCGGCGCGCAGGTAATATGCGTTACCCACTCGGCGCAGATAGCTTCCTTGGCAAATAACCATTTCTTTATTTCCAAAAAAGAGGTGGACGGGCGGTCGGAGACGTCTCTGCTATTGCTTGATAAGAGCGGCAGAGAAGAGGAGATAGCGAGAATACTCGGCGGTATAGAGATAACCGACGCTCAAAGAGAAGCGGCTAAGGAAATGATTGCCGACGGAGAAAATTACAAATGAAGATAAATAAGACAAACGCTATGCGTCAGCTTGACGCGGCAAAGATAAAATACGAGGTGTGCAGCTACGAGGTTGACGAAAGCGACCTGTCGGGTACACATATAGCCGAACAGATCGGTCTGCCTTATGAAGAGGTGTTTAAAACCATAGTTACAAAGGGTGACAAAACAGGATATACCGTGTTCTGTATCCCCTGTCATAAGGAAATTGACTTGAAGCGGGCGGCGCAGGCTACGGGAAACAAGCGGATAGAGCCGCTCCACGTAAAGGATCTGCTTGGAATTACGGGATATATCCGAGGTGGCTGTTCTCCTGTGGGAATGAAAAAGAAATTTCCTACCTATTTTGACGAAAGCGCGGGAAGCTTGGAAAGACTGACCGTAAGCGCGGGCGTTCGGGGAATGCAGCTGCTTCTGTCGGCTGAGGATATAATAAGATTTACAGGCGCTACCCTTGTGTCGGTAACAACAGAGGATTAAACAGCTTCCCCTTGAGGTGGATAGTAACCGTAACAAAATATATATTCACTCTTATATGTTATGAATTTTTTTATTTCCCCTTGAAAAATCACAGACAATGATGTATAATTAAAAGGTTGTAAAAACAAAAAATAGGAGACTGCTATGATAAGTATTAAGAAAATGATAGCCGAGGCGGTGGTTGCCCGTATAGCTCAGATGAAAAATGATGCAGAGCTTGACGCGGCGGCTGTTTCGGCAATGCTGGAATATCCCCCCGACCCCAAGATGGGAGACCTTGCGCTTCCTTGCTTTAAGCTCTCAAAGCTTCTCAGAAATTCCCCCGTAAGAATAGCCGAGGGAGTTGCCGAGGGCTTCTCAGTTCCTTGCGTCGCGAGAGCCGAGGCGGTAAACGGATATTTCAATATATTCCTTGACGGAGAATATCTGGCTAAGAACGTAATTGCCGACGTTCTCGAAAAGGGCGAAAAATACGGCGCGCCCTCTCTTGGCGAGGGCAAGACCGTGGTGCTTGACTACTCTTCTCCCAACGTAGCAAAGCCTTTCCACATCGGTCACTTGGGAACGACTGTTATCGGTCATTCCTTGAAGAAGCTTCACGAATTTGCGGGCTATAAGTGCGTGGGTATAAACTACCTTGGCGACTGGGGAACACAGTTCGGTAAGCTTATAACGGCATACCGCAAGTGGGGTAACAAGGAAGAGGTGGAAGAGAGGGGAATAGATGCCCTCGTTGAGCTTTACGTTCGCGTAAACAACGCCATTTCGGGCAACGAGGCAGAGGGAATACCCGCAGATCCTGCCCTTGCCGATGAGGCAAGAGCCGAGTTCCGCAAAATGGAGCAGGGAGACGAGGAAAATATCGCTCTTTGGAAGTGGTTTGTTGAAATAAGCCTTGCCGAGTACCAAAAGACCTACGCGCAGCTTGGAATAGAGTTTGACAGCTACAAGGGTGAGTCCTTCTATACGGATAAAATGCCTGCTGAGGTGCAGAAGCTTAGGGATAAGGGGCTTTTGAAGATAGATGACGGCGCGTCTATCGTAGACCTTGAGGAATACGGTATGCCCCCCTGTCTCATACTTAAGCGCGACGGCTCGACACTATACCCCACAAGAGATATAGCGGCGGCTGTTTACAGAAAGAACACCTACGATTTTGATAAGGCTATATATGTGACCTCTGCGGGACAGTCCTTGCACTTTGCCCAGTGGTTTAAGGTGGTCGAGCTTATGGGCTACGACTTTGCCGATAAGCTGGTTCACGTGCCTTACGGAACTGTAAGCATAAACGGAGAAAAGCTTGCCACACGTACAGGTAACGTAATACTGCTTCGCGACCTGTTCGCTTTGGCAATAGATAAGGTGTCGGCAATAATGGACGAAAAGAATCCCAATATAGCCGACAAGGAAAAGATCGCCGAGGCGGTTGGCGTTGGCGCTATCGTGTTCTATTACCTTTCCAATAACCGTATAAGAGATATAAACTTCGTTATGGAAGACGCTCTGAGCTTTGACGGCAATACAGGACCTTACGTTCAGTATACCTATGCGCGTACCTGCTCGGTGCTGTCTAAGTCGGGAGACGTAAAGCCCGAAACGGCGCATATAAGCGCACCCGAGGAAGCCGAGCTTCTCAAAACCATAGCAAAATTTGAGGAGACCGTTATCGAGGCGATTGACGCTTACGAGCCGTCTGTGGTAACGAGATATATTCTCGACCTTGCGGGAGCGTATAACCGCTTCTACCATAACTGCTCTATACTGGGAGCTGAAAACGAGGAGATAAGAAATTCGAGAGTTCTTCTTACCCGCGCGGCAAATACAGTTCTCGGCAACGCATTTGAGCTTATCTGCCTTGCAAAGACAGAAAAGATTTGATCAACCGTTAATAATTTAGTGTATACAGAGAGGAAAAAACAATGTCAGGACATAGCAAATGGGCTAATATCAAGCACAAAAAGGAAAAGACCGACGCGCAGAAGGCGAAGGTGTTTACAAAAATAGGTAAGGAGATAACCATTGCCGTTAAGGAAGGCGGCGGAGATCCCGCGTCTAACGCAAAGCTTCGTGACCTTATCTTGAAGGCAAAGTCTAACAACGTGCCTAACGACAATATCGAGAGAACTATTAAAAAGGCTCTCGGCGGCACGGGCGAGACCTACGAGGAGATAGTTTACGAGGGCTACGGACCTGCGGGAATTGCGGTAATAGTTGAGACTACTACCGATAACCGTAACCGCACAGCGGGCAACGTGCGCTCCTATTTCTCCAAGTATCACGGAAATATGGGACAGACAGGCTGTGTGTCCTATCTGTTCTCTGAAAAGGGAGTTATCGTTATAGGTAACGAGGACGGAGACGTGGACGAGGATAAGCTTATGGAGACAGCCCTTGAAGCAGGCGCTGAGGACTTTGCGGCTGAGGGAGAGGTGTTTGAGATATATACCGAGCCCGATGACCTTTACGCTGTAAAGGAAGCTCTTGAGGGAGCGGGCTACGAGCTTCTCTCGGCAGAGAAGAGCAAGGTGCCCTCTAACTACGTTGAGCTTACAAGCGAAGAGGACGTAAAGTTTATGGAGCTTCTTATTGAGAAGCTTGAGGACGACGATGACGTTATGAACGTCTACCATAACTGGGAAAACTGATAAAGCGTCCGAAATGGGAAAGTATAAAAGGCTTTTGTCAAATACGGCAATACTGGGGGCGGGTACCTTTGCATCAAAGGTACTTGTCCTTCTGCTTATGCCCTTTTACACAAGCATACTGTCAACGGGAGAATTCGGAACGGCAGACCTTATAACACAGACGGCAAATCTTCTTATTCCCTTGGCGGCGGTGGGTATCTGCGACGGTATTTTCCGCTTTACCCTGGATAGCGCGGAGGATAAGAAAAAGATACTGTCTACGGGTATGGCTATCCTGCTTTTGGGCAGTATAGCTATGTGCGGCATTGTACAGCTTTTGTGGCTTTTTGAGGCACTTGATGACTATATATGGCTCATTATTCTCTACGTTATAGCGGCGAATGTTCACCTTGCCTTTGCGAATTTCATAAGGGCGGAGGGGCGGAATACGCTGTTTGCCGTTCAGGGAATAATAAATACCGTTCTTACAATCATTTTAAATATCGTTTTTCTCGTGGCGTTCCATATGAGCAGTACGGGATACGTCCTGTCGGTGGTCGTTGCAGACCTTTGTCTTTCTTTAATTCTGTTTTTTGCCGCGGGAATTTACAGGAACGTTTCTCCGAGAGCGGTAGATTTACGTATTGCCAAGGATATGCTGAAATTCAGTATTCCTTATATTCCCACAACGGTTATGTGGCTCATAACCTCGGTGTCCGACAGATATATTGTTACGGCGTATCGAAGCGTTGAGGAAAACGGGCTTTACGCCGCCGCCTATAAGCTGCCCACGATGCTCTCCCTTGTCAGCGGAGTGTTTATAGAGGCTTGGCATTTTTCGGCGGTAAAGGATGCGGACGAAGGGGAAAGAGCGGGATTTTTCGGTAACGTATACGACGCTTTTTTGGGCTTTATGTTTTTCTGCGGCGCGTGTATTATAGCGGGGGCGCAGATATTTACAAAAATTCTTTTGTCGGATGCCTACTATGATTCGTGGCGGTACGTTCCCATACTTGTAATAGCAACCGTCTTTTCTACCCTCGTTTCATTTCTCGGAAGCGTGTATTTTCTCAAGAAGAAGAGCGGCTTATCAATGCTTACGGCGATGGCGGGGGCTGTGACGAATATAATTCTGAATTTTCTTCTCATTCCCAAGTGGGGCGCGGTTGGCGCGGCGGCGGCGACACTTGTATGCTACGTCCTTGTGTACGTCATAAGAGCGGTAAATACGGGGAAATACGTTCGCTTTAAGCTCCATACTGTAAGACTTATAGTAAACACCGCATTGCTCTGCGCACAGTTGAGCGCTTGGTTTTTGCCCTGGAAATATGCTTGGATAGCGCAGATAGCCGTTCCCGTTCTTATACTCATATTCAACGGACAGGGAATATTCAGAAGCGTTTTAAAGCTTTCTAAGAGATTTTTTGGAAAAAACTCGAAAAAAATTTAAAAAAACTATTGCAAAACAGATTTTGGTGTGTTATAATATTATGCGTGTGTGCCGAGAAAGGCATTACAGAATATTACGAGGGTAGTCCGCTGCGAGGCTCTGCATGAATGCCCGATATTTTAAGGAGGACTGAAAAATGGATATGCTTCAGGCTTTTACAAATGAGCAGCTCAAGACCGAGGTTCCGGTCATCAACGTTGGTGACACTATCCGTGTTCACAACAAGATCAAAGAGGGTTCTCGCGAGAGAATTCAGATGTTCGAGGGTACTGTTATCGCTAAGCACGGCGGCGGAATCTCCGAGACATTTACTGTAAGACGTGTTTCTTACGGCTGCGGTGTGGAAAAGACCTTCCCCATCCACTCTCCCAACGTAGAAAAGGTAGACATTATCCGTTCGGGTAAGGTCAGAAGAGCAAAGCTCTACTATCTGCGCGACAGAGTTGGTAAGGCATCCAAGGTTAAGGAAAAAATCTAACCGAAGCCCCAAAATACAGCGGCGAAGCAAAACGCTTCGCCGCTGTATTTTTTGTTCCAAAGAGGCTTTGCCGATGAGTAATCCCGCCGCAGCGATAGCCTTCCCCAGCGGGGAAGGTGCCACGACACAAGGAGTGACGGATGAGGAGAACTCGGTTTACAGATAAACTAATGCTATTTTGCAGTTTTTATACTCCGCAAATTTACCCTTTCAGCTCTGTTTCTACTGTCTCAAAAAACAATTCTCGGTCGTCATCGGATAGAATGGCGTATGCCACGTAATTCCCGAATGTCCTTACCTCGGCATTTTCAAGCTTTTCCAGCTCCTTTGGCGCATAGCTTCCGATAAATGCGCCCTTTTCCTCTAAAAGTCCGTCGAGATACCGTTGCGTGATTTCCTTTAGCTCCTTTACCGAGCGTTCGTCGGGAGCGTGAAAGATACCCATTTCATTGATGTCCTCGGATGCCACCGAATACCGAAGCGAACGGTCATCGTCAAGCTCGGTATCCTCAAAATAATACTTTATATGGTCTCCGCCAAAGCTCTCATAGCCAAGGTCAATGGGTATCTGCTCCTCTGCGGTGTCAAGGAGCTCGGAGCAGGGAATATCGTCTGCGTATTCCTTTTTTGCTCCACAAGAAAATAGGGAAATACAAAGGGCAATGGCAAGTGCGAAAAACAAAGATCTTTTCATTTAAAACTCCTATTTGTATCCGTGAGTGCGGATATATTCAATTATTTTTACGTAGGCTTCTCTTGTCAGGTGATGTCCGTCTCCAACCTGATATTCAAGCCTTAGTCTGCCGTTTTCGTCTGTCAGTATTTCATTCATATCAAGATACCGCAGTCCCTCGTCACGGCAAAGCTCCAGCGTCCAGCCGTTTACAGTGGAGATACATTCGTTCAACCCGTCAAGCGTCACCGAGTATCGGCTCATATCCATATTTTCGGCTACGTAAAAGCAAGAGCCGAGAATTATTTTTGTATCGGGAGAGGCAGAGCGTACGGCATTGATGAGCTTTAAATAACAGTCCTTAAAGTACGCCTCGCCCCTCTTTACCTTTGCCGTTGCGCCGTTAAGACCAAAGGTGAGCAAAAGATATTTTGGTTTTTTTCGCCTTATAGCTTCTCGGAACGAAACAAGCTCGCCGCTTTCGGGATATACCACCGCCATATTGGCGGTATTGCCGTCAAGAATTGCCGTTCCGCTTCTGTCGGCAAGCACCTGCTTTGTGTTCACGCCATCTGAAAGAACGCCGCGGCTTTTAAGATGGTAGGTAGTGGATTCCCCGAAAAAAACAAAGCTGTCAATATAATCCTTTCCCATATCCTCGCTTCTTTTCAGTACCGTTGGCGGTCCTTCCTCGGGTGTGACCGAAACCGAAGCAGAGCCTGTGTTCTGACAGGAGCATAGCGATAATACGCATAGGAGAGTAAGGATTATAATTGACAGCCTTCTTTTCATTTTTACGCCTTTCAAGTCCTCTGTATTTTGGACCGAGGCGCAGAGAGTTATCTGAGCTTTTTGAATTTGCTTTCGTATATCTCTTCTTTTTTGCGGTTTTTGTTAAGTTTCCAACTAAAAAACAGGTAAATTCCCAATATAACGGCGTAAATAACCGTAACGAGGGTAAGACCTATCATAATCTGAGAGCCGCTGAAGGAGAGGGGCAGAAAGAAGCAGACGTACGAGCCAAAGAGCAGTATTACGTACTGTATGGCAACGCGGAGCGCCTTGTTCATAGAGTTTATTCTGAATATGCACTGAGAGAGCGCGCCGAGAACCGAAAAGATAAAAATGTAGAGAAGCCACGATGCCCGTATGGCAGGCTCTTCAACGCTTACGTTCACCACCATCATAAGAGCCGCGTATGCCGCTGTTATAAGGGTGAAATATATTGAGGTATCTCTGAGCATATTTTTCAGAATTTTTATGATATTCATGGTATATGTTCGATCCTTCCTTAAGTGTACCCTAACAATATACCATATATGCAAGTTTTTTTCAACACAATTATGTAAATTTTTTTAAATATTATTAAGCATAATTTCAACTATCTCGTCAAAAGCCCCCGAAAGCTCGGCGCGAAGCCGACCCGTGAGTATGACCGCCTCGGCGTTTTTTTTAGAGATATTGCCCGAGCGTATTTTGGAAAGCATCTGTCTGTGGGCGGCTCTGCCCTCGCAGAGAAGCTGTCGGTAGCCGCAAAGGTCGGGCATTTGGTCGGGCTTGCGTATGCGCTTTAACATTGAAATAACGCTTTTCAGCTCCTCGGCAAGACGTACGCAGACAGCCGCTTCCTCATTTGACCGCATAAAGGACGGAAGCGTATGGGAGTCGGAGATGATATCTGCCGCTTTATCCACGATTCTCGACAGACAGTGCGCCGCCGCGGCAATATTGTCTCGCTCCAAGGGGGGCAGAAAATCCGAAAAGAGGGCATCCTCAGTTTTGCATACAAGTCGGTCGCATTCCCGTCTTATATCGGGAAGCTTCTCATCGGTCTCGCCGCCGCAGGCAAGAGAAACGGCAGAAAGGGAGAGGGCTGAGAGCTGTTCAAGATCCTCAAAATAATTGTATTTTACCAAAATATCACGCCTTTCCTGAGTATTTAGTTGAAGCAAAGCCTTAATATATGAAAAAAGATAAATCCGAGAGCGGCGCAAGCGGGAAAGGTAAATATCCACGCGCCGAAAAGCTGAACGACTACCGAAAGCCGAACTCCGCCCCTTTTGCAAAAGCCTGTTCCCATCATAGCGCACGCCTTTGAATGGGTGGTGCTTGCGGGAATGCCTAAAAGGGAGCAAACGAGGAGAACAGCCGATGAAGCCGCATCCGAGGCGCTTCCCCCCGCCGCGTCAAGCTCGGTCATCTCACAGCCTACCTTTTTGATTATTCTCGCGCCCCCAAGCATAGTACCCAAGGTCATAACGGCAGCGCAGACAAGGACGGCGTAAAAGGGTATTCCGCCGTCTTTCAGAAAACCGCCGCCGACGAGGGACAGGGCAAGCATATATATACCTAAAAATTTTTGGGAGTCCTGCGCCCCGTGAAGCAGAGCGCTTGCCGCCGCGCTGACTCTCTGGGCTCTGAAAAAGTAAAGCATTATACGCCGTCTCGGTAGCCCCGACACAATGGCGCGCATAAATATATTAAAGATATAACCGAGGAGAAATGGGGGGAGCGTAGTGGCTAAAAGCCCCAAAAGCACAAGAGACCATTCCTTTGTATTGATAGCGTCAAGGCTCATACGCTTGGCAAGAGCCGCTCCCGTAATTCCCGATATAAGGGCGTGGCTCTCGCTTGTGGGAAGCCCGAAGCGCCAAGCAAGGACTGCCCAAATAACTACCGCTAAAAGCCCTGCGGCAATTGCCGTAAGGGCATCCTTGCCATCTCCCAGGTCTACTATGTTGTATAGAGTCTCGGCTACCCTCGGACTTATTAGCGCCATTCCCACAGCCCCCAAAAGGTTGCAGACTGCCGCAAGTATAAGAGCGGAGCGCGGGGTCATAGAGCGGGTGCAGATACAGCCCGCTATGGCGTTTGGCGCATCTGTCCATCCGTTGACCAGGACAACGAGCAATATAAGAGTGGTTATAAGTATTATCATACCGAGTCTCCCGAATAAATACCGCTATCTAATGCTTATGAGAGGTGGGCAAAATAAATACCAACGGCAAACCGAGGGTGTGTAAAATATTTCGCGGCAATATTCAAAAAATTAACACAAGAAGCTCTTTTTATGGTATAATATATTTAATTATAGATCAATTTTATGAGGTTTGGATCATGGATAAAAAAATTACCGAAAGAGTAGAGGAGCTTCGCAGACAGCTTACCTATCATTCGGAAAAATATTATATTGAGGACGCTCCCGAAATATCCGACTATGAATACGATATGATGTTTGCCGAGCTTAAGGGACTTGAGGAAAAATATCCCGAGCTTTACGACCCTACGTCTCCTACTGTAAGAGTGGGCGGACGAGCCCTCGATAAATTTGAAAAGGTAACTCACACAGCGAGAATGGACTCTCTTGCCGACGTTTTCTCTTTTGACGAGGTAGAGGATTTCTGCCGCCGTATGACCGATACGGTGGGTAAGCCCATCTATTCGGTAGAGCCTAAGATAGACGGACTTTCGGTGGCTCTTACCTATCGGGGCGGCGTTTTCGTACAGGGCGCTACTCGCGGCGACGGCGTTGTGGGCGAGGAGGTTACCGAAAACCTAAGAACAGTATTTTCCATACCTCTGAAGCTGTCCGAGCCTCTTGACCTTGTGGTAAGGGGTGAGGTGTATATGCCCCGCGCCGTTTTTGAAAAGATCAATGCGGCAAGAGAAAAAGAGGGGCTTGCCCTTATGGCAAATCCCCGAAATGCGGCGGCGGGCTCTCTGCGTCAGCTTGATCCCAAGATATGCGCCGAGCGCCGTCTTGATATATTCGTTTTCAATTTTCAAGGCGGAGACCTTTACGCCGACGGGCATGCTCCAAAGAGCCATACCGAAACCCTTGAGCGCCTTTCGGCTCTCGGCTTTAAGACCCTGCGTATGACGGCTCGGGTTGAGGGCGCAGAGGAAGTAATTGCCCATATAGAGCGCATAGGCAAGGCGCGTGAGGAGCTTGAATACGATATAGACGGAGTGGTTATAAAGCTTGACAGCCTTTCCGACCGCCGAGTAGCGGGAGAGGGAACAAGCACCCCGAAATGGGCGGTGGCGTACAAATTCCCCCCCGAGGAAAAGGAAACGGTTTTAGAGGATATTACTGTTGCCGTTGGAAGAACAGGCGTTCTTACTCCAACAGCCGTCCTCTCACCCGTGCGCCTTGCGGGAACTACCGTAAGCCGCGCCACTCTCCACAACCTTGATTTTATACGCCAAAGAGATATAATGCTTGGAGACAGAGTGGTGGTCAGAAAGGCGGGGGATATTATCCCCGAGGTGGTTACCGCCGTTCAGTCAAAGCGGACAGGTAGCGAACGCCCCTTTATGATGCCTACGGTCTGCCCATCCTGCGGAGAGCCTGTAACGAGAGATGAGGACGAGGCGGCGGTGCGCTGTACAAACAGCTCCTGTCCCGCTCAGCTTTCGAGAGCTATCGAGCATTTTGCGTCTAAGGGCGCTATGAATATTGATGGAATGGGTCCGCAGATAGTGGAGCTTTTGCTGTCCAACGACCTCATCCACGACGTATCCGACCTCTATTCGCTTCGCGCGGAACAGCTCATGACCCTTGACAGAATGGGCGAGAAGTCGGCGAACAAGCTTATTTTTGCTATTGAGAGCTCAAAGAGCGCAGGACTTGAACGCTTGGTCTATGCCCTTGGCATCCGAAATATAGGCGAGGTGGCGGCAACGGCTTTGGCTGTTCGTTACGGAAGCCTTGAGGCTCTTATGAACGCAACGAAAGAAGAGCTTTGCGAAATCGAGGATTTCGGGGAGATAACCGCAGGGTGCGTGGTAGATTTCTTCTCTCACGAGGGTAACCGACAGCTTTGCAAAAAGCTTGCGGAGGCAGGGCTTGTGACCCACTCGGTCTCTGAGCCTGTAGGCGAGCTGCTTGCGGGGGCTACCTTTGTGCTTACGGGAACTCTGCCAACTATGTCACGCGATGAAGCCTCGGCGCTCATAAAGGCGGCGGGCGGTAAGGTCAGCGGCTCGGTGTCTAAGAAAACCACCTACGTTGTAGCGGGAGAAGCTGCAGGCAGTAAGCTTACAAAGGCTCAGTCTCTCGGCGTTAAGATAATCTCCGAGGAAGAACTCCTTAAATTACTTTCCGAGGAAAAGTAATTTAAGTGCCGAATGCGGAATGATTACGACACTTTGTATTTTGCAATCTTGATAATCTTTAGGTGCTTGATTTTAATAAATTTGCCGTATTCCGCATTCCAAATTCATCACAGCGTGTATTCCACGATACCGCGGTAGATGCCTTCCGCAAATAGGTCGGGGCGGGTGTTCATAAGATTTGAGTCATTGGGGTTGGTTATAAATCCAAGCTCCACAAGTACGGCAGGCATATTTGTCCTACGAAGCACGTAGAGATTTGTGCGCACCTGCATACCTCTGTTGCGAAGCCCCGTCGTTTCGTTCAGCCCCACAAGAATGTCCTCGCCAAGACTAAAGGCGGCAGACGGTCGGGAAAAAGCGAAGGCTTCGCTTCCCGTCGCGGAGCTTATGGACGATGCGTTTGTGTGCAGACTTATAAAATAATCAGCGCCCCATTCATTGGCATCGGCAACCCGAAGTCGCAGACTTGTGGTGTTTGACGAGCCTATCTGAGTGTCGGGGGTAGGTCGGGAGAGCCTTACCTCAAAATTGCCGTTGGCGCGAAGAAGCTCAGCCAGCTCAATACCGATACGGTAAACTATATCCTGCTCCCGAAGCCCGTTTCCCTCTGCTCCCGCATTGGGATTTTGAGGATTATGACCTTGGTCAATATAAATTTTTATCGCCATTATGTACTCCTTTCAAAATACGCTCTATATACAGAATATTCCGAGGTTACATTTTTGGTGAGGTAAAGGAAAAGAAGTTTTTATGACAGCCTTTAGAAATACAGACGAAGAAAAAAACCGAACAGAGGGCGGCAAGCTCTATTTGGTGGCTACCCCCATAGGAAATCTTGCCGATATGAGCGAGAGAGCCGTAAAGGTTCTTTCCGAGGTGGATTTTATTGCCGCCGAGGATACGAGAAACTCCCTGCGGCTGCTTACCCATTTCGGAATATCAAAGCCTATGGTTTCCTATCACGAGCATAACAGACGGGAGAGGGGCGAGGAGATTGCCGACCGCCTGTCGTCAGGGGAGAGCTGCGCCCTTATAACCGATGCGGGAACTCCCGCCATATCCGACCCCGGGGAGGATATAGTTCGCCTTTGCGCCGACAGGGGAATACCCGTAACGAGTATTCCGGGAGCGTGCGCTATGATAACCGCGCTCACTCTTTCGGGGCTACCCACCGCGCGCTTTTGCTTTGAGGGCTTTCTGCCTGTGCAGAAAAAGGAGAGACGGCAGAGACTTGAGGAGCTTTCCTATGAGAGAAGGACCTTTATTCTTCACGAAGCCCCCCACAAGCTGAGAACTACCCTTTCAGACCTTGCGGACACCCTTGGGGGAGAGCGGAGAATATCCCTTTGCAGAGAGCTTACAAAGCTCAACGAGGAAATACACCGCACCACCCTTGCTCGGGCTGTGGAGTATTACAGCGAGCGAGAGCCGAGAGGTGAATACGTGCTTGTTGTTGAGGGCGGAACGAAAAAAGCCGAGGCGGAAAAAAGCGGTATGACCCCCGAGGAGACTTTTGCATATTATCTTGAAGAGGGAATGAGCCGCAGTGACGCGGCAAAGGCAACGGCAAAGCTTCTCGGACTTTCAAGGAATGATGTTTATAAGCTTAATTTGGACAAATAAGCCTTATTTTATAATCTATCCACAAATAAACCTTAAAAGAAAAGACAACATTCTACATTTTTGTTTTTTAAAACATATTGATTTTTTGAATTATTTGTGATATCATATACTGTATAATAATGCAATCATTATGAAAGGAATATACAATTATGGAAAAAATGAGAGTTGGCGTTGTAGGCGCTACAGGTATGGTTGGTCAGCGCTTCCTTACCTTGCTTGAGGATCACCCTTACTTTGAGGTAGTAGCTCTTGCGGCTTCGGCGCGTTCGGCGGGCAGAACCTATGAGGAGGCTGTCGGCGAGCGTTGGAAGATGAAAACGCCCATGCCCGAGAAATATAAGAAAATGGTAGTTATCGATGCGGCGAATATAGAGGAAATGGGCAAGCTTTGCTCCTTCGTGTTCTGCGCTGTCGATATGAAAAAGGATGAGATAAAGGCGCTTGAGGAAGCCTACGCTAAGGCGGAGATCCCCGTGGTATCCAATAACTCCGCAAACCGTTGGACCCCCGACGTTCCTATGGTTATCCCCGAAATAAACGACGCTCACTTAGAGGTAATTGCGGCTCAGAGAAAGAGACTTGGAACAAAGAGAGGATTTATAGCTGTTAAGCCTAATTGTTCTATCCAGTCCTACGTTCCCGCCCTCACTCCTCTCATGAAGTTCGGTATCAAGGAAGTGGTTGCTACCACGTATCAGGCTATATCGGGAGCAGGCAAGACCTTCCGCGAGTGGCCCGAGATGGTAGATAATATAATTCCTTATATCGGCGGCGAGGAAGAGAAGAGCGAGCAGGAGCCCTTGCGTGTTTGGGGTAAGGTAGAGAACGGCGAGATCGTCAAGGCTGAAGCTCCCGTTATCACTACACAGTGTATCCGTGTTCCCGTAAGCGACGGACACACGGCGGCTGTTTTCGTAAAATTCGAGAATAAGCCTACTAAGGAAGAAATACTTGAAGCTTGGAAGAGCTTTAAGGGCAAGCCTCAGGAGCTGGGACTGCCTCACGCTCCCGAGCAGTTCATAACCTACTTTGAGGAAGACAACCGTCCTCAGGCGGCTCTCGACCGTGATATATACGGCGGTATGGGCGTGACCGTGGGCAGACTTCGCGAGGATATAATCTACGACTATAAGTTTGTAGGACTTTCCCACAATACTCTCCGTGGCGCGGCAGGCGGCGCGGTGCTTATCGCAGAGCTTCTTTACAGAGAGGGATATTTTAACTAAAAAATTTGGCTGTTGCGTTTGGGTATTGACCTGAACGCGACAGCCTATTTAATTTTAAAAAATATGTTGACAAACACAGAAAAAAAGTGTATAATAATCGTGTGTAATATAATATGTAGAAATGCAACGAGGGAGTAGCGGCGTACGCTTGCGTGCGTAGCAAGTCAACATCACGGGTCGAAAGACTTGGCTTGCTTTAAATGACGAGACTCAATATGCAGAGCATAGTCGCTTTGTATATTGAGCTTTTTTGTTGCAAAAAAGGAGAAAAAGATGCCGTTTCAGATTTTTTTATTCGTTATAGGTCTTGTGATGCTCATTAAGGGCGGAGACTGGTTTGTTGACAGCGCTTCGGGTATTGCCCGAAGATTTAAGCTGCCCGAGCTTCTCATAGGAGCTACCGTTGTTTCCATAGGTACAACACTGCCCGAGGTAATGGTGTCGGCTCAGGGAGCGGCGTCAGGCTCGGGGGCTATGGCTTACGGAAATGCCATAGGCTCAATAATATGCAACACCTCGCTTATAGCGGCTCTTACAATAGCTATAAAGCCGAGCAAGGTTGACAGAAAGCCTATGATACTTCCCGTTTGCTTCTTCTTTGGCGCGGCGGCGTTCTATTCAGCCATTGCTTACGCAACGGGAACATTCTCGCGTATTACGGGAATAATTCTTCTCGTGGGCTTTATCGTATATATGGTTATAACCGTTCTTTCTATGAAAAAGCAGCCTGTTGATATAGCAGAGGGACTGTCTCAGGCAGAATCGGAAGAGCCTGAACACAGCAGAAGCGAGTTCTCCGTAAAGGGCTTGATAATAGAAGCTCTTGTCTGCGGTGTTGGCGGCGCGTTTATGATATATAAGGGCGGTGTTATCCGTTATTTCGGTGTTGCTATGATAGCCGTATTCCTTGTATACACTGTTATGAGCGTAATTTACAAGCTTGCCCACAAAAGTCCTGCGGCAATAATACGTGATATATTCTTTATAGTAGTCGGAGCTGCTATTATCGCAGGCGGCGCAAATCTTTTGGTTGATAGCGGAACGTATATCGCAACAGAGCTTGGAGTTCCCGCTACTGTAATTTCCCTTACCTTTGTTGCCCTCGGTACGTCGCTTCCCGAGCTTGTCACGGCAATAACCTCACTTGCTAAAGGTCACGGCGCCCTGTCACTTGGAAATATAATCGGAGCAAATCTTTTCAACCTTGTTCTTGTAAGCGGAGTTTCCACCGTTATAGCGCCCTTTGACGTTCCCTCGGAATCTACCTTGTTTGGCATAAATTCCTCGTTCGTTCTCGATATTCCTCTTATGTTCACGGTTATGGGACTTATGATAATCCCCGCCCTTATAAAAGGAAAGCTGTCAAGATGGCAGGGAATAGTACTGCTTTGTCTGTATGCGGGCTTCTGCGTACTTCAATTTACGGTTCTTACGAAATAAAACGATAAAAAATTAAGTGAAAGAAAGGACGGATCATGGCGGATCTTAAATTTCTTATTGAGGGAATTGCCGAGATATTCAACTTTGCCGAGGGCGGTTGGAGATATCTCGTTATGTGGGCAATAGGCGGACTTCTCATTTATCTCGCAATCAAAAAGGATATGGAGCCTACGCTTCTGTTGCCTATGGGCTTTGGAACGATACTCGTAAATCTTCCTTTTTCGGGAGCTATCGGTGAATACGTAGAGGGCGTTCTGGTCGAATCAAACGGACCTCTGTCAACTCTGTTTAACGCAGGTATCGCCAACGAGCTGTTCCCACTTATACTGTTTATCGGTATCGGAGCAATGATAGATTTCAGCCCCGTGCTGTCTAACCCCAAGCTTATGATATTCGGAGCGGCGGCGCAGTTCGGTATATTCCTGACCTATGCTGTTGCATCTATATTCTTTATGCCCGAGGTGGCGGCATCTATAGGTATCATTGGAGCGGCTGACGGACCTACGGCAATCGTTGTTGCAAACAAGCTGCTGGGCGCTGACGGAGAAATAGTAGGAGCTATAATGGTGGCGGCATATTCGTATATGGCGCTTGTGCCGATAATACAGCCCCCTGTTATCAAGCTTCTTACTACTAAAAAAGAGCGTATGATACGTATGCCCTATGAGGGAAAGAAGATTTCCAAGACCACAAAAATACTCTTCCCCATAGTCGTAACTATCGTTGCGGGACTTGTAGCCCCCTCGTCCGTGGCTCTTGTAGGCTTCCTTATGTTCGGTAACCTTATTCGCGAATGCGGCGTTCTTGACAGCCTGTCGGATACAGCGCAAAAGGTGCTTGCAAATCTTATTACCATATTCCTCGGTATTACTATCGCAACAAAGATGCAGGCAGAGCAGTTCTTAAAGAAAGAAACCATACTTATTCTCGGACTTGGACTTGTGGCGTTTATATTCGATACCGCGGGCGGCGTGCTTTTTGCAAAATTCTTAAATCTGTTCTTAAAGAAAAAGATAAATCCTATGATAGGCGCGGCGGGTATTTCGGCATTTCCTATGTCGGGTCGTGTGGTTCATAAAATGGGACTTAAGGAAGACCCCCAAAATTTCTTGCTTATGCACTCTATCGGCGTAAACGTATCCGGTCAGATAGCGTCGGTCATCGCAGGCGGTCTTATCCTCAATTTCTTTATGTAAGGGGGAGCTAAGATGAGATTTTTTAATATATTTAAAGGCTTTGCCCTTAATACGGCGGCAGAAACAGAGGCTGTTACAGAGACGCTTGAAAGAGTATCTCAGGATATTATGATAGATATAGGCAGATTTCCCGGAACGCTTAAGCATATGGGAATAGGTATGCTCAGTATATTCCTCGTTATCGGCGTTATTATCCTTGCGGTTTACGCCCTTAATAAGATAATGAATTCCATTGAGGAAAAGAGCGCAAAAAAAGAAAACAGTCAGAAATAAAATAAGAATACCGATGCGTCAAAATAGGCGTATCGGTATTTTTTTTTTTGTTTCCGAAAACCACCAGCGGTGCTGGTGGTTCCAAAAAGCTTTAGCTATGCGTAGAGTATTTATCCGAGCGAAGTAAGGAATCAGTAAGCCTTCCCCAGCGGGGAAGGGGGACCACGAAGTGGTGGATG
>JAZOMG010000022.1:0-5767 GCA_045653705.1 Eubacteriales bacterium | reverse complement strand
TGCTCTTATGGGCGCGCGTGGGCTTGGGAATCTGACGAGTCTATTTGAGGACGGCGAGGAATCCGAGGAAGAAAAGCGTGAGCGAGAAGCAAGAAATGCTGCTACTGTTGCAGGTGTTCTCGTAGGTGGCGCAGTAGGTGCTGTGATAGAACTGTCTAAACCTAAACCAACACCGACGGATGACGTTGACGATGGTGAGAACGAAGGATTTGAAATTACGATGTGAGAAAGGATGATGATATGACTTGGAAAAAGTTTTGGAAGCGCGTGAATGCCCTGATTCACGATAACCGTACGGTACTTCGTGAGGGCGAGGATATTGAGGATTGGGAAGAAGTTCAACGTAGGCAGCGTGAAGAAGAAGCGGAAAGGCAGAAAAAAGAACAAGAGATCCTCGCTACTTGGTTTTTGCGTGAGGAATATCTAAACGCAGGTTGGTTCAAGCGCCTCCTTCTGCGTATTGAATTCGTCTTCCGTGATACGCGCGGAGAGAGCCATATACCGCAACTCCCTCCGCATATTATAACAGAGGTAGCTCGATGCTTGATGCCAGATATTATTGCATTCTACGAGTCCGAGGAAGGTAAAAAGATATTCGAGGAATGGAAAGTGAAGCGCCAAGAGGAGCAGAAACAAAATCCCAAAGTTTCTTGATGCAATAGCAAAACCGTCGAGAGTAACCTTTTGGTCGCTCTCGGCGGTTTCGTTGTAGACATATTCACAATTTTATGCTATAATATACTCAAATCCGAATGATAGGTGGTTCGCATGAAAACAGTCGCAATAATAGATGATGATATACACATCGGCAATATGCTTGAAGAAGTCCTCGCAAAAGAGGGCTACGGCACGCTTCGTGCCTATTCGGGAACGGAAGCTTTGATGTTGCTTTCAAATAAAACTCCCGACCTCGTATTGCTTGATTTAATGCTCCCCGGACTATCGGGGGAGGAAATACTACCCAAGATAAAAAACATTCCCGTTATCGTCGTGAGTGCCAAGATCGACGTGGATAATAAGGTCGATTTGTTGCTCGGCGGTGCGGTAGATTATGTAACAAAGCCGTTTAATACAAAGGAGCTTCTTGCGAGAATAGCGGTGGCTTTGAGGAATACAACCGTTCAGACCACGTTATTGCATTACGATACAATAACATTGAACACGGCGAACTATGCCGTGACGGTAGGTGACGTGGATTTGAAGCTGACGAGAACAGAATACGCTATTCTGAAATATCTGATGCTGAACAGTACGCAGGCGGTTTCTAAATCGCAACTGCTTGACCATATCAGCCTCGATACTCCCGATTGTACGGAAAGCTCGCTGAAGATCCACGTTAGCAACCTTCGCAAAAAGCTCCGTGATGCTTCGGGCAAGGACTACATTGAAGCGGTTTGGGGTATTGGATTTAAGTTGACAAAATAAATCTTTACGAGGTCGGAACCGTTTTCTTTACACCTATATTTTAGAAACAGGAGAAATAATAATGGACTTTAACCCTATCGACAAGGCAACCAATTTATTATCTGCACTAAAAGAATACAACCCGTCGATCAGAAGAAAGTCTGATAAAGGATATGATTGGTTGGAAGAAGAAACCGACATTTGCATCGAAGTATTGAACCCCGATTCAGATAACCCCGATGATGGACTTACTATAATTTGTGAGGATGACGGGGAGTTTACTTTGTGCTTCGGAGCTCACGTGCATTACTCGCCTTGTGATGATGAATATAACCAAATGTGTCAAACGGCTCTCGACATATTGAATAACAAAGTATGTTCGGCAGATCTGCTATGCGGAGAGGACAAGATTTGGCTTGGTGGTGGTCTTAGGAGCCGCTACGAGATAGAACGCCCGGTGAGTGATGTATTTGATTTTTTTTGGCAACAAGAATGCTTCGTGGAGAAGATACAATCAAGCGGATATGAAGTGCATTACTGTTTTTGGGATAGGTCGTTGAACAAAATTATCAGAGCAAGTTAACTGAATAAATCTTTACGAAATCTTAACCATTTTCTTTACCGCTACCTTTACGCTTTTATTATAAAATGGCAGCACCATATTATTTAGGAGGTCTGAAATGGAATACGTACTCACAACCTCGGCGCTGTCAAAGAAATACAGAAAATTTGAAGCGTTGAAGGACTTAACAATGCACATTCCCAAGGGAGCTATCTATGGCTTCGTGGGAAGAAATGGTGCGGGTAAAACTACCCTTATCCGCGTCATTTGCGGCTTACAAGAGCCGACGTCGGGCGAATACACGCTTTACGGAATATCGAACAAAGACAGACAAATATCGAAGTCAAGGCACAGAATGGGTGCGGTAGTTGAAACACCCTCTATCTATCTTGATATGACCGCAGAGGACAATTTGAAGCAGCAAGCCCTTGTTCTCGGTCTGCCGAACTATGAGAGCATACCCGAAATCTTAAAGCTCGTAGGACTTGAAAATACGGGCAAAAAGAAAGCGCGTAATTTCTCCCTCGGTATGAAGCAAAGACTTGGTATTGCCGTAGCTCTGATCGGCAATCCCGATTTTATCGTTCTCGATGAGCCTATCAACGGTCTTGATCCGCAAGGTATCGTTGAGATAAGAGAGCTTATTTTGAAGCTCAACCGTGAACACGGTATTACCGTGTTGATTTCAAGCCATATTCTCGGAGAGCTTTCCAAGCTCGCTACGCATTATGGCTTTATTGAAAAAGGACACATCGTAAAAGAGATAAGTGCCGATGAGCTTGAAGCCGTATGCAGAAAGTGCGTCAAGGTAGAGGTGAGTGACACCAAGGCTCTTATTCGTGTTCTTGACCGAATGAACAAGGACTATGAGGTATTGTCCGAAACAGAAGCAAATATCTTTGGAGATATTGTTCTTTCCGAGCTTGTAATGGAGCTTGCAAAGGAGAACTGCAATCTGCTTCACTCACACGAACAGGACGAGAGTTTGGAAACATACTTTATCAACCTTGTAGGAGGTGATGCGGTATGATGAAATTACTTCGCGCAGGTTATCGAAGATATTTTAGAAGTATTCTGTTTTGGATATCTGTTGCCGCTTCTATGATCCTTGGACTAACAAGCGGTATTACCGTTCGTGAAGAGCGTATGTTTAATGATATTTATACAGTTTTTTCGTTTGCGATATTTGCTGTATTGATATCCCTTATGATTGGACGTGAGTTTAGTGACGGCGGATTTCGGAATAAAACTATTGTAGGACATACAAAGATAAAGCTATTCATTTCCGAGTACCTGTTAGCAATATCAATATGTCTTATTCTTACTTTGATATCGGCTACGGTATTTTCGCTTTTGAACATATCGATATTCGGTAGATTTATCGGAGAATTTTTGATAAGATCGATTGTCGGAGTATTTTTGTTTGCGGTATCTATAATCACGTTTATTGCGATCGTTTCTATGCTGATTACAAAAAAAGCGATTGCGGCTGTTATTCTTCTGCTTGTGATATTTGTATCTTTCTTTGCGGCAGATGAGATAAATTTGAATTTAAACTTTCCTGAATACAACAAGCGCATAGAGGTAAAATATGACGGCACTCCCGTAATAACGGAAGAGTGGGAAAAAAACCCCGCTTACGTTGACAGCCCTCAACGTGAGGTATATACATTTATACTAAATACTTTGCCAATAGGACAGTCAATACAGTATGCTGAAATGTCAACTCCAATGTTTAGCGAGCAAAACGTTATGCTTTCTATTCCGGAGGAAGATGAAAGGCTGCTGGAAACACTACCGCTTTATTCGTTAGGAAACATATTTTTTTTGCTTGCCGTAGGTTACTGCGCTTTTAGAAAAAAGGATTTCAAATAATCTTTGAGATCGGAAAGGAGATAAGATGCTCCCTTGGATAATTTGCGGTGTTTTCGCCGTAGTCATTATTATACTCGCAATCAAAATCCGTATGATGCAAAAAAGTATGGACGAGATATGCTCGTGTCTTTCGGAGCATCTTTCCTCTGACACAAATCAGCTTATCACGGTTTCGTCAAGTGATAAGCACGTGCGCCACCTTGCAAGCGAGATTGCAAGGCAGCTTGCCGAGCTTCGCCGTCAGCGCAGGCAGTACATAAACGGAGATCGGGAGCTTAAAGAAGCGGTTACCAATATATCTCACGATCTGCGAACACCTCTTACGGCAATATGCGGCTATCTTGAACTGCTTGAAGCCGAAGAAATGACGGATAACACAAGACGGTACGTGGAGCAGATTGCCAACCGCACCGAAGCACTTAAATCTCTTACTGAGGAACTGTTCAGATACTCAGTTGTTTCATCGGTATCCGCTTTGAGTTATGAAAAGGTCAACGTAGGCAGAGTGCTTGAAGATACGCTGATTTCCTTTTACGGAGCATTTGAGCAGAAAAACATCACGCCGAATATCTCACTCCCAGAAGGTGCGATTATTCGTTCTCTTGACAAATCTGCTTTGTCGCGCATTTTCGGCAACATCATCAATAATGCGGTTAAGTATAGCGACGGAGATTTTTCGGTAACAATGACCGATGCGGGAGAGATCACGTTCTCCAACACGGCATCCGAGCTTTCATCGGTCGATGTCGGAAAGCTCTTTGACCGCTTTTATACGGTTGATTCCGCCCGGAAATCCACGGGGCTTGGTCTGTCTATTGCAAAGCTACTGACCGAGCGAATGGGCGGTTGTATATCCGCTGATTACAAAGGAAACACATTGTCAATAACGCTTTCCTTTGAAGAATGACATATGAGGTATGATATGAAAAAAGCATTTACAATAATAGGTTTATGTTGCCTTGCGGCAATAATTGCCGTTGGAATTTATATGGCACTACCTTCTGAAACAATTGACTTCCGTGGTACTGTGACAAAGATAGAAACCATCGACAATAACACGATTTTTGAGATATCTATGCACGATGTGACTTATACCGTCACAGCAAACGATAAAACCAAAGTAGCTTATTGTCACGAGGATGATCCTGCAATAAAATTGTCCGATATTAAAGTCGGTGACACCATCGAAGGAAACTACCGTAAGTTTTCAAAAGACAACTTGGCAAAAAATATAACTGTTTGGATGGTAAGTTGAGAAAAGAGTTCCTTGTAGGGTGTCGCTTCGGCGGCACCCTAATTATGTAATCTATACCTCTATATAACAAGCGCCCTCGTTCCATCACGGAGCGAGGGCAGTCAATATTAATATGGATCATTAAAGTAAAAAACAAATCCGAACAGTTCCGTCGTAACGAAACAGTTCGGATTTGCTTGTTCTGGTGGACCCGAGGGGAGTCGAACCCCTGTCCGAAAATCTATTCATACAGCTTTCTCCGAGCGAAGTTTGTCTTTTGGGATTCCCCTTTTACAGCGCCGGCAAACAGGCTTTGTAATCAGGTAGCTTTTTTGTTTATGACAGCTTCAAAAGCAAACGGGCTGTGCACATTTACCGCTGTGTGACGCCGAGTCCCAAGTCGCGGTGGTCAAGGGAGCGACGCGCTGCATTAGGCAGCGAGAGCCAATTTATTATTATTAGCGTTTATATTTAGAAGTGAGGCTGTTTAACGAGTTACCACATCTCGGCTCGCTTACCGTACTGCAAAATCCCCGTCGAAACCTTTACGGGCCCATATGGCAATCATGTGCCATGATTGCAGTGATATATTTCGCCAAGCCAATGGCGAAATGTGATGGAAAATGAATACTTTGAACACACATTCAATTTCTTGAGTGTTAACTCAATATTTTGAACGCACATTCAATATT
>JAZOMG010000021.1:0-2902 GCA_045653705.1 Eubacteriales bacterium | reverse complement strand
AGCGTTTATACAATCAAACTAATTTCGTAAATAGAGAGGACGGCAAATAAATGGCAACAAGAAAATTACTGACAAATGGTAATGCTTTCAAGCGAACAGACGGTCGATGGGGTGGTACGGTCTGGTATATGGACGAGAGTGGCGAAAGAAAACGCAAGTGCTTTTCAGGTACGACCAAGCAAGAGGTCAATAAGAAAATGACCGCATATATTGAAAACTTCAACAATGAGATAGAAACCTCAATAGAAGCCAACAAAACACTTAAGGACAGTATGACAAATTGGCTTCAAGTGTTCAAATTCCCATCGGTAGAAAGAACGACCTATGACAGATACGAATGCACCGCCATCAATCAAATCTATCCCTTGATTGGCAACAAAATAGTCGGCAACATAACTGCAGCCGACATCAAAAAAGTCCTCAATCATTGGATGAATGAGGGCTATGCATATACAACGGTAAAGAAGGTTCATATCATTCTCGGAGATTACTTCAAGCATCTGACACAAGAAGAATTGATACAAAGAAATCCTATGTTGTCCGCACCGATGATTAAAAAGAGCAACTTCTACGCAATACAAGAAAAGGAAGACCTCCCTACAAACGAAACCGTGACAGTATTCACAGCAGAGGAAATCGAGAAGCTCAAAGCCGAAGCCGCCAAGGCATACGGAACAGGCAAGAAGTTATACCGCCAAGCAGGAGCATATATTCTAATGCTGAACACGGGATTGAGAGCTGGCGAAATGCTTGGCGTTCTGAACAGCGATATAGACCTTGAGAGACGAGTTCTGCACGTGCAGAGGGGAGTGAAGGTAGTAAACAAAAGAGACGGCGTAGAGCGTTTTGACGGCTCTACGGAGGTTAAGGTAGGTAAGCTAAAAAGCACGACGAGTAAGAGAGATATACCGTTGAATGACGTAGCAATACAAATGATACAAGAGTTAAGAAAGGAATTCTACTTCGGGGAAGATAGTCCTCTGATATGCGATGAGAAAGGCGACTACACCAAGCCCGATGTATTCAGAAGAAGATACCACAGACTCCTCGAAGGAACTGGAATAGAAAGCAAAGGCTTGCACTCTCTCCGCCATACTTTCGCGACAAATCTTGTAAATGGCGTAAAGCAACCCGACGGAACAATAAAAGCCTTGACAGTAAAACAAGTAGCCGACCTACTCGGACACTCCACCACGCAGGTGACAGAGATGTATTACGTCAAGAAAGACACCTCAATGCTCAATGGGATAACGAACGACTTCTGCCTATAAGCACTCAAAAATAATTTTCAAAAAGCACTTTACTTTCTCGCTTATCTGTGATATAATGGTAAGCGATAAAGGCAGGTGAATGAACTTGACTAAAGCAGAACAAATGCAAGAACTTTTAGAAAAACGAAACGGTTATCTGCTATCGCAAGATGTTATCGAATCCGGAATTTCAAAAACTTATATGTCTGAATTCGTAAAAAAATATGATTTAGAAAGAGTAGCTCAAGGCGTGTATATGTCTGCGGATACGTGGCAAGATGATTTATATATTCTATGCTTAAAGAACGCAAAGGCAATTTTATCCTATGAGACTGCATTGCATGTCCATGAGCTTACAGAGAGAGAACCGTCCGAAACGCACGTATCGGTTCCTTATACCTACAATGCTAAACATTTAAGAGACAGAGGAGTATGTGTGCACCAAATCACAAATGACTTATATGATATGGGCACTACTACCGCCACAACAAAATTCGGAAACCCCGTAACGGTTTACGATATGGAAAGAACAATTTGCGATATGGTTAAAGCACGTTCAAAAAAGGATGCTCAAATGTTTTTATACGCAATTAAAGAATACTCTCGCTCAAAGAAAAAAGACATCAGTAAGCTTATGAGATATGCGGAACGTTTGGACGTAGCAGATGAAGTAAGAACTTATATGGAGGTATTACTGTGATAAACACTTCAAGACAATTAAAAGATAAAATAAAAAATCTATCAGGCGGTAACAGCTTAAAAGCTCAAACGCTTATAAGAAAATATGTAATGGAACGCTTTCTTGCCAGAGTTGCGCAATCAAAATATCAAAACAACTTCATTTTAAAGGGAGGTATGCTTATATCCGCTATCGTTGGTGAAGATGCGAGAAGCACAATGGATATTGACACTACGGTACAATCGTTGCCGTTAACAAATGAAGATATACAAAGAATAATAAATGAAATTGCCTCTATCGACTTGGGAGATAACCTTACATTTACCTTGTCAAAGACAGAAACGATAAGAGACGATTTCGACTATCCCGGAGTACGTGTTACTTTAAAGGTGATTTTCGAAAAACTAAAAGAGACCGTTAATATTGACATTTCCACAGGAGACGAGATAACTCCTTCCGCAGTGCAATTTACTTATCCAATGATGTTTGAACAAGAGAAAATAAGAATATGGTCATACAATCTCGAGACACTGATGGCTGAGAAAATTCAAACCGTTTTGGCAAGATCGGTAACCAACACTCGTATGAGAGATTTTTATGATATATACATCCTATGGAATTTAGAAAACGACTCAATAGACAGAAGGCTTTTGAGGGATGCATACAAAGCAACTGCTCATAGTAGAAGCACAGAAGGCTTAATTAACGATGCAGAGCAAATCATGGAAGATATTGCAATCAGCGAACATATGGAGATGCTATGGGATAATTATAAGAAATCCAATAGCTATGTAGGTGATCTCTCATGGGACGATGTGTTAGATACTGTCACCGATATAGTATTAGACGAAATAAAAAATGACGCGAAATATGAAATAGAAGACGAAGATGATGAAATAGAGGACGAAATAACGGAAGATCCACAAAGCGAAATCGGGCATGAAATGACTATGCTCTAACGACTCAAAAATTG
>JAZOMG010000020.1:0-2228 GCA_045653705.1 Eubacteriales bacterium | reverse complement strand
ACCTTGGCAAGGTCGCGCTCTACCAAATGAGCTAAATCCGCATAGGTGGTGCCTCCGGTCGGAATCGAACCAACGACACGGGGATTTTCAGTCCCCTGCTCTACCAACTGAGCTACAGAGGCATACAGCAAGGGCTGTACTTGTTGGCGACCCGGATGGGACTCGAACCCACGACCTCTAGCGTGACAGGCTAGCGTTCTAACCAACTGAACTACCGGGCCAAAAAAATGGTGGGAACAATAGGGCTCGAACCTATGACCCTCTGCTTGTAAGGCAGATGCTCTCCCAACTGAGCTATGCTCCCATTGTCAACCTTGCGGCGACTTTGATATTATATCACAGTCGTTTCCGTTTGTCAATAGTTTTTTGAAAAAATTTCAAAATATTTTTTCAACCATTTTACTGTTTGACTTCCGTTCCGTCAACGTTGACTATTATACCACATATGGTTTTGTTTGTCAATATCTTTTTTTAATTTTTTTATATTTTTTATTTAAACATTTTATCGATATCCGATTTTGTGAATTTCTCACTTCTTCCGCAGAATCGGCAGTTTACCTCAAGCTCCTCTGCCTTGCCCTCGGCAACCTGCTCCGAAAGCATTTTATACAGCTCGCCCTTACCCAGAGTTATCAAAGCACCCTCAACTCTCTCTCTGGTGCAGTTACAGCTATACTCCACCTCAAGCTCATCGAATACGTCAAAATCCACGCCTCGAAGCGCTATATCGGCAATCGCCTTATTGTCAAGTCCTCTATCAAAGAGTCTTGAAATATTTGCAAGCTCGGGAATATTTTTCTCAATAGCGTCCACGGTTTCGGGATTGGCAAAGGGCAAAAGCTGAACGAAAACGCCACCTGCCGCCTTACAGGTACAATCGGTATCCACAAGCACACCAAGAGCGCATACTGTGGGTATCTGCTCACTCTTTGCGTAATACGCCGCTATATCCTCGGCTATCTCTCCGCTCTCCAGAGGTATGGAGCCTACGTATGGCTCTTTTCCGCCCTCGTCGCGTATTATCGTCAAAAGCCCCTTACCGACAGCCCGACCCACGTCAAGCTTTCCGTTGGACTTAAGAGGCAGCTCTACATCGGGGTTCTGTATATATCCCTTTACGTTTCCAAAATAGTCCGCCACAGCTATAACTCTGCCCGCAGGTCCATCGCCTCCAAGCGTAACGGTTATAGAGCTTTCCTTATCTCCCATAAGAGAGCCCATCACCGAGCTGACTGTGAGAAGTCTGCCAAGGGTCGCCGTAGCCGTTGGAGAGGTTTTGTGTATTCTTACTGCCTCGTCAACGATAGGCTTTGAATTTATCACGTGTATTCTTGCGCTTCCGTCAGCTGTCATAGCGCGGAGTATGGTTGCATATTTCTTTTCCATTTTTATTTCCTCTTTTTATTTTTTTGCTCTTGCCGCTATATACCATCTTTCGGTGGTTTCTGTGGGTGTACCCTTATTAAAATCGGCGTATCTGCCCAACACCTCAAAGCCGCTTTCCTCAAGGGCATTTTTTAAGGTCTCCCATTTATAGCATCTTTCTCTCTGATGCTCGTCGGAACGGGTGTACCTACCGTCCTCGTTTTCCTCAAACACAGACAGATAAAAGTCGCAAATTCCGTTTTCCTCGTTATAATCATTCTGCCAACCGCAGAACACCGCCCCGTCTCCGTCCTCCAATATATAGGCTTGGTCGCCGTATATGTTTTTGAATTTATATGGGGTATTCACGTCGAAAAGAAACAATCCGTCGGGGTCAAGATAATTGTGGACTAAGGAAAACACCTTTTTAACGTCCTTTTCCTCAAGCAAATAATTTATACTGTCAAGGCAACACACAGACGCCCCCACAGTTCCGTAAAGCTCAAACGAGCGCATATCCTGTAACAGATAGAGTATTCCCTCAGCGCCTTGGGCGTAAGCCTCGGAAAGCATATCTCCGCTTCCGTCCACGCCTATCATATCGTAGCCTCTTGCCGCCAGCGTCCTTGTCATTCGGCCTGTTCCGCAGGCAAGGTCAAGGACAAGCTCGGGGCGTTTTTCGAGAAATTCCGAAAAGCATTCCTCAAAAAAATCCGCCCACGCCTCATAATCAAGCTCGGCGTTCAATTTATCATACACGCCCGCTATGGCGTTATATCCCTCGCAACCGCTCATTTTTGCTCCTTATCAAATTCAAACAGCTCAAATATCTTATATATATCTCCCGCGCCCATAATGACAAC
>JAZOMG010000019.1:0-8273 GCA_045653705.1 Eubacteriales bacterium | reverse complement strand
GTGGTTTTCTATTTTTGTGAACTAAATGGGGTTCACTTCAGGTGCTGGTGGTTCCAAAAAGCTTTAGCTATGCGTAGAGTATTTATCCGAGCGAAGTAAGGAATCAGTAAGCCTTCCCCAGCGGGGAGCATACTCCGCTTCGCTTTGTGTAAAGTTTGCTAAGCAAACTTTAGGGGACCACGAAGTGGTGGATGAGGAGAACATGCGTTGTACTGCACAAACGGTGATCTCCTCATCCGTCACTCGCAAGCTCGTGCCACCTTCTCCGCTGGAGAAGGCTTATAGTTAGAGCCGCATTTGTGGCTGTAGGGCGGGGGTGCGAGTGTTAGATTTTTCGGTGGGTTTTTCAGCCCTGTCGGTAATAGGGCTGAGCAAGCCACTTAGCCTGTGGTTATGACTCTGTTGTCACAACAGCTTCGAGACATACCTCCCCTGCGCTGTTAAGGGTGCGAAAATAATAAACCCCGTTTCGCTCGGCGCGCTCTATCCTTAATGTATCTCCGAAAGCCGCCTCTCGCAGATAGGAAAGTGACATTCCCTTTATTCTCGATACCGCTTCAATAGGCATATAGTCGCAGAGCATATCGGGATAGCGGGTATTATTCATGTGCATATTGTAATCAAGGTCGGAATAGAGTATCCGCCTCTCTCCCACAGGCTCTGCGCAAAGGTCGGAGGGCATACGTGTTCGGGAGGGAATATTTATATTGAGCGGCTCTTCATCCTCAAAAAGGTATCCCGCCTCGTCAAAGGTACGAAGCCGCTTATCCTTAATATCCACAAGCGCCCAAAGGGTGTCTGCCTCGGCTATCACGGTATCTCCCGAAAGAACTCGAAAGCAACGGGTGGAGCTGTATCCTCTTGAGGGTGTTGTAAAGGTCTCTTCCCTGATGCCCTCAAAGGCGTAAAGAGGGTGGTGAAAGACTATCCGTATGCGGCTGAGAATAAAGGCAAGCCCCTTTTTATCTCTCAGCTCGTCAAGGGACATACCGCCATCAGCAACGTGACGGTTGGAGGTCTCCTGCATATAAACAAGAATTGCCGACGGTCGCACCCGCCTTTCGGCATCGGTGTCGTGCCAACGGGTCGTGTAGTCAATAGAATATTTCATAAATATTTCTCCCAAATAGCTTTTTTACTATTTTAGCAGAAATCTTCAGAAAAGTAAAGTATAAATTCGAAATTTTATCCTCAGCCCGTAACGCCGAAGCCCTCGGGGGCGCTTTCTGCCGTGGATGCTACAGCCGCGCTTTCGGTATTGACCTCGGAATATGCAGCTCTTGCCCTATCTGCACTGCTCTCAAAAAGCCCGAAGCTTACGGCAATGGCGCTGTTTATTTCATTCATCATATTTTCATCTAAATGCCCCATTTTCTCCTTTAATCTGCGTTTGTCCAGAGTTCTTATCTGTTCAAGGAGAACTACCGAGTCCTTTGCAAGTCCCGCCTTGTCAGCGTATATATCAATGTGGGTGGGCAGACGGGTCTTTCCCATTCTTGATGTAATAGCCGCCGCAATAACGGTGGGACTGTATCGGTTGCCCACGTCGTTCTGTATGATAAGGACGGGGCGCATACCGCCTTGCTCGGAGCCGACCACGGGGCTCAGGTCGGCGTAATAAATATCTCCGCGTTTGACGCTCATTTTATTTCACACTCCAAATTCGTTTTCCTCAGGTAAATTTATTTTTACCTTTAGAGGGAGAATTTAAACACCTATGCAAATATTTGGGAGTGGAAGATTTAACCTGTACGCGACAAAATTCGACACAGAGCGTTTAGGTCTCCCATTTACAGTATATTCCGAGAGAAAATTCTGGGCAAGATATTTGTTGTGAGAATTTTTCGGTTCTTACTCTCAGCACCATATTTCAATAAAAAATACCGTACACATAAAAATACCGCTTTTTCTATCTGAAAAGACAGTTAAAGCGGTATTTTTGTATATTAAAGGGCTATTTAAACAGTCCTTTTTTATGCGAGCGTTATTTAAACTTTGCAAGCTTTGCGGTGTTTGCTATTACGATAAGCTTCATAGAGCTGTTAAGGGGAGCTTCGGGGTCTATATTTACGTTCACCCTTTCTCCGGTGCGTATGGCTACTATGTTAAAGGAATATTTCTTACGTAATTTCAGCTCGATAAGATTTTTTCCAACCCATTCGTCCTTGACGTCTATTTCGACTACGGACACGTCCTTGGATAGGGATAGCATATCCATAAAGCCCGAGCTTAATATATTTTTGGCGAGCTGTATGCCCGATTCCTTTTCGGGGAATACCACCTTATCTGCGCCTACCCGCAAAAGTATCCTCTGGTGCATCTCACCCGAGCACTTGGCAATTACCGTTCCTACCCCTGCTTCCTTGCAAAGGGTAACAGCCATAACGCTTGCTTCAAGATTCCCCGCCATACAAATGATTACGGTATCGACCTCTGCTATTCCGAGACGCTCGATGACCTCGGGCTCGGTGACGTCGGCACACTTGCATATGGGAATATAGGCGGCGGCTTCGTTTACGATGCTTAGATTACGGTCAACGGCGATTACCTCTCTGCCGTTTTCCACAAGCTCACGGGCAACAGCCGAGCCGTACCGACCAAGTCCGAACACTGCGTATGTTTTCTTTTTCTGCATAGCCTTTCTCCTTTATCCTATACTGATATCTTCCGTAGGGTCGGATATCGAATTTCGATTTTTGGTTTTTCCGCCGAGGGCGATGGCTAAAGATATAGGACCTACCCGCCCAAGGTACATGGTAGCGATAATTACTGCCTTGCCAAAGATGTTAAGGCTTGCAGTAAGATTTCGGGACAGCCCCACGGTAGCCGTTGCGCTGACCGCCTCGTAGATAA
The DNA here is from genome assembly GCA_045653705.1 of Eubacteriales bacterium. Lineage (GTDB taxonomy): Bacteria > Bacillota > Clostridia > Oscillospirales > CAG-272 > HGM12713. The sequence continues at coordinate 5,420 of JAZOMG010000019.1, read as the reverse complement.
TATCTAAAGCCGATGCGTGGGTGGATGCCGCTAAGAGGATGACCGAGGAGAGCATAATTACCGCGAATACCGAAACCACCGCTACCGCCTTGCGTACCGAATCGGCAGACAGGGTCCGGTTGAACACCGACGTTTCGTTTTTGTTTGTCACAGTAGAAAGGGCAGAGCAAAGCAATACTACCACCGTCACCGTCTTAACACCGCCCGCCGTTCCAACGGGAGAGCCGCCTACGAACATAAGGCAGAGCGATAAAATTGACGATGCGTTGGTGAGATCTTCCTGAGGAACTGTGGCAAAGCCCGCCGTTCTGGTAGTTACCGATTGAAAGACGGATACCTGTATTTTATCTAACAGCGACATCTGCCCGATAGTTTGGGGATTGTTATGCTCAAAAATGAATATAAGCACCGCCCCCGCGAATATAAAGACAAGGGTCGCCACAATGGCGAGCTTTGTGTGAAGAGTAAGATGCTTGAAGATTCTTCGGTTTCCCAGAGCTCGGCTTTTTATTACCCGCAAAACGTCCCACCAAACGATGTATCCGATACCGCCGAGGATCACCAAAAGGCAGGTAACGGCGTTTACCGTGGGATCGGTGGCGTAGCCCGAAAGACTGCTATCGCCTATAATATCTATTCCCGCGTTGCAGAATGCCGACACCGAGGTAAAGACCGATATCCATATTCCCCTCGCGCCAAAATCGGGTATAAAGACCGTCATATATAGCAATGCGCCGATAGCCTCAATAATAAATGTTCCGATAAGCACCTTTTTGACAAAGCTTGCGAGCCCCGACATAGTATTGAGGTTAAAGGCATCCTGAATAAGCAATTTATCGCCGATGCCCATTTTTCGGTTGAGAAGAAGCATAAGCCCCGTCATTACGGTAACGATGCCAAGTCCCCCTACCTGTATCAAAAGGAGTATCACTACCTGTCCGAATATGCTCCACGAGGAAAAGGTGGGAACAGTGACAAGACCTGTAACACAGGTGGCGGTGGTAGCTGTAAAGAGGGCGTCAATATAGGGAATAGAATTGCCGTCAGCAGAGCTTACAGGCAGAGACAAAAGGGCGCTTCCCAGCAAAATTACCGCAAGAAAGCTAAGCAGTATGACCTGTGTCGTAGACAGGGAAAAGCTTTTCTTTTTCATCATAGCCGTAAAATGTCACCCCCAAAATGCTTGGTCTATATTACACATTATACCACACCTCGGGACGATTTTCAATCTTTTTGCACATTTAATTATTGTATAAAATTTTCAAATCTCACGAAAAGTTGAAAATCTTTTTTCTTTAAACGTATTGGCAACTAATATTAAATGTTGTATAATGTAAGGTGGTCATATATGCCCCAAGGATAATAGATATACGTATTTGAAATGGAGTTTAAGCTGTGAATAAAATGCTTGTAGATCTTCAGGAATTTGTAAAGGAAATAGCAAAGGCTTACGGCGACAGAGACGCGTACAGATACATAGTTGACGATACGGTGGTAAGCAAGTCCTTCAAGGATTTTGAGAGGGATATTAATGCCGTTGCGTCTTTTCTTGTAAACCGTGGCTGGCAGGGAAAGCATATCGCTATCATCGGCTCCTCGAGCTACCGATGGGTAACGGCTTTTTTGGGTATTGCTTGCAGCGCAAACGTTGTTATACCCATAGATAAAATGCTCTCTGAGACGGAAATACTCAATCTTCTCGTAATGGGAGATGCTGATGCGGTATTTCTTTCCGAGGAGTTTGAGCATATGGTCCCCGCTATCGAGAACGCCGACAATCAGGTGCAAGAGGTAATAAGCCTGTCAGGTCCTCGCTTCCGCGAGATACTTCGCACCGAGCGGGTGTCGCTTCCGAAGATAGACCCCGACGCCCTTGCCGAGATACTCTTTACCTCGGGCACTACGGGCGTGAGCAAGGGTGTTATGCTCAGCCAGAGAAATATAGTATCCAACATAAACGACATATACAGAATGGACTACGCGCAAAATCTTAAATGCGCTCCTATCGTTATGTCGGTGCTTCCCATACACCATACCTTTGAGCTTACGGTGGACAATCTCGGCGTGCTTTATTGCGGCGCTACCGTTTGTATAAACGATAAGCTTGAAAATATCGTAACAAACCTTAACCGCTTCAAGCCCGCCGTCATACTCGTTGTTCCCACTATTGCCGAGATATTCTACAAAAAGGTAATGGAAGGCATATCGGGGGGCGCAAACAAGCGGAAGATAGCTCTTGCTAAAAAGGCAAACCGCGCCCTCAAATCAATGAAGATAGACGGACGTCGCAGACTTTACAAGAGCCTGCTTGATAAATTCGGCGGTAATCTTACCAATGTAATAGTGGGCGGCGCGGCGCTTCGCCCCGAAATTGCCGAAGCATTCGACGAGTTCGGCGTAAATATGTATCAGGGCTACGGTCTTACCGAGTGCGCCCCCCTTATATCGGCAAACTACCCGAGGGCAAATAAGTTCGGCTCTGTGGGTAAGCCCGTATCCTATATGGACGTTAAGATAGAGGGTGGAGAGATACTCGTAAAGGGCGCGGGCGTTATGCTTGGCTACTACAAAAATCCCGAGGCTACGGCTGAGGCATTTACAGAGGACGGCTGGCTCCGCACGGGAGACCTTGGACATTTCGACGAGGACGGTTACCTGTATATTACGGGACGCTCGAAAAATCTCATAATCCTTGACAACGGTAAAAATATATACCCTGAGGAGCTTGAAGCTCAGATAGCTCCTATGGACGGCGTAAAGGACGTTCTTGTATACGAAAGCAAGGGCAAGCTCTGCGCGGCTATTCAGCCCGCGGACTTTAACGACAAAGAGCTGACAAGAGACATAAAGCTGGGCATAAAACAGCTCAATGCCACACTGCCTACCTACAAGAAGATAGTCTCCATTGCGTTTATATCGAGAGATTTCCCCAAAACCACCACTCTTAAGATAAAGCGTAATGAGGCAATAAAGATGGTAAAAGAGGTGGTAGTTAAAAAGACGGTGGCATACGTGCCCCCCACCACCCGCGAGCAAAAGAAGATAATCGCCGTATTTGAGAGAGTTCTGGGCTGTAAGAATATAGGCATAAAGGAAGATTTCTTTGATATAGGCGGCGACAGCCTTGCGGCTCTTGAGGCGGCGGCTCTTATCGGCGTTCAGGCGCAGGATATTTATGAAAATCCCACGGCGGAGCAGTTAGAGCAGGCTTTGCTTGCCGCAAAGGAAGAAGCGGCGGCAGAGGACAACCGCATCGATATAAACGAGCTTATAAAGCACAACTCCAACCTTTTGCACAACCACGAGGTAAAATACGTGCTGCTTACTGGAGCTACTGGCTTCCTCGGCTCCCATATACTGCGTGAGCTTCTCAGAAGAAAGGTACACGTTATCTGTCTTGTACGTAACGAGGATAAGCTTAAGAGCGTTCTTAAATACTACTTCCCTAAGGAGCACGAGTATTTCAGATACAAGGTAAGACGGGGTGATATAAATCAGGTTCGCTTCGGTATGTCCGACGAGGATTACGAGCTGCTTGTCAAAAAGGTGGATATGGTCATTCACACGGCGGCTAACGTAAGCCATGCGGGACATTACGCCGACTTCGAGCGCACCAACGTAATAGGCACGCAGAACGTCATAGATTTCTGTATGCTCTCGGGTGCTGTGCTTCAGCACACCTCTACGGCAAGCGTTCACGGAGCGGGTACTGTTGAGCAGAGAAATCCCAACGCGAGATTTGACGAGTTTATACTCGATATAGGTCAGAACTATAAGCAGAACGTATATATCCACTCCAAGTATAAGGCAGAGGAGAGGGTGCTTCTCGCAAGAGAGGAGGGGTTGCGCGCAAACATTTTCCGTATAGGTAATCTTACCTGGAGAATGTCGGACGGCAAGTTCCAGAAAAACTCTCAGGATAACGGCTTTATCGACCGCTTCAGAGGTCTCCTAAAGGTGGGAATGTACAGCAAGGAGATAGCGGAATATCCTATCGATTTCACTCCCGTTGACGAGTGCGCCGACGCATACGTAAGGCTTGCGCTCCACAACAGAGTGAACAACATCTACAATCTCTATAACCCCCACGTATTCACCGTTGACAGGCTTGGAAAGAAGTTCTTCCGAAGCATCAAAAAGGTGTCGAGGGAGATATTTGAAAAGTCGCTCAAGGAGCTTATTACCGACAAGGCGGTGGCGGTGCTGTCATTCTACAGCTCCATAGCCTCAACCTCGAAGAATATTCCTATGAGCAACGAATTTACCGTAAACGAGCTTAAAAAGCTGGGCTTCAAGTGGTCCAAGATAGGTATACGGTATCTTAGTTATATGAAAAAGATCCGATAAGGAAAGGAAAGATCGTGAGAATAGGTATTGATATAGGTTCAACCACCATAAAGTGCGTGGTGCTTAACGACGAGGGTCAGCTTATCCATAAGAGCTACGAGCGTCATTTTGCTATGATTACCGAAAAGACCCGAGAGGTAATAAAGGGACTTATAGATAAATTCAATATAACCGAGCCTGTGGTCTGCGCCGTTTCGCGCTCGGCGGGAATGGGACTTGCCGAAAGGGCGGGAGTGCCCTTTGTTCAAGAGGTGTACGCCACTAAGGTGGCTATAAGCCAAAGACTTCCCGATACCGACGTTGTTATAGAGCTCGGGGGAGAGGACGCAAAGATACTCTTTCTAAAGGGCAATCTAGAGGTGCGTATGAACGGCACCTGCGCGGGCGGTACGGGAGCGTTTGCCGACCAGATGGCAAGCCTTATGCAGATAGAGACGGGAGAGATGAACGAGCTTGCGAAGAGCCACGAAAAGATATATTCCATCGCTTCCCGTTGCGGCGTTTTCGCAAAGACCGACATACAGCCCCTGCTTAATCAGGGCGCGAGAAAGGAAGATATTTCTGCAAGTATCTTTTACGCTATCGTCAACCAGACTATTACGGGCTTGGCGCAGGGTCATCCCATTGAGGGAAACATTGTTTACCTTGGCGGTCCTTTGACCTTTCTCTCCGAGCTCCGCCGCGCCTTTGACAAGACCCTTGGCTGTGAGGGCGTATGCCCCGAGGACTCTCTTGTATTCGTGGCGCTTGGAGCGGCGTATTACGCCGAGGAAAAGGTAGACCTTGCGAGGGCTTATGAAATAATGGGCGAGAAGGCTGACGGTATGTCGAGCCCCACTCTGACGCCTCTCTTTGCCAACAAGCTTGAATACGATGAGTTTATAGCTCGTCATAAAGCGAACTCTGTTCCGAGAAAAGAGGGAGTAGCCTATGACGGCGACGCTTATCTCGGTATAGATTCAGGCTCTACTACCCTAAAGGTAGTTCTTACCGATGCCGACGGAGCAATTATTTTCTCAAAGTACCAGTCAAATCAGGGTAAGCCCATTGACGTAGTCAAGGATACCCTTATA
>JAZOMG010000018.1:0-48309 GCA_045653705.1 Eubacteriales bacterium | reverse complement strand
TCCTTATAATCCACGTACACCTTTGCATCGGGCGTACCAAATTTTTTTGCTGCACTTTCTGCTCTCTCAGGTATAATATCGCAGAATGCAACCATTTCGCAATCCTTTACCTTTGCAAGGGAGGGCATATGCTTTCCTGTTCCAATTCCTCCGCAACCAATAATTCCCACCTTAATAAGCCTTGCCATTTCCTTTTCTCCTATATGTACCGATCAATAATTTTTCCTTACATACTGTTCGTCGTTAACGGTATTAACGTGGGGACAGCCGATCCTCTCCCTGTACGTAGGCGCTACGAAGCGGACAGCGTTTTTAATAACCGTCTGCACCTCGGGAACGTAGAACGTGGGGAAGGTCTCGTGACCGGGCTGGAAGTAAAATACAGTTCCGTTTCCTCTTTCATAAAGCACGCCCGAACGGAATACCTCTCCGCCCGAGTAGTTGCCTATAAGCAATACCTTATCGGGGTTGGGAATAACGAAGGGCTCGCCGTAGGTCTCCTCGCCGTCAAGCTTGAAGAATCTGTCGATACCTCTCGTTATGGGGTGTGAGGGATCGATTACCCAAAGTATCTCCGAGTCTCCCGACTCTCTCCATGTAAGATTGCAGGAAGTTCCCATAAGCGCCTTAAAGGGCTTGGAGTGATGTCCCGAATGTAAGAATATAGCGCCCATTCCATCGAGAACGGCATCCCTTACGAGAGCGGCAATCTCGTCGGGCACCTCTTTGTGCGCCATATGTCCCCACCATATGAGAACGTCTGTCTCATCGAGAATTTCCTTAGTTATGCCGCAGTTCTCCATATCAAGATAAGCTGTTTTTACCTCAATATCCTCTTCCCTACCGAGAAACTCAGCAATCGCCTCATGGATTCCGTTAGGATATATTGCTTTTACGCTTTCCTTAGTTTTTTCATGACGAAATTCATTCCACACTAATACTCTGATCATCTTTTTCTCCTTTACCGATCATAAATATTTTTTATTATAGCAACAAGAGAATATCCCTTGCCTCTTACAGTACGAATGAGCCTTGTTCCCTCGGGGTCTTCAAGCTTTCCTCGTAGACGGCATATATACACATCGGCAATATTCCCCCCGTCCGCTCCGAAAAGCGCCATAAGCTCCTCTCGGCTCACAGGCTCGCCTGCCGACTGCCCCAGTCGAATAAGCACCCGAAGCTCACCGTCGGTCAGCTGTATTCTTTCGTTATTACATATAACGCTGTTTTCACCCGTCAGCATTATAACAGGCTGTCCGCTAAGCTCGGCATCCGTATGGGAAACAACGCCACCCTCATATAACGACCGTAGCTCCCTTACCGAAATTGGATACGACAGAATTTGTTTTTTCAAATCTGTTATGCCGTTGGGGAGCACGCGATATATTCTGCTGTCATCACGCCCAAAACTTTTTGCTTTGCCTGCGGCATCCAATATTATCAAGTCATACTCAGACAGCTCGTATGGCATTTCGGGCATGGTCTTAACCAAGCATCCGCAGCTTTCGGCTTCAAGTCGGAAAAAGTCCGACAGAGCCTGTCTTTCCGACACAACGGCTATTCTCTTTTTTCTCAAAACAGTCTCGCCGCTCATTATAAACCTCTGTCCGAATTTCCGCTTTTCATTTTGTTAAGTATGGCGAATATCTCTTCTCTGCTCTGTGAGGTCATTATCTCGCTTCTGGCAGACGCCGCGCCTCTCATGCCCGAAAGATACCAAGCCATATGCTTTTTCCCCTCGGCAAGTCCTACTCGCTCACCCTTATGAGCTATCATAGCGTCAAGCTGACAAAGAGCGGTATCTATACGCTCTGTGTCGGTAGGCGCTGTGTATTCGCGCCCATCGAGACGGGCAATTATTTCGGGGAATATCCACGGGTTACCCATAGCCCCTCTTCCTATCATAACGCCGTCACAGCCTGTACGCTCTATCATATTAAGAGCATCCGAAGCCGAATTTATATCTCCGTTTCCTATAACGGGAATAGACACGGCTTTCTTTACCGCTTCTATCACACCCAAGTCAATTCCCGGGGTATAGAGCTGTTCCCTTGTTCTTGCGTGAACGCATATAAGGGATGCTCCCGACGCTTCGAGTATCCTCGCAATTTCGGGGGCATTTACGCTTTCGCTGTCCCATCCTGCCCGTATTTTTACCGTAACAGGTATCCTTACGGCTTTAACCACAGCCTCGCATATCTCTCCCGCAAGCTTCGGTGTTCGCATAAGGGCGCTACCCTCGCCGTTTCCCGTTATCTTACGCATAGGACAGCCCATATTTATATCTATGGCAACAGGCGGTATCTCCGAGGTACAGCCACGATAGGAGGAGGCTTCAAGCATTTTCGCCGCCTCAGCCATAAAGTCGGGCTCTCTGCCGAATATCTGTACCGCCATAGGTCCATCAGCTTTTGTTACTGCGGCAAGGGGCGCAGTTCCCATTAAAGATGACTCACGCCGTTTGCTTTGCTGTTCATAGCAAAGCGCCTTTGCGGAAACCATTTCGCTAACAGAATACTCAGACCCAAGCCTATAGCAGAGCTGTCTGAAGCTTCTGTCGGTCACTCCCGCCATGGGAGCTAACATAATGCCGTGGCGAAGCTCGGTATCACCTATCTTAACGCTCATCGACCTTACCCCTCATACACCATGACCATAAAAAAGTCCTTGGTTCTGGCGGCTATCTCACGAAGCTCACGGAAAAGCTGACCGCGGTAGCTTCTCAGCGCCGCGTCCGCTCCGTCTGCTGACATACCCAGCTTTTCGGCTATATAAATAGCCCTGTAAAGGTGGTATCTTTGGGTTACCACTACAATATTCTTATATTTTCCGCTGTTTTTTGTGTTGAACATACTTTCATAGGTAGAGTACCCCTTGCCGTCCTTTACTATGGCATCCTCGGGTACACCCGATGCAAGGCAGTAGCGCTCCATTGACGAAACCTCGTCATAAGTCTCATCCGTATGGTCTCCGCTGAGAAGTATCACGTCGGACACTCCCTCCTCATAAAGCCCTATGGCAACGTCAAGCCTGTCCGCCAGCATATCCGACGGTGAGCCGTCCGAACGAAGTCCCGCGCCAAGCACAAGTATGCAATCATAGCGTTCTCCGTCAAAGCTGTCACGGATATTACCGCCCACACCGCAAACCGCCACGTTGGTAACAACGGGTACTGCGCATATTGCTCCAAAAAGCAGAGCCACCGCGGCAAATACTGCCGCAAGTATTATTATAAGTCTTTTTATTTTATTTTCAGGCATTTGGAGCTTCACCCTGAGTTCTCTTAACAAGCGCCTCTGCCGCCGCCTCGAGATAATTATTATCCATCATCTCTATCCAGCCCTTATCCACAAGAGCCGAAAGCTTGGGATCCATAGGAATACGGGCAAGGAGATCATATCCGAACTTCTCGGATATCTCATCAATGTGGCTCTCTCCGAACACCTTTATTTCCTTGCCGCAATCGGGGCACTTAACGTAGCTCATATTTTCAACAAGTCCGTATACGGGAATATCCATCATCTGCGCCATATTAGCTGCTTTTTCAACTATCATAGCCACAAGCTCCTGAGGACTGCTTACGATAACTATGCCGTCTATCGGTATAGATTGAAATACCGTAAGAGGAACGTCACCTGTTCCGGGAGGGCAATCTATAAACATATAATCTATATCATGCCATATAGTGTCTGTCCAGAACTGCTTTACAGCTCCCGCTATAACAGGTCCTCTCCATATTACGGGGCGTGTTTCATCCTCAAGCAAAAGGTTGACCGACATAATATCTATTCCTGAGGTAGTGGTGGGAGGTATCATTCCGTTTCCGTCTCCCTCAACAGAAATACCCGAACGAAGTCCGAACGCCTTAGGAATAGAGGGTCCCGTTACGTCCGCATCGAGTATAGCGGTCTTATATCCAAGCCTCTGCATATTTACAGCAAGCATAGAGGTAACTATTGATTTACCTACTCCGCCCTTACCGCTTACCACCGCGATAATATGCTTTACGTTACTGAGGGCGTGAGGCGCTTCTTTCATACTGTTTTTTTCTTTTGACGAGCAGCTGCTCGAGCAGGTCGAGCAATTATGAGTACATTCTCCAGCCATTTTTATATCCTTTCTTTTTTGACAAAAATACCTATTTCATAAAATAACCATACGGATATATTATACACCATTATAGCCCTATTTTCAAGTGTTTTATTACTATTTTTTTACAATCTATTGATTTATTTTGCAAATTCTGCTATAATAAATTATAAGCTTTACAAGGAGAAAAAACAGATTGAAACGCGGACTTATAATGGAGGGCGGAGCGCTTCGCGGAATGTTCACCCCAGGCGTTACCGACGTGTTTTTGGAAAACGGAATAGAGTTTGACGGAGCTGTCGGTGTTTCGGCGGGAGCGGCTTTTGGCTGTAACTTCAAGTCAAGGCAGATAGGCAGAGCCATACGCTATAACTTGGCAAACTGTAAAAATCCAAGATATTGCAGCTTCGCTTCCCTTTTCTTTACGGGAAATATGTTCGGCGCGAAATACTGCTACGAAACTATTCCCTATAAAACCGATATTTTCGATTGGGAGACCTACCGAAATAACCCCTTGGAATTTTTTGCGGTGGCTACCGATATAGAAAGCGGTGAGCCTGTTTATCACAGGTGCGACACTCTTGACCGAAATGAAATGGAGTGGATAAGAGCTTCGTCATCCCTACCCCTCGCGGCTAAAATAGTGAAGATTGATGACAAAAAGCTTATGGACGGCGGAGTGTCCGATTCTATTCCCCTAAAATTTTTTGAAGCCTCGGGATATGACAGAAACGTGGTCATACTCACCCGTCCTCAAGAGTATATAAAAAAGCCGTCCTCTCTTATGAAGCTCATTCGCATAAAATACAGAAAATACCCAAAGCTCATAGAACGACTTGAAAACAGGCATATAGAATACAATGAGACCGTAAGCTACGTAAAGGAAAAGGAAGCGCGGGGAGAAATTTTCGTTATCCGTCCGCCGTATCCCCTGCCCACAGGACACACAGAGCACGACCCCGAGCGTATTAGGCAGACCTACGAAATAGGCAGGCAGACCGCCCTTGGAGCACTTGACGAGCTAAAAAACTTTTTAAATAAACAAGAGGTATAAAAATGAACACAACAGGATTTCACCACATAGGACTTAAATATGAAAATCTTGACCGCTCCTTGGAGTTTTACAAGGCAATAGGACTTCGCGAGGTCGTTCGCTGGGGAAACGTCGGCGACGAGATAGTAATGATGGCTATGGATGACGGCGGTATTATTGAGCTGTTGCCCTGTCGCGGCGAGGAGTTTGCGGAAAACGGTAAATGGATACATTTCGCCATTAGAGTAGAGAATGTTGACGAAGCTTACAATACAGCCCTTAAAGCAGGCGCGGTATCTTTGATAGCCCCAAAGATAGTACCCCTTAACTCCAAGCCCGAAAAAATGTCTATTAATATCGCATTCGTAAAAGGACCCGACGGCGAGGAGCTGGAATTTTTTAAGGTCGTTTAAGGATTTTTTATAACAAAAGCACGGAACCTCAAAAAGGTTCCGTGCTTTTGCTATTATATTTGTACTTTGTTAACCTTCCGTTTTATCTGATTCTGTTTTCCTCTATAATATCCACGATATGCTTTGCCACGTTGTAGGTATATCTGAGAGCTACGGGCACAAAGGCGTCGTCCATAGTGCTAAAGAAAGAACCGTTCAGCTCATAGGTAAAGTCGCCGTTGTAATCTATCTCACCCAGGGAGCGCGCAAGCTCTTCCCAATTCATTTTACCTGCGTAAGGCAAACTGTGCTGGTCGCCCCTATAATCGTTATCGTGAATATGAAGAGACTTTAAGCGGTGGTGTCCCAAGGCTCTGACAAAATCGTGAGCGCCGTCGTCCTGCATAGGCAGACCTACGTGACCTACGTCAAGACAGCCCACCATATACTCGCTGTTAAGGGTATCGATATATCTTACAAATTCTTCCTTACGGGAACATGTGTCGTGGGAGATATATTTCCTTAAGGGGTCATAACGCCACATATTTTCCACGCCGCACTTTATACCGTACTCATTACAGTAAGGAATAAGACTGCGGTAAAATTCCATATTACGCTCAAACCACTCCTCTTCTCTGCCGTGATATTCATCGTAATGGAGAGGGTGTACCACCGCTATCTCCGCGCCGAGTATTGCGGATATTTCAAGGCTTCTTATCATCCTTGGGTATATTACGTTGTTGTAATGAGCTTCGTCCTTCCAATTTTTAAAGTTGAACGGCGTATGCGTCTGATTTATCACCAAGCCCATATCATCCGCCGCCTTACGGTAGCTCATAGCTATTTCGCGGTAATCGTCACCGTTAAATTCACATGCGTCGTCTATCATTTCGCAAAGGCTGAAATCAATAGCGTCAAATCCTGCATCCTTGCAGAGCTTCATACATTTTATCTTTTCGTCTCTGGTATATTTTGCGAAAAGACTTGAGATGTTCATTGAGATTTTCATTTTTTATTCTCCTTTTATTTTTTAAAATTTTATACAAAAAACGGCAAAACAGCCAAAACCGATACAATAACCACTACCCAAGAGGGTATCTTCGGTATCAGCGATAAAAGTATGGCGGCGACAGCCCCCACAACACCTATATACCACCGCTCCCCTCCAACGCCGATAACACCGGGGAAGATAAGCGCCGCCATAGCGGTATAGGGTATGAGCTTCAAAAAGCGTTCAACGTATTTGTTTAATTTTATTTTATCCACGATAAAGGCAGGCAGTATTCTCGGAATAAAGGTCACTACCGCCATGCCGAGTATCAAAAGAGGAATATTCATACGCTATCCCCCTTTCGTCCTTTTTTCGGGAAGCCCTCGGTAAGAAACGTACCGAAAGCCGCCCCCGCAAGGGTCGATACGATAATAGACCAGCTTCCGCCTATAAGGAAGCTCAGTAAAATATTGAAGATTGCCGTAACCGCTACCGTAAGAAAAAGCCTGAGGCTTTTCTTTATATCGGGTACGATAAGCGCAATAAATAGGGCGTACAGCGCAATTCCGAAACTCAGAGACAGACTTTCCGGCAAAGCCCTCTGCAATATAACTCCTATAAGCGCGCCAACTACCCACGAGGAATAGGACACTGTTATAAGTCCCAGCATAAAAAAGCCGTCGCTTCTTTCATCGTCCTCGGTTGTAAATATGGCAAAGGTCTCGTCGGTAACTCCAAAGCCCGATATCAGCCTTACGAGCCAATTTTTTGTTTTCATCTTTCGGAAAACACAGGTGCTCATTATAATGTGCCTTAAATTAAGCACAAAGGTTGTCATTACAATAGCAATGCTTCCGCCGCCCCCCGCTATCATTTCGGCAGCCATTATCTGACTTGCTCCCGCAAAAACGGCGGCGGACATTCCCACGGTCTCGCCTGCGCTCATCCCCCCTGCGGTAGCGGCAATAGCGTAGGATATCGCCACGGGGATAAAGCCTATAAGCACGGGAATACCCTTGCGAAGTCCGTACAGGTAGCTTTTGAGCGCTTTACTTTTCATTTTCCGTACCGTCCTTCTTTTTTTGTCTTTGTAATGAAAAGAAATCCCGCAAAAGCTCACGACACTGGTCAGCGCAGACACCCGAGGTGACGTCAAAGGCGTGATTAAAGGGATACGCGTTAAAATTTATCACGCTTCCCACACAGCCCGCCGCGCTATCAGCCGCGCCGTATACCACACGGTCAAGCCTTGAATTTACAATAGCTCCCGCGCACATAGGACAGGGCTCAAGGGTCACGTAGAGGGTGCAACCCGAAAGCCGCCAACCGCCAAGGACACGGCAGGCTTCCTCAATAGCCATTAGCTCGGCGTGAGCTGTAGCCATTTTGTTTTTTTCTCTTTTATTATAGCCGGTAGCTATAATCTTACCGTTATATACCACAACCGCGCCAACAGGCACTTCTCCGATGGCGTATGCTTTTTTTGCCTCGGCAAGCGCCCGGCGCATAAATTCCGTATCTTTAATATTATCAGTCATATTTTATAAACGTCACATAGCGAAAAATTCCGAAAATAATCCCGGGAACATACCGAAAATAAGCCCTACCGCAAAGAGCGCAATGGCGGTACTTATCATACTTATAAAGACCGCCACGGTAAACAGACTTACCGAGGGCGAGAAAAACAACAGCATCTTCTTCCCTCTTGTCACGGGACAGGCTTCATAAGACAGGTCAGGCTCATACAGCTTGCCAAAGCTTCCCGTTTTTGTGGGCTGGGCTGCCCGCTTTGCATAACGGACTATCATAAGCACACCTATGGAAGCAAGCCCCAAAACCGACACCGACATCATCAATATCCCCATAAGCTCGGTGGCTCTTGCCGTATCGTAGCACTGATAGAATATCTGTTGCAAAATACCGAGGGCATTATTTGTAAAATGTATAAGCACGCATATCCATATAGACCTTGTACGGACGTATATGTAGCCAAGAACTATTCCCATAAGAGTGGTATAGAAGAACTGTGACGGATTCATGTGCATAAGTCCGAAAAGGAGCGCGCTGCACACTATCGCAGTTCCTCTGCCGTATGGAATGAGATTTGTAAGGATTATTCCTCTGAACATTATCTCTTCAACTATTCCGGGGATAACCGCCGTGGAAACCACCAGCAAGAACACCTCAAGGGCGCTTATACTGCCGCCCCCCGACCCAAGAATATTCATAGATACGTTGGGAGAAAGCAGAGATATTATCAGCGAGTTTATCTCCGACATAGCAAAATTCAGCGATACTGTCGCCATTATCAAAAATGGGGCAAAGGGAGTGATTTTCCATCTCCAATAGGTGGGTCGGTAATTTTGATGCTTACCTACTCTCAGTAACACCCACATAGCAACCGCCGAAAGGGTAAAGGCTAACACCGAAACTATTGCCGTCAGCAAATAGCTTACCGAATTGTATAGCACGACATTTTCGGGAGTTGCTAAGGTAAGCAGGCTGACAATAGGTACCATTACGTATGACAAAACGTCGATAGAACCTCTGTATATTATAGCGCCTACTCCAAGCTTCAGACACACAAGAAAAAAGCTCAAATCATATTTTTCTTTTATTTTATTCATAAACGTCACCTGTTTTATTTTTATCTAAGGCTATTACCGACAGCATAGTTCCACGCACGCCCCCCGAATATCTGTGAGAAAAAAATTCGTCAGGCTCACAGCAGGTACAAAGACGGCATACGTCGATATTTTTATCCGAAAGTCCGCAACGGCTGAGTATTTCCCAATTAGCTCCCTTAAGGTCGGCTTTCCACACCCCGTGGGAGACCGCCGTTACGTATTTTTCTGTAAGAGCCACGCCCGCCTTTTCTTTAAACTCCGCGAAGAAATCCTCTCTTACGGTATAGCAACAGCTTCCTATGGCAGGACCTATGGCGGCTTTTATGAGAGATACGTCCGCACCCATTTCGGAAAGCATCTCTACCGCCTCACGGGCTATCCCCGCGGCTGTTCCCCGCCAGCCCGCGTGAAGCGCCGATACCGCTCCGCTGAAATTCTCCGTAGGCGGCGCGTAGAGCAGAATAGGAACGCAATCCGCCGTTCGCACACCGAGGGTAACTCCCTGTCTATCGGTAATATATCCGTCACAAGCTTCTGTTTCGTGGCAAAAGAAGCCCTCGCCTCTCTCTTTTTCTGTGATATACCTTATTTTTGTCGAATGGATCTGCGACACCGAAATGATGCTTTCCCTGTCAACGTCTAAAGCATCCGCAAAGAGAGACAAATTCTCTATTACGGTCTCACGGCTGTCTCCCCGCTCAACGCCTAAATTAAGGCTTGCCGTATGGGGCAAACGGCTCACACCGCCTATTCTTGTGGAAAAGCCGTGTATACAAGGTATAAGAGTTGAACGGTAATATACCACTCCGTTTCGGGCTACTGTTCGCTCCATTCTATTCTCCTTATATTACCAGAATTGAACCATCTCGGATACGTAATTAAACAATTGAGGATTGTAAATATATATCTCCGTGCCGTATTTGGCGAAGATACACATAAAGCAATAAGCTCCGCTTCCAAACGCCGAAAGCGTCAAAAAGGTATTTGCGTAAGGTTTAAAAGCTCCCCTTGACCGCTCGTAAACGAAAAGCATTATAGCTATCGCCGCGAGTATTGCAAGGAAGGCGAAATCATAAACGTATCTCTGCAAAAGTCCCCCTGCCTGACCGTTGAAAAAGCCTATCACAAAGGAAAGCCCCAAGGGCAAAAGGCAAAGAGATAGACGGTGTCCTTTAACCATTCCTTTTCCTATACCCGGCAATAAAGCCACACACCAAAGAAGGGGTATTGTGGCAAAAATTCCGCCAAACATAGCCTCTGTAACGGTCTGCCCCAAATAATTCGTGTCAATGTTGACCGAACGCAAGAAAGGAAAGGCAACGGTGATATTGGGGAGCTGGAAGAAGTAGGTAAACAGCGCAAGACCTGTACGTTCAACTCTGAAGCCTCTGCCCGTCACGTCGTTTGTCGTAAGCTGATAGTTAGCCCCAAAGTCAAAGGGCGAGCCAAAGCGGGCGTTGTTATACCACATTATTCCTACGGCTACTATAATATAGGGTATGCAGATAGCTAATGTGCTTAGAATACTCTTCTTTGAGAAAAGCGAGCGCTCCTTAAACACCGCGTTCCAAAAGAACAGGAACGCGAATGCGGACACTAAGAGCAGTTGAGGTCGGCATCCTGCCACAAGCGCCATGCAAAGAGAGCCTAATGCCGCCCATCCCGCGTGTACCCTGCCCCCGTTTCTGAGGGAAAGCAACCAAAAATACAGCCCAAACAGGGTAAAGGATATTCCCGACAGTATGGGAATTGAATAGAAATCGGGGCGCTTAGCGATAAAAACACCGCCGCCCGCATTGATAAGGACAAGGCACATCAGTATATATGACAAAAATGGTATGCGCTTTTGTTTGTAATACCGCCTTACCAATTCTTCTATCAGCAAAAACGTACCTATTACAAAGAATACGGTGAAAAATCTAATTCCGAACACGTTAGGCATAGCCGAGCCTGTCAGCGCTCTGTATGGCAAATAAAGCATCAGGGCGGGAACTACGCCAAAATAAACGTAATATTTTCCGTTATAATATGAAACGTCCCATCTCGCCGTATCTCCCGTAAGCTTCGAGGCTTCGTTTCTCGCAATTCTGTCGTATGGGTTTTCCATTTCGGCAAGAAATGCTGGGGGCTCGTCCTCAAGATGAAGTCTGCCGTCAAGAAAGGCTTCGGCAAGCTCCTGATACTGTGCCGTGTGAGCGGCGGGATTCCCCTGAAAGACAGGGTTAAAAAAGCTCACCGCAATAAGCAATGCCACCTGCACGGCGACTACCGCCACAACTATAAGCCGTTGCTTATAGGAAAAGCTACAGGAATAGGACCACAGCTTGCTGTTCGGACGGAGAAGCCAAGCAAGGAAAAGTATAAGGAAAACAGCGAGCAGTCTTAGTATCTTAAAGCTAAAGGGCTGACGCGCGTTAATACGTATGCTCTCCACCGTATAGGTCTTTGCCGAGCCCGAAAGTGTCAGCTTTAGGCTATCGGTTTCTCCGTTTGTCATCAAATGGAGATATTTTGACCCCTCAACTCCGTCTATGACCGTCTGTGTGGGCAGCTTTAGGTAATTGGCATTGGAGCGGTCGGTCATATGAACCGTAACGTCGGTAGCTAAAACCTTCCCCGATGAATTTTTAGCGACAATATTGAAGTATACGTTATTTATCTTAGCGTCTACGTCCCTCAAAACTATATAAGGCGAGGACGAGGTAGGGGTGTATACCTTTTTGTCATCCTCCGATGGCTTAAGGCTGTAAAATTCATAGCTGCCCGTCAAGTCTGTCTCTGAATAATCAAAGGTTTGATAAAAGCGGAAATTGAATACAGTGCCCTCTAAAAAGACCGCCGCAAGAGCCGCAAGGGCAAGTGCCGCCGCCATTTTCTTTGTTTTCTTTACGTACAGTAAAAGCCAAAGCGCGGCAATAAAAAATAGAGAAGAGATCGCCGTTGCCAACAGCTTTATCGGAGAAAAGGACAATGGCGCGGAAAAGCTCATAAATAAGAACATAAGCGCCACAGCGGAAAAGACCTCTGTTCCCAAAAGTCCAAGCCAAAAAAGCTTGTTTTTCAGAGTCTCCTTTATACCCTTTTTTACAAATTCGGGTATCTGACAGACAAGAAATAAAAGTATGGGTAATATTAGTAAAACAATAAACATACTGTCTCCCACAAAGCATAATTATACAGAGTAATTTTATCACAATTCCCTGCTTTTGTCAACCGAAATAATGACATTATTTTCTGTGTTATTCAAAAGGCATTATCTGCTCATTTATCATAGGGGCTGTCGCATTTAGGTACAGAAGCCCCTTAATGCAACAGCTCCACAAAAAACCACCGCTCTTACCGTAACAGCAAAAGCGGTGGTTTTATCACGCGATTATTTTATTTTCTGTAATAAACGTAAAAAGCAATAACGGTTCTTTCCGCTCCGCCGTGCTCAAGGTCAGCTCCCGTAAAAACAACGCCGTCCTTTGAAAGCAACTCCCACATCTGAAGCTCGTCTATCTTTGCGCGGAAAACAACGTCTGACGACGCATAGATAAGCATTTCGTCATCCTTGATATTAAGATGACCCTCTCTGCCTATGACCTCGTCAACTCCGTTCCTTTTTTCGGTAACGTACCTTATATGTCTGCCGTTTATTGACAAAGCAAACTCCCTGCGAAATTGCTTACTGTTAGGGTCTTTCTGTCTTTTAAATCTGTCGAAAAATCCCATTACACCGTCTCCTCGGAGCTGTGAAGTATAACTATACTCTTACTCGGAACTACTCCCGAATAGCGCTCTGTGCTTAGCAAGTCGGTTGCATTCTCGGAAACAGGATAGGATATATCACAGTCGTCCATATTGGCGATAATGCGGATGCGCTCACCTCTGCCAACACGGCTGTAAGCAAGAGTTCCCCCCTCCGCAAGCTCAAGAACGAAATCGCCGTCGGTAAATACGGGATGCTCGTTCCGTATCTTTCCAAGCAAGCGGTAATGAGCAAGAAGCTCCTTGTTTTCCTTTCCCCAGGGGTAAGTGCGTCGGCAGAACGGGTCGTGATATCCCTCAAGCCCTGCCTCGTCTCCGTAGAACACAGAGGGAACGCCATAGACGGTATATTGAATTGCGGAAGCAATTTTCAGCAAAGCTACGCCTCGCTTATACTGCGCCTGTGTCAGGCGTTTTTTAGCAAATACATCGTTATCGTCGCAAAATTCCTTTTCGTTGCCCTCACCGAGGACGGTAAGGATACGCTCGGTGTCGTGAGTACCAAGCAGATTCATAAGGCAATCGCAAGCCTGCTTCGGGTAGGTGGCATATATTTCCTTTAGGATATCACCGAGGAACTCGGCGTCACACTCGGAAAGATATCCGAGAATTCCGTTGCGCAAAGGATAGTTCATTACGCTGTCAAGCTGTCTGCCGAGAAAATAGCGGCGGCGCTTTCCGTAAGCTTCCTTAAGAGCCGCGTTCTCCCACACCTCGCCTATTATTATGGGCTGGTCCTCCGACGCCTTGTGTACGGTTTTTCTTAGCTCGTCAAGAAATTCGTTGGGAAGCTCGTCGGCAACGTCTAAGCGCCAGCCGCCAATACCCTCTTTTACGTACTTCTGACACACGCCCCCCTCACCTACAAAATATTTGCGGCATTCGGGTATCTCGTGATTGAGCTTGGGCAAAATATCTATTCCCCACCAGGTCTCGTATTCTTTCGGGTATTTTTTAAATCTGTACCACTTTCTGTATTCGGACTGCTCGTTGGTATACGCGCCTACCTTTCCGTATTCGCCGTATCTGTCAAAATACAGGCTGTTATCTCCCGTATGGTTGAACACTCCGTCAAGAATTATACGTATATCCTTTTCCTTGGCTTTCTCTATAAGGTCTTTAAATGCCGCATCACCGCCAAACATTCCGTCCACCTGCATATAGTCGCCCGTATCGTATTTATGGTTGGAATACGCCTTGAATATGGGGCTGAGATAAATAACGCCCACACCCAGGGATTTCAGATAGTCAAGCTTTTCTGTAACTCCCCAAAGATTTCCCCCGAAAAACATATTGTTGGCAAGTCTTTCGCCGTTCCGTTTCGCGTACTGGGGCGTGCCATTTTCCCAATCCTCGTTTATTATAACGTCGTCGCGTGCTTCGGTCTCGCCCTCGCCCTTTGCAAAGCGGTCAACGAAAATATGATACATTATCCGTCCGCCAAACCAATCGGGAGTGGTGTAGCCCTTTTCGTATACGATAAGGGCAAATCTGTTTTCAGAGTGTCGCTCAAGAGTGAAATCAACCTGATTGTAAGTAGAGGTAAATAGGGTGTCCATTCCCCTCAAAAAGAGGAATTCATAGAAAAACAGCCCGTCATCGGCATAACCGCAAAGCACCTTTGTGTCAAGGGTAACGCTATACACGTCAATTCCCTCGGCAGTATTTTCAAAGCTCAGCGGATGATCCGTATCGTTTTCTCCGTCTCTGCGAATACGCAGAACGACCGCCGATGCCCCAAGTTTTCTCGGAACCTCGACGGTAAATGATATAATATCTCCAACGGAGAATGCCCCCTGTGCGGAGGCATCCTTTCCGTTTACGCTTTTCTTTATTTTCGGCATAGCCGAAACAGAAATTTTTGTAAGCATTGTATTTCCTTAAATCGATTATTTATCTGTCATTCTCTTGATATTCCAGATATCTCTTGCGTAGTCGTTAATAGAACGGTCTGCCGCAAAGTATCCCGAGGACGCGATATTCATAAGCGACATACGGTTCCACTTATTCTTATCCGCATAGTCGGCAATAGCCTTCTCCTTGGTCAGACGGTAGGACTCGAAATCTGCAAGACACATATAGGGGTCCGCGATTCCGGGGCCTGACAGGAGATAGGTGGATATCTCGGCAAAGGATTCGCCCGCAAAGCCTATATTGAGGGCGTTGAGTATCTTCTTCAGACGCTCGTTGTTGGTGTAATAGTCCATACTGTTATAGCCTCTGAGCCATATCTCGTCAACCTCGCTGCTGGTAAGACCGAATATATACATATTCTCCTTACCTGCCGCCGCAAGCATTTCAACGTTAGCTCCGTCAAGCGTACCAACGGTCAGCGCTCCGTTCATCATAAGCTTCATACATCCCGTACCGCTTGCTTCCTTGCCCGCGAGAGATATCTGCTCGCTTATCTCTGCCGCGGGAATAAGATGCTCCGCAAGGCTTACGTTATAGTCCTCAAGGAATACAACGGCAAGCTTTTCGCGGGCAACGGGGTCGTTTTCTATCTCCTTGCCGAGGCAGTATATAAGCTTGATTATCTTCTTAGCCATATAATATCCGGGAGCTGCCTTAGCACCGAAGAGGAACGTTCTGGGCTGGAAATCCTTATTGGGATTTTCCTTTATATCGATGTAAAGTCCGATAATATTCAGCACGTTGAGAAGCTGACGCTTATACTCGTGAAGTCTCTTTATCTGAACGTCATAGAGCGAGTGTGTGTCGATTGCTCTGCCCGCCTTAGCGTTAAGATAATTGGAGAACGCTATCTTGTTTTCGTGCTTGATGCGTCTTACCTCGGAAAGCACCTGCTCATCGTCAACGAATTTCGCAAAGTTTGCAAGCTCCTCGGGGTTGTGACGGTAGCCGCTTCCGATAGTGTCGTCAAGAAGTCCCGCGAGCTGAGGGTTGGAGTAGCAGAGCCAACGGCGGTGCGCAATTCCGTTCGTTACGTTGCAGAACTTTTCGGGATACATAGCGTAGAAGTCCTTAAATACCGACTTTGTGAGTATCTCGGAGTGAAGCTTGGAAACACCGTTGATATGGTGGCATGCCACCGCGCAAAGATTAGCCATACGGATCTGTCCGTAGCCTATTACACTCATCTTAGAAATTCTGTTCCAGTTACCGGGGAATGCCTGCCAAGCCTCGCGGCAGAAGCGCTCGTTTATCTCGGCAATTATCATATAGATTCTCGGCAGCTTCAGGCGGAAGAGGTCCTCATTCCAGGTCTCAAGAGCCTCGGGCATAACCGTGTGGTTCGTATAGGTGCATATCTTGGTAACAGTATCCCAAGCCTTATCCCAGGAGTAGAAATACTCATCAATGAATATTCTCATAAGCTCGGGGATACAAAGTGTGGGGTGGGTATCGTTGATGTGGATAGCCACCTTATCCGCAATATTTTCGAGTGTTCCGTAAACCGCCATATGGTCGCGAATTATGCTCTGGCAGGATGCCGAAACGAGGAAATACTGCTGAGACAAACGGAGAAGCTTACCCTCAATATGGTTATCTGAGGGGTAAAGCACCTTGGAGATTATCTCCGCGTTTGTGCTTTCCTCCATAGCTCTCGTATACTGACCCTGTGTAAACAGACCCATATTGAAGTTGTGAGTATCTCTTGCTTTCCAAAGTCTGAGCTGGCTGACAGCCTTACTGTCTGCTCCCGATATCATCATATCGTAAGGAACAGCCTCGATATCCTCGCAATCCTCGTATACTACCTCAAGGTGACCGTCCTTCCAATTTTCTCTTATACGTCCGCCCATCTTTACGTGATATATGCGGTCGGTTCTCGGAACGAGCCATACCTCACCGCCGGGCAGCCAGTTATCGGGTAGCTCTATCTGAGTTCCGTCAACTATCATCTGCTTAAAGAAGCCGTATTCATAGCAAAGTGAGAAGCCCGTAGCGGGATAATCGAGAGAGGACAGCGAATCCATAAAGCAAGCCGCAAGTCTGCCAAGTCCGCCGTTTCCAAGTCCCGCGTCCGATTCAAGCTCATAAAGCTCCTCAAGCTCAAAGCCCATTTCCCTAACGACCTCCGCATACTCGCTCTGGAGAGACAGGTTGCATATATTGGTCTTAAGGGAACGTCCAAGCAGGAACTCCATGCACATATAATACACACGCTTAGCGCCCTTGTCGTTTACCTCTTGCTTAAAATCTCCTCTTTTTTGTGTGAGGATATCTTTAATTGTCATAGCCACAGCCTTATACATCTGATCCTTTGACGCATCCTTAGGGGTACAGCCAAAGTATCTCGAAAGCTTAGCTTCTATATTTTCTCTTACGTCTGATTTGTTTGGGGTGTTTGCCATTTCTTTAATTCCTTTCCGATTCTGCCGCTTCCCGCGACACCTTGCCACTTGGCAATATAGTATTCTTGATTTATTTTACAGAGATGCGTACATCTCAAGGTAACGTGTTGCCGATGCCCGCCAAGAGAAGTCTGTCGTCATTATCTTCTTAACGAGAGCCATTCTCTTTTCGGTATCGTTCCATAAGTCGATTGCGTCATCAGTACGGCGGCGAAGCACGTAGGACGAATAGTCAAGGAAGGTAAATCCATTTCCGTATATCTGTCCGTCGGCTTCGTAGTAGCTCTTGATAGAGTCGTAAAGTCCGCCCGTTTCTCTTGTTACGGGTATTGCTCCGTATCTTGACGCTATCATCTGCGACAGACCGCAGGGCTCGCTCTTAGAGGGCATAAGGAATATATCCGATGCCGCATAGATGCGGTTAGCCAGATCTCTGTCGTAGGTCATAAGCGCTCTGACCTTTTCGGGGAACGCGCGCTCAAGGTCGGTAAAGAAGTTCTCGTAAACAGCCTCGCCCTTACCGAGTATTACAAGCTGCGCGTCGCGCTCATACATTAAATTGTATACCATTTCAGTAATTAAGTCAAGACCTTTATGCGAAGCGAGTCTGGAAATTACAGAAATTATGGGAGTATTTTGGTTTTCGGGCAGTCCTATCTCTCTTTGAAGCGCGGTTTTATTCTCATATTTATCGCATATATTCTCCGCGGAGAAATTCTTAGCTATTCCCTTATTGGTTTCGGGGTTATAAAAATCATAGTCAATGCCGTTAAGTATTCCGCAAAGCTTATATGAATTTTCCTCAAGAACGTTATGAAGTCCGTGAGCATATTCCGCGCTTCGTATCTCCTCGGCATACTTGGGGCTTACCGTGCTTACTTTATTTGCGCACACAATAGCGCCTTTCATAAGATTGATACATCCGTCGTATTCAACAATGTGTCTGTCCCAATCGGACAGGTCGAACACGTCGTGAAGTATAGAGAAATCATACTTGCCCTGATATTCGATATTATGAATGGTAAATACAGTCTTTATATTCTCGTATCCGCTTACGTGGCGGTATTTTGTATCGAGATATACAAGAGACAGCGCCGCCTGCCAATCGTGAGCGTGAATAATATCGGGATAGTAATTAAGATATCCCAGCATATCGATAGCAGCCTTACAGAAGAACGCAAAGCGCTCGCCGTCGTCAAAGTTACCGTAGAGTGTCTCTCGGTTGAAATAAAACTCATTGTCGATAAAATAATAGGTTACTCCATCCTTAACAAGGCTGAACACTCCGCAATACTGTCTTCTCCAAGCAAGCATTACGTCAAAGTGTCCCTCAAAGGTCATCTCAGCGCGCCATTTTTCGGAAACCGCGCCGTAGAGCGGCATTACCACTCTTATATCGGCTTCGCTGTCCGCCGCAGAGATAGCCGCAGGGAGAGAGCCCATAACGTCGCCAAGTCCGCCTGTTGCCGCAAAGGGCATTGCTTCCGCCCCTATAAATAATATTTTTTTCATATTTATCCCTTTCAATTCATTCTTTTTAGCCTGACCTATAAGCCGTTATTTTAACAGGGGCTGTCTCAAATGCAAATTTGAGACAGCCACTTTTAGGGGATAGGCAGATTTAGGCAAGAAGCGTCGTTCTTCGAGGCGTGAGGCGTACAAAGGTACGTCGAGCCTTGATGACGGCGGTAGAAAAAGTCCATAAAAATGAAGAATTTCGGAGAAATTCAACATATTGCTATCTCATTTACAAAATTCCATTGTAAATGGGCTTTTTTATTTATTCGCGGACTTTTCGGTCTTGCCAAATGTGACAGCCCCGATAGCTTAAACCATACTTCCCTTGGGGATAAAGAAAGGCATACTCTCGTGACCCGAAAGCGCTCTTTCATCACGTATAACAACGTTTTTATCGGTAATTACACAGTTAAGAGACACGTTGTTACCCGTAAAGGTATCCTGCAAAAGGATAGAATTTTTAACAACAGTTCCCTTTCCTACTCTTACGCCTCTGAAAAGAATGGAATTTTCCACAGTTCCCTCTATTATACAGCCGTCTGCTACAAAGCTGTTGCTTACCTTTGCCTCACCCGTATATCTTGTAGGAGCGGAGTTACGAAGCTTTGTATATATCGGACGCTGGTCTACACCGAAAAGTCCGTCTCTGACATCGGTTTCAAGAAGCTTCATAGAATTCTTGAAATAGCTCTCAAGAGAGGTTATCTGTATAAAGATTCCCTCGTAAAGATATCTGTAAAATCTTACCTTTGAAAGGTTACGCGCCACCACGTCGTGGTAGAAATCCGTGTATCCGTAGGCTGCCGCCTCGCTGATAGCATTGAGCAGGAAGGTCTTATTAGCTACCATAACGTTGGTGCTTATTTCCTCTATCTCCTCATTTCCGAGATATTTGAAAAGGTCAACTATTCTTCCGTCTCCATTCGATTTGATAACCTTGCTTCTGGGAGCTACGTCAAGGGTATTATTTACCTTTCTTGTAACTATAGTAAGCTCGGCGTTAGTCTCGATATGTCTATCGATAACCTCGTTGAGGTCTATATTGCAGATTCCGTCACAATCCGAAATAACTATATAGTCCTCCTTGCAAGCCGAGATAAATCCCGAAATGCCCATAAGCGCTTCAAGTCGGGTGGTATAGAGCTTTCCGCCATTTGAAGTATCGTAAGTGGTAATATAGGGGGGAAGTATCTTAATTCCGCCCGAGCGTCTTGCCAAATCCCAGTCCTTTCCCGTTCCGATGTGGTCCATCAGAGAACGGTAATTGTTATGGGTTACAATGCCTATATTGGTTATTCCCGAATTTACCATATTGGAAAGGGGGAAATCCACCAGTCTGTATCTGCATCCGAAAGGAATAGATGCCATTGTTCTTATGCCCGTAAGCTCGGGAATAGACGCGTTATGTATATTAGATAAAATAAGTCCCGCAACTTCCATTTTATGCTTTCTCCTTTACCGTAATGTCTTTGGCGGACGATATCATCATATCATCGTCGATATTTATGCCGTCGGAAACAGAAATTCCCGCCGCAATAACGGTTATTCCCTTTGCCTCTGCTTTATCCTTGCCTATGCGGCAATTCTTTCCAACCTTTACGTTTTCGTCAATAATAGAATATCTGACCTCAGCGCCCTCGCCTATGACCACGTTTTCCATTATTACAGCGTCCTCGACCACAGCGCCGTTCATAACCCGAACACCTGCGCCAAGCACGGAATTACGAACCGTTCCGTATATCTGACAGCCCTCTGTTATAGAGCTGTTATCTATAACAGCATCCTTGCCTACGTACTGAGGCGCGTGAGCATCGTGGCGGGAATATATACGCCACTCCTCGTTACTTATGGAAAGCTCGGGAATATCTCCGAGAAGGTCCATATTGGCTTCCCACAGAGAGGATATAGTTCCAACGTCCTTCCAATATCCGCTAAAGGGATACGCCACCATAGTCTCGCCGTTTTGAAGCATTGCGGGGATTATATTTTTACCGAAGTCATTGGAGCTGTTCTCGTCAGCGGCATCTGCATTGAGATAACGGAAAAGTACGTCCTTAGAGAATACGTAAATACCCATAGACGCTTTTGTGCTGACGGGATTCTTAGGCTTCTCCGCAAACTTGAATATCTTTCCGTTTTCGTCAACGCTCATAATTCCAAAGCGGCTTGCTTCTTCTATCGGCACGTCGATGACGGCTATTGACGCATCGGCTTTCATCTTTTTATGATAGTCGAGCATCTTTGAGTAATCCATTTTATATATATGGTCACCCGAAAGGATTATAACGTAATCGGGGTCATATCTGTCGATAAGCGCCATATTCTGGTATATCGCGTTAGCTGTTCCCGTATACCAGTCTGCTCCGTTTTTGCCTTGATATGGGGGGAGTATCTTAACACCGCCCTGCGCTCTGTCAAGATCCCAAGGCAGACCGTTTCCTATATAATCATTGAGAACCAAGGGCTGATACTGAGTAAGAACACCGACAGTGTCAATACCCGAGTTTACACAATTTGAAAGGGGGAAATCAATTATTCGGTACTTACCTCCAAAGGGTACTGCGGGCTTTGCGGTCTTTTCGGTAAGCGCGTAAAGACGGCTTCCCTGACCTCCCGCCAAGAGCATTGCTACACATTCTTTTTTCCTGAACATAATGTCCTCCGTTTATTTTTAGTCTTTTGTAAAATCTTCAAATATCATTTTTTTGCAATTACGGTCTATACGCGCATCGGGCTTCTTACGCTTGCATCTCAGCAGTGTCATTCCGAGAGGCGGCACGCGCAGGCGAATGCTGTCGGGCAGATAATTCCATGATGCGCCCGTGGTCTTAAGCTCGCCTGTGTTTATAACGCCGCTTCCGCCAAACGCCTCGCTGTCGGAATTGAATATTTCCTCATATACGCCCGAACAGGGTACGCCAAGCATAAAGTCCTCGTATACCACAGGGGTAAAGTTAATAAGAACTATTATCTCGTTTCCCTTTTTATCTGTTCTGCGGTAGGAGAATATACTCTGCTCTCGGTTGTCCGCATCTATCCAATGGAAGCCATCCCACGAGCCGTCTATCTGCCATAGCGCGGGGGTCTTTAGATACAGGTGGTTAAGCTCTGAGACGTAATGCTGTAATTTGGAGTGGGCTTCATAATCAAGCAAGAACCAATCGAGCTGGTCGTCGTATTTCCACTCTATAAACTGACCGAACTCGCTTCCCATAAACAAGAGCTTTTTACCCGGATGAGTCATCATAAATCCAAGATAGGCTCTCGTTCCCGCAAACTTCTGCCAATAGTCGCCCCACATCTTGTCAAGCAAGGACTTCTTGCCGTGTACCACCTCGTCGTGGGATATCGACAGGATATATTTTTCATTAAAGGAATAGGTCAGCGCAAAGGTCATTTTTTCGTGGTGGTATTTTCTGAACAGGGGGTCCTCCGCAATATAGGAAAGCGAATCATTCATCCATCCCATATTCCACTTTGCGTCAAAGCCAAGTCCGCCATCGGCAAATTTTGTTATATTCGCCCACGCCGTTGACTCCTCGGCTATCATAAGCACGTCGGGATGCTTACCCTCAAGCCAGCCGTTCAGCTTCTGGAAAAAGGCTATTGCCTCAAGGCACTTATTGTCGCCATATACGTTTGGTACCCACTCTCCGGGGCGCTTGTCGTAGTCAAGGTAAAGCATAGAAGCTACCGCAGCAACACGCAGACCGACAACGTGGTACTTCTCTATCCAGAAATTGGCATTGGAAACAAGGAAGCATTCCACCTCGTTACGTCCTACGTCAAATCGGCGTGTTCCCCAGCCCTCGTGCTCTATTCTGTCCCAGCCCTGATATTCGTAAAGGGGAGCTCCGTCAAACTCATAAAGCCCGTGCTGATCCTTAGGAAAATGGGCGGGCACCCAGTCGAGAATAACGCCTATTCCCGCTTCGTGCATAGAATCCACAAATGCCATAAAATCGGCAGGCGAGCCGTGCCTTGCCGTAGGCGCGTAATATGAGCAGACCTGATAGCCCCAAGAGCCGTCATAGGGATGCTCCATTACGGGCAGAAGCTCAATGTGGGTATAGCCCATCTGCTTTACGTAGGGCGCAAGCTCGGATGCGATCTCGGCATAGCTGTACAGCGAGCCATCCTCATGTCTTTTCCAAGAGCCAAGGTGCATTTCATATATATTGAGCGGCTCGGAGCTAAAGCAACCCGCTTTCTTTTTTCTGTGGGCAAGCCAGCCGCCGTCACGCCACTTATATCGATCAATATCGCATATAACGCTGGCTGTATCGGGGGGCAGCTCCGCCGCTACTCCGTAGGGGTCAGCCTTGCAAACGCCCACGCCGCCGCGGTATATTCTGTACTTATACTTGTCTCCCGCCTTTACAGCGCCCAAGGGCAATTTTGCTTCCCAAATACCACCCTCGGTTATTCTCACCATAGGACAGATATCAGACCAACCGTTAAAATCTCCGACCACGAAAACTCTTTCAGCATTCGGTGCCCAAACACGGAAAACGTACCCGTCCTCGGTGCTGTGCGCGCCCAAATATTCATAAGCCTTATAGTTTGTTCCCTGATGGAATAAATAAGCCGCCATATCCTGATTTTTCAAGGTCAAACACCTGCCTCTCTTTTCTACGTACTTATTTTAACTCGGTATGAAAGATGATTTCATCGGGAAAGCACATACCGAGCTTTTCTCTTGCTATCCTCATTTTATAGTCATTATCCAAGGGAGCGTCAACAAGATACTTCATCTGCTCTATCTCGTCGTTAAGCTCCTCAATCTTGGCTTTCTGCTCTTTAGTTTCCTCGAGCTTCTCGTTATAATTCATCAAGCTCCAAAGAAAAAAGACGACCGCAAAGACAAAAAGCAAGACGAGGAAGCCCTGGATCAGCATTGAAGCCGCGGATCTTTTTCCCTTGAAATACTTTTTTATCGTCATTACGGTCCCCCAGATCTGTTTTCCGCAAACGAAAGAAAGCCTTGGGCGGCATCTTTCATTGCAACCTTTTTCTTTTTATTATTATACACCATTTTTTGTTTTTTTGCAATAGTTTTATTTACAATTATACGGATTTTTTTCGTAAAATTTCCCAAAAAAACGACAAAATGACGTAAAGGACGGTATATTATCTCAAAAGCTACCGCGCCAACCGCCCTCAAGCAAAAGATGACACCTCGAAAAAAGTAAGGAGACAGCCTGCCTAACGTAAAAAAGTACACAACAAACCCCACGGTAGCGGCAACGGGCGTATAGATACGAGCTCTTCCGCTATTAAAATAATAATCAAGTATTGCCACTCCCGCCCCCGCAAGGACGAAAAAGAAAACATCCTGAAAAAATATAATTACGGGCAAAAGTCTGTTTTTTAATTTACTGTTCTTTATAGGGCCCAGCGCCCTGTTTATTATGGGCAGCCTCAGCTCTTCAAGCGAAAAGCGCCTTTCCTTAATATAATTTACTCCCAAAGAGCTCCTTATACATCGGTTCAAATCGTTAACGATACCCATAGCCGCCCCGAAGATAAGAGAAGCTACGGTCATCCAAAATATCCTTATGGGTACTATTTCCATTTATGCTCTCCGCCGTCTTTACTTGAAAAATCTTGATATTATACCTCGCTTCTCCTCGGTCTGCTCCGACGAATAGAAAAAGCCGTTTATCTTTCCCGTCAGTGTCACCACTCCCCTGTCGGTATCAAGCACGCCTATTTTCAGCTCGCTCCCCTCCACCGTAAGCTCGCCCCCCACGGTTTGAAGCACAGCCCCCGTCTCGTCAAAGCTGTCAATATCCTTAACCCCCGTAACGCTCATTTCCCGTCTCTGCTTCACGCATATTTCGTGTGTCTGTGATTCAGTATGTCCGCTCATAAAAAACCTCCGCATAAGCCCATATATTTCAAGCTTATGCGGAGATTTTGGAAAATATTCTTTTTAATCTACTATCTCGTAAAGGGCAGACGCGTCAGCCTTTGCCACGGAATCCTTAACGTCAAGCACTTTGAGCTTCAGCGTTCTTTCTCCAAAGGTAACCGATATGATATCGCCCACCTTTACGTCATAGGATGCCTTGGCGCGCTTTCCGTTTACCTCTACCCTTTCGGTGTCGCAGGCATCGTTAGCAACCGTCCTGCGCTTGATTATTCTTGCAACCTTTAAATACTTATCTAAACGCATTTTCTTTTTTATTTTTAAGCAAAGAGCGACCGGCAAAAACCGACCGCTCAAAACTATTAAATATTAGTTTACGGAATCCTTGAATGCCTTGCCTGCGGAGAATGCGGGATGCTTGGAAGCCGCAATGGTGATGGTCTCGCCGGTCTTGGGGTTACGGCCGCTTCTTGCTGCGCGGGTCTTAACCTCGAATGTACCAAAGCCGATAAGCTGAACCTTATCTCCTGCCTTAAGAGTATCTGCGATAACTGCTGTCATAGCGTTTACAGCAGCCTCTGCCTCTTTCTTGTTCAATCCGGACTTCTGAGCAACTGCTTCAACAAACTGTGTCTTGTTCATTTCTTTTCTTACCTTTCTGTAATTTTTACTTCTGTTCTAAGGGATGTACCCTTATCTAACGATTTGATTATACCACACTTCTTTTTAAATATCAAGTGTTTTTTTACTTTTTTTCCAAAAAAATTAATTTTTTATTGCTTTTTATGTTTAATTTCATCCCAAATGGAGTTCAGATCCTCGGAAGAGAGGTCATCCATGGTCAGATTTCTCGACGCGACCTCATTTTCAACAGCCTCAAAGCGGTCTATAAACTTATCCGTCGCCTTATTTAATGCCACCTCGGGCTCAACGCCCAGCTTTCTGCAAAGAGAGGTCAAGGAGAGCAAAAGATCGCCAACCTCTTCTTCAATGTCAGCCTTATCTCCCTCTGTCATAGCCTCGCTGACCTCGGTCAATTCCTCGCAGACCTTATCCATTACCTCCTCGGCATCGGCAAAATCAAAGCATTTGGCTTTCTTCCCTACCTTTTCAGCTCTCATAAGCGCTGGAAGCATAGGGGGAATGGCGCGAAGCTTATCGGTAACGGTCTTTCTTGATTTTTCCTCGCTTTTTATCTGCTCCCAGTTAGATAGCACCTTTTCGCTATTTTCTGCCACAACGTCCCCGAAAACGTGAGGATGCCTGTGAATGAGCTTTACGCATATATCGTTGGAAACTCCGTCTATATCAAAGCGCCCCTCCTCGTTTTCTATGACCGAGTGGAACACAACCTGCAAAAGCAGGTCGCCAAGCTCTTCACGAAGGAGCTTGGGGTCGTCGTTGTCAATAGCCTCAACGACCTCATAGGTTTCCTCTATCAGATCCTTTCTTATACTCTTATGGGTCTGCTCTCTG
Organism: Eubacteriales bacterium; assembly: GCA_045653705.1. Classification (GTDB taxonomy): domain Bacteria; phylum Bacillota; class Clostridia; order Oscillospirales; family CAG-272; genus HGM12713. The sequence continues at coordinate 22,242 of JAZOMG010000018.1, read as the reverse complement.
TCCCAAGGGCAGCCCTTTTCCGAGCGCAGTACCTCTACAAGTGTTACAAGGTCATCAAAGCTATACTCGTTTTTTTCAAGCAGATAGGTTATTTTTTCATCAACAGTCATTTTTATCAGTCCTTCTCTTTAATTTATTTTTTATATCTGATTTTTTTACCATTCTATCATAAATCGATAGGAGCTTTTCACCCATAGGGATATCCGAGATATCCTCTCGGCTGACCGCTCCGAATACAAAAACCAGCGGTATATACGCCGCCACCGCCACGCAAAGCGCCGCCAAAAACGAAAGCCTTGTATCTTCGGTATAGGTTAAAATTCCCATATACGCCCCAAAGGATGCCGCAATGGAAAGTATAGAAGCTACCGTAGGGCGGATATATATTTTGCCAAGCCCCGAATTTTTTGAGCTTTTCGGTATTCTTTTTCCTATAAACCATACGTTTATTGCCGATACGGTAATATTACATATCAGAGTGCTCACAGGCGCTCCGTACACTCCCACCTCGGGTATACCAATAAGAATGTACGCCGATACAAGCTTTATCGCAGAGCCTATTGCCATTGAGATTATAGGCTTTACCGTTTGTCGGTAGGATTGCAGAATAGCGTTTGTCGTGGTTATCATACCCGAAAACAGGACAGATGCGCCTAGCATTGCCAAAAGAGGCGCGGCAATATCCACCGCTCTTTCCTGCCCCGAAAAAAGGAGTGAAAGGATAGGTCTTGCGTAAAGGACTATACCCATTGACGCGGGGATGGACAAAAGAGCCGTAAGTCTTTGGGCTCGGTCGGCGACCTCTGCCTCTCCGTCCTTGTCACACCCCTCGATCGCCGCCGAAAGACGGGGCACAAGGGATAGTGAAATGGGGGTAATAAGAGACGGCACTAAAGAAAATACGGGCACCGCGAGAGTTGTATATGAGCCGTATATCTCGTTTGCCTCAAGCGCGCCAAGCCCCGCGCTTTGCAGACGGCGCAAGATCAGCGCCATATCTATTATCCTGCAAGAGCTGAGCACCGCAGAGCTGAGGGTTATTGGAATGGCGATTTTTACAAGAGTATTGGGGATATTCATATCCCTTATTACAGCGCCCCTATGCTCTGGGTATTCCCTTTTTTCAAGCACCTTTTTTACAAATAGATACAAGCTTGAAATAAATATTCCCAGGGTGAGCCCCAACACCGACATAGCCGCCGCCTGCGGAAGAGTTGCTCCCATAGAAAGAGACAGCGCGCCAAAGCCCACGCCGAACAAAAGCTTGCCGACAGCCTCTATAAGCTGTGACACCGCCGTGGGAGTCATATCTCCAAAGCCTTGAAAATATCCCCTCACAGCGCTTGAAAAGCAGATAAAGAACAAGGCGGGGGAGATCGCCATAATACACAGTCTTGCCTCGCTGTTGCCTACAAGCTCCGATATCTGCCGTGAAAATACAAGCATAGCTCCGCTTCCGAAAGCGCCCATAACGAGAAATATTCCGAGCGCCCAAGCATAGGCTTGACGAGCCCCCCACATATTTCCCCTCTCCCTGTTAGCCGACACCAGCATAGAAAGCGCCACGGGCAGACCCGCCGTTGAAATAACGCAAAGCAGAGCGTATATTTCATACGCCGAATTGAAGTATCCCATACCCACAGCTCCGAGAGTGGACAATAGGGGGATCTTTACGGCAAGCCCTATTATTTTTACTATTACGGTAGAAAGCGAAAGCACGAGAACACCCGACATAAAGCCACCGATGCCCCGCGCTTTCGTTTTTCTCTTATTATCCTTTGATAAATTCACATCTTCACCGCCATACAGTTTTTTGCATACGCCTTTGCTGTATTTTATTCAATATCAGCTCTGTGTATTCGCAAAATTATGTAGCGGCGCATATCTCAGACGAATTCTTTATACAGTGACCCCTCGGGGATAAGGCTATGGGGCAAGGGCAATACCTTTTCTGTTTTTTTCAATATTCTGTCTGCGTCGGCTCTGTATTCACTGTCATTAGCGAGAGCGTCAAGGGCACTCTTTAAAAAGGGCTTCAATATTCCAATTTCATAAGGCATAGTGGAATCTATCGAGTATTTGCAAGCTCCCACGTAGGGAAAAATATTCTTTTCCTCATTCTCCCTTACCGAGTGCCACAGGTGAAAGGTAAAATCCGCCTCGGTCTTTCTGAAATTTCTGTCTCGCACTATCCGTCTCATAAGCCTTATCTCGTTAGGCTCAAAGACGTTTCCGCCAATCTCTATACGGCTCTGGGGCGCGATATATATATCTGCCGACGGATGTCCCGTAGCCTCGAATATCTCGCTGACAGAGGGGTATAACGCCTGTATACCCTCAAAGAGGAAAATATCCTCTTTTCCGCATTTAAATTCCTTATATCCCGCCCTTTTTCCTATATTGAAATCGAATATGGGACAATGGCTTTTTTCATCGGTAAATATTTCGGTAACAAAGGCTCTGAGCGCATCCACGTCTATGGTCTCGGGGGAATCGTAGTCCACCTTTTGACGTCCGCTTTCCCTTGACATCTCTCTTAGCCTTTCGGTGTCAAAATAGAAATCGTCTATGGAAACCAGATGTAAATGCTTGCCGTAGGTCAAAAACCTTTCTTTTAAAAGCTTTGCGGCGGTGGTCTTTCCCGAGCAGGTAGGACCTATAAGCCGTAATATCTTAGTGTCGCTGTCACGGCATATCTCCTCTGCTATGAGAGAAAGCTGCGCCCACAGCCTTTCATCGCATTCCGCTATCCATTTTGAAGTATCCTTAAGCTTTGTGGGTCTCGGTTTTTTTGTGTATTCCATTTTAGGTTTTTCGCCTTTATTCATAATACCTCTCCCCCCCCAAAGGCTCGAATAAGCCTTATAGCATTCCGTGTTCCCTGTAAAAAGCTTCTGCCGTTTCGGCAAACTGAACGCTTCTGTCCTCCGCAAGATACTCATAGGGATATTTCTGATGGAATAGCCGCTCTATCGTTCTCTTTTCAAGGTGCGAGCCTGTATTGTCAACAAGCTTGGTAACAGCCCCCGCTCCCGCGGCAAAGATACTGTGTATCTCTTCCATCATATAGATATTGTACAGTCCCTCGTGTCCGTGAAGCGAAAAGCCTACGTTTTCATAGTTTCCCACGGTATTTTTCTGTCTATACATATAATAGGGTATGTAACCCGCCTGCTGGGTCTTTATCTGAGAATAGTCCACGCACTTTCCCGCGTCTCCACCCCTTATGGAATAAACGTCGGAATTCTGCCTCAGTATCTCAGCCGATTTTTTTACGCAAAACGTATGTACCGTAATATTTTCGGGCGAGAGCTGAAGCACCTTATCCATTGTGGAAGAAAATCTCTTAAAGTTATCCCCGGGAAGTCCCGCGATAAGGTCTACGTTTACGGTCTTTATCTTCGCCCGTCTCGCATCCGAAAAGGCTCTGAAAAAGTCCTCTGCCGTGTGGTGTCTGCCTATTCCGTAAAGCACGTCGTCGGACAGACTTTGAGGATTTACGCTTACTCTTGTCACTCCGTACTCACGGGCAATAGCAAGCTTTTCCTCGGTAATGGTATCGGGTCTGCCCGCTTCCATTGTATATTCGTCAAGCTGACTTACGTCTGTCTGGGATGCTATATAGGACAAAAGGTCGCGTATTTGCTCCTCGTTGAGTATAGTGGGCGTTCCGCCGCCTATGTAGGCTGTGCGTACCCGAAGCCCCAAACGGTCTATTGTCTCAAAATTCCCCCTTATGTCCTCTTTCAGCCTTACAAGATATTCGGGTATGAGATCGAGCAGTCTTTTTGAAGTATATGACACAAAGGAGCAATACGTGCATCTTGAGGGGCAAAAAGGTATTGAAATATACACACTGCAATCCTTAGGCGAGCCCTCTCCTATTATTCTCTTTTCAGTAAGGGCGATATCTGTCGCCAGCGCGGCTTTTTTGGGAATAACCAGATAATCGGAATTTAATATCTTTTTTACCCTCGTTTTACTGATACACGAATTGAGCATCTCGGATGCCACCTTTGATGGACGCACTCCTATCATCATACCCCAAGCGGGTCGGTAGCCTACAAGCTCTCCAAGAGCGGCAAGAACGGCTCCGCCAACCGAAAGCTTTAGCGTTCTCTCCTCGGTTCTTCCGTCTGTCTGCTTGGCAAAATATTCAGCCTCGCTTCGCTTTTCCTTATATTCAGCCGCCGCAATGGAATATACTCCCCCGTCACGCTCCTCGGAGCGCACGTAGAGCTTAGGCTCGTTCTCGCAGTTTTCTTCGCTCTGCTTGCTGCCGAAATGCTCCCCGGGGAAAAATATCATTCCCAGCGTTTGAACGTAATATTTATTTACGGGAGATTCCAACGTTATCTTCATCGTCTTCTCTTCCTTTACCTTAATCTTTCTTTGGACCTAAAAGAACCTTACTGTCCATAACCACCGTAACAGGTCCGTCGGTAGTCATATCTGTTATCATATGCGCTCCAAAGGAGCCCGTAGCCACCTTTTTAACTCTACCTCGGCAAAGCTCTGTAAAATACCCGTAAAGTCGGTTAGCTTCATCGGGAGCGGCGGCAGCCATATAATCGGGGCGGTTTCCACGCCTGTATGCCGCAAGGAGCGTAAAGTTGGATACCACGAGCATTTCTCCGTCTATGTCAGACAGCGACCTGTTCATTTTTCCGTTTTCGTCGGTAAATATCCTCAGGTCGACCACTTTTTTGGCAAGCGCCTCGGCATCTCTTTCGGTGTCCTCACGCGACACGCCGAGAAGCAGGTATATCCCCTCTCCGCACTCGCCGACCACATTGCCGCCAACGCTTACAGCCGCCCTTTTCACTCTTTGCAATACAGCTATCATAGCTCCCCCAAAATTTTACGTAAATCCTCTTACTACATCCTGCACGCCGTTAATAGAACGCAATCTGGACACAATAGAGTTATAGTGTTCAACGTTTTTACAGCTTATCTTAAGAGAAACAATAGAATTCTCGTTATCGCTGTTGGTTGTGTTTATCTGCAACAGGAACACGCGCATCTCGGACAGCGCCACAGAAATATCGGCAACTATTCCAAGCCTGTTTTCAACGTAAACAGTTATCTGCGCCTCGTACATACTGTTGTCGGACGCGCCGTCCTTTGTCTGCCAATGGGCGTCCACCCATCTGTCGGCATTGTCGGGATTTTCCCGTCCAAGCTTAACATTAGGGCAATCGCACTTGTGTATCGATATACCGAAGCCCTTGGTAATAAATCCGATAACGTCATCGCCCGGCAAGGGATTACAGCAACGGGCAAACTTGACCTGACAGCCTGCCTCTCCGTCCACAATAATTCCGCTTCCCGCCGCAAGAGTCTTGGGCGTTACCGTCTTTATCTGCTCCACGGTTATTTCTGCCTGTGGCTCCGACTCCTCTGCCTCAAGCATACGCTCGTATTCGTCTCTGAGCTTATTGGTTATCTTACCCATTGAGATACCGCCGTAGCCCAGCGTATTAAAGAGGTCATCGGCGCTCATAAAGCCGAGGCGCTTACCCACAGCCGCCACCATTTCGTTGCGCTTTGCTTCGGAAACCGCTCTTGTATAGTGCTTTAGCTGAGCGTCTATAATAGCCTTACCCGCAATGATATTATCGGCTCTCTTCTCTTTCTTGAACCATCCTCTTATCTTGGTACGGGCTTCGCTTGTTCTGACGATATTCAGCCAATCTCTGCTGGGTCCCTTGGAGGATGACGAGGTAAGTATCTCGACTATGTCTCCCGTAGCGGGGGCGCGATCGATAGGAACGATAACACCGTTTATTTTAGCGCCTATCATCTTGTTGCCAACGCCCGAATGTATAGCGTAAGCGAAGTCTATAACGGTAGCTCCCTGAGGCAGGGCGGTAACGTCGCCCTTAGGGGTAAACACAAAGGTCTCGTCTTGGAAAATATCGGTTTTTAGAGCGTTGAGAAATTCATCGGGGTCTCTTGCCTCGTCCTCGGTCTCGATAAGCTTGGATATCCATTCAAGCTTCTTATCCATATCCTCCTTTGACTTCTCGCCCGATTTGTATTTCCAGTGAGCGGCAATACCGTATTCCGCGATATGGTGCATTTCCCAAGTCCTGATCTGCACCTCAAAGGGGATTCCGTCTCTGCCTATTACCGTGGTATGAAGCGAACGGTACATATTGGGCTTAGGTGTGGATATGTAATCCTTAAATCTACCCGGCACGGATTTATACATTTCGTGTATAAGACCAAGCGCCGTATAACATTCAAGCTCGGTATCAACTATGATACGAAGAGCGTAAAAGTCGTATATCTGGTCAAAGCTCTTGTTCTGATTGAACATCTTTCGGTAAATACTGTAGACCGATTTTATTCTTCCCTCAAGGGTAAAATGTATTTTGTTTTCGGTCATTTTTTCATCTACCGAATGCTTTATACTGTCTATAAAGGCTATGCTCTCGCCGTATTTCTCGTCAATATAGCTCTGTATCTCCTTGTACCCTATGGGGTCAAGATAGGAAATACAGAGATTTTCAAGCTCTTGCTTTATCTTCTGCATTCCGAGACGGTGGGCAAGGGGCGCATATACGTGCATAGTTTCAAGCGCCGTCTGTCTGCGCTTGGGGTCGGGCTTCACACCAAGGGTGCGCATATTGTGCAAGCGGTCGCAAAGCTTTATAAAGATTACCCGTATATCCTTTGACATAGCCAGAAGCATTTTTCGGATATTCTCGATATGCGCCTCTTCCTTGTCCTCGATATTGGGCATTACAAGCTTTGTAAGTCCGTCCACAAGCATTGCCACCTCTTTACCGAACCGCTTTTCTATCTCAAACAGGTCGGTCTTTTCAGAGCAATCCTCTACGGTATCGTGCAAAAGCGCCGCGCATATTGAATTTGTATCAAGCCCCAAGCCCGTAACTATTTCGGCTACGGCTATTGGGTGAGATATATACGGCTCGCCGCTGACGCGGAACTGCCCCTCGTGGAGAGCCGCCGCATAATCGTACGCCGCCCTTATCTTTGCTATATCATAATTTTTGCCCGATGCTGCAAGCAGCTCATAGAGCGACTCTGCTGTGTTTTTTTCTTTGTGCATAAATTGCCTTTCTGTCGGATAACAGTCCTTAGCGCTTTATCCTGTCTTTACACTGTGCTTTTAATTTTTTCAGTATTGACGACCTGTCAATACTTGTCTTAGATGCGTTAAAGAAAATACTGAATCTGTATATGTCGCTGTCTATTTCCTCTATCTCGCATATCTGAAGCTCGTTAAATATTTTAAGAATGTATTTGAGCTTAATATAATTTATGGGCTTTTGTCCCCGCGCCGCCGAAATGCGCTTCATAAGAGTTCTCGTATCAAGCACGCTGTTTTCAAGCCTGTATTCGTATCTGAGGGTCTTGTACACCGCCGCGCAATCCTCTCTGTCGGGTATTATATCCTCTGACAGTGAAAATTCCGCCCCCTCGCAAAGCTCCGCATACCTGTTTTTCTGCCTTTGGGCTTCACTTGTAATACTCTGTGCAAGTCTCGCGTCGGACAGCACCATCTGCACGCTTCGCATATTCTTATAATCGTTTATATCGATAGTAAAAAGAACGTCTATCAGGTCGCCGCATTCAAAGCCAAGCTCGCCCTCGCCTACGCCGAAATAAAGAGCTGTCGCTATATCGCCCTCCTTTTCGAGGGTAAGGCGCGTATGCTTTCCGCCACCTATATGGGCTATTCTTTTTACGGTTACGTCCTTCATCACAAAGGTCGGCGTGGCGTTTCCTATGCCAAAGGGCTCAAGCAGGGACGTCTCCTCGGCAAAGCTCATAGTCATATCTCTCATTGAGAGCTGACAGTCGGCTTCCATTCTTATCGTGAATATATCCTCGGTAAGATTTTTTCTTGCGTACTCGTTTATCTTTTTTCTGAACTCATCAAGGTTAGCTCTCTTTACGGTAAGACCTGCCGCCAGCTCGTGTCCGCCGTACTTAACGAGAAGCTCCTCGCAATAGGACAACGCTTCCACAAGGTTAAGCCCGTTGATGCTTCTTCCCGACCCCTTTCCGTCATCCATTGGATTTTCGTTTCCGTCCTCGCCGTCAAAGGATATAAGTATAGACGGCAAGCCGTATTTTTCGGTAATTCTTGACGATACGATACCTATGATACCTTGATGCCAATTATTGCTGTCAAGGACTATAACAAGGTCGTTTTCGGGGTCAATTGTGCTTTCTATCTGCTCGTATGCCGCCGCGGCTATTCGGTTTTCCTCTGCCTGACGCTGTCTGTTTATCTCGCAAAGCCCCTCTGCCGCCTCTCTCGCCTTTTCCATATCGGTCTCGAGAAGAAGCTCAACGGCAATTGCCGCATCGGATATTCTGCCTGCGGCGTTAAGCCTTGGGGCTATTCCGTAGCCTATCATTCCCGAGGTGATCTTTTTCGTTTCGCTTCCCTTTGATGAGGAAGCCTCGATAAGAGCCGAAAGCCCCGCCCTCGGACGCTCGGACATAAGCCGAAGTCCAAGACTGACAATAAGCCTGTTCTCGTCTATAACTGGCATTACGTCGGCTATCGTTCCCACAGCCGTAAGGTCCGCAAAGCTAAGGCACACCCTACGTATACCGTCAATAACAGGCTCGCCCGCAAGTCTGCATCTGTGCATTTCGCAAGCGCTGACGACCTTGAAAACCACTCCAACTCCCGCAAGCTCCTTAAATGGATAAGGGCAGTCGGGTCGGTGGGGATTGACCACAGCGCATGCGTCGGGAAGCTCGGTGTGGCACTCGTGGTGGTCGGTAACGACAAAGTCGATACCCAAAGCTTTTGCGTACTCTATTTCCTTATTCGCCGTAATTCCCGTATCAACGGTTATGATAAGCTGAACGCCCTTGGCGGCAAGCTCGTCAACAGCGGCGCAGGAAACTCCGTAGCCCTCGCCCTCTCTTTTGGGTATCCTTATAGATACGTTACCGCCAAGCTGTCGAAGATACAAATACAGGACGGTAACGGAAGTAACTCCGTCCACGTCATAGTCGCCGTACACGCATATTTTTTCTTTATTTTCAATTGCGGTAAATATTCTCTCTACCGCAGGTGTCATATCGGCTAAAAGATAGGGATCGTGGAAGTCGCTCTGCTCAAGCCGCAAAAATCTTTCAGCCTCGGAAGAGGTCTTGTAGCCTCGGTTATAAAGCAGCACCGCAAGCAATGGGGATATCCCCATTTTTTCAGACATTTCTTTTATCTGTCCGTCTCGCTCAGCATCACCAAAGGCGTACTTTTCTTCCCACACCCTCTCTCTTTTTATTTCTTTCATCGGTTTACCTCAATATTTCAAAAAGCCCGCAACTCATTTGGGCGCAAATCTTCCCATTATTCTTTCTGCCACCCGTATTCCGTCAAGAGCGGCGCTTGTGATGCCCCCCGCATAGCCCGCGCCCTCTCCGCAAGGGTAAACACGGTCGTGTCCTACGGCGCATAGCTCCCCGTTTCTCAGTATCCTTACGGGAGCAGAGGTTCTTGTTTCAACGCCCGAAAGAACTGCTGTGGTAGAAGCAAAGCCCGCAACCTTTCTCTCAAAGCTACAAAGCCCCCGTCTTAGCTCCCTGCAAACGTATTCGGGCAAAATGCTGTCCATCGAAACAGGTCTTACCCGTCCGTCTCGGTAGGTAGGAATTACCTCGGTAGGCTCGCTTCCGCATCTGCCGTCAAGGAAATCTCCCACGGTCTGCATAGGCGCGTAATAGTCCGAGCCGCCCTTTATATAAGCTTCTCTTTCAAGTCTGCGTTGAAACGCAATAGCTCCCCTCGGGGTACTTCCGTAATCCTCGGGGCGAATAGAAACACATACGGCAGAATTCGCGTTTTTTCCGTCTCGCGCGTATTCGCTCATTCCGTTGACCACAACACCGCCATTCTCGGATGCTGCGGCAACTACCTGACCTCCGGGGCACATACAAAAGGTGTAAACGCCCCTCTCTCCCGTGGTATCCGACAGGTGATATTCTCCCTTGCCTATCCTCGTATGCCCCGCAAAGTTTCCGTAAAGCGCCTCGTCTATACGGCTTTGCAAATGCTCTATCCTCACGCCTACCGAAAAGGGTTTCGGCTCAACCGAATATCCGTTTTCCATAAGCATCTCATAGGTATCCCTCGCGCTGTGACCCGTAGCGAGACACATGCAGGAGCAATCTATATCGCCCTCGGTGGTAACAGCCGTAATACTGCCGTCGGGGCGGTTTATTATACGTTCAAGCCGTGTTCGGTACATTACCTTTCCCCCAAGCTCAGCTATACGCGAAAGCATACCGTCAACAACGCCGTAGAGCAGGTCTGTGCCTATATGGGGCTTAGCCTGTATCTTTATCTCCTCTGGCGCGCCAAAATCGCAGAAACGTTCAAGAACGTAAGCCGTTCTCGGGTCGTTGACTCTCGTCAAAAGCTTGCCGTCCGAAAACGTGCCCGCGCCCCCCGCGCCAAACTGTATATTGCACTCGGTATCAAGTATACCAAGCTCAAAGAAACGCCTGTATGCTTCTACTCGGTTAGAAACGCTGTCGCCACGGTCTATAATTGTGGGCGCATATCCGTTTTCGGCAAGCAAAAGGGCGCAAAACAGCCCTGCGGGACCCATACCCACCACAAGGGGGGAGCGGTCTGTCTTTTCCTTGCCTATGCTGAAATTCAGCTGTCTGTCAAAAAGCGGAGAGATGCTGTATTTGCTTTTTATGGGCTTTAGCTCTCTTCCGTCCTTGGCTCTGACGGCAACCGAATATACAAGCTTTACGTCATTTTTCTTTCTTGCGTCTACCGAGCGCTTGCAAATATCAAAACTAAGCTGCGCAGGGCTTCCCCCTGCGCGCTTTATCTCAGTTGCCGCAATACGGCAAGCCTCATCGGGGTCGGTATCGGGAGATAGCTTTATCCCGCCGAGAATATAGCCGACTGTCCTTTCCTCACTCATACAGGCTTACGCTCCTGCGGAAGAGCCGTTTGTCTGCTCTGTTATCTGGTTTTCGGGAGCGGGCGGCTGCTCGTTCAACTCTTTTATCTCGTCATTTTTAGCGTATATCCAAATAGCAAATGCTATAAGGACGCAAATGATAAGAGCTATTATATTTCCCTTAGGGCTTTTCTTGGCAACGTACGTGCCGTCATCATATGCGTTTTCGTCTTTTTTATGCTTAGCCATTTTCACTCTGCCCCCCTATCTTATTCTTTACCCTCATTCTTTTTCGCCTTTTTCTGTCTTTTAGACGACCTCTTTGTATGCTCGCTCTGCCCCTGAGACGAGAGAAGCTTGTTAAGCTCCTGCTTCAGTGAGCTGTAATTGTAATTTCTCGAAAGATTGCCGTCCACAGACAGGGATATCGTTCCCGTTTCCTCGGATACTACAATAACGATAGCATCGCTTATTTCGGACATTCCGATAGCCGCTCTGTGTCTTGTTCCAAGATCCTTGTTGATATCCTCTTTTGTTGTCAAGGGCAAAAAGCAGCCTGCGGCACATATACGGCCCGAGCGTATCATTACCGCTCCGTCGTGAAGCGGAGCTTTATTAAAGAAAATATTTCTGATCAAATGAGGGGTAAGCGCCGCGTCTATGGCAACGCCCGATTTAATGTATTCCCCAAGCTTTGTTGTGCGCTCGATAACTATAAGCGCTCCCACCTTATCCCTTGACATATCGCTGACAGCAGTACAAAGGGCATCTATTTCAGCGCTTCTTGCCAAAGCATCACGGGAATCGGAGGTTATGTTTCTTATACCCGACGAGGGCATGCCGCCCACCTTTTCGAGGGCGCTTCTCAGCTCGGGCTGGAAAAGGATAATAACGGCAAGGACGCCTATTTGTCTGAAGTCACTGAATATAAATCTTGTAGCGGGCATATCAAAAGCATCGCCTAAAAGCGACAGCAGAAGCACACAGCCAAGTCCTATAAGAAGCTTGCCCGCTCTTCTCTCCCGCACAAATCGGTAAACGTAGTAAAGCACCACGCCCAAAAGCAAAATATCCACAACGTCAAGGACACCGACAGTCTTTACGGTATCCACGATATATGTATTAAAAAATACCTTTATATTTTCCCAAATAACGCCCACTTTACTCTCCTTTTCTGACCGTCCTGAGATAAGAATTGAAATTCTACCCCAATTATAATTATTCAGTGTAATTATATCACATAAGTGAATTTAATTCAAGGACTTTTTATTATTTTTTCAAGTTTATGCGATAAAACTATAAACCTCTCGGACACCGTGTGCCGAGAGGTTTATATCTGAAAATTTGTATTGGTGATTTTTCGTCCGTAGAAATCTTCGCCAAGAATACCAAACTTGTTTATGTATTACTTAGGCTTACAGCTTTTGCAAGCTGTATATCCATCGGCGAGTAGGTCGTCAAGATAGCCCGTATATTCCTGCTTGTTCGCTTCGTTCATATCCGAAGCTGCAGAGCATTTTGGAGTATGTACCTTTTTTGAGCTTGTATTGAGAATATAGGTCATAGCGGGGGCTGTTCCTATTTCCGCATCCTCGGTGTCACTGTCCGTTTCGGGCAGCCCGTCGCCGTTAAGGGCATTATCACCCGTAGCGTAATTTATGGTGATACCCGGCTGTACGTTATAAGCAAAAACGTTGAAGCATATGCCCTCTCCGTCGTCCTCTACCGACCATCCCTCTATCTTCACTCCGCTTGCAAGCAGATTATTTCCCGCGAATAGAGGCGTTACGCGGTACATAACGTGGTTTCCTGTTTCTTTTACGTAGTCGGCGACCATATTCTCAAAGGGAAGCATACCCTCAATATTAAGGTATCTCGTTCCCGTTATAAGATTGTTTTTATTGGCGTTCTCACCTGTAAGCTGAAAGCCAATAAGGTGGCATCTGTTATATACGTATCCGCCGTCCACAAGCTTTGTATCATACTTTTTGTTTATCCAGCCCGATGGCTTTACCGAGCTTATGGATTCTCTGTCCTCGGTGGGCATTATATCCTTGCCAACGCAGGCGATAGTATATCCGCATCTTCCAAGAGAATCAAGCTCGCTGTAATACTCATACGATTTGCTTACTATCTCGTTCTCTTTAAATTCGGGGTTGTTTCCGTTCAGCTCAACGTAAGCCTTGCCCGAATAGTCGGGAATCCCCTCTAACGATGCGTAGCCGTAAACTCCCAGGTCGACAGCGCTGCCGTTTCCTTTTTCGTCATCCTCGTAGCCACCGTAGCTTCCACCGACGTTCTCTAAAAGGTCGCAGCCCACAAAACAGCCCAAAACCACTATCAGCGACAAAAGCAGGGCAAGTATTCTTTTACTCATTTTCTGTATATCTCCTTGGTTATTTTTTCGTGGGAGCTTCCCTCAAATTCCTTTGTGTAAGCAAGGGAAAAGCCCTCTTTTTCGGGAACAACGTCAAGCCCTGTATCCGATGGATAATGCCTGTTCCAATGATAAATTATGATCTCCTCGGCTTTTTTTAAATAGGGTGACAGCGCGCCCTTTTCCACAAAGCATACGTCCCCATTTTCGGCAACATCGAGAAAATCTCCCCGAAATTCGGCGTTTATCGCAAGCTCGGAAAAGAGAGGAGCTGAATATTCATCGGCAAGAAGCCTTGACCCCTCTGCCATGTTTTCGGCTATGTCGGCGTATATTTTACTGTCTCGGCTCTGCCGACGTCCGTTAAAGGTCATTCCCCGCCGTTCGTCAACGCAAACTATAATTACCATATCACTTTATCTTTCTGTATTCGGATATCATTCCGTGCTTTATCTGCCACAGCTTTTCCGAAAGGTCTACGTAATAGTTGTGGGGGTTTGTAAATCTTCTGACCTCGTCCCACATTCCGTCGATCTCTTCCTCACATCTCTTCTTTATCTCTTCAATAGTGGGAAGCTCATATACCTGCTTTCCGTTTTTGAAAATAGGAACAAGAAGCTCGGTGGCAGTATAATTTTCAAGTATTTTTCTCTTCCAGGTATGCTCGGGGTCAAAAAGCTCTATGGGCTTGGTGTCGTCCACAGTCTCGTCGTATACGCAGATAAGGTCTGCCTCTGCCTTGCCCGTTTCCCGTCCTCTGAGGCGGTATACCTTTTTGAAATGGGGGGTGGTTATCTTGCCTACGTTCTCGCTTATCTTTATTTTCGGCAATATCTCACCGTCAGCCGTCTCGGTTGCGCAAAGCTTGTAAACTCCGCCGAACACAGGGTCGCTCTTAGCTGTTATCAGTCTCTCGCCAACGCCGAAAGCATCGATCTCCGCGCCCTGCCGTATCAGCTCTCTGATAATATATTCGTCAAGAGAGTTGGAAACCACTATGTTACACTCGGTAAGTCCCGCGCTGTCAAGCATTTTTCTTATCTTCTTTGTCAGATAGGTTATGTCTCCCGAGTCGATACGAACCGCACACTTGGTAATTCCCCGAGGCAAAAGCACCTCTTTAAACGCCCGTATCGCGTTAGGCACTCCGCTTTCAATTACGTTGTACGTATCAATAAGCAGTGTGGCGTTTTCGGGATATATCTCGCAGTAATTCTTAAACGCCTCGTACTCGCTGTCGAACATCTGCACCCAAGCGTGCGCCATAGTTCCGCCCGCGGGCACGCCGTAGGCTTCATCGCAGATAACACAGGACGTGCTGTTAACACCTCCGATATACGCCGCTCTCGCACCGAGTATTGCCGCGTCAGCCCCCTGCGCCCGCCTTGCTCCAAACTCGCTTATGGCTCTTCCATTTGCCGCTCTTCTCAGCCTTGATGCTTTTGTGGCTATGAGGGATTGGTGATTTATCATCATAAGCACGTAGGTCTCTATAAACTGCGCCTCTATAACGGGGGCGCGGACTATCATAAGAGGCTCGCCGGGAAATACCACAGTACCCTCGGGTATCGCCCAAATATCTCCCGTAAAGGAGAAATCCTTAAGAATATCCAAAAACTCCTCGCTAAAGCAATTTCTTGAGCGAAGATACTCTATATCCTCATCTGTAAAACGCAGCTCTTTTATGTATTCTACCACCTGTTCAAGTCCCGCGGCTATGGCATATCCGCCGTTGTCGGGATTGTTTCTGTAAAACACGTCAAAGTATACTATTTTGTCCTTTATTCCGCTTTTCAGATAGCCGTTTGCCATTGTAAGCTCATAAAAATCGCATAGCATAGTAAGATTTCTTTCAAGTCTTTTCATTTTTTCTCCTCTTTTTTTGAAAACCGTATTGTATTTTGTTAAATAAAAATGTATAATATACTTAATTCCTTATAAAAGAAAGGATAAAAGCATGAAACACGGATTTATAAAGGTCGCCGCGGCTACCCCAAAAATTACGGTAGCTGACACGTGCGTCAATCTTTCTGAAATTCTGAGACTCCACAAGGAAGCCGAGACTAAGGGCGTAAAGCTCCTTGTATTTCCCGAGCTTTCCCTTACAGGCGCGACCTGTGGAGACCTTTTTTTGTCGGATACTCTGCTCCGCTCTGCCGAAAAGGCGCTGTCTCATTTTTTGTCGAAAACTAAGAACTCCCACACTATTAGTATAATCGGTTTTCCCTTGATTGTCAATGACAAAATTTATAATTCCGCCGTGATTTGTCAAAAAGGTGAAATTCTTGGGGTCGTTCCAAAGAAATACAGCAAAAACGAATGGGATAAAAGATGCTTTTCGGAATACTCCCGAGACAGCGTAGATATTGTAAAGCTATGCGACACATACGTTCCCTTTGGCAGAGGTCAGATATTCGTCTGCGATGAGTTGTCGGAATTCAGATTTTGCGTTGAGATAGGCGACGACCTTACTTCTCCTGTTCCGCCGTCTACCTACGCCGCCGCAAACGGCGCGCTCATTGTGGCAAATCCTTGCGCTTCCTACGATACTGTGGGAAGTGAGGAATACCGAAGAATGGCGGTGATCTCTCAATCCGCTCGGTGCAAATGCGGCTATATTCTGTCGGGCGCGGGCGTTGGTGAATCCACTACCGATTTCGTCTTTGGCGGTCACTCTGTAATTGCTGAAAACGGAAACATTCTTGCCGAGAGTAAGCCCTTTTCCTTTGATAGCGAGCTTACCGTATCGGAGATAGACGTTACGTGTCTGTCGGCTGAGCGCAGAAAGACTCGGGGCTTGAATATAAAAGCGCCCAAATATCTCGAGCAAAGCTTTGAATGTGAAATTACCGAAACCGCTATAACAAGGAAAATAGATGCCCATCCTTTTGTTCCCGATGATAAGGACGAGCTTGCAAAACGTTGCGAAACGGTTTTGTCTATACAGGCTCGCGGACTTGCCACGAGAATAGTAAAGGCGTATGCAAAAAAATGTGTTATAGGCATTTCGGGCGGTCTCGATTCCTGTCTTGCTCTTTTGGTCGCGGTAAGAGCTATGGAGCTTTTGGGGCGTCCTCACTCGGATATAGTATGCGTTACTATGCCCTGCTTCGGCACAACAAAGCGCACTCGCTCAAACGCGGAGCTTCTCTGTGAGGAGCTTGGCTGTGAGATACGTTGCGTGGACATATCGGACGCTGTCAGACAGCATTTTTCGGATATAGGACACAACGAGGAAATAAAGAACGTAGTGTATGAAAATTCACAGGCAAGAGAGCGTACACAGGTAATAATGGATATTGCCAATATTGAGGGGGGATTTGTGGTCGGCACAGGCGACCTTTCCGAGCTTGCTCTCGGTTGGGCTACCTACAACGGTGACCATATGTCAATGTACGGTGTTAACGCCGACGTACCTAAGACCCTTGTGCGAGAAACTGTATCCTACTGCGCGAATATTGCCGAAAAAAACGGCAACGAAAGACTTGCCAAGGTCTTGCGGGATATAGTAGACACCCCCGTAAGTCCCGAGCTGCTCCCCGCCGATGAAAACGGAAGCATAGCGCAAAAAACCGAAGACCTTGTAGGGCCTTACGAAATACATGATTTCTACATTTACAATACGCTTCGCTTCGGATACACCCCCGATAAGCTTTACCGCCTGGCAAAAATCGCTTTCGAGGGTAAATATGATGAGGAAACGCTGAAAAAGTGGCTTATAAACTTTTTGCGCCGCTTCTTCTCACAGCAATTCAAGCGCTCCTGTCTGCCCGACGGACCTAAGGTGGGCTCGGTTGGGCTTTCACCGAGAGGTGATTGGTCGATGCCCAGCGACGCATCGGCGGCAGAGTGGCTGGACATAGCAAATAGGCTTTAAAAAAGTTAAAAATTGCCTTTAATATTTTGAATTCTTCTGTTAACAATAATATCAGAGCCGACGGGAAATATCCCGAACGCTCAATTAAAATAGATTATAAAAATTTGAAGGTGTGCGTTGCTCTTTACAGCGTAAAGTCAAATGTATACGTTCAAAACAGAGGAGAAAAATTATGGCAAGCAACAAGAACCTCGTTCCCGAGGCAAAGGAAGCTCTTAATCAGTTCAAGATGCAGGCTGCAAACGAAGTAGGCGTAAACCTCAATCAGGGTTACAACGGTGACCTTACCGCACGTCAGGCAGGAAGCATCGGCGGTCAGATGGTTAAGAAGATGGTTGAGTCTTACGAGAACTCCATTAAGAACAATTCCGCAAAATAACTAAGTGTTAAAACGGGGCTGCTTCAAATGCGAATTTGAAGCAGCCCCTGAATATATGAAACGTACTTTATTCGGTTATCTTTTTCGTGCAAGCGGACAAACAATCCTGAATGTCTTTTAATTCCGCGATACGGTATTCCACCGACAGCTGAGGATAATACCCCTCCGTGTCCATCAGTATGCCTGCAACTCCTGCGTTTTTTCCCGCAAGGATATCGATATCGCGGTCTCCTACCATAACGCACTCGTCTGCATTCAGTCCGTTTTTTTTCAGTAAATTGAGCAAGGCATAGGGAGCGGGCTTTCGTGGAAACTCCGTATCTCCAAGCTGATAATCCTTAAAATACCCGTCCAGACCCCATCTTTTTACGTTGCTTAACACGATGTCTCCGCTGTGTGAGTATATGTAGCTATACCCTCCGTTTTCGGCTATAAACCTCAAAATATTCTCTGCTCCCGCCATGGGTGTGGCTTCGCTGCGCAAAAGCTCATCCGAAAGCGCCCTGAACTGTCTTTTGGCGTCCGACTTAAATTCGCCAAAGCCGCAATTATCAAAGACATACGCCGTGCTGTATTTTTTCAGAAGATAATAGATCTCCTCATCGCTTTTTTCAATACCGTATCTCTGCATTACCGTTTTCATCGCCTTGACAAACGAGGGATAGCTATCGGACAAAGTTCCGTCAAAGTCAAAAATCACTTGCTTATATCTTAACATAAGCGGTGTCACCTCCATCTATTTTTACCTCTATATCATGAATGATACCATGATCAACAAGTTGTTTGAGTAGGCGAATTTCCGTATCCACCTGTTCCGCATGCTCTTCTGAGACGATCCATTCCTCTTTGCTTTGGGAGAGCGGTACGGGGCTGCCGATGACCGATATCTTTCTCGGCAAAAAGCATTTGGCAAGAGCAATGCTTCTTTTCATATGCTGTACCGAAGTAATGATCATGATCTTGTCTACGTCCAAGAGCTTTGATTTTCGATTCAACCAAAGCGTGCCGTATATCATGTTTTCTCTGGTGGTCGTTGCCTCGTTCTCGGGAATGATTGCCGAGTCCGGAACGTCATTTTCTCTGAGTATCCTTGTCATAAAATCGCATTCGCTGATTTCCTCGCCGTTGTTATCCCACGTTACTCCTCCGCTTGGAATGATATAACGGATTCTCCCCTCGCGATAAAGCTTTGCGGCATGAAGCGCTCTTTGTTCTGCCTCGAGAAGAGAGGTGCCGAGAAGCAAGGCGTACTCGCAAGAGTCCCCCGTATCTGCCGTACCGTGAAAGATAAAATTCATTTTATCCTTTGGCGTCATTTCCAAAAGCGCATTCAAGCTTACTTGTGATAATTTCATACTTTTATCCTTTTGCATAATCGTTATAGTGTTCAGGAATACTAAAAGAAGACCTACAATTATTTTGGTTCTGGTAGTTACATACGATAGACTGAGCAGCATCAAACACATCATTCTCAAAAACACCGCGCCTAAAATACACATAAACAAAGAACCAACCATAGAGCGCTTGGCTTCATACGCTAATTTTTTCAAAACACTCTGCCTTGTAAGAATTTCTATTTCGTCATTTTTCATTGAACATTCTATTTGATCTGTTTGCTGTGGAATAATTATACCATTTTGTTAATCTGCTGTCAACAATAAAATATAAAACGGATATCGTTTGACATCCGTTTTACTGGTGCGGGTAAAAGGACTTGAACCTTCACCGAGGAACCCCGACTAGAACCTGAATCTAGCGCGTCTGCCAATTCCGCCATACCCGCGTATTAAATTGAAAATTGAAAGTGGAAAGTTGAAAATTATTTTGAGGATTTGATAATGCTCACTAAAATTTTTTCAATCTCTACACAATCGTTTAATATAGAAACAGATTCGGCTTCTGCCAGGTAATTCGTTGAAGCCAAAAGTCTGATCCAATACTTTGTTTCGGAAGCCTCCTTCAAGGCTATACTCATTTTGGATATAAAATCCGGTGTGCTTTGCGCTTGTTCCGCTTCTTAAAAGTTGCTTGGACAAAATGAATTCTTTTTTGTTTCATTTAAATGCTTATAAAGATTTACAATTCTTACAGCAAACGCAAAAGACTTTTCCTCGATTATGTTCGCCATATTCGCATTTCCCTATTTTCAATTTTCCATTTTCAACTTTCAATTGCTTTGAGGCGGAGCATAAAATACCGCTAAATCCGCAACATTGATATTTTATCACAAATTCCCCTTTTTGTCAATAGGTAAATAAAATATTTATTATGAAAGCTATTCAAGATTTTAAAATCTTGAATAGCTTTTTCTTACCCCTCAATTGCCTCATATACAAGGTTTCTGAGTGTAGGATGTATGAAATTATATCCGTAGGTGAAATTAAAGGTATTCGTTCCAAAATAGATGGCGATACGGTTCTTAGGGTCAATCATTGAGAACGCCCCTGCCGCGCCGTCCCAACCGAACTCTCCTATGGGCGATTTAGAGCAGGATGTCACAGCATCTCTGTGAACTCTTCCGCAAAGTCCCCATCCGTATCCGAAAAGTCTGCCCTTAACGAAGTCGTTAAGCGCTATTTCGTGGAGACGGTTGACGCACAAAAGCTCTATGGTTTCGGGACGAAGTAAGGTATATCCGTCGGCAGTCTTACCGCCGTTTGCTATAACCGTAATGATCTTCATATATTCATCTACGGTAGAGAAAAGCCCTGCCCCGCCGCTGTCGTAATCGGGGCTGAGAATATATCTGTTCCTCAAGCCGCTATACTTAGAGCTGTTTGTTCCGTTAGAGTAGGTAAATTGTTCGCAAAAGCGAGCCTTTTGCTCTTCATTCGGTCTAAATCCCATGTCGGTTATTCCGAGAGGCTCAAAGAAATATTTTTGCAGGTAGTCGGAAAGGCGCATACCGCTTACGACCTCAATAACAGCTCCCAGAACGTCGTGGCAAAGGCTGTACTGATACCTCTCGCCCGGCTCGAAATCAAGAAGCGCGTCAGCCATAGACCTTACAATATCAAGAGTGCTTGCTCCCTCTTTCTCTCTCGCCGCCTTTATTGGCTCTGCGTCTATATTGTAGTTCATACCGCCGCACATCGTAAAGAGGTGTTCAACCGTCATGACCGACTGAGCATCGGTTATCTCGCCTGTTTTTTTGTTATGTACGCGAAGCCTTGCAAACTCGGGGATATATTTTGAAACAGGGTCGTCAAGGGCTACTTTACCCTCTTCAACAAGTCTCATAGCAGCAAGGCAGGTAATAACCTTTGTACAGGAAAAAATCCAAGAAACGTCCTTTCCGGACAGGGGGCGTTTACATTCCGCATCTGCGTAGCCTACCCACTTTCTATATACAGTCTCTCCGTTATAAGATACCGCCAGCTCGCATCCCTGTACTCCGCGCTGTGGCATATCATCCATAAATCTATCTAAAGCAACAAAGTTCATTTTTTCTCCTTTTCACACGGTTATTAAACATCTCCTGTATTATACCACCCTACCCTTTTTTTGTCAATACAAAAAGGGTGTTTTGATTTATAATAGGCAAATATCAAAATACTAAGTTTTTTCAATCCACCGTTTTGCAAAATCAAGCAGCTCGTCCGACATACTATCAAAATCGACAGTACCACCATTTTTAAGGCTCAAAGAAGTCTCAACAATAGCCCGTTCCTCTGCCGAAACAACCTGTATGAGCTCCCTTTGTCTGCCAATATATCTTCCCATTTGCTCAAACGCGATAGCCTGTACCACAAACGCCGCAGACTTATAAAGCCCCCTTAAAATTTTCTCGCTCTTTTCGTGAAGCATATTATGGGCGCAGCCGTGATAAATATTGCACGCCCCTATCTTTATAGCTCTCTTAACAGCAGCACTGTCAAGCTTGGTCAACAGCCAATCAAGACTTCCCTTTATGGGCTTTGTATCGTAATAGAATTGAAAAAGGTCAGACGGCTCCCAGTTAAGTATTTCTTCCTTTCCCGAAATAAAACCGCAAACAAGCTCCCTATGCTCTAAGCTATCCAAAACAGAGCCATAGGCTTTAATATCGGAAGTTGACAGCTCATCAAAAATAACAACAACGTCAATGTCACTGTTTTCAGTAGCTTCACCGCGCCCATAGCTTCCCTGTAACCCCACAAAAAGCACGCGATCTTTAAAGGTAGAGCTTAGAGCTTCCAAGTAATTTTCAATCCAAAGAGATATATCTATCATGACTTCACCGCCTTTCTTAAATTTATTATACCTATTATACCATAAAACAATTATTCTTTCAAGTGAAACATTCTGCAATGCCAAATGTGAAATAAACTGGTTCTTGTGAGCGCGTAATTGGCAATCGTAATGGCGTCAATCGAACTCAACAAGGGAGCCAACAAAAAAAGCAGGTCATTCGACCTGCTTTTCGTTGGCTCCCCCTGCTGGGCTTGAACCATGCGACACTGTTTCGCTACGCTCAACGGCAAGTTTGCTTCGCAAACGTTGCTCAGCGCAACAAGTTGCGCAATCATAACATCTTGACGGTTCGAGCCAAACAAAGAAAGAAAAGTGAATAACAAAAGAGCCGAAGCTATCGCCTCGGCTCTTTTGTTATTGGCTCCCCCTGCTGGGCTTGAACCAGCGACATCATGATTAACAGTCATGCGCTCTACCGACTGAGCTAAGGAGGAATATTAAAGGGATACACTAAAAGTAT
>JAZOMG010000017.1:0-11988 GCA_045653705.1 Eubacteriales bacterium | reverse complement strand
TTTGCTTATGATTTTTACTTAACAAACAAGACTAGGTAAGATGCTTGGTTTACTTTTGCTTATGATTTTTACTTAACAAAGAAGACTAGGTAAGATGCTTGGTGTTCTTTTGCTTATGATTTTTACTTAACAAAGAAGATTAAGTAAGATGCTTAGTTTTCTTTTGCTTACTTTTCTTTTTTAAAAGAAAAGTAAGAGAAAAGTAAGAGGGCTGGCTCGAAAGAGTCAGCCCATATTTGCCCTTGCTCGGGATTGTTCAAGCTTAGTCAGCAACGGGAGCGGATACGGGGCAAACCTCTGCGCAAGCTCCGCACTCAATGCACTCATCAGCGTTGATCTCGTACTTGCAATCACCCTCTTTGATAGCTCCTACAGGGCACTCTCCTGCGCATGCGCCACAAGCGATGCACTCATCAGTAATCTTGTATGCCATTTTACAGCACCTCCATTATGTTAGTAAAAATGTAATTATATACGACAAGCGCCGTATACAATATATTGTACCATATAATTTCAGAATTGCAATACCTATTTTCATATTTTATAAAAAAATTTATAAAAATTCACCAAGTATTCTCAAAAACCGCAATTTTTGGGGCATACTTGACAATTTTTGAGTTTTATTATATAATGATGTTGAATAAATATAAGGAGATGAGTATGGATTTTTCAAAACTTGACAGCTTTATAGATACTATGCCGAGGAGAGGCTTTCCCGCTTGTGAGCTGGCGGCTACCTTAAACGGAGAGCTTATATATCACAGATGCGCGGGATACTCGAACGGCGAAAAAACAAAGTGCGCTACCGAAAATGACCTATACTGGATATATTCCGCAACAAAGGTAATAACCTGTATTGCGGCTATGCGCCTTGTGGAAGAGGGAAGAATGAGTCTTTCTGACCCCGTGTCAAAATATATTCCCGAATATAAAAACGTAAAAATAAAAAATCCGGACGGAAGTCTTACTTCGCCAAAGGGCGAGATGACCGTGGAGCATCTGTTTACTATGACAGGCGGTCTTACCTATAATTTCCGCACTCCGTCTACCGAGGCGGTAGGAATTGAAGCCGACACACTGACCCTTGCGAGGGCATTTGCGGCTGACCCTATTTTGTTTGAGCCGGGAACACGCTTTTTCTATAGCCTTTGCCACGACGTGCTGGCGGCGGTCTGTGAGGTCATAGTGGGCGTACCCTTTTCGGAGTATCTTGAAAATATTATCTTCAAGCCCCTCGGACTTACCGATATAGGCTTCCGCCCAAACGACGAGCAGAAAAAGCGGTTTTCTGCTATGTATACCTATAATATAGGACCCGCAACGGCTACCGAGATACCCTGCTTTAACGAGCTTAGTATGTTGAAAAACTACGAAAGCGGCGGGGGCGGACTTTTCTCGTCGGTGGGAGATTACCTGAAAATAATAACCGCCATTGCCTGCGGCGGTGCGACAAGGGAGGGCTATCGGATACTGAAGCCCGAAACTATCGCTATGATGCAGAAAAATTACCTCAGCGATACCGCGAGAAACGATATGATAAAATCCTCTGATTTCGGCTATGGTTGGGGACTGTGCGGAAGAGTTCATATGGACCCTACCGTGTCTTTGTCTCTGTCTCCCGTAGGTGAATTCGGTTGGAACGGAGCGGCGAATGCCTATGCTCTTATCGACCCCGAAAACAGACTTGCTATATTCTACGCCGCCCACGTTATGAAGGCAACCTATGGCTATACCGTGGTACACCCTACCTTGCGGAATATGATATATGAGCAGATATTGAGTTAGTTTGCCTTGGTTTTTTGCTACTTTCTTTTGGGTTTTTTGCTACTTTCTTTTGGTTTTTTTGCTACTTTCTTTTAGAAAAGAAAGTAGCGCAAAGAAAATTTTGGAAAAATATATTGAACGTTCGCCCATTCTTTAACTAAAATTTTATAGTTTCTTTCTGATGTAGAAACCTCTCGGACAGCTGCTACGCTACCGAGAGGTTTCGTTTTGATATGCCTTACAAAGGAATTTGCGTTGTTCAAATAACCGCTAAAACCAATTTGTTCAGGTTTTCTTTGCGCCACTTTCTTTTTTAAAAGAAAGTGGAAAAAACTTTCACAAACTAACTAAATTAACTCACATCAGCTTTCTGATAAGAGCCTTAAGGTCGTCTACGGATGCCGCCTTGGGGTTACCAGGGGCGCAAGCGTCCGCGTATGCGGATTCCGCAAGGAAGTCGATATCCTCTTCCATAAGAGCCGCAAGCTTTGTGGGGATACCCACGACAATGCTCAGCTGAGGGACAGCATCAACAGCCGCCGCTCTGTAAGCGTCAGCATCCATTCCTGTGGTGTCAACGCCCATTGCCTCTGCAACAGCCTTAAGCTTGTCGCCCGTTGCATCGGCGTTAAATTCCATAACGATAGGAAGCATCATAGCGCAAGCTACGCCGTGAGGGGTGTCGTATACCGCGCCGAGAGTGTGAGCTACCGAGTGAGCGATACCCAAGCCTACGTTAGAGAACGCCATACCTGTTACGAACTGACCGAGCGCCATGCCCTCGCGACCCTCGGGGTCGTTGTTAACAGCGCCGCGCAGGCTCTTTGCGATAAGGCGGATAGCTTCGAGGTTGAGACAGTCGGGAAGCGCCCAAGCGCCCTTTGTTGTGTAACCCTCGATAGCGTGGGTAAGAGCGTCCATACCCGTAGCGGCGGTAAGACCCTTAGGCATTGTAGCCATCATATCGGGGTCAACAACAGCAACGTCGGGAATGTCGTTTACGTCAACGCAAACGAACTTTCTCTTGCGCTCAACGTCGGTGATAACGTAGTTAATAGTAGCCTCAGCCGCAGTACCCGCGGTGGTGGGAACAGCTATGGTGTATACTGTGCGGTTCTTTGTGGGAGCAACGCCCTCAAGACTGCGAACGTCCTCAAATTCGGGATTGGTTATGATAATACCGATAGCCTTAGCCGTGTCCATAGACGAGCCGCCGCCGATAGCTATCATATAATCAGCGCCCGATGCCTTGTATGCGGCAACGCCTGATTTTACGTTTTCGATAGTGGGATTGGGCTTGATGTCGGAATATATTTCATAAGCCATTCCGTTTGCGTCAAGAAGGTCGGTAACCTTTTTTGTAACTCCGAACTTAACAAGGTCGGGATCGGAAGCAACAAATGCCTTTTTAAAGCCCTTTGCGGAAATGATTGCGGGGATCTCGTTGATAGCGCCCTTGCCGTGATAAGACACAGCGTTGGAAATGAAACGGTTTGCCATGGTAAATTCTCCTTGTTATGTATAATTTAGCGGTGGTTAGCCTGTACCGCTTATCTTTATTATAACCCATGGCGCTAAAAATTGCAATAGGATTTTTTTAATAGGATAAAAATTTAATTTTTGCGGTTAAAATCCCTTTGTAAAAGCCTATAATTTTCTTAAGCTATTGACTTTTTTTAGTATTGTGGTATAATAAAATATGATATTATGGGTATTTGCGGTCAGTACAGCGTGACAGCCCCTTGCCCAAATAGAACTTTACCCTTTTGGGGGATATTATGATAATTAAAAATCTCAACATCTATTCAAATAAAAGCCGTACCTTTTATAAGGGAGACATACTTATAGAGGACGGTATAATAAAGGATATAGGCGAGCTTTCCGCTGAGGTGGCAGTGGACGGAGAGGGCGCTTACGTTGTTCCCGGGCTTATCGACGTTCATACCCACGGTATTTTGGGTAACGATTGGTGTCTTTCGGACAGCGACGGCTACAAAAAAATGGCTGAGGCTTACGCCAAGGCGGGTGTAACTACCGTTATGCCTACTCTTTCTTCAGCCCCCTATGATAAAATGGTGGAAGCCACAGACAGACTTAACCGCTTTGCTTCCGAGGCGGGCGAGGCGAATTTGGCGGGTGTCCATTGGGAAGGCAGATATTTGAATCCCGAAAAAAAGGGAGCTCACGCGGCAGAGCTTATAAAGCCCCTTGACCCGTGCGAGCTTGACGCAAAGCCCTTGAAGGAGTGCAAGCATCTGCATATATCCGCGGCTTACGAGCTTGACGCAGACGGAGCTTTCGCAAGAAAAGCAAAGGAAATAGGCGCGACTATGGGGCTTGCCCATACAATGGCGAATTACGCCGAAGCAAAGACAGCCGAGGAGCGGGGAATATCCTCATATACCCATTTGTTTAACGCTATGCCCCCCCTGCATCACAGAGACGGCGGCGCTATCGCCGCGGCATTTGAGGGCGACAGATATGCCGAGCTTATCTGCGACGGAATACATATCTCCCCCGAAATGATAAGGCTGGCATACAGAAATTTGGGAATAGAACGGCTTACGCTTATTTCCGATTCACTTGACGCAACGGGGCTTCCCGACGGCAACTATTTCAGCTCGGGTCTGCCCGTAACCGTAAAGGACGGCATTTGCCGTATCGCGTCGGGAGCCTTGGCGGGAAGCACTATAACCCTTGACAGAGCAGTGAGAAATCTTATGAGCTTCTGCCATATACCCCTTACCGAGGCGATTATAGCGGCTACCGAAAATCCCGCCAGACAGGTGGGCGTGTTCGACACTTGCGGCTCTTTGGATATAGGCAAGAGGGCTGATATGCTCTTCCTCAGTAACGGCGAGAACCTTGATATTGACAGAATAATGGTCAGAGGAGAATTTATCTGATGTCTGTTGTTTTCAAATCTATGAAAAAGGCGTGGCTTCTGCTGTCCGAAAAGGGAAGCAGATTTCGCTTGATACTTGCGGGTACGCTTTTGAGCCTTTCCTTTGTATTGCCTATGATGTTCGGCGTGTATATAACCCTTTTGCGGTTTGGATATACCGAGACCACACAGCCAATAGAGTACGTGTGGGTATACGCCATAGTCTTGGCGACGGGGCTTCTCATTACGATTCCCGTGTCGGCGATGTTTTTTTGCTACGCATGGCAGACCTACTCGAGCGCAAGATACGGCTACGTTGACCGAGAGAAAAAGCGCGGAGCGTATAATTATTTCCGCAGTCTTTTCTCGGGTATAATAATTATGGCAAGACCCCTTGTCTGCTTTGTCCTTTTACAGCTTGCCTATGAGGGCGCGTTCGCTCTTTCGGAGGTGTGCGTATTTGGCGGAATGGCGATACCTATGATAGTATTCCTTGTTCCCCTTGGGGCGGTGGCAATAATTATCTCCATACTCTTTTTGTGGATCACCGGCAGAGCCTTTCTGATCCCGTACTATTACGCGAGAGGCTTTGGCATTTGGAGGACTGTGGCAATGAGCCGCAGGCGGTGCGCAAGGTCGCCATTTATATGGGATATATTTTTCCTTATCTTTGCGGCAATGTCCGCCCTTTCCTTGATCTCAGTGGGAGTGCTGTTTATTTTGCTTGTACTTCCCCTTATGATGTTTACATATTTTACAATAGCCGAGCATATGGACAATATGGACAGTATAAACGGCAATAAGCTTTTGGAGGATGATAAAAATGAATAACGAGAAATTTTATATTACAACCGCTATAGCCTACGCATCGGGCAAGCCCCATTTCGGTAACACCTATGAGGTCATTATGACCGACGCTGTGGCAAGATATAAAAAGGCTATGGGCTACGACGTTTTCTTTTGTACGGGTACTGACGAGCACGGACAGAAAATAGAAAATCTTGCGGCAAAGGCAGGTATTACTCCTAAGGAATACGTTGACAGAGTTGCGGGAGAGATAAAGGGCATCTGGGATAAGATGGGTACTGATTACGACTACTTCATCCGTACCACCGACGAAAATCACGAGGCGGCTGTTAAGAAGATGTTCACCAAGTTCTATGAAAAGGGCGACATCTACAAGAGCGAATACGAGGGCTGGTACTGTACGCCCTGTGAGTCCTTCTTTACCGAAACACAGGTGGTTGACGGCAAGTGCCCCGACTGCGGCAGACCCGTAGAACAGGCAAAGGAAGAGGCTTACTTCTTCAAAATGACGAAATACGCCGACCGCCTTATGAAGCATATCGAGGATAACCCCGAGTTCATTCAGCCCGAGTCGAGAAAAAAGGAAATGGTAAACAATTTCTTAAAGGCGGGCTTGCAGGACCTTTGTGTGTCGAGAAGCTCCTTTAAGTGGGGAATACCCGTGGAGTTTGACGACAGACACGTGGTATACGTATGGCTTGACGCTCTTACAAACTATATCACCGCTCTCGGCTACGACCCGGACAAGACTTACGATGAGCAGAGCGAGCATTTCAAGAAATACTGGCCCTGTGACGTGCATATGATAGGCAAGGACATTCTTCGCTTCCACACTATCTATTGGCCTATATTCCTTATGGCGCTTGACCTGCCTCTGCCCAAAAAGGTATTCGGACATCCTTGGTTCAACTTCGGTATGGATAAGATGTCCAAGTCTAAGGGCAACGTGATTTATGCCGATAAGCTTGCGGACCATTTCGGCGTTGACGGCGTTCGTTACTTCGCCCTTTCCGAAATGCCCTATAACTCCGACGGCTCTATAACCTACGACCCTGTCATCACACGCTATAACGCCGACCTTGTCAATAATCTCGGAAACCTTGTAAAGCGTACCCTTGATATGGACAAGAAGTATTTTGACAAGACAGTAATGGCGCCCACAGCTCCCGCGCCTATCGACGAGGAGCTTCGCGAGGCTTGCGCTAAGGCATATGCGGGCGTTATCGAGAATATGGACAGCTACCATATCGCCGACGCTCTTGAATGTATATTCACTATGCTCAAGAGAGCTAATAAGTATATTGACGAGACAACGCCTTGGGCGCTTGCAAAGGATGAGGGTCAGAGAGAGCGTCTTGGCACTGTGCTTTATAATCTTCTTGAGGCTATCCGTTGGGGGGCAGTGCTTCTCACACCCTTTATCCCCGCGGCGGCAGGAGAGATACTTGACGAGCTTTGCACCGATGCCCGCACCTATGATACTCTCGGCGGTGTAGAGGCGTTTGGAAAGATGAAGGCGGGAGCTACCGTTGCCGATTCCAAGGTTCTTTTTGCCCGTGTGGACGAGGAAAAGAAGCTTGCCGAATTTGAGGCTGAAAGACAGAAAATGATAGCCGAGGCTGAAAGGGAAGCAAAGGCGGCAGAGAAGCCCGAGGGCTGCGCCCTTATCGGCATTGAGGACTTTATGGGAGTTGAGCTGAGAACGGCGCAGGTCATTGCCTGTGAGAGAGTTCCCAAGGCTAAAAAGCTTCTGAAGCTTCAGCTTGACCTGGGTTATGAAAAGAGACAGGTGGTTTCTGGAATAGCTAAATTCTACGAGCCCGAGGCTCTTGTGGGCAAAAAGGTCATAATAGTGGCAAATCTTAAGCCCGCCAAGCTCTGCGGTATCGATTCCGAGGGAATGATACTCGCTTCGGGCGAGGAAGAGATAAGAGTGGTATTCCTCGATAAAGACACTCCTCTCGGAGAGAGAGTAAGATAATTTTTGCAGGCGCAGACATTTATTACAGTTGGGCGGGGGCTTGTCTCCCGCCGACCTACTTTACAGGTGAAAATATGATAGATAATTTTGAAAAAAAGCAATGCGCGGGCATAATTGACAGCCACGCTCATTATTTTGACCGCCGGTTTGAGAGCGAATACGAGGGCGGAGCAGACAGGCTTCTTAGGGAGGCGGTATTTCCGTCGGGTATCGAAGCCATAATTAACGTGGGCACGAACCCCGAAAACAGCTTGCGCTGTATAGAGCAGACGGCGAAATATGAAAATATGTACGCCGCCGTAGGCATACACCCCGAGGATTGCCAACACCTTGATGGAGATGTGAGCTATGAGGTGGCGAAGATACGGGCTCTTCTCGATACCGAGGAAAAGAGAGCCGAGAGCAAAATAGTGGCTATCGGTGAGATAGGTTTCGATTACTATTGGCAGCCCGTTGATAAGGAAAGACAGGCAGAATTCTTCAATGCCCAAATGATGCTTGCCGAGGAGCTTTCTCTGCCCGTTATCATTCACGACCGCGAGGCTCACGGAGATTGCTTTGAGACGGTTTTGAAATATCCCAAGGTAAGAGGCGTATTTCATAGCTACAGCGGAAGCGCGGAAATTGCGAGGGAGCTGACAAAGCGCGGCTGGTATATATCCTTTTCGGGGGTCATCACCTTTAAAAACGCCCGCCGTGTCAAGGAAGTGGCGGCAAGCGTTGACAGAGACAGGCTGCTCATAGAGACCGATTGCCCCTATCTTGCTCCCGTACCTTACAGAGGCAAGCTCAATTCCTCCGCATATCTTAACTATACCGTTTCCGCTCTTTCCGAAGCAATAGGGCTTTCCTTTGAGGAAACCGTTGAGCTGACGAATATCAATACCAAAAGACTTTTTGGCTTGAAATAATTGAAAACTCCCGATTTTTGGCGAACTTGCATAAAAATCGGGAGTATATTTTTACATCTATGCTTCTAAAAACACAAACAAACCTCTTGAAATTTTTGGGAAATTATTGTATAATAAATTTAGTTGTTGCGTCGGTGCGCCGACGGACAGAGCAATTTTATTTATTTCTGTCGGAGACAGAAGCAAGGAGGAAAGCCAATGGCTGTTGTAGAAACCAAAAGAATAAGAAATATCGCGCTTTTAGGTCACGGAGGATGCGGAAAAACATCTCTTTCCGAGGCGCTGTTATATATTACAGGCGCGTCTGACCGTATAGGAAAGGTAGGAGACGGAAATACTGTTTCCGACTTTGACGCGGAGGAGATAAAGAGAGGCTTTTCAATATCCGCATCGGTTATGAATACCTCGTGGAAGGATTGCAAAATAAATATTATAGATACCCCCGGTTATCTTGATTTCGTGGGTGAGACGGCTCAGGCTCTTCGCGTTGCCGACAGCGCGGTAATCGTTGTTGACGGTAAGGCGGGTATAGAGGTTGGTACGGAGCTTGCTTGGGGATACGCTGAGGAAGCGGGACTTCCCAGAGCCTTCTTTATCAATAAATTTGACGATAACGACGCAAGATTTGCCCGCGTGCTCGACGCGCTTCACGAGACCTTCGGTAAGCATATCTGTCCTTTGACTATTCCTATGGTAAAGGACGGCGAGGTCAAGGGCTGTATCGACCTTATCGACAAGTCCGCTCACGTATTCGATGCCAACGGACGCCACAGCGTAGAGACTATTCCCGAGGAATCGATGGAAGCCGTTGAAAAGTACCGCGATATGCTTATGGAAGCTGTCGCAAGCACCGATGAGGAGCTTATGATGAAGTACTTCGAGGGCGAGGAGATAACCTATATGGAAGCTATCCACGCCGTTCACGAGGGTCTCATTCACGGTGACATCGTGCCTGTATTCTGCGGCGCGGCTACAAAGCTGTGGGGCGTTTGGACGCTTCTTGATAAGATAACCGAATCCTTCCCCAGACATACGGCTAAGAAAACAGAGCTTTTGTCTGACGGAGACGATATGGAGATAAATCCCGATGGCGAGCCCGCTCTCTTCGTATTTAAGACTGTTGCTGACCCCTTTGTTGGAAAGATGTCCTTCTTCAAGGTTATGAACGGTACGGTCAAGCGCGATATGCTTATGCGCAACAATACCACGGGCGACAATGAAAAGCTTGCTCACATATACATCGTTAACGGTAAGAAGCAGACCGAGGTCGATGAGCTTGCTTGCGGTGATATCGGAATGGTAGCAAAGCTTACGGGTACGAATACCAACGATACCCTGACATGGAATAAGGAATTCTCCTATGCTCCCATTGCGTTCCCCACGCCTTATTTCGTAAAGGCTATGACCCCCGCATCGGCTAAGGACGAGGGCAAGATATCCCAGAGCATCGTTAAGATGATAGAAGAGGATATGACCCTGAAGTATGAAAACAATGCGGAAACAAAGCAGATGCTCGTTTCGGGTCTTGGCGATATGCACGTTGCAGTTCTGGCGGCTAAGCTTAAGAACCGCTTTGGAGTAAGCGTTAACTTCGATACTCCTAAGGTAGCATACCGCGAGAAGATAACAAAGCGGGTTGACGTTGAGGGTAAGCACAAGAAGCAGAACGGCGGCTCGGGTCAGTACGGTCACGTTAAGATCCGCTTCGCTCCCGCAGAGGACGAGGGCTTGACCTTTACCGTATCGGTAGTAGGCGGAACTGTTCCCAAGAACTTCTACCCCGCAGTAGAAAAGGGCTTGCAGGACGCTATGGCAAAGGGCATTGCGGGCTTCCCGATGGTACAGCTTGCGGCTGACCTTTACGACGGCTCTTACCACGACGTAGACTCTGATGAAATATCCTTTAAGACGGCGGCTAATATCGCCTATAAGAAGTGCTTGGAGCTTGCCGCTCCCGTGCTTCTCGAGCCTGTTGGAAATCTTGATATTACTGTTCCCGATTCTATCGTGGGAGACGTAATGGGCGACCTTAACAAGCGCCGCGGAGCGGTTATGGGTATGGACCCTGCCGCAAAGAAAGGCTATACCACAGTGCATGCTCTTGCTCCGAAGGCTGAGATCATGGAATACACCATCATTCTCCGCGCTATGACACAGGGAAGAGGAAGCTTTGAGTACGAGGTTACAGGCTATGACGTAGTTCCCGCAAATATCGCGCAGAAGATAGTTGAGAACTACAAAAAGGAAAACGCATAACATAATTTAATTAAGCAAAAACCTCTCGGACCTAAGCGCAAAAACGCGTTTAGAATACCGAGAGGTTTGCTTTTATATTAGCAAAAAACGTCATAAATTAACTATAATAGCTCTGCCTTTTGACGTATAAAATAATAATTGCGAAAATTATTATTCTCAAAAGGAAAATCAAAAATGAATAACCTGACAAAAGGGGTATTGATAGGCTCGGGCGTTGCCTTTGCGACGGCTGCGGCTGCCTGCGCGGCGTCCACATCAATGACCCATTCTTTAATAAAAATTGCCCTTGACCGACGGCTCTGCATAACGCCGAGTATCAGAATGAAACGGCTTTTTTCTGGTTGTAAGGAAATGGAGCTTATAGAACGGCTTTGCTGTGAAAACGCCTATAAGCTTGAAAACGGAGACTGTGAAACGGTAGAGATAGAGGGCAGAGGACGGTGGCGGCTTGTGGGGCATTTCCACAGAGCCGAGCGGCCGAAAAGAACGCTGATAGCTATGCACGGTTGGCGGACGACTTGGGCTAGAGACTTCGGCGCCGTATCGGAATTTTGGCACAAAAACGGCTGTAACGTGCTTTACGCTGAGCAGAGAGCCCAAAATAACAGCGAGGGGGATTATATAAGCTTTGGTATCATGGAGCGCTTTGACTGTCTTGAATGGATACGCTTTGTAAACAGACAGGCGGGCTGCGCGCAGCTTCCGATCTATCTGTGCGGCGTTTCTATGGGAGCGGCTACAGTGCTTATGACAACAGGACTTGACCTGCCGAAAAACGTAATGGGGGTCATTTCCGATTGCGGATTTACCTCTCCTCACGGTATTTTTAAGCACGTAGTCAATAAAAATCTCCACTGCCCGTATAGCTCACTTACTGTTCGGGATATTGACCGAGTTTGTAAAAGGAAAATGCGTATCTCACTGGGGAGCTATTCTACACTTGACGCTATGAAAAAATGCACCGTTCCCGTTCTTTTCGTTCACGGCGCAGAGGACAGATTTGTGCCCATTGAGATGACGTATGACAATTACAAGGTCTGCGCATCGAAAAAACGGCTTTTCGTTGTTCCCGGCGCAGACCACGGTATGTGTTATTTTACCGACAAAGAGGGCTATGAAAACGAAATGCTGAGATTTTTTGAGGATTGTGAGAAAGAACGGTAGGATAGAATGCTATAGTAATAGATATGGTTTTATGCTAAAATAAAGGGGCTGTGGCACTAAGGAGATATTGCACAAATCTTGGAAATGAGAAAGGCTCCCTTGTGTAAAGGGAGCTCCGCCGAAGGCGGTGAGGGATTGTTTTTGACATATTTTTATATTTTACAACCCCTCCGTCTCGCTTCGCAAGCCACCTCCCCTTACACAGGGGAGGCTTTTTGGGC
>JAZOMG010000016.1:0-21870 GCA_045653705.1 Eubacteriales bacterium | reverse complement strand
GCGCTCTTTTTTTTTCGCATCAAAGCGAATTTGGTAACGATTTCCACTTTTTAACCACATAACTCTCGTTATGTTGATTTTTTGAAAGTACATAACTCTCGTTATGTTATTTTGAAGGCGACATAACTCTCGTTATGTTGTCTTTGGTCTCGGTGTGTTCGCATCGGGATTTTTTCTTTTATATGATGAGCCTCATATGCTCCATCTTGCGCTTGTGTTCGGCGCCTGTTGTTACAATATAAATGCGTGTCGTATTGATGCTTGCGTGTCCGAGTATATCAGCGAGCTTGGCAATATCCTTTTCAATGCCGTAAAAGGTACGGGCGAACAGATGACGAAGATTGTGAGGAAAGACCTTACTTGGCGATACGTTTGCCTGTTCACAAAGTTCCTTCATATCCTTCCAAATGCTATGCCTGCTCACAGGGTTTCCGCTTCTTGTAACGAATACCGTTCCCGTACTAATTCCCTGCTCCTTCACGTAACGGAGCAGTTTTTTCTTTAATTCCGGAACGATAAATACCCGTCTGTTTTTGCCCTTGCAATTCACGATAGCTTCACCGTTCTTCAGCGCTTCCACGGTGATATATTGCAACTCGCTCACACGGATACCCGTACCGCAGATCGTCTGAATGATCAGATTGAGCCGTTCATTGTGCTTTGCGTTTGCCGCCTCAAGCAATCGAACATACTCCGCACGGGTCAGCTCTTTTTCCTCCGAGCAGTAAACCTCTCTTTGCATTTTGAACTGTTTTACACACAGATCGTGCCATCCGCAAAAACGAAGAAAGCAATTCATTGCCGCTATCATAGAATTTGCACTCGCTACTGCATAGATTTCGCCAAGTTTGCTTTTGTAATCAAGCACTTTCTGTTTGTCGATTTCCGCATCACAGACAAAAGTGGCAAAAAAACTTACGTCACGCATATATTTTTCGATCGTCGCCGCACTCCTTTCCTCGTTTCTCAAATAGAATTCAAATTCCTGCATTTTCTTTGTGTCTAAAATCCTTTTCATAAAACACTCTCCTTGCGTTAGGTTATGGTATTATTATTTTACCAAATATTTGCGAATAATTCCTAAACCACAGATACAGACAGAGTTTTATACCACAAGATAATATTTTATAATAAATGGCGGGAATTTGAAATAAACGATGTGGCAGGTGCTTGAACGATATGGCAAGTATGCAATAAAAAAACGGGATACACCTCAAAAAAGATGTATCCCGACGCTTATTTAAGCAGTCTTTTTGCAATCATCTCATTAATGGATTGAAGTATTTGAGCAATATCCTCTATTTCATCGGAGGAATATTCCTCTAATATTTTTTTAAGTAGTTCATTATATTTTTCAAAACCAGTAACTTCTATCATTTTGTATTGTGGGAGTTTCAATACTTGCGCTATTCTTGCCATTGTATGAACACTGAAATTTCTATGCCCACACTCAATCTTACTAATATATGTTACCGACAAATCGGCTTTTTCAGCAAGCTCTGCTTGACTCATTTTTAGCCGTTTGCGAGCTGTACATATTTCTTTTCCGAGCTTTCGTAAAAATTCACGTTGAGAAGATTCCATCTTATACCTCTGATATTCTGTTCATGCTAATAGTCCCTTGGGGATTAGCAATACAATATCACAATTTATGCGAAAAGTCCAGATAACTTTTTGTTAACTCGACAAACTCTTTTCTTTGAATAGCGACTCAAATTTTGAGCTTCAAAAATCTGCGCGCATATATTGATTTTCTACTTGAATTATTCACAAAATCGTGGTATAATGTATATGATGGTGAGATAGTATCATTTTGAAAGGAGCAACACGATGGCTGAACAATCGAAAGCATATTTAAGCAATAACGGTGAGTACACCACCTTTACCTTCGGCGGTCGTACTCTCACTTTCCTCACCAGCAAAAGCCTTGAACGCTATACAAGCATCAAAGAATGGGATAATGGCTACCTCGTGGTTATGGCGAAGTATTCGACTCGAGCGACAGAGGAAGAAGAATATATCGATCTCATCCCTATTCTTGAAAACCTTTATATGAACGCTGAGGCGTTCCTGAATCCCATTAGACAGGTGGAGGTACGTTATGCCTGAAGAAAAAATCAAAAAAATTGCTGACAGCGCCGATATGGTCGTTGGCGGATATGCGTTTACAAAAAAAGACGGCAAAATTGCCGTACTGAATATCAACAATCCCGAATATGCAATGGTGCTTTCCCTTGAAGGAAAGCTACTTGAAACAAATATGGAGCCTGTCGAGCAGACACTCGTCTTGAGAATTTGGGAGAAAAATTCCTCTTTGATGGAGGATGACAATGCCTAAGTATTATCAGTATCAGATTGCCGGTTACTATCTTTATTACACCTCCCACTGCATTATCGAATGTATGCACGTTCACGCAAGCGATAAGAAACTAACGGAAGGTGGCTCAGCAAAGTTCTTCGTTAATAGCGATGGTTCTACCGTCGTGCAGAACCGCGGCGTTCTCTCGGATATCGAGATCAATAAGATTCAGAAGTTTATCAAGATCAACTATCTTGAAATGTTCGAGAAGTGGTCTATGGATAGCAACAAGGGCTTTTTCGATCAGCAGTAATTTTTCTTTGATTGGTGACTCAGTTTTTGAGTCACCAATCTTTCTTCACTATCATTTTGCGGCCTACTCCACCAAAGCTTTTTCGACCCCATTCTTGACCATAGACCGATTTGGAAGCGGTGGAAACAACGGAGTTAAGAGTACTACAAACCGATAAAATTGGAGCAGAAACCACTACATATAGTGTTTTCGGAGATAATATATACTATATTTTGTGCTTGGGGTGGTAGAGGCCGCAAGTTCAAGTCTTGTCACTCAGACCATATCGAGTGTTCATAACAGATTTCAGTTATGGACACTCGATATTTTTATGTCTGCATTTATATTTTGTTGTTTTGAGTAGCGTTTTGCTACTCCTTTTTCTTTTAGATCGCGTTAGGTAGATATTCGATTGCCACGCCTTGACGGGAGTCGAGGATATAATGAGGTCGCGGAACGATACCGGGGATGTCGAGTCTGCCTACAAAGCGGTAGTGAATGATAACGCGCTGCGTTCTGTCCTTGCCTGTTCCCTCAACGGGAAAGACCTCAATCTTCTCGATAAGCTCTCGCAGGAGTATCGGCGTTAAGGTCTGCATCTCCATAAACTTGCGGATGGCTCGGAGAAAGTCATCCTTTGCCGTCTGCATTTGCTCGATCTTATCAAGCTTCTCTTGAAGCTCAAACATCTGCCGCTTTAGTTCCTCTTGCTCGGCTTCATACTTTGCGATAGCAGCATAAACCACTCGTCCGTTACCTTGCCATCCACGTTATCCTCATAGAGCTTTTCAAAAAGTCCGAAAAGCTTTTTGCTACGTGCTCTAGCGGTTGTAAGTGCACTTTCCGCCATTGTTCTCTCGCGCATCATATCCTTTTTGGTCTTCTGCTCCAAAAGCTCCGCAAATTCATGCTCTCCGTTGTCACTGTCAACGCAATCGTTGATATGGTACGTCAAAGGGGGCGAATGATATCTGTGCCGTAGCATTATTATTTATCCCTAAGTATAGAGTGACATCTTATTTGCCAACACAGACATCTCCATTTATGACCGAAAGAAAATAAGCATTTGTATATGCCTCTTTTCCCTTCTCATCTATAACGGTAAAACGAACATATGACCCAAGATCGACACCGATATTGAATTCCGCACTATTTATTTTTTCGCCTTCTTTATCAGCGGTGACTGTTCGGTAGCGTCTGTTCTCCGTAGTCATAATTATTCTAACCGCATCAGAGGTCTCAATATGAATCTTATTATCCTCATAATACAGTTCCTTTATCTCAGGACCTTGTGACGAATAGAAGTTTCCTTCACTGAGAGCCTTTGCTATATCCTCGTATTCGAGCTTTTCAGCCTTTATCATCGTAAAGCCACCAAAAGAATCACATTTAGGATGACCAAGCGGATGCTTGTTGTGATTGTCATCGGTTGCCACACAGTATATTTTCTCTCCCGCTCTCAGCATCTCGTCGTAAATATTCGCATTTCTATCGTCATATCCCCCAACTATACAATCGTAATTTATTAC
This sequence comes from Eubacteriales bacterium, assembly GCA_045653705.1. GTDB lineage: Bacteria > Bacillota > Clostridia > Oscillospirales > CAG-272 > HGM12713. Next base: position 17,750 of record JAZOMG010000016.1, on the reverse strand, counting down.
CTCCATTGCATTCATACCGTGATAATTACAGTATTCATCTCTGGTTTCTAAAGACCATATAGGATGATTATAGGTAACGAAAAAGCCCTCTTTTACTCCCGTTTTCAAAATATCCGAAATAAATTCAGGGGAATATAACCGCTGAATTGCATTACGGTCAGTATCGGGACAAGCGGTGGATTTATTTTTTACCAGATATCTGCTATCATAAAAAATCCTCTGAATCTTTTTATCCTTCTCCAAAGAAATAAAGCACATATGACACACCTTTAACGGCTTGCCCTCTACGGGCTCTCCCGCAAATCCCAACTCATAGCCATTAAGCGGAAGAAAGCCCTCATCTGCAAGCTCGCCGTGAGTTATAAACACATCGTGGTCGGTATACGCCACGATAGAATATCCGTGTTTTTTATAGTTTTCCTTAATTTCTTCAGGAGTCCATCTCCCGTCGGAAACAGTGGAATGACAGTGAAGATTTGCTTTATAAAAATTTCCTTCGTGTGGTAATAGATATTTTTTCATATTCATTTCCCTCTTTTGTCTAATGTATGTTTACAGTTCTACAAAGCCCTTGCAATCAGAATAAAGCTTCCCATTAAATACAAAGCTTATCGGCTTTTCACTGTTGATATATACTGTGTGGGTATGGTCATAGCCTATAAGCTCAATAACACCGTTTGATATCACAGCTTTACCACCGTAAACCGATATTTTACCTTTACGAACGTTTACAAATATTTTACCGAGAACAGTTTCTTCAAGACATTTGAAATGCTCGTGAACGTCGTTATCACAGCAACCGCCTTGTGTGTCAACATCGACCCTATATCCGTCCATTATCAGCTTACATGTAAGATATCCCCCATTTACCGGTGCGCTTTTCTGCGTGCGATACCACCCCGATATCATTGGTACGTAACACTCGCCGAAGCTCTGCGTTTCCTTTTTTCCTCTGTAAGCTATCTCTCTGGGGGTATAGTAGGAATACGCCTCGTCATATACAGGATTATCTTTATCGGGCACAAGGGCTTCAAGGATTATAGACGGGTCTACGCAGAATCCCCACCAAAGGTCGTCACCCACAAGCTGCATACATCCCCCCATACTGTCGAAAAGCTCAGATATATACTCCTCTTTACCCGTAAGTAAATAGAGATAATACAGCGCGTAGTTTTTCCACGCGGTCCAGCCGTGATCTGCCGTAATGAAATTTCCGAATTTCAGCACGTCGTACTGCGGCTCCCAAAATCTTATCGTAGAGCCTCTCATGCGACCGTCGGGAATGAGATTCATTTCAAGACATCTGTGCTTTTTCAATATATCTTCCGCTGCCTCTATATACCTTCCGCGTTCGCTTTCTGGCAAGGTAAGCGCAAAATACGCCATTTGTAGAGCTGAACAGCTTATCATTCCGTCCTCAAAGGTAGCCTCTCCCTCAGTACCGATATTGTCATCGTGAGCTACGAGGTCATCTATGGCCTTACGGGCAGAATTATAATGTCTTTCGTATCTTTCCTTAAAATTCTCATTGTCCGAATACCTCTTTTCGTACTCGGCAAACTCCAAGATAGACTTCGCAATATAGCATACGCAGGTATAGTGTGCTTTTCCGTTATAATAAGCCCCGTCGTCCTTTTGGGTGCTTATGAGGAAATCTGTAAGAATATTTCCTATTTCAAGAAGCTCCTCTTCATTACCCACTCCCGCCTCGCAGTAGTCGGTAATAAGACTCACCATATACGCCGTATTCTGTATGCGGTTTGGAATTACGGTAGGCAGCTTTGTCTCACGTGAATACATAAGGTAAAACAGCTCGTCAAACGCCTTCTCCAACGCAATTTTTCGTTCATCAGTGGGATGGTGCTTTTGCTCAAGTATCAGGCTAAAAAGACCGAGCCAGCTCTCCACGTGGGTAGTAGCCTTTTGAGGCTTTTCCAAAGCGAAGTCAGCGGCTTTTTTCAGATAATACGACCAACTTGCTCTGCGATGATAGACCGCCTCGGAAACAAACCGCCCGTCAGTGGCAATTATCTTGTGTGTTCCGTCAGAGCCGTCGTCGTGTGTCTGTATATTTTCGTTTGTATATCCGATAGCTTGTATCTTGGGCGCCTCGTCCCCGATAATACTGCATCTGTCAAGACCTAAAAAGGGTATTCCCGTATTTTTATAAAGCTGTTCGGGATAATTCTCTACACTTTTACAGCCAAACAAAATTATCTTATATTTCAGTTCTTCGCCTGCTTTGACCGTACTCACAGCAGGATGTCTTTCGGGAATATTTCCGTTTTTCAGCAAAAGCAGTTCTGTTGTATAAATTCGGTGTCCGTAATAGATACCCGAGCTATATCTCGTTTCATTATACATATGACGCCAGCTTGCTACAGGAGACGAACAACCAATCCCTACAATATTTCCGTTTGGTGAAGAAGAATATCCCCATAGATGCGTTTTTTCACATCTCAAAGTGGTTGGAAATAGCTTGTCCCCCCATTCGGGATAGGTATCCATATAACTGTCTATTCCTAGCCTTAATACCACGGCATCAGGCATAATGTCCGTGTCGGTTTGGTTTTTTATGCTGACATTATATATAAATTGCTCTTCTGTCAGCTCGGTTTGGAGCTTAAGGGTAAGTCCATCTCCGTTTTCGGCATAAAGCAAGGGTGGATAATTGTCAGATAATAATAGCTTGAGCTTTCCCGTGTTCAGTTTCATAGAATTACCTTTCAAAAATACAAAGTATTATTTCAGTTTTCTGAACTATTATATGTTGATATCCTGCTTGGGTCTAAATTTATTCAATATAGCTCTGTACGGCAAAGAAACAAGTATTCCTACGATCATAAGAGCAAACCATATAAATATGAGTTTTCCCCAACCTATTTCGGACACTGCGTTTGCAAATATCAAGTTTGCCGCCGCTGCCGCCATATAACTGAGAAAATCAAGGAAACCCGTAACACCCGACACCATTCCCGTATCTCTGAGGCTCGGACAATATCTGCACCACATTATAGCAGAAACACAACCCGAACCCATAATTGCGATTATAAGACACACTATATTGACAATCGGCTGTTTGATAAGCCATACCATAAGGAACGCCACTGCCGCAACACTAAACAAAAGAAGAATCGACTTATCCATACTCTTTAAGCGTTCGTATATAAATACCGCAAGGAAAGCAGTTAAGGATATTACAAGCGTTACCGCTGAAAATATAGTCGCGGAGATCTCCGACGAAAATCCGAGATACTGTGAAATATACGTAGGCAACCAGAATACAACGGAAGTGCGCACTACTCCCGTGATAACTGCGATAAAGCAAAACTTTACTATCCGGTGCTTCAACAGTACCTTTACATTTGCTTTGCCTCCGATCTTTAAAGACTCATATTTTCCGTAGCTTACAACGCCTTTTTTCTCGAGCACGAGAAAACTGACGAAAGCAACAATTCCCATAATCAGAAGCATACCGCCTCCTATTCCAAACACGAAAAGCATGGGAAATATAGCTGCCATAAGTCCTGCGGTGGGAGTTCCCAGCAAAGCGCCAAACTCATAGCCAAGACCACACCTTGCTACATATTCGGGTTCTACATTTTCCGCGATAACCTTTGTCATAGGACCGTATATCATTGCAAGGAAGAAACCCGTAATACCGTAAACTATAATAGAGCTTACATTAGAAGCGGGTATGAAAGGATATACTATATTACATATTCCCGCCAGTGCAAGTCCAAGACTCATCATATATCTTGCCTTGATCTTATCACCTATAAATCCATTTATAAGCTGACCTATGGCGTATACTATAAAGAACACCGATGATGCTGTTCCTATGTATTCCTCGGTAAATCCCGACTCTAACATCTGCGGAGAAACTGCGCCGAGAATGTTTCTTGAAACATAGACTGCAAAATACGATACCCCGCATAGTGCTCCGATAAGTATGGCGCTTTTGATTTTACTGTTTGTTTTCATTGTTCTCATTGTTTTCAATAAATGTATCAATTTTATAATGGCAGTGACGAACAGAAATAAGCATTTGTATAAGCCTGTTTTCCCTTTTCATCTACTACGGTAAATCTTACGTAATCACCGACGTTTGCCACTATATCAAAGCAAGCGCTGTTTATGGTTCCGCCTTTTACGTCGGGAGTTGCCACCTTAAAACGTCTGTTCTCGGTACACATAATTATTTTTTCAGCAGCCGAGGTTTCAATATATACCTTACCATCCTCAAAGTAGAGCTCATTTATTTCAGGTCCTTCGGATGAATAAAAATCTCCTTTAAGTAAAGCCTGTGCAATATCCTCGTAAGTAAGATTTTCCGACTTTATCATAGTAAATCCGCCAAATGAATCACATCTTGGGTGAGTTATTGGAAAATCGTTGTGATTATCGTCAGTTGCAACACAAAAAATCCTTTCACCATTACGCAACATTTCGTCGTAAATATTTCCGTTTCGTTCATCATATCCAACAGCTACACAACCGTAATTAACAATTTCCAAAGCGTGCATTCCGTGATAATTACAGTATTCATCACGGGTTTCAAGCGACCATACGGGATGATTATATGTTACGAAAAAGCCGTCGTTTCTTCCCTGCTCCATAACGTCAGAAATAAAATCAGGAGAATATTTGCGAACAGTATACCCTTTCTCAGTATCAAGACAAACTATGTCAATATTTTTATCAAGATACTTGTGCTCGTAATATATCCGTTGTGTTTTATTGTCTTTATCAAGAGCTACAAAACAAATATGACAGGTTTTTGCCGTCTTAGTTGTATTTACGTTATCGGTTCTGGCAGAAATATTAAGCTCGTATCCGTTCAACGCCAGAAAATTATCATCGCTTAGGTCGTTATGAGGAATAAACGCACAGTGATCCGTATATGCCACTATAGAATACCCCTCTGCCATGTAATTCTTTTTTATTTCTTCAGGTGACCACTTACCATCCGAAACAGTCGAGTGACAATGAAGATTTGCCTTATAAAAGCTTCCTTTTTCGGGTAATAGATATTTTCTCATATTAATCTCCTATAGCTTGTTTATCGTCATTTTTCAATGATGAAACAAATTTTTCTAAATCAATAACCTTCCCACTGAGTCTCGATTCATCCGCAGCAAAGGAAAGCATATGATTTGCGCATGACGTTGCGATGTCACATATAGAGTTGTCCGTTACATCTCCGCAAAGCAACTTGTAAAAAACTTTCATTATGCCCGTGTCGCCGCCGCCGTGTCCACCGTTTATCGTCTCATCGGCAAAAGCATCGGAGAGCTTTACTTCGCGTGCCGCCTTATCAGTTCCTGTAACTGTTATGTTCTTGGTTGCAAGAGCAGCGACCTCGGGAGCAAGGTCCTTGTTTGCAAGGTTGTCAAGGTCATGGGATATGTATTCCTGAGCTGCTGAGCCATAGTTCAAAAGGTCAACCGCAAGCTCACGCATTGCCTCATACTGAGTCTGCGAACTACAGCCGCTATTCTCAAAAGAAAGTCCGAGAACGCCATTAAGATAACTCTTTACGCTTACGGTCTTAGTCCCGCCAACCTGTTTTTCCTCGGCATCATACAGTGTTGCCTCGATAGTGTCGTTAAAGTTCTGAGGAGTTACGCCCTCAAAGGAAACGACACCGTCCTCTCCCATGGGAAGCTCGGTAGTCTCGCCGTTGTACTTTACTACTACCTTATATCCCGTAGCAGAATCGAGTGACGCATAGAATTTTACCGATACGTCCTCATAGAGAACCACGCTCACGTCGGTAAGTCCTACGTTATTCTCTTTCGAAGAGGGTTGTGACGTTTCGCTCGCTGCCACCGCCAAGGGAAGCATTGAAACTACCATCATGATTGCTAAAATTAAAGCTAAAATTTTTTTGGTCTTTCTCATTGTTAGCATTTTCCTTTCTTAAAAAATCATTTATCCTTGTATATAGTCCTCTTTTTGGTGCTTATTTCACCAAGGATATTCTTTCTAAAATTGTACCACAAACACAGAGCGAAATAAATTGTGTCTTGGGACATTTATATTGTGTTTTGGAACTTTTTGTCTTATACATTTCCTACGAGAACCGAACGGTACATATTGAATGCTCGGAGGCTGTAAAGTTGCATCTGTATAACGGAGATAAAAAGCCCGTAACCATTACATACTTGACTTCGTTTTTTGTAACAATAATGTTTTATTTTCGCTCACAATTATATCATTCTTTGAGTGTCTTTTCAAATTGTAAATGTTTCCTCTGCTTGTACTTCCGGGGAAAAATAGAACGCAAAAACGGGGTAGTAGGCATAAAAACCTTGCTACCCCAAAAAACGAGCCTTGGATCCCTTGTAAAATAAGGACTCCAAGGCTCTATTTTTGATTCATGAAAACCACCAGCCGGTGGTTATGACTACAATATTTCGTTACAATGATCCGCCTTGTGCTAATGATATGTGCCGTCCAGCCAATACAGTTTTTTGTGCGCCATTAACATATCAGGTCTTGTGCGACTCTTTCGTTGCGACCTCCGACTTCCCTGCAAGGAAGATGGGATCGTGCATCAGTTCTTTAATCATTTGCTTCCTCGTCATTCATACCCCAAGGATAAGATGTTTTCCCTTTTTGAATCCCTGTTGCTATTACGGCATCAATATTATCAATGATAAATTTTTGAGCATCTTCTTTGAAATATATCACAGGAGTACGTCTGCCATAGTTATCCCAGTCTGCCAAAACAAGACCGATTGCCTCGCCCTCAGCAGTAGGAAAACGCTTGAATTTACCGTCTTCCCATTCTCTGTATTCTATCATACCAATGTTTAGCAACCATTGAGTTATTTTTCGATACGATAGTTTTTCGATTTTCTTTTGCTCAATATCCTCTCGTACCAACCAATTTATTTTTCTCGCTACTGCCGTTGCAGAAAGCGGATTGGGAGAATATCCAAAATCTTTAAGTTGTTCCTGAGTAATCGAGAACGGGAGACGTTCTGGTTTGTTTTCTTTGGGCACTTTTCTCCGTTCCCTATCGATCTCCTTTTGGAGAATCGTAGACACATAGAAAAAGCATCTCGAGAGGCGAACGTTATTCGCAATATCGCCATCGGGGATCGGCGTATCATCTAATGGATTGATACCATTAGCCAATTTATCAATAAAAGATTTTGCGTATGCGATCTTTTCAAGCTCTGTCATTTCCGTACCCCTCTCTATGTTATATTTACTCGATTTTTTTGCCATTCGAAAACGCCTGTCCCACCTTCTCGCCAAAGCTCCAATACTCTATTTTATCAGTATCATCATAGCAAACCGACAAAATAAATCTATCCCCGTTCAGCTCTACGGGTCGGGAGACTACCGAAAAGTCAGAGGTTTCGAGCTTCAAGGGCTCAAACACAGGTCGGTCAAGGGTCTTAAAGATACTCTCCTTTTGCGACCATTTCTCAATAACGTATTCTTCGGCTCTGTGGCTGTCCGCGCCCCACAGGCGCTCTCTTTCCATGGGTGTCAGCACTCTCTGCTCCATACCGTCGTGATGACGTCTCACAGCCTCTATGTCCACGCCTATGCTTTTATCGGCTACGGCTACCGCCGCTACGCCCCTTGAATGGGATATAGAAAAGCAGAATTTATCACATTCCCACTTCCCTCTTTGATTTTTTTGGAAGCTCAAGCTCTCAAAGTCTCCGCCAAAGAAGTTCTCTGCGGCATATTGGAGAAGCTTCCACGCAAAGTATTTTTCCTGTTTTACAGAAAGCCTTGAGCATCGGTCTATTTCTGCCTGCCGCTCCTCGGGATAGACAGGCGTAAGCTCTGTATCCTCGGGTATTACGGCAACGTAAACTACGGCTTTTGACATTGCTTTCTATCCCTTTATTTTTGTATTGTAATATTCTTCAAGCTCAAGCTCGGCTTGTCTCAAATACTCGCTTGCACGGGATATTCTCTCGCTCTTAGGTAGGTGCGCGCACATTCCCGCTACGTCCACAGGCTCGCCAAGTATTATGTGTGTGGGCTGTTTTCGGCTCTCTCTGCTTGCTATATATACGGGAAAAACAGGCTTTCCGCTCTTCATAGCCATATATGCCGTTCCCGATTTATAGCTCAAAATGTCCTCTGTGGTATTTATTCCCCCCTCGGGAAAAATACCGATGACACGTTCTTTTTTAAGAAGCTCGCACATATGTCTTACAGCGCCGATATTGGTGCTGTCTTTATCTATGCGTATACAGTTCATATTGTAAAAGAAGAAGCGGTTTATAGGCTTTTCAAACAGCTGTTTGGTTGCGGGAAAATAAAGCCGTCTATACCAAAAGACGCAAAAAAGCACCAATGGGTCGAGCATAGAGGTATGGTTTGCCGCTATAAGCGCGCCGCCCTTAATTCTTTTGGGAACGTCTGCCGATATCCTATGCACTCTGGGTCTGAGATAAAGGCAGAGCCCGGGACCGCCGAAAAGCTTTATCATCTCGCTGTAAAAGCTACGCAGTAACGGGGTCCCGTTCTTCTTTTTTCGTTTGTCTTTCAAGTTCATTTTTCAGTTCAATAACCCTTTGTCTCATTATTTCGCTGATATTTTCAAGATTTTCGGTATGGCTCAAACTGTTGTCGTAGTATTCTCTGACGTCGATGGGCGTACCGATAATGACCTTATTTCTTCCCTTTTTGAAGTAGTGTCCCGAATTGTAAACAGGTATTACTGGAGCGCCGCTTTCAAGTGCGATATACGCCGCGCTGGATTTAAAGGGCAAAGGCGTTTCTTCTCCCTCCTTTGGCAATCTCGCCTCGGGGTATATTTCAATAATACCGCCCTTGTTCAGTATCTTACAGCATTTACTTACAAAAGAGAAATCGTGAGAGTCTCTGTTTACCTTTATTCCGCCGAGAAATTTAAGCAGAAGTGTGAGGAATATGTTCTGTGAAAACATAAGCTCAGCAATAAGACAGCGAAGTGTTCTTGAACAAAAGACGAACATCATTACCGCAAAATCCATTATGGTGATGTGGTTGGAAACTATTATAGCGCTTCCTTTTATCCGTCTACCCTGTACGCTTTTATCCTCATAGTATATCTTATTCTTGAACATAAAAAGCTGTACGGGATAGCCTGTTACCTTCACAAACCAGTTATACAGCGCTATCATCACGCTACCGTCGCTTTCCGGGGCTCTTTTGCAAGCTTAGCCTCTGCTCTGTATATTCTGTTAGCGTTTGCCTGCATTACCGCAAGACCCATAAAGTTCAAGGGAAGAATAGGCAAGAGTATGCCTGTGATAATATAAAGTACCTTTGCGTTGATTATCTTAACTCCAAGCTCCTCTGCCCGCTCTGTCATAGCCTTATGCGCCTTAAGCATAAAGAGTATGTTGAGGAAAGGAATAAATGCCGACAGCGCCCAAGCAAGAATACTCTTAAAGCCTGCCTTAAATTCCTTAACGCTCTTATAAAGGAATGCCGACCAGATAAAGCCGAACAGCGAGCCCGAAAGCACCCAAAGACCTATCTGAACGAAGATTATCTCACCCTTTTCCTCAACCGAAAATTCATCGGGCTCTGCTTCCACCTCTGAAATATCAAGGGTGGGATCTTGCTTTTTCAGCTCTCTCGCAACCTCCTTATGGGAAAAGTTCTTAGGCCATCTTGAAGCGATTATTATACCGAGAATACAGAAGAAGCTTACAATAAAGGGTATAAGCATAATACCGAGATTAAATATTTCGCTCTCGCCCGCAACACCGAGTAGCTCTGCCGTTGCGGCGTAGTCTATTTCATTTGAGCCCTCGGGAATAACCGCAGTTACGATCTTATCAAATTTTTTGCTTATGTAAAGCATCTTTATGTTTTCGTAAACAAGAGCACCCGAAACCGACGCCACAATAGAGGAAATAAGCGCCTGAGCCGCGAAATACATCGCCGAGTGATTCTTACCCGTCAGCTTTTCCTCAACACCAGATATCTGAGCGGGGATAAGCAAGGGCATCATAAAGAACGCTCCTATTGCCCAGCTTCCGAAAACTCCGCCAACCGCGCCTATGATTATTTTAGGCATAGCCGCATCGCCCCAGAAAAACGTTGAGCCCGCTAAAAACGAGAATATAGCTATTGCAAAGGTAGCAAGACAGGTCTGATAGGTAAAGCGTATTCCCTTTTTAGCCTTAAGCTTATTGAAGAGATAAAGCATTATCGGTACGGGAGCGAATGCGCAGGTATTTACTATCGCCATCTGTCCGCTGTTAAGTCCCATTCCGCCGATTATCATAGCGTTCATTCCCACAAGGAACATTTGCAGACCGAAATATGTACAGCCGTTTACAAGCTGCCATTTCATAAAGAGCTTATTTGAAAACGTAAGCTTCAAGCTCTCACGCATGCTTATCTTTTCTGCTATCATTCCGTCGTTTTCGGGATATCCGTACTTTTCTCCCTCTTTAATAAGGAACAGAGGGATGGCTATGGTCAGCATTATGGGCAGACAGCAGAATACGAACTTGTCTATGTTAACCTTAAACGCCTGCAAAAGCAGGGGAACAAGGGCATATACCAAGCAGTAGGATATTGTGTCAAAGAAGGATTTATAGCCCGACACGCGAAGTCTTTGGGGCTCATCGGAGCAAACCGTGGAAAGCGAGCCGTAAAAGGATATAAGACACATAGTGTAGGTAGAGAAAAACACCAACGCCCACGCCGTTATCCATATAGTATTTCCAAGCTGGTTAGTACCGAAAACAGGCCACCAACACATTGCAAAGGAAATTATCATAGGTATCATACATACAAGTATGGTAGGACGGCGGCGACCCCATTTTGTTGACAGGGTATCGGTTATATATGCAAAGGGCACGTCTATTATTCCGTCGAAGGCTTTAGCAATAGCGTAAAGTATGGGAAATACGGCGGGCAGTATAAAACAGGTGCCGCTCATTATCGCCTGATAGCTTCCGTCGCCAAGTGCCGCGGGATTTATGGCGTCGGTAAAATACGCCCCCATAAGAACCATCAAAAAGTTAGGTCCGAAGCCTGTACACGCATACAAAAATTCTTTCCATTTCTTATCCAAAGATCTTACTTTCATATTATCCCCCTGAATTATTTATTTTTACTTTCTATATATTTGCAAAAGTCCTTTACGGTAACAAGCTGTGTCTCGTCTGTGATGTCAAGCTCTACCCCGAATTGGGCTTTCAAAATATCTACAAGCGCAAAATAGTTAAGACTGCTTCCCCCAAGGTCGGCAAAGAAATCCTCTGTAACTCCCACCTCATCTGCACTCATCTGAAGCGCCTCGGCAAAGCATTCTCTTATCTTTCTTTCAAGCTCGGACAGCATATACTCAATATGAGCGTGAGTATCCTGAAGATTTATTATCTTGTACTCTCCCGCGGCATATCTCTTAGCCACCTTTTTACGGCTCAGCTTGAAATCGTTCTTAGCCAACAGCTTATCCGAGGTAATGGCTATATTCTGTATTTCGTCATTCAAATGGTTTTGACGGAGCTTTTCAATTATTTGGGCATAGTAGGAATGTAGCTTTTCGGACGAGAAGCAATCTACTACGCTGACGAGAAGCGTGGGAACGCCGTTTTCACCCGAGAACAGGCAAAGCCTGTTTATTCCCTTGACGTACAACGCTTTTTCGATTATCTCGGGGTTAAGATTTTCACCGTTACGGCAGACCACAAGGTCGTCTCTCCGTCCGTGATGGTAATATCTTCCCTTCTCGCAACTCACAAGGTCGTGAGTATTAAACCATTCGTTAAAGTCGGTAATAAATTCCTCGCCGTTTTGCTCTATTCTCGAGGACATAGTCTTACCTCTCACCAAAAGCTCTCCCTTTTCGGATATGCTGTACTCGGTGCATCTGAGAGGCATTCCTATTGAGCCCTTATTTCTCATTTTTCGGCTCATTGAGGTCTCAACAGAAGTAATTCCAAGCTCTGTCATACCGAAGCCGTTTACCATATGGTAGCCAATTCCATTGAAAAATTCAAGAATCTCGGGCTTTATTCCGCTACCGCCCGTAATGAGGAAACGGATGCTGTCGCCAAACATATTTTCACGTATCTCGGCAAAGGCTTTCTTGGAAAGAGCTCCGCCCATAAGCGCGTTGTTATTAGCGATTTTCAGCGCTTTCACAAATTTATTGTAGGTCTTGTCGCCCTTAGCGCGAATTTTCCGCATAGCTTCCTTATACACCGTCTCCCACACCAGGGGAACGGCAAATATATGGGTTACCTTATGTTTATGAATGGTCATCATAAGGGTCTGTGGGCGAATATCCTTTAAGAAAACAAAGGTTCTAGCAAAGAAGCCAAACCACACGTAAATAGCGATAAAGCCAAAAACGTGGTAAAAGGGCAACAGCGCCAAAAGCTTAAGCTCGCCTTTATAACCTCTTATTATCTGCGGACATTTTTCGACTATACGGATACTGTCGCATATCTGATAAAAGAAATTCTCCGCCGTATACGCGCAAAGCTTTACGTTATCCGTAGTGCCCGAGGACATAAATATTATCTCATCTCCCCATACGTCAGGGGTATATTCCCCGCCCTCTGCAGAGCCCATAACCTCGTTGACGTTTACAGTTCTTGCGGAAAACTCTTTTCCGTCAGACAGCACCGCGGGAATTTTATTATCCTCAAGTATTTTTTCAAGCATCTCATCCGACATTCTTGAATTCATAAGCAACGGACGGTATCCGCACATAAGAATACACCAAAGAGCCTCTATCCATTCCACGGAATTATTCATATAAAGTCCCACCATCTCGCCCTTGGGAACAAAGGACAGGGCGCGCTCAAAGGCAGGGGCAAGAGCCTTTATCCTATCGGCGCACTGACCGTAGGTAATCTTTCTCACCTTATATCCATCGGGAGTTTCAGCCATAACGTTATCTCTTTCGGAAAACATAAAGCTAAAGAAGTTTTCAAAATTCTTTTCAACTGCCTCATAGCGTGCAATTTTATCCGAAAGATACGCGTTAATATTGGGCGCTCCGTTTATACCGTTTAATTTATTCACATTACTTCCCCTTTTAAAATATCAAACTGTCAGTAAAGCCTAAAACAGTAACACAAACATACATCATATAATTGTAACACTTTTTTTGCTATAAATCAACACTTTTTTAAAATATTCAATAATATTTTACTTACCGATTCTGTTTTTTTCGGGATTTTACTATCTACCGCTATTTATAAAAAAGGAGCTGACTCAATAGTGACTCAGCTCCATCTTTTTCTAGATAATATTTCAGTTTACGCCTAACATATGATTAATATCCTTGCGTGCGTCATCGGAAACGGTTGCGTAGCGCTCGTTTGTATAGTCGGTAAATATTCCCTCTGCCGAGCTATATCCCACCTTTTGCGCTTGGGGATAGAAAAAGTAGTCGCTCTCGCTGTCGGGCAAGCCCTCTGTCCAAGAAAATCCGTTTAAAAGACCTATAATATACTTCTTTTCCCGCCGCTTTAATTCTACAGCCTCGTAAGGCTGCTCTGCCAAATAGCAAAACTCATCCCAAGGAAGCTTATATTCCTTTTCAGCGCATCCCGATAAGCCAAGAATTAATATAAACGCAAGTAATAAAGTAGTATACTTTTTCATTTTAAACTCCTTTAAAAAGAAAAACTGTTTAAAACCAATACTCGTTCATTTCGGCAATTATTTTGTCATCCACGTACTCGTCAATACCATCGGGAATTACCGTTTCACTTCCGCAATTAGGGCATTTAGCCGTTTGTCCCTCATCGGCGTAATCTGCTATTTCACTGCTCTCCATACTGCTTTTGCAGTAATAGCAATAGCATTTTTCGGAAACGTCGATCATCTTTTTATTGTGAGAGCTGTATGCCTGTAATTTGTTTAATTGCGCTTCCTTTTCATAGGAATACGTGCGTTTGTATTTTAATTTATAAGTGCCCTTATGTTTCTTCACTACCCCGACTACCGCAAATACGGTAATTACACCGAATATAATTGCCAAAGCGCCTAAATCGCTAAGGCTTCTTTCCGCCTTAGAAAAGTACATAACTATAACGGCGATTATATTAAAAACTACAGTCATAGCTATATTTCTGTATAAGACCCGTTTGCCGTTATCTTGCTTACATACCTTGTAATTATCCTTTATTTCGTTAGAAGATAAAACCTTATGTCCGCGCTTTTTCTGTATCCTTTCAATTATGCACTGTTCGTCATAGGAAACTCTCGTCTGACAGGAAGGACACTTGAGCCTATAATCATAGACGTCGTAATCCCGTCTCGGAAATCTTCCGTAATTATAATATTGATAATAATCCTTATCGTCCTTTGTAACAACGCGGTGTGTTCTTTCCTTTTCAAGCCTTGCGCCGCACTTTGAGCAATAATATTTTTTAAATATCAATCCGAAAGGAATAGAAAAACTCTTGCTCTTCAAATCGCTCACATCCTTTGAGTTTAGTTTAACGTCAATTAGATTATAACACAGAAAAGACTGCCTGTAAATAGGACTGCTTCAAATTCGTGCAAATTGAACTACCTACTTCTTTGTGCAAAGCTCCACGGCAAGCTCTGAAAAATTACCGCTTTGCTTTTTTGCTGTTAGCAACCTTTGGGATATCCTCTTTGTCGATCCATTCCTCGGTAAAACCGCAATCACAGCATATATATCTGTTTACGTTCACCGCCGAGAAAATAGAAGCGCCCGTCATTACATTGTTTCCGGAGCCATATGCGCCGGACCAACCGTCAATTCTTACAATGTTTTCGGATTTGCATTTGGGACAAAGCCTTGTGTTTTTCATACGATTACACTCCTTTATTCAATAGAAATTTATTTTTCTATAAGTACACTAAAATCTTCTGTATATGCTTTCATTACATTTTGGGAAACCGCAACACCGTCATCAGATACACCTATGTCAACTGGTAGTTGCAAATCATATATTTTGAACATCACATCAAGATTTTACGCCATATCTTACCGACAAATTGGAATTTGTTCAGCTTATGGTTTGTAAATAATCATCTGCGGCTTCTCTTGATTTAAACACTATTACTTGTTTATCTTCTCTGTACTTTTCGAGTAGCTCATATATTCTCGGCAAACTGTTAAGTGGAAATTCCTCTATTGATTGTTTCAGAGATGGAGATAACTCTTTTTCTACCCAAGGTAAATCATAACGATCTTTGCCAAGTCTATCGGTTGCACCTTGAATACAGAGATTTGTTGGTAGGTCAAATAGGAATACAGTATCACATTGTTGAAGTCGCATTTCCATTGTTCTATTGTAATTTCCGTCAATTATCCATTCGGGCTTATCAAATATCTTCGATATATATTCGTCAAAATCCTCTCTGGCAATATGAGTTTTATCGGGCTTATGCCATATTGCATCTAAGTAGTATAATGGAAGCCCTGTTATTTTATTTAGTTTTTTCGCAAATGTAGTTTTACCACTACCGGGGCAACCAATTATTATTACTTTTTGCATTATCTGCTTTCTCCGTTAAATTCAGGTTTATCGACTAGTTAGATTATACCATAAAAACGGCGAAAAGTAAATAGGACGGCTCAATTCTTTACCGATTGAACCGCCCTATAAAGCACAAAAAGCCCTGCAATGCAGAGCTTTTATATATACAATTATTTCAGTAGTTCAGAGCGTTAAACAATATTTTCTTGCTTCGCACAAGATTAACTCCAAGCAGAAAAACTATTACGCATACGGCAGAGCCGAGAGCGACGTTCATAATCAATATCTCAGTTTCGGTCATTCCCTCAAAGGATACAAGCATTGAGCGTTGTAATGCAAATATGGATACAAAGGCATCCGCAAAGGATATGTTTCTTAGCGTTATGAGCGCCCCCGATGTACTGCGACGAGCTTTTACGAGATTGATTGTCGCAAGTGTAATTTTAGTAAAAGCATAAGTCGCCATTGCTATCATTATGATCATATTAAGCTCGTGCCCTCTGTCACGAACTACCGACAAAATTACAGTTCCCGCAAGAGGAATGGATAGTACCATCAGCATCCACCCTGTAAACCTGGTAATAAACCGTTCCTTTGATTTGATACGTAGCACCGCAAAGCGAACAATACTTAAAATCAAATAATACGAGCCGAGCGTTAATAACCACCACGAGCCGGTAATAATGCCAAACACAAGATGATATATGGCAAATGCCGTGTTGAACACCAAGCTCGCGAGAGCAAATTTGAACGGTCTATCCATCAATATTCCTCTCGCCCAAGACACAATCAATTATGATCTTGATTACTGTATCCATATCGTCGGAACACTTCTTATCGAGCCATTCCATCACGATAGCGAATACGCCCGTTAGATAGAATTTCATCATATAGGCACGTTCCCCCTCGGGAACGTGAAAGCGTGAGAGGATGGGATCGAAGATATGGTTGAACATTTTGCTGTACACTTCATCCATATTCAAGGAATTGAATTGCTTTATAGCAACCTTAAATATACGCTGATTCTCCTTGATAAAGGTAAGATATGGCGTGAGATATTCTGAAGTTGCGAAAACCAAATCACTCAGCTCGCAATTTTTAAAGCCTTCTGTGATCCCTTTCGTATCGGCAGAATAATAAGCAAAGTGTTTATCAAGGATATATATGGTGGTTTCCTTTAATAGATCCGAAGTATTCTCATAATGTAGGTAAAATGTTGATCGATTTACCCCTGCAACCTCACAGATTTCCTTGATGGTGATATATTCAAAGTCCTTCTTTTCAAGTAACGCAATGAGGGCTTCGTCCATTCTGATTGCCGTATTAAAATATTTGCTTTCGTTTTTATTCATAACACGACCTCCTTGATAGCTTACTTTTCTTCGCTGATCTCTCTTGCAAGCTCCACGATCTCATATGCGTATTTCTTCTTGCCGTTTTCAAGCATTTTCTTATAAATCGGATAGTTGATACCCGTGCAGATAAAGCCTATAATACCAATGATAATTCCAAGAACGGTAAGAGGGAGCGTACCCCCGATAACCTGCATAGAGAGGCACATTCCCGTTCCTGCAACAAGGGCAGAAATAATACCAAAGGTATAAGTGAAAACGGTTGCAGGCAATTTTGCCTTCTTGTCGAGCTTGCGAAGTGCAACGATTTTGGAGTTGTCCTTTGGAGCATACTCCTTTGCGATGGATTCTGCGTAAATTTTGTCTGTGTTCATTTTATTTCTCCTTTTCGGTTTGTTGTGTCTTTATTATACCAACCGCCAAGGAGAATTTGAACAACATTATTGACCTAATGTGTTGATTTCAATGTTTTCGACCAAATAAATTATACCACAAAACAGTAAATTTGTAAACGATTGACCAAGCACGTATTTTCATCAAATTCGCACCAGCATCGGAATTTAAACAAAAGAAAAACCCCGGTGGTTTTGTCTGCCTCGGTACGAGGCGGCAGAAAGAAAAAAGCCCTGCAATGCAGAGCTTTTTGTATATGAGACACGCAAGAATTGCAAGCAATTCTTGCCTTTTGCCGTAAGGCAAAAATTATCTCTTGGAGTTTTAGCAATACCGTTTGATATCGTGAATATCGTGAGTATCGTTTCATAAAGTGTTGCACCAAATTTGCACCAAAATCACACCAACATTCAACGCTGTTCTGCTCGACAAATTGGAATTTGTTTAGCGGTTCTTTGTTGCCATGTCACTGATAGCATAATACATCAACACAATCGCTGTGCTAAACAAAGCACCACCGATGATATCGGTAATCCAATGTACGCCC
>JAZOMG010000015.1:0-14615 GCA_045653705.1 Eubacteriales bacterium | reverse complement strand
ATTCTTCTTTCCTGGCTTGATGGGATGTTCGGTTTGCAAGGTCTTTGGTTCAAACGCACAGACTTCAAAATGAGAACTTCATTCAAATAATTGCTATCGCATCCTGTCAATTCGTTTTAATACGAAATAAGATTTGATTCTTTTGTTTGTTCATTCTGAATGTTCTATACATTCTCCCTTAATAAGGTATGCTACCCGAAATTGAATTATAATAAAAAATTGTCGAACAACCATCAAGCAGGCAAGAAGATGTAGAATTAGCACGTAACATTTCTATTTTAGTGAGCTTGGAAACAAACAACAAAGAAAAATGTTCGAGCACCAAAACGCAAAAAGGCGTACAAAGCGGAAAGGCTCTGTACGCTTTATTTTTGCAAAAAGTATTGAAATTCACATCGTTTTGTGGTATAATAAATTAACGGCTAAAGTCGCTTGTTTTTCGCCGTTTTCGCCGCTATGCCGTGACAACACTTTTGACAACAGTTTGAAGGTATAATGGGGATAATGGAGATAAAACAGCGTAAAAATTGCTATAAAAACGCACTAAAAACCACTCCAAATAACCCATATTAAAGATGTACTTTCGAATGGGAATAATGCCAAATATCAAGGTGCTTACTCACACATTCGGCAAGGGTTAAAAAACGCACAAGCCGAACTGATATAGAAATAAGTCTTGTAGATGATAAATCTGCAAGGCTTTTTCTTTTTTCTTGTGGCTCTTGTCTCTATACTGAAAGGTCTTGTGGTGGCTTGCTTTATTACTTGTCGGGCTGATGGCTTGCTTGTATGGCTTGCTTACTATACTTATTATTATAGTGGTATCTGTAATGGTATAAGTGAAACAACAGAATATATAAAAAGAAGCCACTTTGATTGCCGAAAAACGACAGTCAAAGTGGCTTTTTGCAGAAAATTTTGCGAATTTCGATTTTAATATGTGTGGCTTTGCTTGAAATAAGACAGCCTCATTATTCATTGAAATCAACAAGAAAATCCTCTATAACGTCGGGGATATGTATTGGGTGTAGCTGCCCGTCTGTGCAATACCTTGCCAGTTGCTCTGCTTTTTGTAGGTCGGTGGATATATCGGAGATAAGCTCCAATTCGCTTCCGTTGTGGGTTACCCTTATACCGTAGGCGGTATATTCTCCCAATATATCCGAGGAGATCGTTTCTTTTACAACGCTGTAGTTGTATTCGGGTGTTGATTTGTCTGTGCTGTTTAATACCATTGCTCTTATCCTTCGTTTTTTTATTTTGTTGAATTAAATTCTACACCATCGCTAAAAAATATACCGCTCAGCTCATGAGGCGTAAGCTCAAGAGCTATGGCGATACGGTATAGCTCACTTATTGAAAATTCCTTTTTGCAATAAAGCTTGTTTAAAAAATCGCTGTGCGGTATATTTAAAATTTGAGAAAGGGAATAGGAAGAATATCCTTTTTCTCTCATTTTTTCTTGCAATTGCTCGAAATTTATCATAACGCCCTCGGTTGTAGAACTAAATTCTACAAACATTATACCATATTTTTCTAAAAAGTCAATACTTAAATCATATTTAATTTATTTTTCTGAAAAATGTTGATTTTAATCGGATTTTGTGTTATAGTATATATGTATGTTGAAGAAAGGGGGATATCGCTGTGTTCGACCTAAAAGCCTTTGGCAACCGAATAAAAGAGCAGAGAATAGCTGTTGATATGACACAGGCTGAGCTTGCCGTGAAAGCGGGATATTCCTCAAGGTCAAGTATAAACAAGATCGAGATGGGGCTTGTTGATATTCCTCAGTCCAAGGTTATGGCGATAGCTCAGGCGCTGAATATATCGCCTATATATCTTATGGGCTTAGACGAGCCGCAAGCCGCCAAGGAACGCAAGTCGGACAAGCTGTCTGCCCACGAGGCGGAGCTGTTGAACGTATATAGGGAATATCCCGATATACAGCCTACCATAGATAAGATATTGGGCATAGCTCTTGACGGGTACGTAAACGTATACGTTGCGGCAAATTCAAAGGATAACCGACCCGACAGGATAATCAGAATGTCGGTAGAAGAGGTTGAGCGGCTGAAGAACGCACCCGAAAGTGATGATACGTTGATGTAAAAATCGGCAGACGAGAAATCTGCCGACTTTTATTTTTTAATTTTCTTCAAGCTCGGAAAAATAGACCTTGCTTATTTTTTCGCTGTTTAACGTGTAATCCGAGCCGTCGCTGTGGTAATAGGAAACTATGAAGCCGTCCTTTGTTTCAAGGATAGCGGGGTAGCAGTAGCTGTCCTTGTAATCGTCCTCAAGCAAATACGACGATTCGGCAAAATAAGCAAGCCCACCTGCCGCAAAGGTCTTTCCCGTGGTGTCAAAGGAGCGTCCGTCATCTACGCTGACAGCGCAGACAAAGGGAGTGCGCTTCGTGTTCTTTCTTGCCGAGTAGTCGGTGCGAAGAACGTTATATGAAAGGGGATTAAAAATAGCAACCGTATATTTGCCCATTTTCTTAACTCTCATAGGAGCATCGGGGGAGGTAAAGCAGAAGTTGGGAGCTACGGGCGACCAGGTCTTGCCGTTATCTTTTGAATAAGTCTGATACTGATGACCGTAAGCCGACCTGAACCAAAGCCAAAGGTCTCCGTTTTCAAATTCGTAAAGACCGGGCTCGCCAAAGCCTGTGGTGTCGGTGTAGGGAGAGCAGATGACGCTGTCAAGTCTTTGCCACGTTCTTCCATTGTCCTCGGATGCGCACACGATTATAACGCCGCCCTTCTCCATAAGCACGTTGCCGTTAGCATCGAATATAGTATCACAGCTGTCGCCGTGGAGAGATGCGGGAACAAGTATGCGTCCGTTTCTCTGAACGATAACGCCGTCGTTGATTACGCAGTAGTAGCCGTCGGGAAGTGAAAACTCCACAGGATCGCTCCAGCTTTCAGCCTCGTCCGCCGAGCTTCTGAAAAGGGGCATACAGTTAATGTTTCCGTTAGGGTTTCTTTCCTTGCGAAGATAAACACAGCCTATCTCTCCGTTATTCATACGGAACAGACTGATCGACATAATATTCTCAGCCGCCTCGTCCTTTTCAAAGAGAACGAAAGGCGTGTCAAAGCTGTCTCCGTCGTCGTGGGAGTAGCAAGCGCTGATACGGGCGGTGCAGTGGTCTGCCCAGCCGTCTCCGTAATATTCGGTGTACGCGTGAAGAATGTCTCCGTTTTTCAGTCTTACAAAGCTTCCCTCGCCGTTACGGGGATTTCCGTCACTTGTATGTAAAAATCCGACCTCGTGTCCAATCTTTTTAAGTCCCTTGTTCATAAATAAACCTCTCAATTTATTAAGATACTGTGATTATAGCAAAAAAACAGCTTGATTTCAATATAGAAATAGGACAACAAAAAATTTTGCTGTCCTATTTTTATATTCGGTCTCTTAATACATACCGCCCATACCGCCTGCGCCTGCCATTGCGGCGTTTGCGGCAGCCTCAGCCGCAGGGTGCTTCTTGTCGGCTACAACCGATTCGGTAGTGAGAAGTACCGATGCGATGGAAGCCGCGTTCTGAAGCGCGGAGCGAGTAACCTTGGTGGGGTCAACGATACCCGAGGCTACCATATCGCAGTATTCCTCGTTGTAAGCGTCAAAGCCGTAGCCCAGCTTTCCGCTCTTCATTATCTCGTTGACTATAACACCGCCGTCAAAGCCTGCGTTAGCCGCAATCTGACGAACGGGCTCTTCAAGAGCCTTGAGTACGATGCGAACACCTGTCTTTTCATCGCCCTCAACGGTATCAAGCACCTTTGCAACCTCGGGAATTACGTTGAGGTAAGCTGTTCCGCCGCCTGCAACGATACCCTCTTCAACAGCCGCGCGAGTAGCGTTAAGCGCGTCCTCAATGCGGAGCTTCT
The DNA here is from genome assembly GCA_045653705.1 of Eubacteriales bacterium. GTDB lineage: Bacteria > Bacillota > Clostridia > Oscillospirales > CAG-272 > HGM12713. The sequence goes on along the minus strand of JAZOMG010000015.1, from coordinate 10,713 downwards.
TTTCTTTCATTTCAGCCTCGGTAGCCGCGCCCACCTTTATAACTGCAACGCCGCCCGAAAGCTTAGCAAGTCTCTCCTGAAGCTTCTCGCGGTCGAAATCGGAGGTAGTAACCTCGATAGCCGCCTTTATCTGGGAGATACGCGCCTTTATATCCTCGGATGCTCCTGCGCCGCCGACGATAATGGTGTTTTCCTTATTTATCTTAACCTGACGCGCGCGTCCGAGCTGGTCGATAGTGGTATCCTTAAGCTCAAGACCTATCTCAGAGGAGATGACCTCACCGCCTGTAAGAATTGCGATATCGCGAAGCATTTCCTTTCTTCTGTCGCCAAAGCCGGGAGCCTTAACCGCAACGCAAACGAAAGTGCCGCGGAGCTTGTTGAGCACGAGAGTGGTAAGAGCCTCACCCTCAACGTCCTCTGCGATAATAACGAGCTTTCTGCCCGCCTGAACTACCTGCTCAAGAACAGGGAGTACCTCTTGAATATTGGATATCTTCTTGTCTGTGATAAGGAGAAGCGCGTCATCGAGAACAGCCTCCATCTTATCCATATCGGTAGCCATGTAGGGAGAGAGGTATCCGCGGTCGAACTGCATACCCTCAACTACCTCAGAGTAGGTGTCAGCCGACTTGGACTCCTCAACGGTGATAACGCCATCAGAGGTAACCTTTTCCATAGCGTCCGCAATAAGCTGACCTATTACCTCATCGCCCGCGGAGATAGTTCCGACTCTTGCGATGTCATCAGTGCCGTTGACCTTCTTGGAGTTAGCCACAAGGGTCTCAACAGCCTTGTCAACACCCTTTTTGATACCCTTGCGGAGAACCATAGGGTTAGCGCCCGCGGTTACGTTCTTCATACCCTCACGGATAAAAGCCTGAGCGAGAAGAGTAGCGGTGGTAGTACCGTCGCCTGCCGCGTCGTTGGTCTTTGTAGCAACCCCTTTAACGAGCTGAGCGCCCATGTTTTCCGCTTCGTTTTCAAGCTCTATTTCCTTAGCGATAGTAACGCCATCGTTAGTGATAAGGGGAGAGCCGTATTTTTTGTCGAGAACCACGTTGCGTCCCTTAGGACCCATAGTTATCTTAACTGTGTCGGCAAGCTTGTCAACGCCTCTGCAAAGAGCGTTGCGAGCCTCTATGCCGTAAAGAATTTCTTTTGCCATAATGTTCAGTTTCCTTTCTTAGATATGTTGAATTATTCAACGATAGCGAGGATATCGCTCTGTCGAACTATGCTGTATTCAACGCCGTCAGCCTTGACCTCGGTACCCGAATACTTAGATGTGATGACCTTGTCACCAACCTTAACGGTCATAGCGACCTCCTTGCCGTCAACCATACCGCCGGGACCTACGGCAACCACCTCAGCTATCTGAGGCTTCTCCTGAGCCGAGGGGGTAAGGATGATACCGCTTGTGGTCTTTTCCTCAGCCTCAACGGGCTTTACAACAACTCTGTCTGCTAAAGGTTTAATTGTCATTTTTAAATCCTCCTTATAATAATATTTACTGTAACGATTTTTATGTTTGGCACTCGATTGCTTTGAGTGCTAACTACAACATATTTTACACCATTTTTTAGAAAAATCAAGTGTTTTTTTAATAATTAACAGTTAATTAACATTTTAATCAAAGTTGGGAAATGCTAAAGGCAGAAAGATAGAATTTAAACGAAAATTTTGTGATACGGGGGAGAATTTTGTGATAGAAGCGGTCAATAAATATTTGCTTGGAGTGGCTGTTCCCTTGGCGCTTGTAGCCTTTGGAATATACTTTGGCTTTTCGCTGGGATGGTTTCATCTGCTTCATCCCATAAGGACTGTAAGGCTTGCCTTTCGGGACGGGGGAAAGAAAGCGTTTTCCTCTCTCACCCTTGCCTTGGCGGGAACTCTTGGGGTGGGAAATCTCGTGGGAGTTGCGGCGGCGATAGCGGGGGGCGGCTGCGGCGCTGTATTCTGGATGTGGATAAGCGCCCTTTTCGCTATGATACTTAAATATGCGGAAATAGTGCTTGCTATGCGTCATAAACGCTTTGACAAAGAGGGCAGGGAGCGGGGCGCGGCTATGTATTACATATATGACGGACTTGCGGCAAGGGGCTATAAGGCTTTTGGGGGATTTTTAGCGGCTGTCTTTGCCTGCCTTTTGACCCTTAACGCCCTTACGATGGGAAGCCTTATTCAATCCGAGGCAGCCTGTGACGCTTTGTTTCTTTCCTTTTCTGTTCCCAAGCCCGTAACCTCGGCTGTTCTTGGCGGGGTGGCGCTGTGGGTAATGCTTTGCGGAAGTGATAAAATAATGAAGATAACCGAAAAAACAGTCCCGCCTATGACACTCTGCGTTCTCATTTTATCAATAGCTGTGCTTGTCATAAGGGTGGGGGAGATCCCCTCGGCGTTCTCTCGGATAATGGGGGAAGCCTTTGATTTCCGCGCGGCGGCAGGGGGGATATTCGGATTTTTGCTGTCAGATGCTCTGCGCCTCGGAACTATGCGTGGGCTTATATCCAACGAGGCGGGGTGCGGTACGTCACCTACGGCTCACGCGGAGTCGGATACAAAAAGCCCTGCGGCGCAGGGCGTGTTTGGAATATTCGAGGTCTTTGTAGATACTATTCTTTTATGTACGGTAACGGCGCTTGTAATCATAGTAAGCGGAGTACCCTTAGAGGGGACTTCCTTTATGGAAATAACCGTATCGTCCTACTCGGCGGTGCTTGGTGAGTGGTCGTCCTATCTTATGTCGGCGGCAGTGCTGTGCTTTGGCTTTGCAACGGTAATATGCTGGTCCCATTACGGAGTGGCAGGGGTATCTTATCTGTCAGAAAAACCGACTGTAAAGCGGATATTTTGCGTGGTCTACGCTCTGTCGGTATTTTTGGGTGGAGTAAGCGTATCGGGACTTTCGTGGCAGATAGCCGACCTCGCCATAGGTATGATGACCGTTATAAATCTCTTCGCCCTGTTTTTGATGAGAAAGGAAATAAAGGAAGAGACGAGGCTATAAGGTAAGTACACGCGGTTTACGTTTCTATGTTCCGCACTCCGCATTCATCCCTCTTTCCGATTCTCCAGCGTTGTGTCAATATAATTCCGAAACCTCTCAAAAAGCTCCTTTTCTGAGGGGTCGGTAAGAAATTTGTTTCGTCCTTTTAAGAGCTTCATCCGTTCGTGTCGGCTTTTCGCCACCGATAGATCAACTCGGCAAAGCTCGGCTATCTCCTCGGGGGAATCAAGCCCTAATGCCCATATGATACAGGCAGGGCAGAGCAACCGCACAGCAAAGCTGTCAGCCTGTTTTTCTGCCGCAGCCGTCTGCTTAAAGGTCCTTGAATTTGAATATTTTATTTTCGCCGTCTCATGTCCGAGAAATATATGCCCAAGCTCGTGGGATATTGAATAACGAATACTCTCGGTAGGCGCTTGGTCGTCATAAATTATTGTCAGCATATCATCTATTGCCACGGTTCTTGCCAGCTCGTCACCCTCAAGTGCTCCGATATCGCTATTCTTTACCATTCTTATATGAGCGCTTTTGGCTATTTTCATTACGTCCGTGGGCAGAGAAGCTATACCAAAATCATTCAGACACTTCCAAGCGCTACCTCTTACGCTTGCATATATGCCGTAGTACATATTTTATAAATCACGATGCCTTTCGGTTGTATTTTCACTTAATTTATATAACCTACTTAAATTTATTTCTGCAATGAATATGGTAACATTTTAAAGAAAAAAAGTCAAGTAAAAAAGAAAAATTAGAAATATAATTGACAAAATAACAGAAATGAGGTATAATATCACTCGTGAGTTCGTAACCATCCTCACGTAAAACAAAACTAAGGAGAAAACAAATATGAAAACTAACCAAAGCAGACGTATGCTTTTTTTGTGCCGAGGCGCGCTGATAGCGGCGCTGTACGTAGCCCTTACTTATCTATCAAAGCTTTTGGGGCTTGACAGCGGACCTATACAGGTGCGATTTTCCGAAATGCTGTGCGTTCTGCCTATTTTTATGCCCTCGTCTATACTTGGGCTTACCCTGGGGTGCTTCCTTTCAAACCTGCTCGTAGGCGCTCATTGGCTGGATATTCTTATCGGACCTGTGGCTACCCTCATCGGCGCGCTGGGTACGTATCTGCTTCGCCGTGTTAAGTGGCTTGCGCCCCTGCCTGCTGTGCTGTCTAACGCCCTGATAATACCCTTTGTTTTGTCCTATGCTTACGGCGCGGAGCAGGCTATTCCGATCATGATGCTTACGGTAGGTCTCGGAGAGCTTATTTCTGTATACGTACTCGGGGGAATATTTATGGTGTCGGCGCGTAAATTTCTTGAACGGATTGATTGAAGTAAGATACTACAAATTTCTGCCCAAATTATTCCGCGCACTATATCGAACACTCTACTATCAGTGGAATTGAATATAGAATAAAGACGATAAAAATACAAAAATAAACCGCACGTGGATTTACAACGGCGGTTTTTTGTTGTATAATAGGCATAGAGGCAGGAATGCCCAATAGGGGCTGTCACATTTGGCAAGACGCTTCTTGCTCAAATCTGCCTATCCACTACGCATAAAGGAGACGAAAATGGACTGCGTAACAATTGGCAATACCATAGCTACCCTGAGAAAAAAACAGGGAATGACCCAGTCGGAGCTTGCCCGTAGGCTGGACGTCAGCGACAAGGCGGTAAGTAAATGGGAAACGGGTCAGGGATATCCTGATATAACGCTCTTTCCTCTTCTCTCGCAAATATTCGGAGTGTCAATAGACTACCTTATGCTTGGTGAGAAAAAGGGAATTACAATTGTTGGTAATATGCTCCTGGACATTGTAAAAAATATCGAGAGCTATCCTACTAAGGGAATGCTTGTGGACGTTTCCGATATATCCTACGCCGTAGGCGGATGCGTTCCCAACACCTCAATAAACCTGGCGAAAATTGACAACAGCATTCCCGTGTCGGTTATCGGCAAGGTAGGCTCGGATGAAAACGGGCGATTTATTCTCTCAAAGCTTCAGCAAAACGGAATAAACGTAAGCCGTGTTTCCTTTTCAAAGGAGACCCCAACAGGCTTTTGCGACGTTATGAGTATTCCGGGGGGCGAGCGTACCTTTTTCCATAAGCGGGGAGCAAACGCCGAGTTTTCTCCAAAGGATATAAACATAGACGAGCTGAGCTGTAATCATTTACATATCGGTTATATATTGCTTCTCGATATGTTCGATGCTGAGGATAAGACATACGGAACAGTAATGGCGAGATTTTTGCGGGACGTTCAGAAAAGAGGTATAAAGACCTCTGTAGACGTTGTCAGCGCAAGCGAAGCAGATTTCGGCAAAAAGGTGATTCCCGCCCTCAAGTACTGTAACTACGTTATAATAAACGAGCTTGAGTGCTGCGCTATATGGGGACTTGAAGCGAGAACCCCCGCAGGGGCGCTTAACCGCCAGAACCTTGAAGCCGCTATGAGAAAGACGGTGGACGCGGGAGTTCGGGATAGGGTAATAGTTCATTGCAAGGAAGCAAGCTATATTATGGGTAAGGATTATAGCCTTACCTGTGTTCCGTCCTTGAGGATTCCCCCCGAGGAAATAAAGGGAACAGTTGGCGCGGGCGATGCCTTTTGCGCAGGCTGTCTTTACGGTATATATAACAGTATGGGTGACAGGCAGATACTTGAATTTGCCTCTGCCGCCGCGGCGTGCAACCTGTTTGCCGCCAATTCGGTGGACGGAATGAGGTCAAAGGGAGAAATTTTAAAATTAGCCGATAAATACGGGAGACTTGAATTATGAAAAGAGAAGACGTTAAAAAGCAGATAAACAAGGCGCTTGAATATTATGAAAAGGCGGGCATAGTTCTCACCGATGAAGAAAAGGCGCGCATCGAGATAGTGGATTTCGGCTTGGGTATAGTGGACAAAATGGGCTTACAGCTTCTGACCTACGTAAACACCGATAGAGTTTGCGCAAAGGAGATGGTACTGCTTCCTTTCCAGACCTGCGCCGAGCATATGCACGTGCCAACAAACGGAATGGCGGGTAAGGAAGAGACCTTCAGATGCCGTTACGGTAAGGTATACCTTTACGTAAGCGGAGAGGGCGAGCGTGAAAATATTCAGGCGCAAATGCCCGAAAGCGAGGTAAGCGTTTTCCACGAGGTAGTGCTGAATCCCGGGGAGCAGTATACTATTATGCCCGAAACGTGGCACTGGTTTCAAGCCGGTGAGGACGGCGCGGTAATTTCCGAGTTTTCCACAAGAAGCACCGACGAGACCGACGTATTTACAGATAAAAGACTTGTAAGAGACCTGAAAGTTGAGGATTAAAAAATGCTTGTAAATCTTAATGAAGTATTAAGGGACGCTCAGAAAAATCACTATGCCGTAGGGCTTTTCAATACCACCGATACCGATATGCTTGAGGCGGCAATATCGGCGGCAGAGGAGCTTCGTTCCCCTATTGTTATAGGAACTGCCGAGGTGCTTTTGCCTTACGGGGAGCTGTCGCTCATCGCCCCCTCTATAATTGCGGCGGCAAAGCGCGCAAGCGTTCCCGTTGTGGTACACTACGACCACGGACTGACCTTTGAGCGTTGCATAGAGGCTATGAAGCTGGGCTTTTCCAGTATAATGTTCGACGGCTCGGCAGGGGATGCTGAGGAAAATCTCAGAGCTACCGCCGAGATAGTAAAGATAGCTCACGCTATGGGCGTTACCGTTGAGGGCGAGATAGGACACGTTGGCGAGGCGGCAAGCGGAGACAACGAGACCTCGGATATGTATACCACCTGTGAGGAAGCGGTAAGCTTTGTGGAGAAAACAGGGGTGGATGCCCTTGCCATTGCCATAGGAACGGCTCACGGCGCGTATAAATCAAAGCCAAAGCTTGATATTGAGCGCCTTTCGGATATAAGAGCCGCTCTTGACACTCCCTTGGTGCTTCACGGCGGCTCGGGACTTTCCGACGATGATTTCAGAAATACCGTAAAGCACGGAATCGCCAAGATAAATATCTTTACCGACCTGTGCGTGGCGGGAAAGAACGCTGTGCTTGAAAACGCCGACCTTGATTATCTCAGCATACGCAATAAAAAGGTAGAGGCAATTAAGGAAGCAGTTAAGAGAAAAATGATACTTTTCGGCTCTGACGGAAGATGCTGAGGGCTTAAAATAACCGAATTAAAGTATTATATTTAGAAAAAAAGGGGCAGAGATTTTGTTTTTCTCTGCCCCTTTTTGAAACTTAAGAAAAAAATCTTGCAGAAAATGCAGGGAAATGAAAATTTTTTATTGACAGTAAAAAAAAGGTGTGATATAATGAATAGTGGAGTGAATTTTGCGAAACGTCACATTGCTTTTTGCAAGAGGGCATCTCTTAACTTTCATTTCCATAATTTCGTTTTTCATTAAAACAAAAATAAAAAAGGGAAGGTATCCAAAAATGAGTTTTAAAAATCAGTATCTTAACGAGCTGATGGATAGAGTTGTTAAGAGAAATCCTAACGAGCCCGAATTCCACGAGACAGTAAAAGAGGTTCTCGAGTCTATCGAGCCCGTTATCGAAGCTCGCCCCGACTACATCACATCGGGCGTTCTTGAGAGAATGGTAGAGCCTGAGAGAATTATCAAGTTCCGCGTTCCGTGGACAGACGATAAGGGCAACGTACAGGTAAACCGCGGCTTCAGAATTCAGTTCAACAGCGCAATAGGTCCTTACAAGGGCGGTCTCCGTTTCCACCCCACCGTTAACGAGAGCATCATCAAGTTCCTCGGCTTTGAGCAGACCTTTAAGAACTCCCTCACCTCTCTCCCCATGGGCGGCGGTAAGGGCGGCTCCGACTTCGACCCTCAGGGCAAGTCCGACGCAGAGGTTATGCGCTTCTGCCAGAGCTTTATGACAGAGCTTTCCAAGTACATAGGCGCTGACACAGACGTTCCCGCAGGCGACATCGGCGTTGGAGCGCGTGAGGTAGGCTACCTCTTTGGTCAGTACAAGAGACTACGCAACGAGTTTACAGGCGTTCTCACAGGTAAGGGGCTTCCTTACGGCGGTTCGCTCATCCGTCCCGAGGCAACAGGCTTTGGCGCGGTATACTACACGGTTGAGCTTCTCAACTACTTCAAGGACGATATCAAGGGCAAGACCTTTGCGGTATCGGGCTTCGGTAACGTTGCTTGGGGTACTGTTTCCAAGATCACTGAGCTTGGCGGTAAGGTAGTTACAATTTCGGGTCCCGACGGATACGTTTACGATCCCGACGGAATCAATACACAGGAAAAGATCGACTTTATGCTTGAGATGAGAGCATCCTGCCGTAACAGAGTACAGGACTATGCTGATAAGTTCGGCGTTGAGTTCTTTGCCGGCAAGAAGCCTTGGGGCGTTAAGGCTGATATCCTTATGCCCTGCGCTACCCAGAACGAGGTAGGTATGGCTGAGGCTGAACAGATAGTTGCTAACGGAGTTAAGTACTACGTTGAGGTTTCCAATATGCCTACTACCAACGAGGCTATTGCTTACCTTAAGGCTAACGGCGTTATCGTTGCTCCCTCTAAGGCAGTTAACGCGGGCGGCGTTGCCGTTTCGGGTCTTGAGATGTCTCAGAACTCTATGCGTTACAGCTGGACCTCCGAGGAGGTTGACGCTAAGCTTCATATGATCATGAAGAACATCTTTGATAACTCCATCAAGGCTGCAAACGAGTACGGTCTTGGAGACGACCTTGTAGCAGGCGCGAATATCGCAGGCTTCATCAAGGTTGCAGAGGCTATGAAGGCTCAGGGCGCTGTTTAATTAAGATAAATAAGGGCTGTCGCATTTTACGGCAGCCCTTTAAGCGTAGAGGGATACTGCTATGGGAGTTGAAAATACCGGTCTTATCATTGCCATCGTAACCATTGTAATCGTTTTGTATATTCAAAGACAGCATAAACAAGCGGTAATATGTAGAATGATAAACGATAAGAGAAAAAATAAAGGAGAGAATGATCCGATGGAAGAACTTGCAAAGAAATTTATAGGCAAAGAATGTATAGTTTATACCTTTAATTCACAGCTTGAGGTCGTTATAAAGGAAGTAAGCGGGGGAGCGATGCTGGTTGAGAAAAAGGGAACGCTTGAAGCTGTAAACCTCGATTTTGTGACAAGAATAAGAGAATACCCCCGAAATAAGAACGGAAAGAAAAAATCAATTGTTTTAGACTGAAAAGATTGTGGTAATTTTAACGATTTTTACAAAAATAATTATAAAAAATCGTACAAGCCTACGAAATTCAGAAAATTTTGCCAAAACGCTTGCATATTTGGAGAAAATGAGTTAAAATATATAATTGAGAATGAATGGCTATGCTAAAGCTATGCCCATTTTCGGAAAGTCAAAAAATTTTTTATATAAAATGGAGGATTTTTACTATGTCAGTAAAAGTTGCTATTAACGGCTTCGGCCGTATCGGTCGTCTTGCGTTCAGACAGATGTTCGGCGCAGAGGGCTACGAGGTAGTTGCAATCAACGACCTTACCAATCCCGCAATGCTCGCTCACCTTCTCAAGTACGACACTGCACAGGGCAAGTACGCTCTCGCAGACACTGTTGTTGCAGGTGAGGACAGCATCACTGTTGACGGCAAGACCATTAAGATCTACGCTGAAAAGGACGCTAACAACTGTCCTTGGGGCGAGCTTGGCGTTGACGTAGTTCTTGAGTGCACAGGTTTCTACTGCTCCAAGGACAAGTCTATGGCTCACATCAACGCAGGCGCAAAGAAGGTTGTTATCTCTGCTCCCGCAGGTAAGGACCTTAAGACTATCGTTTACAGCGTAAACAACGACACTCTTACAGCTGATGACCAGATCATCTCCGCTGCATCCTGCACAACCAACTGCCTCGCTCCTATGGCTAAGGCTCTTAACGACTACGCTCCTATCCAGAGCGGTATCATGACCACTGTTCACGCTTACACAGGTGACCAGATGATCCTCGACGGTCCTCACAGAAAGGGTGACCTCAGACGTGCACGCGCAGGCGCACAGAACATCGTTCCTAACTCCACAGGCGCTGCAAAGGCTATCGGCCTTGTTATCCCCGAGCTCAACGGCAAGCTCATCGGTTCCGCACAGAGAGTTCCTACCTGCACAGGTTCTACAACTATCCTCGTAGCAGTTGTAAAGGGAACTGACGTTACTGTTGACGGTATCAACGCTGCAATGAAGGCTGCTGCTTCCGAGTCCTTCGGATACAACACCGACGAGATCGTATCTTCCGACGTTATCGGTATGCGTTACGGCTCTCTCTTCGATGCAACCCAGACAATGGTAGCAAAGATCGATGACGACACATATCAGGTACAGGTAGTTTCTTGGTACGACAACGAGAACTCCTACACAAGCCAGATGGTTCGTACAATCAAGTACTACGCAGAGTTTAACTAATTTAAAATCTATAAAAACAAGGGCTGAGGAAATCCTCAGCCCTTGTTATATTTTATGCGTTATAATCCTTGCCCGAGCGAACGTATTTGCCGTCGATGACTATATCGGGCTCGCCTTTTTTGGGAAAGTGGATAATTGCCGCCATATCTCCGAGCCTGAACACCTGATTTGTGCCCTTTAATCCAAAGGGACGAGCGCTTATGTTAAACTCGCTTCCGTCAATGGTGATTATTGCCTTTCCCGAAAGATTAGAGTATACCAATGACACATT
>JAZOMG010000014.1:0-12921 GCA_045653705.1 Eubacteriales bacterium | reverse complement strand
AGGCTTATAGTTAGAGCCGCATTTGCGGCGGTATGGCAACCCTCGCAAGTGGAAAATTGTTCGACGAGCCTATAGGCTCAGCGTGTGGAATGCCCCAAGGGGGCTATCGCAAGCCACCAGCACGGCTGGTGGTCATGACTGAAAATTCTAAAAAAAATTTCAAAAAACTATTGACAAACGAAAATTTTATGGTATAATAATATCAAGAATAAATCCTAATAAGGACGGAGTTTAAAAATGACGAAACGAAACACCTTACAAAAAGGGATCGTTTCCGATGTTTTCAGCAGTATGTCCAATCACCCGTCGGCAGGTATGGTATACGACGCGGTACACGAAAAGTATCCGAATATCAGCCGAGCTACGGTTTATCGGATATTAGCTGAGGCTGCCGAAGAGGGAGTTATTCAAAGACTGAAGCTGAGAGACGCAAACGACAGATTTGACATAACACTTGGAAAACACTGTCACGTTACCTGTCGGAAATGCGGAGCTGTGGCTGACGTCAGCGTAGAGCTTGATGAAGATAAGCTTAGAGAGAGAGCTGAGGGGTGCCAAGGCTTTCTGTTAGAGGACTGTCACGTTGAGTTCTTAGGCATATGCGAGGAATGTCGCGAAAAACGATCCGATTAAAAAACAAAAAACAAAAATATTTATTTTAAAGGAGAAAAATTATTATGGCAAAATGGGTATGTTCAGTATGCGGTTACGTTCACGAGGGAGACAGCGCTCCCGAAAGATGTCCTCAGTGCAAGGTTCCCGCTGAGAAATTCAACAAGCAGGCAGATGAGGGTCTTACTTGGGCGGCAGAGCACGTAGTAGGCGTTGCTCAGGGCGCTCCCGAGGATATCATGATGGACCTTCGCGCAAACTTTATGGGTGAGTGTACAGAAGTTGGTATGTATCTCGCAATGGCAAGAGTTGCTCACCGCGAGGGTTATCCCGAGATAGGTCTTTACTGGGAAAAGGCAGCTTACGAGGAAGCAGAGCATGCGGCTAAGTTCGCTGAGCTTCTTGGTGAGGTCGTAACCGACAGCACAAAGAAAAACCTTGAGATGAGAGTTGCGGCAGAGAACGGCGCAACCGAGGGCAAATTTGACCTCGCTAAGAGAGCAAAGGCTCTGAACCTCGACGCTATCCACGATACCGTCCACGAGATGGCTCGCGACGAAGCAAGACACGGCAAGGCGTTCGAGGGTCTGCTTAACAGATACTTCAAGTAATTCACACATACGTTTCGGAGGTAGGAACAATGCAGGAAAATTATATGGTATGCAACTGTAAGCAGGTAAGCTACAACGACATCGCAGACGCTCTTGACACACAAAAGAGCTTTGACAACGTACTGTCCGCATTCGAGGACGTGCAGAAGGTAACCCACTGCTCCACAGGCTGCGGCGGCTGCCATCAGAAGGTTTTGGACATTATCTCCGAAATAATCATGGAAAAGTAATTTAATACATCTTGGCAACATTTAAGGGAGTAACCTTCGGGTCGCTCCCTCTTTTTTTGTGCAGATTTTTTGCGAAAAATTATAAACTTTGTGGAAGTTTATTGGAATATTGAAATGCTTTCTGTGACTAAAAGCTCAAATATTGGAAGCCTACTTATTGGAAGCTTTCTGGTACGCTAATTATATCAAAATCCCCGCTCTTGCGAACAAGGGCGGGGAAGTGATTGGTGTTCTTGATTGAAAAGTTTTATCAACTATTGTTGAAAAAAGTTTAAAAAGATTTAAAAAAACTATTGCAATTTTATATATGATATGATATAATAGGTCGAGCAGATATTTGGGGGTGTATTAATGGAACCTAAAAAGTTTTTCAGCGGAAAATTGGAAAAAAATAAGGCAATGGCACTTTCTTGGATACCTTTCATCGGTTGGATATTTGGAGCGGTGATATTCATTATAGACCTGGCAGTGCTCAGCCGCGAGGAAAAGAGAGAGCTGCTTTCCGTATTTATTTGCGCGGTTTTGCAGTTTATTCCTGTGGTTATACTGGTTTTACAGATCATTGCGCTTGTAAAGGCGCTCAAAGGCGAATCGTTTAAGATTCCCTTGATCTATGACGTAGCGTCGATGATTATTAAATAAAAGATGTTATCAATTTATGTTTGTATTATTTTCAATGCTCTTGAAAATAAAGCAATAAATATTATTTTATACTTAAAGGAGAATTTGTTATGAATTCAAAAGTTCTTGACGTTCTGAAGAAGATTTTCCCCATTGGCGCTGCTTTTACAAAGACCACGGGAAAATTCGTACTCGGTTGCGTTATCCACGTTGCTATTGCTCTTGTCGGTTCGGGATTTGGTATCATCCCTGTTCTCGGTTGGATCCTGTCGGGCGCCGTATCTGCATATGTGGCTGCCAGCGCGATCTTTATGATCGCTGACTTTGTCAAGCTCTTCGATACTCCCGCAGAGTACGTAGGCGAGGACAATCAGGTTTCCGCAATACTCAGAAAGATATTCCCCGTATCCTTCAAGTACTGCAACAAGGGTAAGTCCTTGGCTATCGGTATCATTCTTAACGTTGTGTTTATGATCGTTGCAGGCAGCATTATCAGCGGTATCTCTCTTATACTTACCGCTACCATCATAGGTGCGGTTCTTACATCTGCCGTAAACACCATCGGAATACTTGTAAACATCTACTTCATCGCTGCTATCGTTGTTGAGATTCTTCTCGCAGTTGACGTTATCAAGGCTGCAAAGCCCGTAGCTCCTGTAAAGGAAGAGAAGACCGAGGAAAAGGTTGCTGAGTAATTCAGAATTCGTATAAAAACGGTAGGCGCACGCCTATCGTTTTTATATATACTTTGATATAGGAGATTGGAATGAAGGTTTTAAAGAAAATATTTCCCGTTGCGTTTGCTTTTACAGGCAGCGGCGGAAAGCTGGCATTAGGAATAATTATTCACATAGCGGCAATGTTAGCTTGTCCTGTGGCTTGTTTGCTTTTAATATTGCTTGTTTTAGCAACTGTTGGCGCGCTCGGATTTTTATGTGGGTTAACAATTATACTTGCTCCATTGAGCGTTATAGTAGGAATTGCGGGCGGATTTGTAAACATATGTATAATAGCTTGCGGCGGCATAGCAGCGACCTATCTTTTGGTAAGCCTTGTTATGAATATACTTGCATACGCAAAGGTATTTGGCTCTGATGAGCCCAAGGTCATTGAGGGTACAGCCGAAGAGGTTGCCGAAGAAAAGGCAGACCAATAAAAGAAATTATAAATAAGCCTCTCCTATGTGGGGGGCATACCGTAGGGCGGGGGCTTGTCTCCCGCCTCATTTTTGTTTGTGTATATATATTTTCCTCATCTTTTTGTAAAAACGTCTTGATTTATCCGACGATATGATGTATAATAAATTATGTATGTTTATTTTTTGTGAGGTAGAAAGATGAGCAGAGTATCGAAGCATAATTATTATTTGGATATTGCAAGGACAGTAGCCGAAAGAAGCCCCTGCTTGCGTAAAAAATACGGCGCTATAATCGTTAAGGATGACGTTATCGTTTCCACAGGCTATAACGGCGCGCCCCGAGGCAGAAAGAATTGCTCGGATATTAATTTCTGTATGAGAGATAAGCTCAATATTCCCAGAGGAGAGAGATATGAGCTTTGCCGTTCTGTTCATGCCGAGGCAAACGCCATAATAGCGGCGGCAAGAGAAAGGATGCTGGGCGCGACTATTTATATGGTCTGCGTAGACCCCGCAAGCGGAGATATAGTTGGCGGTACGTCAAGCTGTATGATGTGTAAGCGTCAGATAATAAATGCGGGTATATCTACCGTAATTATCCGCGACACCGCAGAGGAATATAGAATTGTAAACGTAGAGGATTGGATAGAAAACGACGATTCCTTGTCGGGTACCTTCGGCTATTGATATGCTATCTGTGCGGCGTTTTAAAAAAGAGGATATCTCAGAAGTACATAAGCTTGAGAAGCTTTGCTTTTCAGAGCCTTGGTCGGAGAATAGTCTTGAGCTTTTGCTTAGCGGAGACAATTTCGGTGTCGTATGCGAGCTCGACGGAAAGACGGCGGCATACGGCGGAATGACCTGCGTCCTTGACGAGGGGGCGGTAACCAATATTGCCGTTGCTCCTGAATACAGACGTCAGGGGATCGGAAGAGCGGTTGTCCAAGCAATGCTTGCCGAAGCCGAAAAAAGAGGCTTGAGCTCTGTTTTCTTAGAGGTCAGAGTGTCAAATGAAGCGGCGCGGGGATTGTATCTTTCCGAGGGCTTTTTTGAGTGCGGGGTAAGAAAGGGATTTTATAAGCACCCTGCCGAGGATGCTCTCCAAATGGTCTATAAATTTAAAAACTGAAACAAAAAGGATAAAAAATGATAATTCTCGGAATTGAAAGCTCCTGCGATGAGACATCTGCGGCGGTGGTCAGAATGGAGCAGGGAAAGCGGCAGATACTTTCAAATATAGTCGCTTCCCAGATAGAGACTCATAGGCTTTACGGCGGAGTTGTGCCCGAAATAGCCAGCCGCGCCCACATTGAGGCTATAAGCGGCATAACCTATGAGGCGTTAGAGACGGCGGGGGTAAGCCTTTCGGATATTGAGTGCGTGGCTGTTACCTCTCACCCAGGACTTATCGGCGCATTGCTGGTAGGCGTAAATTTCGCCAAGTCCTTGGCGTATTCAAGGAATATTCCTTTAGTACCCGTCAATCACGTAAAGGCTCACGTTGCAGCCGCATATCTTGAATATGAGGAGCTTGAGCCGCCTTTTCTTGCCCTTGTGGTATCGGGAGGGCATACCTCCTTTTACCGTGTTGACGGCTACAATGATTTTTGCGAGATAGGCTCAACGAGAGACGACGCCGCGGGAGAAGCCTTTGACAAAATAGGCAGAGTTATAGGTATGCCCTATCCGGGTGGAGCGGCTATGGATAAGCTTGCCTACGAGGGAGACTCTAAGGCAATAAAGCTTCCGTCTCCCGCGCTTTCGGGAGATACCCTTGATTTCTCCTTTAGCGGCTTGAAAACAGCTACCTTAAATTATATAAATTCCGAGCGTCAAAAGGGAACAGAGCCCTCTCACGAGGATATTACGGCGTCTTATACAAGGACTATCGTTGATGCTATCGTAACAAAGACCGATATGGCTCTTACCGAAAGCGGGGCTAAGACCCTTGTGCTTGCGGGGGGCGTTGCGGCTAACTCTCATATAAGACGCGGACTTGAAGAATTGTGCCAGAGACGGGGCATAAAATTTTGCAGACCCTCACTGTCTCTATGCTCGGATAATGCGGCAATGGTTGCGGCGGCGGGATATTTTGAATATCTGTCGGGCAATTTTGCCGATACCTCTCTTAACGCCTCGGCGGCGGACTAATGCTGAATGAAGAAAGGCTAAAAATATGTCACAAAACACATCTCAGGATAAAGAACGCTCCTTGGAGCTTTTGCAAAGAGAAATAGACGGTCGGGATAGCTTTCGCCCCGAGGTGTCTTCGGCGGTAATTAAGCGCTTGCCGAGATATTTCAGATACCTGCGTGAGCTTATACGTATGGGAAAGACCCGCGTAAGCTCTGCCGAGCTGTCGAGAATGATGAACGTAACCGCATCCCAGATAAGACAGGACCTTAATTGCTTTGGCGGATTTGGTCAGCAGGGCTACGGCTATAACGTAAATTATCTTTATACAAAGATATGCGAGCTTTTAGGCGTTGGCTACGGCTTCCGCGTGGCTGTTATCGGCGCGGGTAATCTGGGAAGCGCCCTTGTCCGCAGTCCTATGTTCGAGAAGCGGGGCGTTGACGTTGTGGCTATTTTCGATATATCCAAGCAGGTCATAGGCAAGAAAATAGGTAACGTTCGCGTATACGATATGGTAGAGCTTGAAACCCGTATCCGCGATTTCGACGTAGATATCGTTATACTTACACTGCCAAAGGAATACGCAACCGAGGTGGCATCAAGACTTGTGCAGACCGACATTCACGGTATATGGAATTTTACGGGTAGGGAGCTGGATATGGGCAACAGCGGTATCGTTGTTGAAAACGTGCATCTTGGCGACTCCCTTATGACGCTTTGCTATGACGTAGCTAAGAGCATTGATGAAAAAAGGACAAAATCGGAGTGATATGAAAGCATATGGGAAAAGAGACCAAAATTAAAATAAAATACAGATACGGTCAGTTGCCCGAGGGGCTCTGCGAGCTGTTGAATAACGCCGACGAAGCGGATATGAGGATATTGGTCGCTTTGATGATGCTTGCGGATAAGGAGGGCGGAGAGGTATCGCCCGAAGAGCTTTGCGAGGCTCTCAGAATGGATAGCTCCGAGGTCAGGGCTTCTCTTAAATTCTGGAGAGGGGCGGGGATCGTGGAAAATGCCTCTGCAAAAAAGGCTAAAGCGGAAGAACAGCCCCCGAAGGTGGAAAAAGAAAAGCCGAAATCGGTGACCGCTCACAGAAACGGAGTTATAGAGAAGAGTAATATTACCGAGGATTACAGCGCCCGAGAGCTTGCCGACATTATGGAAAAAAGGATAGTTACGGCAGAGCTTGTGGACGAGGCGCAGAGAATAATGGGCAAAATGTTCCGAACCTACGATATAGGAATACTTGTGGGTATTGTGGAGCGTCTCGGATACGACGAGGAAGCGGTGCTTGTTATTCTCAATTACATAGCGGGTAAGGGCAAGAAAACAATGCGTTATGCCGAGACCCTTGCAATGGCGCTTTACGACGAGGGCATAACCGAAACGTCTGCGGTGATAGAGCGCATCGGTCAAATGGAGCGCGCCGGAGAGGTGGTTGCGCAGATAAAGACCCTTTACGGCATAGGCGACCGCGCGCTGACCGCCACCGAAAAAAGACTTTTTTCCACTTGGACGGAGAGCTTTGCTTACGATATAGAGGTAATACGGCTTGCCTACGATATAACGGTGGATAACACCCAAAAGCCTGTACCGAAATACACGAATACTATATTGGAGCATTGGAATTCCGAGGGCTTGCGGACAGCCGATGAGGTGAGAAAATATCTCGATAGACAAAAGAGTGAAAAGAGCGGAGGCGTGGCTAAGAGCTATGATGCCGATGATTTCTTTGAAGCAGCGCTCCAGAGAAGCTACGAGGAGCTGAAATAAATTTAGATACTGAGAGGAATAGCTATGGGCTATAACAGAGAGGATTATATCCGAATAAAAGCGGAGTTCTCCCAAAAATACATATTGGCGAGAGATAGGGCAGGGCAACGCCGCACAGAGCTTCACGCCAAATTTCCGAGAATAAGAGAGCTTGACGCTTTGCTGTCGAGAACGGGAATGGACATTATGGGGGTTATCGCATCGGGAAAAAACGCCGACGCGCAGATCGCGAGAATAAAGGAGCGTAACGAAAAGCTCCTTGCCGAGCGTGGCGCGATACTCAGGGAGAACGGCTATCCCGAGGATTATTCCGACGTTAAGTATGACTGCGAAAAATGCGGAGATACGGGATTTATTGATACCAAAATGTGCGAGTGTATGAAAAGAGCCCTCGTTATGGCGGGCTATGAATCATCGGGTATCGGCGCGCTTATTCGCACTCAGTCCTTTGAGAATTTTTCTATTGATTACTACCGCGTAGGCGGTGGCGACCCTGACCTTATGAAGATGAGCTGTGACAGACTTCGTATGTTTGCTGACAGCTTTGACAAGGACACCTATAAAAATTTCCTGTTTGTAGGCGGTACGGGGCTTGGAAAGACCCACCTGTCTACCGCGGTGGCAAAGCGTGTCATCGACAGGGGCTTTGACGTGCTATACGTTACGGCTGTCGGAATGATAGGCGATTTCGAAGACGTAAGATTCGGAGACGGAACAAGGGCGAAGCACGATACGAGCCGATACAGCGAAGCCGAGCTTCTTATAATAGACGACCTTGGAGCAGAGGTGACTAACCAGTTTACGGTCTCCTGTCTGTACGACGTTATCAATGCCCGTATAAACAGCAGAAAATGTACTATAATAAACACAAATCTTTCCTCTAAGGAAATCGAAGCTAAGTATACCGAGAGAATATACAGCCGACTTATCGGTGAGTATTATCCCATTCTTTTCTCGGGTACGGATATAAGAAAGCAGAAAATAAAGCAATAATCAAAAACAGGTCTTACAGCCGAGATGCTTAAGACCTGTTTTTGGGTTTGTTTACCTGATAAAAAGCAGAAGCAGCAGAAGAAAGGCAAGGTCATCCTTGGTGTCGTTCTGGGAAATGAGAAAGACAAGTCCGAGAATGAGAAGCTCCTCAAATCCTATGCCCCCCGACGAGCCCTTGCCAAAAAGCTGAGATATTCCCGACGGAACGGCATCGCCCTTTGGCTGCGCATTGACCGTCACGGTAGGCTCAGCGACAGACACGCGCTCAGCAGGCTCGTCACGGGCATCGGCGGGCTCGGGCTCGGCTTGCCGTTCCTCAACATCCGTGAAAAAGGCATTTCCGCTGTAATTGCTTGGTATCCGCAAGCCGCGAGAGGACCTTGCGTCAGCGTTTTGTCTTGAATACATAATTTCTCCTATGGCTGATTTTGAATGTTTTTGAGTAGATCCGAAACCTGAGATATCCGTATGATATAATCAATAGCTTCTCTGCGCCCATCGCTTACGTAGGGCTTAAGAGCGCACAAAAGTGCCTCGCGGCGGTCTGCCTCACGGGACTGAGAGCCTCTTTTTTCACCGCCGCTAAGTCTTGACATCATTGGAGCTATACCCTTTATAAGCTCCCCAAGGTCGGGCGCACCCGCGCCTTGAGGGGCGGGAAGTGCCGATACCTCTGAGGTCACCTTTTCGGCAGACGCTTCCTCGGGTTTTGGCGGCTGTTCGGTCTTTTCGGGTTGAGGCGCGTTCATATTTCCCAGTGTTGAGGCTACCATAGAGATTATCTCGGGATTCGCCATAAGCTTATTTATGGCATCGGACAGAGAAGGCTGAGCGGGGCTGTCAAATTGCGGAGAGGTCATAACGCGTCACCGTCCTCTTTTGTTTGCCTCGTATTGCTCGGCTACCTTTTTTAAGTCATCGTCACTGGCGGCAGACAGGGCGCGGCGTATGCTTTCTATACTATCGGTGTCAATATTAAACTCTGCGGGATTGATTCCGCTCTCCTTGGCTAAATTCTGAATTATACCTTTGAGCTGTCTGTCGTTAAGGCTTAAAAGTCTGTTTATAGAATCTCTGTTGATCTCCATTTCGGATCCCCCTTTTTGTATGTAAAAATTTGTTCTATAATAATATATGCCACAGGCGCGTATCCTGTCAAAAAAAGATTGACTATCTGCGATTTTTGTGTTAAAATATAAGGTAGTGCAGTGTAATTCTATGCACGGGACCAAAAAAATATCCATTCCCTAAAAAGGAGATAAGATGAAATACCATTTTATAATAAATCCCGCGGCAGGTAAGGGAAAGCTTGCCGAGCCCCTTGCCGAAAAAATAAATAAGGTCTGCCAAGGTCTTAGAGCAGACTATGAAATATATTTTACCACAGGCGTGGGAGACGCTACCCGATACGTAAAGGATAACGCTGACGGCGGCGAGCACAGCTTTTTCGCTTGCGGCGGTGACGGAACGCTTTGCGAGGTGGCTAACGGTATTATGTCTGTCGAGGACAGGGAGAATATATATATGGGAACTGTGCCGTCGGGTACGGGCAACGACTTTGTCCGTAATTTTACAGGCACGGAGAATTTTCTTGACATTGAAGCCCAGATAAATTCAAAGCCTATGGATATAGACCTTATCGGCTGTAACGATATGTACGCCGTTAATATGATAAATATCGGCTTTGACTGCGAGGTAGTTACCGAAAAGGAGAAGCTTCAAGCCCACAAGCTCTTTCCCTCGAAGCTTGCCTACGTTGCGGGACTTGCCCTTACGCTTATACGTAAGCCGGGGGTCAACTGCAAAATATCCTTTGACGGCGGTGAATCAAAGCCACACAAGCTATTGCTTACTACATACGGAAACGGCGAGTTTTGCGGCGGCGGCTTTCATTCCAATCCCGACAGCTCCATATGTAACGGCAAGATAAACGCGCTGACCGTGGCTAACGTCACAAGACGTAAATTCGTATCTATTGTGGGTAGCTATAAAAATGGAACACACCTCAAGCATACCGACATAATCGGAAACCTGCTGGTTGATACTGTAAAGATAGATTTTGACGGTATTACGAATATATGCGTGGACGGTGAGGTTATGAAGGCGGATGCGCTTTTGATGTCTGTGGCTAAGGGCGCTGTTAAATTCCTTGTGCCTCGCGGCTCGGAATACGCAAAGAAAGAGCAGCTTGCCGAGACTGTCGTATGAAATTCGTTGTAATATCCGATATACACGGCAGAGCGGACCTTGCCGAGAGAGCGGCGAGCCTGCATCCCGACCGAGACGGCGTTCTTTTTCTCGGCGACGGAGTGAGAGACCTGTCGGATACGCTGACAAAAGGACTTTTCGGCGGTGTGCGCGGAAATTGCGATGCTTTTTCCTTTGGCGGGAGTATTTATGAGCTTTCCGAGGAACTTTCTCTGAACCTCCGAGAATATAATGTTATTATGATGCACGGTCATACTCATTCCGTTAAATCGGGAGAGGAGAGGGCAGTGGTATACGCTTCAAAAAGAGGGGCGGATATTCTGCTTTACGGACACACTCATACGCCTGTGGAGCGATATTATCCCGAGGGGTATGAGATAGACGGATATACCCTGAAGAAGCCCTTGTGGGTAATGAATCCCGGCAGTGTGTACGAGGGGAGCTACGGACTTTTGCAGATAAAGAATAAGCAGATACTCATATCACACGGAAGCTTGAAATAAAAAATATCCTATCTTCACTTGGAAGATAGGATATAAGAATTTTAAACAGGCTGCTCCTCGGTTTCGGTCTGAGCTTCGGATAGCTTTGCCGCCTCGGCAGCCTCGAACTCTGCGTTGTAAGCCGCTATGACCTCGGCTTCAAGCGTACTGCGGAACTGAGCGTTTATGGGATGTACGATATCCCTGTATGTTTCATCGGGATTTTTTCTGCTTGGCATAACGATGAAGAACTTGTCTCTGGCGTTTATAACCTTAATGTCGTGAACTGCCAGCTGACCGTCAAAGGTCACCGAAACGATAGCCTTCATAGGCCCCTCATCAAACAGCTTTCTTACCTTAACATCTGTGATCTGCATTTTAGATACCTCCGTGTGAGTTGATTTTTCTTTGATCTTATTAAATGGTATTTTTTACTTGTTGATATTATTATACAATTAATATTTGACGGTTATACAACGAAAATAAGTTTTTTGTGTGAACATATTTGAAAATACACATAAAGCTGTCGACCTGTTTTTTGGGGATATTACAGGATATACGAAATACCCCAAAGCTTCGGCAAAAGCCGACAAAAAACGATATTTACCACGTGTGGGGGAATTATGGCTACTGAAAATACCCATTTTGGCGCTAAGCGGATAGGCGAGGCACTCAATAAATGCAAGAGTATATTTTTTATCGGTATAGGTGGAATAAATATGTCCTCCCTTGCCCATATCTCAAAAAAGAGAGGGTATAGGGTAGCCGGCTCGGACAGAGCGAGGAGCGCTCTTACCGAAAGGCTTGAGGTCGAGGGCATAGAGATATTTTACAGCCATAACGCCGAAAACATCACGGGATATGACGCGGTGGTGTATACCGTGGCTATCTCTCCCGAAAATCCCGAATATCTGAGAGCCAAGGAGCTGGGCTTGCCCTGCTTCTCAAGAGCGGATTATCTCGGATACATAATGACAGGCTATGAAAAACGTATAGGCATTTCGGGTATGCACGGCAAAAGCACCTGTACCTCTATGTGCGCCCATACTCTTATATTGGGGGGCGCAGACCCTACCGTTCTTTCGGGGGCTGAGCTTTCTACTATGGGGGGAGCTTACAGAGTGGGCGGCGAGAAGAGCTTTTTGTTTGAAGCCTGCGAATATATGGACAGCTTTCTTGATTTTAATCCTACGGTGGCTGTAATACTTAATATCGAGATGGACCACGTGGATTATTTCAAAAGCATAGAGCAAATAAAACGCTCCTATGGCAGGTTTGCCACGCTTACAGGCAAGGACGGCGTTGCCGTTTATAACTGTGACGACAAAAACGTTAAAGACGCGATTGAAAATTTTGACGGGCGGCTGATCTCCTTTGGTATCGATAACTGCGATGCTATGCTGAGAGCTGTTAACGTTACCGAGAACCGAGAAAGATATTCATTTGACGTTATCGAAAATGAAAGCCTTGTTTGCCACATTGACCTGTCTGTAACGGGATATTATAACGTATATAACGCCCTTGCGGCGGTTGCGGTATGCAGACTTTGCGGACTTGAACGCACCGAAATAGAAAACGGACTTCACAGCTTTTCGGGAGCGGCAAGGCGTATGGAGCTTCGCGGCAGGCTTTCGGGAGTTCCTTTCTTTGACGATTACGGACACCACCCCACCGAAGCGGCGGCAACCCTCAGGGGAGCTTCGGGCTACAAGGCAGAGGGGGGCAGACTTTTTTGTCTGTTTCAGCCCCATACCTATTCCCGTACGGCGGCGCTGTTTGACCAACTTGCCGAAGCTCTTTCCGTAGCAGACAGAGTTGTTGTGGCAGATATTTACGCCGCTCGGGAAACCGATACTCTCGGAGTAAGCGCGGAGCTTTTAGCCGAGAGAATAGGAGAGCGTGCAACAGCCTGTCATAGCTTTGCCGAGGGCGCGGAGATACTGACAAGGGAAGTCCGAGAGGGCGATGCCGTTGTCATTATGGGCGCGGGAGATATATATAAGATATTTGAGCTGTTTGAATTTGATAAGGAGCAAAAATGAGCGGTTGCGAGGGATATAACGCCATAGCGGGCGTGTATGATAAATTGAACGCCGAGCTTGATTATGAGG
>JAZOMG010000013.1:0-16090 GCA_045653705.1 Eubacteriales bacterium | reverse complement strand
CAGGGACTTCAGACAGAAGCCTTTGATGCGTTTAATAAAATGATTGCCGATTTCCATACGGCAACTAACGATGAGGTCGTTCTTTGGTTGGAAGAGGCTTATGACACAAAAGAGGGCGCTGTTAACGGCGCGTACTTTGCTAACGCTCTTGCGGTAGAGATACAGTACGAGCATCTTGCCGAGGACGGAACGACGAAGGTATATGACCCCATATACGGCTCTACCGAATGTAAATGGATAGTGGATAACGCTTATAAATACGGATTCGTCCGTGTATCCGATGCTGAGGGAGAGGATAGCGTTTTCCGTTACGTCGGACTTGCTCACGCAAAGTACATAGCAGATAAGCAGAAAAAGGTTAAAGCTGACGAGAATTTCTACGGTCTTGACAGTTATATCGCTGAGATAAAGGCAACCACTCCCGATACGGAAATGTCGGTTAAGGGCGTTAAGACCATGGGCGAAAGCACGACCGTTTCCTGCTACGTATACTATATGACGGTAGCAGAGGGCGTGACCTGTAAGCTTCCTAAGAACAGCTACGATTACAATATCCAGAGGCTGTCTGATACCGAGTTTATCGTTACATATTGGAAGTCTGCTAAATAATCACAATAAAAAATAAGATACGGGAAGATTCCACTGGAATTTTCCCGTATTTAGACGCTTGAAAGGAAAAATATGAACGCAACAGCCCCAGAATTGTTTTCAACAAAGGACTACAAGCGTTCCCGCGGCGCGTACTGTATGGAGTGCGCCTTTGAATATTTCGTAGCTCTTTTGGTACAGGACGCATTTTTGGCTAAGCTCCTGACCGACATCGGTATGCCCGACTGGCTTATCGGTATAGTATCGTCCTTTATATCCCTTGCCTTTTTGTTTCAGCTTTTTTCGGTATTTGTAGTTCAAAAAATATCGAATACAAAGGTTTTCGTAATAATATTCCATTTTCTTAGCCAGATATTTTTTATGTCCCTATATCTTATTCCGTTTTTACCTATAGACGGTAAGATAAAGGGCGTTTTGGCGGTAGGCGGCATACTGCTTGCCTATTTCGGTAACTATTTTGTAACCTCTATGATATACCGTTGGGGAAATTCCTACGTTCATCCCGACATGCGCGGCTCATATGGCGCGACGAAAGAGATGATATCCCTTATCACGGGTATGGTCGTTACCCTTGTTGTGGGTTGGGCTATGACGGCGTTTGAGGAAAGTAATAATCTCCACGGCGGATTTATCTTTGCCGCGGTAGGTATATTTATTTTCGCCCTCAGCGATCTTGTTTGCCTATTGCTTATAAAGAACGACATACGCCCCAAGGAAAAGAATGAGTCCGCGCCTATGAAAGAGGTGCTTGCTAATACTCTCGGAAACAAAAATTACCGAAACGCTATAATCCTTTACGTTCTGTATAACGTGGCAATATATACCACGGTCGGTTTTCTCGGCGCATTCAAGACCAATGAGCTTTTGCTTACGGTAGGAGCGGTGCAGATAATAAACATAGTAAGTCAGGGCGCGCGCTTTGCGCTATCCAAGCCCTTTGGCAGATATTCTGATAAGCGTTCATATACTAAGGGAATTGAGCTTGCCCTTATTGTGGCGGCGGTTGGATTTGCGATAAACATCTTCACGACTCCCAAGACGTGGATACTTATAATTCCCTTTACCATACTTTATAACGTGTGTCAGGCGGGTACGGCATCGAATTTCTTGAATATTACGTATAGCTACGTGGATGAAAAATATTTCGTTCAGGCATCGGCAATAAAGAACAGCATCGGCGGTGTCTGCGGTTTTGCCGCATCTCTGCTTGCGGGCTTGCTGGCAAGCCGTATTCAAGAAAACGGAAACAGCCTTTTTGGCATATCGGTCTATGCGCCCCAGGTTCTGTCGGTAATTTCTCTTGCAGTGCTTGCGGCGGCGTTCGTTTTCGCTAAGGTCGTTGTGGAAAAGCAGAAGATAATGAAGCAATAAAAGCTTGCGCTAAAATGGAAATATTGAAAAATAGAAAAAGTCCACGACTACAAGGATATGATTATAATCAAGAAATGACGATTTTTGTTACGGTATGTACCAAAAACAGAAAATGTATTCTATCTCGCATTGTAGGGACAGGCGTCCTCGACTGTCCGACTGTGGAATTATCGCAATATGGTAAAATAGCAGATAAATATATAAATCAGTTGAATGAATTTTATACCTATATATCCGTCGAGCATTATGTTGTTATGCCGAATCACATTCATATGCTTTTGGTTATATCAGAAAACGGACAGTCGAGGACGCCTGTCCCTACAAAGGCTAACAGCGCTTTTTCAAAATTCATTTCAACCTTTAAGCGCTTTTGTAATAAGGAGTACGGAGAAGATATTTGGCAGTCACGCTCCTATGACCATATTATACGTAATGGCAAGGATTATGACGAACACGTAAAATACATATACGAAAATCCAATGAAATGGTATTACGACGAATTGTATTCAGAGGAAAAGGTATAGGGCAGCCGATTTGGCTGCCCTTATATTTTTACGTTATTATTTTTGGTATTCAAACGTTATTTCGCTATTTTCTAAAACATCAAGGTATGCTTTTGCCTCTGCTTTGGCTTCGTTTATATCAAGCTCGCGGTAATTGCCGCATTCCTGTCTGGTCGCGCCGAACATTCCGCCCTCGTGGTCAACGATAAGGCGCAAAACCTTTTTGACCGTTTCACCCACAACTGTCGGTTCAACGTATCGCACGAGAAGATAAAATCCCGTTCGGCAGCCCATAGGTCCAAAATATATTACGTTCTTGCCTATATTGCTGTTACGCACGTAGGTAGCGAACATATGCTCTACCGAGTGCATCGTTATATTGGACATATAGTCGCCACCGTTAGGTACACGGGTACGCATATCGTAAGTAACGATATCACCGTCAATTCTTGAGATGTATATACCTTTAACTATTTTGTCGTGGTCAACGTCAAAGCTTGCAATTCTTTCCATAATTTTCTCCTTTGATTTTCTTAATTTATTATACTTTATTATTTGTTATTTGTCAAGTAAGAATAATTTTGGTAATATGGGGAATTATAATAATATATTTTAAAGGGGGATATTATGGAAAGAGAATTTCAAAAGGGAAACGTAACGCCCGATGCCCTGAGCGGCACTAAGACCGAGCAAAATCTTCATACCGCTATGTCGGGAGAGTCACAGGCGTATTTGCGTTACAAGCTTTTTGAGGCGGCGGCTAAAAAGGACGGCTATGTGGAGATAGCGAATATTTTCTGCGAAACGGCGGAAAATGAAAAGGAGCATGCCGAGATATGGTTTAAATTTCTCGGCGGCTGGAGTACTACCGAGGAAAATCTGAACAGGGCAATGGACGGAGAGCATTTTGAGTGGTCTACTATGTATTCTCAGTTTGCCGACGAGGCGCGAGAAGAGGGCTTTGGCTTTTTGGCGGGGCTTTTTGAAAGAGTGGCATCGGTGGAAAAGCTCCACGAGGAGAGATACGGAAAGTATCTTGAAAAGGTAAGGTCAAACACAGTCTTTACCTCGGACAGCGACAGTACCAAGTGGCTATGTCTTAATTGCGGCTATGTTGTCGAGGGAAAGCAGCCCCCCGATTTCTGCCCTACCTGTCAGCACGAAAAGGGATATTTTAAGATATATAATTAGTTTTGAGGATTATTTTCCACTTTCTTTTAAAAAAGAAAGTGGAGCAAAGAAAACATTGCAAATAAGAATATTGGTTATTCGCCTGCTATTTGCTAAATTATTATGGTTTTCTTTCTAATGTAGAAACCTCTCGGACAGCTGCTGCGCTACCGAGAGGTTTCTTTATTTAATGAATTTTATATTTAACAGTAAAACAGCTATCAGTTATATTTTCTTTTACTCCACCTTATTTAAAAAGAAAAGTGGAAAACCCATCCTATAAAAGTAACTAAAAAAACTTTGATACTCGCCCGAAAGAGACAAAATGCGCAATATAAAAGTAGTATAATAGAGCTACAAAGAATTTTCGGGGGTCTGTTTTGGAAAGAACTGTTTACGTTGACCTTTTTTTTATGATAAATTTCAGTATGGATTTTCTGTGCCTGTATCTGAGCGCAAAGCTTTTATCCCATAAAATGCCTCTTCTGAGGGGGCTGTTGGCGGCTATCCTTGGGGGTATATACGCAAATGCCGCTTTGTTTTTCAGCTTTAGCAGGGGAGTGGCTTTTGTTTTTGACGTTATCGCCTGCGCCCTTATCTGCGCCATAGCGTTTTTTTCGTTAAAGGAATGGCGGCGGTATCCTCTTTACATACTTGTATATACTGCGGTTTCAATGGCTCTCGGCGGCGCAATGACAGCCCTTTTTAATCTTTTCAACCGTTCGGGAATATTCGACGGAATAAAAGAGACCGACGGAGACGGCATATCGGTGTGGCTTTTTGCTCTGTTGGCTATTGTCAGCGCGGCGATCACCCTGGTTGGGGGCAGATTTTTTACTAAACGGATGTCCGTGGGTGAGGCGGAGCTGGAAATCACCTACGGTGGGCGCTCGGTAAGAATTTTGGGAATGACCGACAGCGGTAATCTCTTGCGCGACCCTATAAGCGGAAAGCCCTGTATAGTAGCGGACGTTTCGGCTCTATCTCCCATCTTGCCCGCGGAGCTTCGAGAGATAGCTAATAATATGGGGTCCTTGAATTTTGACTTTATTTCCACAGAGCATAAAAGACGGCTGGTGCTGATACCCGCCGCCACGGTTTCGGGTAGCGGTATGCTTCTCGGCGTAAGAGCGGATAGGGTGAGCCTTTCGGTAAAAGGGAAAACAAGAGAGGCAGATGCCATAATTGCGCTGTCTGACCTTTCTGAGGGCGGCTCGGGAAGCCGTGCGCTGATACCGTCCTGTCTTATGGTGTAACGAAATTTTTTAAAATATTGGGGGAATTATGAGAGATATTGAGCGGCAGGGAATTGTGCAGGTGGTTATGTTTAAGGTATATGACCTTGTAAACAGGATTTGGGAAAAGCTGTTCGGGAAAAAGCGAGGGGTATATTACGTAGGCGGCTCGGGTGTTCTGCCTGCGCCACTGACGAGGGAAGAGGAAGCCGACATAATCGCAAGGCTTCCGTATGACGAGGAAGCGAGGCAGCTGCTCATAGAGCATAATCTTCGGCTTGTGGTATATATTGCCAAGCGATTTGAAAATACGGGGGCAAGTATCGAAGACCTTGTATCCATAGGCTCTATCGGTCTTATCAAGGCGATAAACACCTTTAGGTCGGATAAGAACATAAAGCTTGCTACCTATGCGTCGAGGTGTATTGAGAATGAGATACTTATGTATTTGCGCAAGCATTCGGGCGTGCGAGCCGAGGTGTCTATTGACGAGCCTTTAAACACCGATTGGGACGGGAACGAGCTTCTCCTGTCGGATATTCTCGGGAACGATGAGGATACTGTGGCATCACAGCTTGAGCAGCTTGAGGAGCGTGACAGAATACGACGGGCGGTATCCGAGCTTGACGAGAGGGAAAGAGAGATAATCGAGCTTCGCTACGGAATGGGGGGCAAGCGTGAGCTTACTCAAAAAGAGGTGGCTGACAGACTTGGTATATCTCAATCCTACATATCAAGACTTGAAAAAAAGATAATTGCTAAGCTTAAGGATGAGGTACAGGCGGAATTTTAAAAAAATCAAAAGAAATTTTCAAAAAGCTATTGCAATTTTGTTGTTTGTGTGGTATAATCTTCTATGTTTGCAAACGATGTCAAAGAACATCGGAATATTAGAAACGAGGTAAATAATAATGAAGTCAGGAATCCATCCCAATTACGAAGAGTGCGTTATCCGTTGCGCATGCGGCGAGACTGTAACAACCAAGTCCACAAAGGGCGGCGAGATCAGAGTTGAAATTTGCTCCAAGTGCCATCCCTTCTTTACAGGTAAGCAGAAATTTGTTGACGTCGGCGGACGTGTTGACAAGTTCAAGAAGAGACTTGAGAGCGCAAATCGCTAATTTGGCAGTCATAAAAGCAAAGGCAGACGGTAAAAATTACGTCTGCCTTTATTTTTTGAATTTACCCGCGACACCTTGGAAAAACTAAAATCATATCTTGTTTCAAATATAAAATCGGAGAAAAATATGGAAATTAAATCAGAAGCTCCCGACAGAGCCGCCCTTGTAGGCGTTGTGTGGGGAAAAGAAACGCCCGAGAGCGTTGATAAAAGCCTTGACGAATTAGAGGGGCTTTTGAATACGGCTGGCGGTGTGGCGGTAGCGAGACTTACCCAAAACAAGGAAGCTCCCGATACCCGTACTGTTATCGGAAGCGGAAAGGCGGCAGAGCTTGCCTACCTTTGCTCAATTAATGATATAACCCTTGTTGTTTTTGACAGCGAGCTGTCTCCCTCGCAGATAAGGAACTTAGAGGATATTCTCGGTGACGGCGTAAGGGTCATCGACCGCTCAATGCTTATTCTTGATATATTCGCTCTTCACGCTGTAACGGGTGAGGGAAAGCTACAGGTAGAGCTTGCTCAGCTTAAATACACCGCTCCGCGCCTTGTGGGACACGGAAGCGAGATGTCAAGGCTCGGCGGCGGTATCGGCACGCGAGGACCCGGAGAATCCAAGCTGGAGACCGACAGACGGCATATGATGCGCCGTATCCACAGCCTTGAAGCTCAGATAGCCGAGATGGATAAAAACCGCAAGACAATGCGAGTATCCCGTGACCGAAGCGGGATACCCGAAATAGCTATAGTGGGATATACCAATGCGGGAAAATCTACTCTCCTCAACCGCTTGACCGATGCGGGCATACTTGCGGAGGACAAGCTGTTTGCTACTCTCGACCCTACCACAAGAAAGTATATACTTCCATCGGGTGAGCCTGTTTTGCTTACCGATACGGTAGGATTTATCAACAAGCTTCCCCACCATCTTGTCAGCGCCTTTCGATCTACGCTTGAGGAAGCCTGTGAGGCGGATATTCTTCTTATACTCACCGATGCGTCAGACCCGAATTTCCGAGAGCAGTTGGCGGTAACCGAAAATCTTTTGGCTGACCTTGGCGCTAACGGAAAGCCCACTCTTTACGTTTTCAATAAGTGCGACAAGGGTATGGCTGAATTTGGTCGCATAGGCAGAGAAGCGCCTATTGAAAATATTGTGTATATATCGGCTCTTACGGGTCAGGGTATAGAGATGCTCATATCCCGTATCGAAGCTATCGTTGCCGACGGCAAGCGCAGAGTGACCTATTTTATTCCCAATTCCGACGGCGGCGCGCTGAATACTCTTTATCGCTTCGCTACTGTTGAGAGTGTAGATTACGGCGCTGACGGAATGACCGTAGTAGCCCTTGCCGACGCAAAGGCGAGAGGTATGATGCGAAAGTATGCTGTTGACGATCCTATTGAAGAGGATATAGATAGTTTTTGATGGGTTTGATCTTGTGCTAAAAAAAGAAAGTAGCGCAAAGAAAACATTGCAAAGTGGATTTAACGGCTCGTCCGTTGTGTTGATTAAATTTTATGATTTGTTTTTGATGTAGAAATAGGTCGGTAGCGTAAGCAAAAATGCGCTTACGCTACCGACCTATTTCATTTCTTTTTATTTTATTTTAAATGCGTTTGCGCCTCTGAGAGGTTTATATGATTTTATTCGTAAGATGCGTCGATGGTAAGAGACTTTAGCGCGTCCTCGCTAAAATATTCGAGAGGGTCAACCGACAGGTCGGCAACCGTCATTTCAAAGTGGAGATGGGGCTCTTCGGCAACCTCTTTCATAGCGCTGTCGCCTATTGTTCCGATAAGCTGACCTGTGCGGACTGTAGCACCAACGGTTATGCTTTCGGGAATGGTGTCGGAAAGATTCTGATAAAAGGTATAGCAGTCACCGCTGTGCTTAATAGCGATAGAATATCCCATCATATCGTCCTTCCACACCTTTGCCACGGTTCCGTCGGCAGCTGAGAAAACAGACGCGCCCTCGTCGGTAACGATGTCAATACCAAGGTGAACGCGGTAGTCCTTAAGTGTCGAGGAATATACCTGAATCTTCGAGTCGTGCTTTTTGGAAAGAACACCGCTGACAGGAAGAATAAACGAGGGAAGCTTGTCCTCAACAGGCGTGCTCACAGTAGGCTTGTTAGGCTTTGAGGGCGCATCTGTCTCGGGCTCCTGTATATCGGTATCCTCGGGGGTGTTCGGTCTGTCCGTATTGGATACGGGGGGCTTTGCGCTGTCGTTGGGCGTGTTGTTTTTATCCTTTGTGCGGTTGGAAGCCACCGTTACCGAAACAACAACGGCAACAGCCGCCACAAGGGCAACTGCCGTAATTACCGACGCGCGATTTACCTTTGTATTTTTCAGTTTTTCAATGAAGCTTTGCTCTTTTTGATTTTCTGGCATTGTTTTTATAACTCCTTTTGCAGTATTTACTGCTTATATTTTTGCCATAAATACGCCGATTATTCAGTTTTGAAAAATAATTGCTGTTTGGGAAAAACATTTTAAAAAATAAAATGAAAAGCATTGAAAAAAAGCCTTTTTTGTGGTACAATATCCCGAGAGATACGAAAGAGGTGAAAAAATGATAGCAAATTATCATACCCATACCTACCGATGCCACCACGCCACAGGCACGGAAAGAAAATATATCGAGATAGCAGTGAAAAACGGAATAAAATATATGGGATTTTCGGACCACGCGCCTTTTGCTTTTCCCGACGGAACAGAATCTTCATATAGAGTATATATGGCTGACAGATTTTCATACGTTGATTTTATCTCAAAGCTGAGAGATGAATACAGTGACCGCATAGATATCAAAATAGGCTATGAAATGGAGTATTTTCCGCTTTATTTTAAGGATATGCTGAAAATTGCCATTGATTCGGGAGCGGAGTATCTTATACTTGGACAGCACGCCATAAAATCCACATACAGTAAGGATACCTTTTCGTCTATGTGCGGTGATTCGGTGGAGAAGCTCGAAACCTACGTTGACGAGGTATGTGAGGGAATACGCACAGGAGTTTTCTCCTACGTTGCCCACCCCGACGTAGTAGGATTTACGGGAGACCGAAATATTTATCTTCAAAAAATGAGAAAAATATGCGAAACGGCAAAGGAATGTAATATTCCCCTGGAAATAAATTTTTTGGGTATTCGAGAGGATAGAATATATCCCGCGCCCGATTTTTGGGAAATGGTAGGTGAGGTAGGCTGCGATGTGGTCTACGGCTTCGATTCCCATAGCGATAAATCGGCGTACGACGGAGAATCGCTGAAAATAGCCGAGGAAATGAGAGAAAAATACGGGCTTCGGGTTCTTGAAATACCGAGAATTATAGATATTCGAAAGCTTTAAGAGTATTCGACATAAAACGCTTGAAAAAAACGCGGAAATGTGTTAAAATATAAGTAGAGAAAAAGAGAGGAGAGCGGAGAGAAGTATGGCGGATAAAAAAACAGCGCCTGGGGTCATAGCGCAGAACCGTAAGGCATATCACGATTATTTTGTTGATGAAAAATATGAAGCCGGAATAGCTCTCTTCGGTACAGAGGTCAAAAGCGTAAGAGGCGGGGCTGTGAACCTTAAGGATGCCTATTGCTCTATAAAAAACGGCGAGCTTTTTGTGGTGGGAATGCACATAAGTCCATACGAAAAGGGAAATATCTTTAACAGAGAGCCGAGACGCGAGCGAAAGCTGCTTATGCACAAAAGGGAAATAATGAAGCTCTGCGGTCTTGTGACCCAAAAGGGCTATACCTTAGTACCCCTGTCCCTCTATTTTTCCGGTAAGAACGTCAAGGTAGAGGTAGGACTTTGCCGAGGCAAAAAGCTTTACGATAAGAGAGACGCCCTTGCCGAGAAGCAGACAAACAGGGAAATAGACAGACGAATGAGAGACCAATCGAAATACGACTGACCACCTCTTCACTCTTCACTATTACCTTTTACTTCAAATTACGGGTCCGTAAAGGTTTCGACGGGGATTTTGAGGTATGATAAGCGGGTAGAGCTGGACAATCTCTATAAAGGTCCACACTTAAAATTAAACGCTAACGATAGAAACGTTGCATTGGCTGCCTAAGGGCAGTGCCGCGGTATAAACCGCCCGTTCCTCTGAGTAGTATCGCGGACTCAGACTGAACGTCATGTAAGCGATGAACGTGCATAGGTGGTTCTCCATTGAGCCTGTCACGGAAAAAATGGCTACCGAAGAGAAGAGCCTGTCTGTTGGCGCTTCTCCGAGGGAATAAATAAAAACAGAATGCACCCGGAGAAAGTCATATCAAGGGATTTTCGGACAGGGGTTCGATTCCCCTCGGATCCACCAAAAAGAAAAGCCTTTGTTTATCAGTGTTTTTACACAAATGCTGACAAACAAAGGCTTTTTGCCGTTTAATATTTTGAAAAAATGTTCAATATTTTAAACATTTTTTCAAAATATTAAA
The DNA here is from genome assembly GCA_045653705.1 of Eubacteriales bacterium. Lineage (GTDB taxonomy): Bacteria > Bacillota > Clostridia > Oscillospirales > CAG-272 > HGM12713. The sequence goes on along the minus strand of JAZOMG010000013.1, from coordinate 5,630 downwards.
TATAATTCAACAGTAAATTCAACGATAATAAAAGCATAGCTCATCTAAATTAATGGAATAACCACAATAAAAGTAACTGTAAACAGATAATGGCGAAATATCTAAGTCTACACGTGCTACTCGCAGGGACGTTTACAACAACCTTACCATAGGTTTTTCAACACCACTCCGGGGCAGCCGAAAAGTATCGGGCGTGGAAAAGTTGCGGAAAACTCCATCTACGCACAGCGAACGTTCCTTTAGCACTCTAATACCGTTAATACGTCACTCGCGCCTTAGCTCCGCAGGAGTTTACCACAGCTTTACCACACCACAATACTTTACGACACCCGCTCCGGGTGTAGAAAATTCCTATGGAAAGCTCGCTGAAAACGGGAAGTGAAGTCCCATACTTTTCGCCCGACGCTTCGAGCGTCTCCTCTCCACGTTTTATTTTGGTTTTTTTAAAGAGAAAAGAGATTTTACCTCTTTTTTAGGATGCGAGGACGCGCCCCGTGGCCAGCCAAGCCTATAGATGCGGTTCCTGCTCCGCTTTTCCTTTATTACACGTCTAATTGCTAAAAATCAAACTACCCTTGCCTGAACTCACCCATTGACACCCAAGGACTAATGCGGTAAATCAGCCCCTATAATGTAAAAAAGGGGGTGACAAAATGACTACATACGTGCGTATCTGCCAATTCGTTAAGAATTATGGTACCAACATAATCGATATCTTGGCAATACTCTGCGTCATTCTATAACCCCCTTTTACGGGCTGATGTTATTATACCACATTAGCCCTTGGGTGTCAACCTATTTTTTTTGATTTTTAGCTACCTGTATTTTCAACCAAATTTTGAGTATTGAGCATTACACGTCACCTTGTCTTTATCGAGCCGCCGCGCTCCGCGCGGCGGGCGGTGACGATACACTTAAAAGAGCCGATAAACACCACTAACCCGTTCTTGTTCGTCGGTTTTATCTCTTTTTTTACATTGCTCTAAAAACACGAAAAGACCGAGCATTGTCGGCTTTCTTTTTTTGCCAATATATGGCGATATAAAATTGTCTAATAGCTATCGAATAGTCAGAAGCTCATCAAAATTCAACTCTGAATACGATACTTTATCCATAATTACGTAAGAATATTCTGCATTTTCAAAGCTATTTGAACGTTGCCGTAAATTCAAATTACGTTCATTTAAAATACATCTAATAACATACCGTCTATAATACAACAATACATCATCATCAAGATCAATTTCAAGCTCTACATGATCCGGTATATGACGAGAATATATAATTCTTTCATCATTTTTTTGCAGATATTTCCTAATGTAGCTTGTAACTCTACCCGCTCTGATATCATCATCGGTAAGAACATCAAATCTACATTGTCCAAAACGTTCTTGGAAATATGTATTATTTGTAAAATATTCCCATCGACGACGTTTGGTTGAATATTTACGATCCAAAAACAAATCACCAACCATCTCCCCATCAGGAATATAAGTTATAAAATGGTAATGAGTTCTACCGCCATCCTCTCCACGTTCTCGAACGCCAACATATCTCCATCCGTTACGTGTTGAAAAGTTACTAAGAGCCTTACGAAGACGTTTAACAAAACCCTCTTCTGTTTCTTTTTCATTGTCATATGTAAAAGTAATGAAATAATTCCAAGGATTAAAATTAAGCTTGTCTATACATCTTTTTTCACGCTTGTGAGCATTATTTATCTCAAGCTTAAGCAATTTTGTTGTTTTTTCATCATCAAACCAAGTAGATACATCATTTTCCATAGAGGATAGCATAATGAAATCTTTTCGTTTTTTGCCCTTGAGCTTTTGCATATTAGCTTCTTTATAATACCGTCTAAAGCGAGCTCTTTCCTCATAAGTAAAATTCTTTTGAGGGTCGCGCTTTACATCTTTTAATAGATTAGAACCAATAAAAGAACCTATATAATTATTTCCATCATTGAATACTTTTACAACCTGTCTATTCAAAACATTTTCCTCACTCAAAATTTATATCATCAAAAACAAAATTGTCATCTGAATTTACAATAGTTTGATTACAGCTATTCTTATTAGCAAGATCATTCCCCAACCTCGATCGATGATATTCTATCTCATCGACGCTCATTCTGAGGTCCTTATACGTAGGAATGTCATCTATGCCGATACCGCACCGTTTCTGATCTTCAGCGAACACCGGCACGTGGGTATCGGATATGAAGCGGTCGTTGTAAATCTTCCAATAAATCTTGTAATAAGTATGCAAACTGGCTTGTCCCGCTGTGTTTTGCGAGCCCTCGTTGCCGCTAAAGGCGTTTCCTGCCTGTTTAAGCAGTGTCAGCTCCTCATACCCGAACTGCTGCCTTAAACGCTCTGCCGGGAGGGTCAGACAGCTCACAGCCTGTTTTATAAGAAGCCAGGACAGGGTAATATCGCCCCGGGCATTCTCACGCTTCTTACTCAATTTATTAAACTGCTTAGTCACCACGTCATCGAAGGCAAAAAGCCAATCGAAGCCATTGATAGCTATTTTCGTTTCGGACTTTTCGGTTATGTTAACAACACACATCAGCGCCACCGAAGCAGCGGCCACGTTAACAGCGCGCTGATCGTCGGTTATGATGCGGATATACGGATTGTTATCTATAAGTGTCAGGGCATGACGAATGAACATAAAGCTATGATTTATTTTTTCGTTCTTAGGATTGCAAGTAAGAGAATCGGCTTTATACTGAGCGTTAGTATTTTGGTTGCCAAGATCCTTGGAGATTTCGGTCCATCCAATAACCGACGGTCCGAATGCGCCTATCTCCTTTGAATTAGGATCCATCTTTACGCCGCGGCGAAGCATATCCTGGTTAAGGATATGGCTAAGCCTTGATAACTTCTTTTTCTCAAAGAAATTACCATTCCACTTCTTAAAATACTTGCTATCATCAAAATTTCCGTCCATACGGATAGGTAGATTCGATATGCCGAGGTTTTCGTTTATGTAGATAGCAAAAGCCCGGGCATACTCCCTAAGAGCGTCACGTAGAGGTATTTCGCGGTTACCGACGTCAACTGTAGTCTTATAAATATCGGTCCTATAACCGTATATAAAATTAGTATCGCCCGTAACCTCGTAGAAGTCCATAAAGGTATCTACGTAAGCTATAATATGAGCTTGCGAGGGAAGCTCCCGGGAGGCTATTTTATCGCTCAGATCCGCGCGGAATCGGGCCCAGGGGAACGAGGGAAAATAAAGCTCAAATTTGAGCAGGCTCTTCAAACTGTCATCCTTGTAGATATTTATCATAGATAAAAACATATCTACAAGCAACGTTGTTTTTCCCGTACCGGGCTCGCCGACGATGAGGACGATAAGATCCAACGTTTTCAAATATCCGCAATTCTTCGCTTCCATATGCTTCAGCTCATCCACGCCCTGCTCATATCGGACACGGTAATAACAATACCCGGCAGCTACGAGCCAATAGAGCAGCGGCATCGATAAGAGCAGCAGAAGAAGATCCAAGCCAACGTAAGCAAAAATAAAGCCGAGAGCCTTAAGACTAAAGGTACAAATAAAATACAGATAAAAGGCAACGAGCTCAGCGAAAACGGTAAACACGTTGAAATTAAGAAGCCAGACAGCAAGAAGCAAATAGATAAAAATATTATGCTCTTCAGCGTAGCTGTAAAGGCTACTGTAAAATTCTTTTACAGGCTTTATAAACTGTAAGTTAAAAGAAAAGTAAGCTCTTGCAGGCTTTGATACATAACCGACAGGTCTGTCATTCTTAGAGAACATCATCATATAAAACGCCACAAGGAGCAACAGAATCGCGCCAATGAAGCCACTGCCTAAGACAACAAGATAAAACAGCGCGTTGAACAGAAGCACGTTATATGCACCGAAGAGCTGTCCGAACGCTATCGGAAAATTCTTCAGCTTGGCCAAAAGCCCTGCAAGGTCTACGTTGAAGATTTCCTCAACAGATACCTGGGGGAAGCTTAGTAGCGTTGCTCTGACGTTTGGAAGATCGATACCGAAAAGCAGCTCTGCCAGAGCGCCGTATCCGAAGAACAGCCAATACAAAAAGGACGTGCAGAGATCTTCCAGGGCGGATACAAAGCGCACGAGAGAGCCCTCGTATACTGTAAAGCTGAAAAAGAGTGACGCGAACAAAAAGCACAAAAGAACGTAATGCCTTACGTCCACGTTAAGTATTTTATTAAGCGCTTTTTTCATAGCTCTACCTCCTCAGCACAGTATAAAGCAATAGATAAAATATCCGCCGATATAGGTTATAAGGCAGGACAGGAGCAAGATAAGCAAGGTGTACCCTAAGATACGTCCGTATTTTCCCATGTCACTCATTCTCTATCTCCCCCTCGCTGCTCTGCGCCGAGCTGTCGGAAAGCTCCTCAGATGCCGATTCCGCCTGCTCAGTCACTTGATGATTTTCTATGTAATCTGAAAAAAGCTTGTCCCGGGGAAAGAGATAACCAAAAAACATTACACTTGAGATAAGCGTAGCGGAAATTATGGCGCCAAATATGAATTTTAAATTCTTTTTCATTCTCTCTCCTCTCTCCCGATGGGGAGCAGTTAAGCTCCCCAGGGGGTGAATTTATTAGAGCAATATAAGCTCTATAACCGTATCCTTATCTATAGGTATAGTGTCTCCAACGTGTAACACGCCGTCAACGTAGATACGGTATTCGGTCGATTCAGCGATACCCTGAAAACTTACCTTGTCAACGACCCTTACGATCTTTTCAAGATATGCTCCGGCTTTTACATCCGTCCAATTAGCCGTTGCGGTACCGTATGCGTCCTGATAGGTTATAAAAAACAGATCATCCCGCGCAGAGGTTATTTTGACCTTGACGGCGTGCGTCTGATACCTCTTAGTACCGTCATCGGGCAGAACGGTAAGGCCGCCCTGTTCGGTATCCGATGGCAGCTCTACCGCAGGCGGAGGCTCTTCATCGGGCTTCTCGATAAGCACTCTGGAGGCAACACCGGCAAACACAGAGCCAAGGCAGAGGATTGACAAGATAAGTATCAATATAGTCAATAAGCCTTTTTTCATACGTTACTCCCAAGAAAGATAATATTCTGTCTGTTCGATTGCATCTTTACTCGATACAAAATCTTGACAATCTTCATCGTAATAAAGCCCGTATCCGGTAAAAGAAACCTGATGCGAATTCGAATCCTCACTAAAACCAGGAACATCGTTCTCAAGCACCGAAGACCAAGATCTGATATCAGCGTCAAGCTCCAAATTGAACACATCATCAATATCAACAAGTATCAATCTAATAATATACGTTCCCGTATTACTCTCTGTATCCGTACTATCTCCAGCTTCTGTATCGGTGCTATCATCGGGCTCTGAGCTGCTTCCTGTATCCGTACTGTCTCCAGCTTCCGTATCGCTGTCTTCAGACAGATCCGTATCGATCTCACCATCAAAGCCGCCTGAGCCGCCTATCTGATGTATGGGACCCCATTGCTTCTCATCATCGTCCCCATAATCTTTCGTCCATTCGTCATCCGTATCGGCAGACGTGTCGCTTTCATCGGCGCCGGGCTTGTCTCCCACCAGCTGAGGCGAAAAGGCTATAAATACGCTC
>JAZOMG010000012.1:0-14226 GCA_045653705.1 Eubacteriales bacterium | reverse complement strand
GGTGGCGAACTTATGTTCGCCGCCGTCCGAGAGGTTCGTTTTTAATCATCAATATCTGTAAGCTTTGATACCGTTGTTCCCAATACCTCGGCAATGGTAAACAGCGTTTTTAATGATGGGCAAAAATAGCTGCCGGGTCCTTCTAACTGAGAAATATATCCCGCGGACAGGTCGCAAGCCTCGGCAAGCTCTTCCTGTGTCATACCCTGAAGCTTTCTGTAATAGGCTATTTTAAGTCCTATCTTTATTAAATTCATCTTGTACTGACTTTCTAACACGGCATATCTCCTGAAATTATATTCACAAAAATATTATACCCTATTTACAATCAAAATGTTATATGATAAAATATAGAAAACAATAGGTATAATATAGGAAATAATAACTTATGCAAAAAGGAGAACAGATATGAAAGTGTTGATAGCAGGTTCGCGAGGTATTAAAAATATTGATATAGGAAAATATGTACCAACAGATACAGAGCTTATCATAAGCGGTGGTGCTGATGGGATAGATAGCTTGGCGGAAAAATATGCTGATACCCATAGGATATCAAAATTGATCATCCGTCCAAGATACGACCTTTATGGGAGAGCGGCGGCGATAAGGCGAAATGAGACGATGGTGGATATAAGCGATCTTGTAATCGTTATTTGGGACGGTGTTTCGAGGGGAACAAAATACACGTTGGATTACGCAGAGAAAAAAGGAAAAAATACTGTGGTAATATTATGCGATGGAGATGGCAATAACAAAATTTCTGAAATATGATTTCCATATACCTTGATTTTAAGGCGCAAACGTGATATAATAGTATAGTAAGTAATTATATCTTAAAATGTGAGGAATATATGGCAAATTACAGAAGAGGAAGAATAAACGACGAGATGCAAAAGGAGCTGGCAATGGCGCTCAGAGAGGTTAAAGACCCAAGGGTCAGCAACGCCTTTATAAGCGTTACGGCGGTAGACGTTACTCCCGACCTTAAATATGCCAAGGTCTACTACTCGGCTATGAACGGCGATAAAAAAGAGGTAGCCAAGGGCTTGAAGTCCTCGGCAGGATATATCCGCAAGATGCTTGCGCAGAGAATGAACCTGCGAATGACCCCCGAGCTTAGCTTCTATGAGGATAACTCTATTGCTCACGGGGCTCATATCTCAAAGCTGCTTAACAGTATAGAAATATCCCCTGAGGAAGAGGATGAGGGCGATGATAACTGATTTTAAGACACTTTCAATGGATGAGCTTTGCCATAGGCTGTGTGAGCCGCGCAAAACTCTCATAATCTATCACGTCCGCTCGGATGCCGATGCCATTGGCTCGGCATTCGCTCTGCGTGAGCTTTTGAGGATGATGGATATTCCCGCAATATGCGCTTGCGGCGATGAGGTGCCCGAGCGGTTGCGTTTCCTTACTGACGGAGTGCAGGGAAGCGTTCTTTTAGAAGAGGGAATGGAGCTTGACCACGACAGAGTCATAAGCGTTGATTCCGCGTCACCCGCCCAGCTTGGGGAGCTTTATAACCGTTTGCATAAGTACATTGATATTATGATAGACCACCACGCTATGGGAACTGTCTATGCCGATAATTACATTGACCCCGAGGCATCGGCAACGGGAGAGATAATTTTTGAGGTAGCAAAAAGGCTTGTGGCTATGGGCAAAATAGCCGAAATACCCCACAGAGTGATAAACAGCGTTTACGCGGCTATATGCTCGGATACAGGCTGCTTTAAATTCGCCAACGCAAGCCCCCGTACCTTTCGCAGAGCGGCGGAGCTTATTGAGCTTGGAGCGGACAGAGACAAAATAAACCGCATACTCTTTGAATCCAAGACCTACAAGCAGTTAAGAGCCGAGGGAGAGGCGGCAAGCCGTCTTGTACTTCATGATGGGGGCAGGATAGCCTCGGTCACGTTCCCCTATTCATCAAAGTTTGCCCTTAGTCTAAGCGATGAAAATTTGGAGACTATCATAGATATTCCTCGTTCCGTGGCGGGCGTGGAGGTGGCGTTTGCCGTAAGACAGCCCGAGGACAAGCCCTTCTTCAGAGTATCTATGCGCTCCTCATCGGATTTTGACGTGTCGGCGGTCTGCGCCCTTTTCGGCGGCGGCGGTCATATGAGGGCGGCGGGATGTAGCCTTGAAGCGGCAAATGTAAGACAAGCCGAGGAAATCATACTGCAAGCAATAAAAAAACAAATAAGTTAACTAAAGAGGTAAAAGATGAACAACATTCCAAGATGTGAGCATCCCCGTCCCGACAGACACAGAGAGTCGTGGATAAACCTTAACGGTGAATGGAATTTTGAAATTGACAACGCTAAGGTTGGCATCTACAAGAAGTTTCAAGAGAGAGACAGCCTTGACGGTAAGATAACTGTTCCGTTTTCTCCCGAAAGCGTACTGTCGGGCGTAGGTAATACCGATTTTATGAATGCCGTATGGTACAGACGTAGTATAGATATACCTAAGGAATGGGCGGGCAAGCGCGTTATACTGCACATTGACGCTTGTGACTATCAGACTACTGTCTTTGTTAACGGCAAGCAGGCGGGAACACCCCACAAGGGCGGATATATCTCCTTTGAGTACGATATCACCGACAAGCTTGCGGAAGAGAATAACTACATAACCGTATACGCCGAGGACGACGTTCGTTCGGGCAAGCAGTTCTCGGGAAAGCAATCTACCCGCCTCGGTTCTTACGGCTGCTTTTATACAAGGACAACGGGAATATGGCAGACCGTTTGGCTTGAAGCCGTAGAGCAGGCTTACGTTGCTTCCTACAAAGCGTATCCCAACATTTCCGACCCCTCTGTTACGCTTGAAGTAAAAACGATAGGCGCAAAGGTGGGAGATGCTCTCCGCGTTAAGGCTTCCTTTGACGGCAAGCCTATGGGCGAGGCTCAGGCGGTAATAAACTCCGCATCCGAATTTGTAAAGATAGACCTTGCAGAGACACACCTGTGGGAATGTGGCGCGGGTAGACTTTACGACCTTTCCTTTGAGCTTACATCGGGAGACAAGACCGATGTGATGAATGGTTATTTCGGACTTCGCGAGGTAAAGCTGACAAAGGAGAGCGGCTTACAACTCAACGGAAAAACGGTGTTCGGTCGCTTTGTGCTTGACCAAGGCTTTTATCCCGACGGAATAATTACCGCTCCCTCGGATGAGGCTCTCAAATTTGATATTGAAGCCTCTATGTCCTGCGGCTTCAACGGCGCGAGACTTCACCAAAAGGTATTTGAGCCTCGCTTCCTCTATCACGCCGACACCCACGGATATATGGTATGGGCAGAGGCAGGCAACTGGGGCTTCGACCATACAGAGTTCGCAAATCTTGAATTCTTTCTTACCGAGTGGCTTGAAGAGGTAGAGAGAGACTTTTCTCATCCATCGGTCATCGGTTGGTGTCCCTTTAACGAGACGTGGGACCAGAACGGCAAGCGTCAGTGCAACGCTCTCATAGATATGGTCTACGACGTAACCAAGGCGCTTGACAATACTCGCCCTGTAATCGCTAACAGCGGCTCATTCCCCACAACGAGAACAGACGTACACGACGTACACGATTACGAGCAGGATCCCGATACATTCCGTTCCTACTATTCTCAGATAGATGAGGGTATTGTTAACGACCAAATTGCACGAAAGTACGGAAAGCGTCAGATACACAAAACCTATCTTCCTATTTTCGTCAGCGAGTACGGCGGAATAAAGTGGGTAATGGCAGAGGATGCAACGGCTTGGGGCTACGGAAAATCTGTAACCACCGAGGATGAATTTTTTGCCCGTCTTGAGGGGCTTACCGATTCGCTTCTCGAAAATCCCAATATATTCGCGTACTGCTATACACAGCTTACCGACGTTGAGCAGGAGCAAAACGGTCTGCTTACCTATGACCGCCGCTTTAAGTTCGAGCCCGAAAGGTACGCGAGAATTTTCGCAAAGAAAGCCATTATTGAGGAATAATTTGAAAAATAACCCTCTCGGCAACGTAGCCGAGAGGGTTATTTTTGTTATTATTATTTTTACTGCGCTACGGTTACAAAACGAATCGATGTCATTTTAACGGTGAAAACAGGTCTGTCGTTAGAGTCGGTAAGCACCTCTGCTATGTCGTCAACGGTATCCATACCGTAGATAACGTATCCAAAGGATGCGTACTGACCGTTGAGAGAGGGATAATCCTTGTGCATAATAAAGAATTGCGAGGAAGCGGAGTTTTTATCGTTGGTACGAGCCATAGAAACTACGCCTCTCTTATGGATAAGGTTGTTTGTAAATCCATTGGAATTAAATTCACCCTTAATAGTGTTGGGAGAGCCGCCTGAGCCGTTTCCGTCAGGGTCGCCGCCCTGTATCATAAAGTTCTCAATAACGCGGTGGAAAATGATACCGTCATAGAATTTTTGAGATACGAGGGTCTTGAAGTTTTCAACGGTTTTAGGGGCAACGTCGGGGAAAAGACGGATAACGATAGTTCCGTAATCCTTGACCTCTATTTTTACGTAGTCGGTGGGAGCCTCGGATTCCGCAACACCCGACAGGTCGGCAATAGTGCTGAAATCCAATTGGTCCATAGTGGGTGCGATGTGCGGGGTGTTTTCCTCTGCCTCGTCCATTTCACAGGATGCGAGGGGAACACAGAGAAGCACCGAAGCCAATAAAATACAAATAAGCTTTTTCATTGTTAATTCTCCATTCTGTTTTCTTATACCTCAATATTTTAACAGATTTGTTTCCACTTGTCAAGATATTTGATATAAAAGGCGCACTAACTCTCATAAGATATAAAAAAAGAACGGAGAGCATATATGGATAGACAAATAGCCTGGGAAAGAATAGCCGCCAAAATATTTTGCGTATCCGCCGTCTTGGGGAGCTTGTGGGTAGTCTTGCGATTTGCGGGGGGCTTTCTTTTTGCCGCTGTTCTGTCTCTTTGCATAGCTTACCTTGTTAACCGAGGTGCCGAATGGCTGTCAGCTAAACTGAAAATCCCCAAAAAGCTGTGCGCCGTCCTCTTGCTTTTGCTTCTGCTTATAACGGGAGCGGCTGTGGGAATATTTGCGGCGGTAAGGCTTTATCGGGAGCTTGAGGGGGCGGCTGTATGGATAGTAGATAACAGAGCCCAAATAATACTTACGCTTACCGATGCTATGGAAAGCCTCGAAAATACTGTGGGTAAGCTTTTTTTAATAAACGGAGAAGAAGTCAACGAGCTTGAAAATCTGATTCCCTCGGCTGTAAACGGAATTTTGAGCGCAGTCCTTAGCGGTGTGGGCAAGGCGTTGGCAGGCATAGGCAGGGCAACCCCAAAAGCCTTTCTCGGAGCTGTCGTTTTTATTATGGCTACCGCTCATCTTTCTGTGGACGGAGACCGAATAGCTCTCGGGGCTAAAAAAATGATACCGAAAAATTATCTGCCCGTCCTACATAGGCTTCAGGGGCGGCTTGTCGGCGGACTTAGGCAATACGTAAAGGTATACGCCATACTTTTTCTTATGACCTTTTGCGAGCTGCTTGTGGGTCTTGTGATACTTCGCGCCCCCTATCCCTTTCTTGTGTCGCTTTTGGTTGCGGCTGTGGATATATTGCCTGTTATCGGCGCGGGAGCTGTGCTTTTGCCTTGGGCGGTAGCAGCCTTATTGCTGGGAGAGCACTCTCTCGGACTTGGGCTTTTTGTTCTCTATGGCGTTACGGTAGCGGTCAGGCAGATAGCCGAGCCCCATATCGTAGGCGAAAAGATGGGAATACATCCTGTGGTGTCTCTTATATTTATGTTTGTGGGCTTCTACTTTTTCGGACCCGTTGGGGCTGTTCTTTCTCCCTTTGCCGCTCTTTTGCTTAAGGAGCTACAAAGGGAGAGTATGCGCTGAATGCCACAGCCCCGAGGGGGGCGCTTTTATAAAGGTCAAATTATTTTCCTCATAATATCCGCGATGTTTCTCGATGCGTTTCCCCCGCCGTAGGGATTTTTTGCGTGAGCCATTGCGTAATATAGGGCGCGGTTTTCAAGAAGCTCCCGAATGCCGCGGTATACAGAACCCTCGGTAGTTCCCACAAGACGAATGCCACCCGACATAAGTCCGTCCTCTCTTTCGGTAGTGTTTCTTACCACAAGAGCGGGCTTGCCAAGCGCCGCCGCTTCCTCCTGTATCCCACCGCTGTCGGTGAGGGCAAGATAACATTCGGAGAGGAAATTGTGAAAATCGGTGACCTCTAAGGGCTTGCAGATACGAAGCCTGTCACAGTCTCCAAGTAGCTCTTCAGCAAGCTCGGATATAAGAGGCGTGGGGTGAATGGGATAGAGGGCTTTAACGTCGGGATATTCCTCGAGTATTTTGCGGACAGCGGAGAATATGGAGCGCATTGCAGTTCCGCGGCTTTCTCTGCGGTGAACGGTGAGAAGAATAAGCCGACTGCCCTTTGCCCATTCAAGATCGGGGTGGGAATAGCCCGCCTTGACGGTTCTCGAAAGAGCATCGATCACAGTGTTTCCCGTAACGCTTACCGAAAAGCCGTCAACTCCCTCGGATATAAGATTTTTCTCTGCGCTTTCGGTGGGGGCGAAATGATACGCCGCCATAAGCCCGATAGCTCTGCGGTTGTATTCCTCGGGGAACGGAGCGTTTATGTCGTAGGTGCGAAGCCCCGCTTCCACGTGACATATAGGAATTTTCTTATAAAACGCCGCAAGCGCCGCCCCGAAAGCGCTGGTGGTATCTCCGTGAACAAGTATTGCGTCGGGGCGTTCTTCTTCAAGCTTTTCCTTAACGCCCCACATAACACGGGACGTTATATCGAAAAGGTCTTGCTCGGTCTGCATGATTTGCAGGTCGTGGTCGGGAATGACACCGAATATATCAAGAACTCCCGAAAGAAGCTCTCTGTGCTGTCCCGTGGCACATACCACCACCGAAAAATCGTCTCGTTTTTTTAGTTCATTTATAAGGGGGCACATCTTGACCGCATCGGGTCTTGTACCCACTATTGCCATAATTTTCTTTTTGTCCGTCATATATTTCTCCTTTAGCATACTCTTACAATTTTATGCGTTTTGGCGGAAATATATGTGAAAATTAAAAAGAAAGTGATTCAAATGAATCACTTTCTTTGAATTTATTTTTTCTTTCTTTTATAGAACGGAATGGACAGGAGCATAATTACCGCAAATATGCAAAGATACCAAACAACTCCCATGCCGTGAGCGAATACAGCCGCAACTACCATAAAGATACAGCAAAGTATTGACAGTATCGGGAATATAAAGCGTTTTACGGGGTGAAGCCCCTTTTCCTTTATCATCATCATAAAGAAAATCGGGATATATATGGCGTAGATCGTAATAATGGGAAGCTCGGATGAGTCGAACGCCACAACGCCAAACCAGTGAGCGGGGGCGAGATTTGCGCCGTAGAAGAATACAAACCACATCATACAAACGAACAGACCGATTATAGAGGAGTTCACAGGCATGTTGGTGTGCTTGCTTACCTCACCCATCATTTCGGGACGGGGGCCGTTGTCGCGAGCGGCTATGGAATATACACAGCGTGTAACGGCAAGCATAAGTCCGTTAAGCGTTCCGAGACAGGAGATAATAACGAGAACGAAGAGTCCAACTCCGCCTACCTTACCGAAAAGTCTCTCAAAGGCTATACGCGCGCCGTGCTCGCCGCTTTCCATAAGCTCGGCGTTTGATACCACACCCGAAAGACCCACGTAGTAGAGAATGTATATTGAAGCAACGATTATCGAGCCTACAATAAGGGCGATAGGCAGATTTCTCTTTGAATTCTTTATTTCCGCATTGATACTCGTGGCAATTATCCAACCCTCATAAGCAAAAGCCGCCGCAACGAGAGCCGCAAAGAGCGCGCCGCCCTTTCCGCCCTCTACCTGTGTTACAACGGTAGAGAAGTTTTCAGCTGTCATTCCGTTGAAAAGTCCTACCACAGTACCTATTATTGCCATAAGTATAAGGGGAACGAGCTTGATTATGGTAGTGGTTATCTGGAATTTACCCGCTATGATAGGCGAAAGTGTATTCAGCGCATAGCTTCCTATGAGAAACGCAAAGGTCAGCACCATAACCTCAGCTGAGTCGGGCGACCAGCCGAGAAGCACGCCGGTGTAACGCGCCGACACCCACGCAAGCACAGAGGTCATTGCGGGGAAGTATATAAACGTGGTAAACCAACCCACAAAATAGGCAAAGCCTCTGCCCACCGTAGCATCCGCGTAATCGACTATGCCGTTTACACCGCTGTATTTAGTAGCCAATATTGAAAAGGTGTAGGCACAGGTTATCATGATAGCTCCGCCGATGACCCACGCGAGAATTCCCAAGGGCAGGTCGCCTCCCGTGGCTGTAAGTACCTTTTCGGCTTTAAAGAATACGCCGCTTCCTATAACGATTCCCACCACCATTGCAATAGCGGTGAATAAACCGTATTTTTCCTTTAATTTGTTTTCCATTTGGTTCTCCTTAAGGTTTTATAGGATTATTATATCACAAAACCTAATACATTTCAAGGTTAAAAATACTTTTTCACTATTCACTATTACCTATTACCTTGCCAAAAATCTCCTCAGACGGATTTAGTGAAAAGTGAAAAGTGAAAAGGTAAAAATCTCCCCGAACTTCGTCCGAGGAGATTTTTGGCTGGGATGGCCGGATTTGAACCGACGGATGCCAGAGTCAAAGTCTGGTGCCTTACCGCTTGGCGACATCCCAATATTTCATACCCGAAAATTATATCATAATTTTTGCGTTATGTCAATAGGATTTACCGAAAATAAAAATCTTTCGCATAATCGGCGCATCCTTTGCCCATACTGTTTTTGGAGATATTCCAAATAATTACCTACGAGGGGGAAATATTATGGCATTTACACAAAAGGAAACGGCGATGTTGCAGGATATGAAAGGACAGGAGGAGCTTTGCGTTGAAAAGTATAACAAATACGCAGACCTCGCAAAAGCGGAACAGCTCAAATCTCTTTTCACGGCTATGGCTAAGGTAGAGCAGAATCATTTGCAGACTATCACGTCAATGCTTAACGGAAGCACGCCCTCAATGCCCAATACTATCGAAAATTCCAATAACACAAGCTGTACCGCGGCAAACTATATGTCCGAGGCAGACAAGCAGTCGGATGCCTTTCTTTGCAGAGATATGCTTGCAACCGAAAAGCACGTATCCTCTCTTTACGACACCTCTATTTTTGAATTTAAGGACCCCACCGCCCGCAAGACCCTCAACCATATTCAGGCAGAGGAACAGCAGCACGGTGAACAGCTCTACGCATATATGAGCTGTAACGGTATGTATTCGTAAGAATATACTAAAATATGGGTCGTTTCACTCGGAAACGACCCATACTTCTTCTATTCCGTAATATTCAAACAGCTTCACAGCCGAGACGCCTATTCGCTCTCCGCAAACGGCTATTGGAACAGCGGGGGGGCAGGAAACCGCGCTGTCGGCAAGAATTTTTCCGAGAGAAGCCCTTGCGGATATCTTTTCCTTTATGCAAAGGGTTGCTTCTCTTACCGATATTACTCTTTCTGCTCCCGATAGAGCAGGGGGCATTTCACCTATTGGCGTTCTTTTTGGAATATCTCGGAGAACCTTTTCCAAGCGTTCAATATCCTCGGACGAAAGCTCGGGGGTAAGCATAAGTACGGTAACGTCTTTGTCGGCGTGCTCGCAAATTATGCCAGATGTCCTCAGCCTTTCGGCAATTTCCTCTCCAAGATACCCATAGGGCTTTGTGCTAAGCGTCAGCTTCAGAGGCTCGTTTCCGATAAGCTCATAGCCAACCTCGGCAAGACTGCTCTTAAGCGTGTCGGTCACCTTAACAAACGCTGTCAGCTTTTCCGCATAGCCCTCGCTGAGATACTTATTCAGCCTGTCTAAGGATTGCAAAATCAAATAGGACGGACTTGTTGACGCAAATAGCGACATAGCGTTCTCAGCCTGTATAGAAAGCATTTCTGGAGCTGTTTTCGATATATGCAGATACGCCGCTCCCGTAAGGGCGGGGAGGGTCTTGTGAGCCGAGTCGGCGCACATATGTGCGCCTGAATTTATAGGATGCTGAGAGGGTGACAAAAATCGCAGATACGCCCCGTGGGCGTTGTCAACAAGACAGAGAATATTATATTTTTCGCATACCGCCGACAGCCCTTGAATATCCAACAGATTTCCAAGATAGTCGGGGCTTGTAAGATAGACCGCAAAGGGCTTTTTTTGGCACTCCGTCAAGGCTTTTTCGAGCCTTTCGGGAGTAATATTACAGCTCATAAGGCTGTCGCTATCTCCATAGAGCCATTCCACCTCAAGGTCGAGAAGAGCTATGGCGCTGTGAAACACCCTGTGGGCGTTTCTACCCGCAAGCACGCATCTGTCACGCCCCTCTGCCTGACCCCAAAGGCTTGCAAGATAAAGCATAGCCCGAATGGACAGGGAAGAGCCCTCGGCGGAATATAGAGTTTTGCCGCTGTCAAAAAGCTGTCGGGCGTTCTCCTCGCTTTCGGCAATTATACCCTTTGCGGAATAGAGAACGTCAGCTCCTTCGATTTCGGTGATGTCAAGGGGCTCAGCCCCCTTATGCCCGGGCATATGAAGCCGCAGGGGCTTTTTTTCTGCGTAGGCGGCTGTAAAATCACAAATAGGCGTATTCATTTCAGCTTTGTGCGTCGAGGGTCTTTGCCACCTCAAGCATAATAGCGCATTCCATACGCTTGCGGAAAAGCTCACAGCCGTACTTGTAAACACCCTTTACCGACCCTGTGGAATGGTAGGCGTTTGCGGCGCAACCGCCCGAGCAGTAAAGCTTCGCCCAGCAATCCTTACATTCGGGTCGCGCGTAGACGTTGCAGTCGAAAAATTCCTGTTGAATTTCAAGATTGTCAACTCCGTTGAATACGTCACCCAGCTTGAAGCGCTCCTCGCCTACGAACTGATGACAGGGATAAAGGTCGCCCCAAGGTGTCACCGCCATATATTCCGTGCCCGAGCCACAGCCCGATATCCTCTTGTAAATGCAAGGACCGCCCTTGAGGTCTATCATATAGTGGTAGAAGGTAAAGGGCTTACCCGCTCTGTGACGCTCAAGCATAAGCTCGGCAAGCTTTTCGTACTGTTCAAGGACAATGGGCAGATCATCTGCCGTAAGCTCCGAGGGGTCGCCGGGAGCGCATACCACAGGCTCCATTGAAAGCTCTGTAAAGCCAAGGTCGAGCATGGTTTGTATATCTGTGAGAAAATCGGGATTCGCGTGGGTAAACGTACCCCTCATATAATAGTTTTTGCCGCCTCTCGCTTCCACAAGCTTCTGGAATTTCGGCACTATCCGCTCCCAGCTTCCGTTACCCGCGTAGTCAACACGGAATCGGTCGTGTACTTCCTTTCGTCCGTCAAGGCTGAGAACTACGTTGCTCATTTCCTTGTTTGCAAAATCGATGACGTCGTCATCTATGAGAAGTCCGTTGGTGGTAAGGGTAAAGCGGAAGTTCTTGTTACATTCCTTTTCACGCTCCCTTGCGTAGGCTACCAGCTGCTTTACCACCTCAAAATTCATAAGAGGCTCGCCGCCGAAAAAGTCTACCTCAAGATTGCGGCGGCTTCCCGAATTTTCGATAAGGAAATCAAGGGCTCTCTTTCCAACCTCAAAGCTCATAACGGCGCGGTCGCCGTGGTATTTTCCCTGACTCGCGAAGCAGTAGGAGCAGTTGAGATTACAGGTGTGGGCAATATGTAGACAGAGTGCCTTTACCACTCCCGCAGTCTTTCTCTTAAGGTCGCCCGCCTTGTCCGAGAAGCTGTCGGGGGTAAAGAGCTTGCCCGCGTCGCGGAGCGCTTCAATATCCTCTATACACTCAAGGATATCTTTTTCGGTTACATCCTCTCTGTGGGGGTATTTTTCAAGAATAGCGGAAATTATCTCCTCCTTGGAGCTTTTTTCATACATTTCGATTATGTCAAAGGCTACCTCGTCAACGGCGTGAACAGAGCCCGAGCATATATCGAGAACGATATTAAGACCGCCAAGCTTATAACAGTGTGTCATTTTTATATCTCCGAAAATAAATTTTTACGTAAAAAAGGGCTGTAGCATTCAAGCACGGCCCTTTTCTTAGGATATTACTCCTTATCAGCGTTCTCGCACTGCTGATTTGCAATTCCGCAGCTGGTCTTGCAAGCAGACTGACAAGATGTCTGGCACTCGCCGCAGCCGCCGTTCTTTGCGCTATCGCAAAGATTCTTAGTATCCAAGGTCTGAATACGCTTCATATCATTATCCTCCGATATGTAAAGATTTCTTTAATATACAGTTATTATATCACACATTCGCCCGTAAGTCAATCGAACTGTGATAATTTTTATAAATTTTTATTTATTCTCCGTCATCGCCGTAGCTTTTCATTCCCTGCATCTTACTCATAACGCGGAAGCCGTCTATTTCTCCACGCTGTATAGCTCCGAATATGCGGTATCGAAGCCCCTTGTTTTCTCTTTCAAGACTTTGGAGAAGCTTTTTCATTTCCTCTCGCTCGGTGTTTCCGTCGGCGGGGCATTTTACCTTGGAGATGGGAAGCTCAGCCTTTGAGGCAAAATATCTTACGTCCTTTTCGGGCATATATATCATAGGACGGATGAGATTTATACCTGTGTTGGAAAGATAGGTGACGGGCTGAAAGCAGCCTATGCGACCCTCGTAGAAAAGATTTAGCATAAAGGTCTCAACAACGTCATCAAAGTGATGACCGAGGGCTACCGAGGTACAGCCGAGGTCGCGAGCGCCGCCGTATAGCGCGCCCCGCCTCATCTTGGCGCAAAGGGAACAGGGATTTTTTTCCTTGCGGACGTCAAATATTATTCTCGAAATTTCGGTGGGGATTATGTGATAGGGAACGTCAAGCTTCTCGCAAAGCTTAGCTATTTCCGAAAAGTCCGCTCCCTCAAAGCCCATATCCACGGTTATGGCTATAAGCTCGAATTTATGAGGGTAAAATCTTCTCAGCTCTGCAAGAGCGCAAAGAAGTGTCAGCGAGTCCTTGCCCGCCGATACTCCTACGGCTATCTTGTCACCGTCCTTTATCATTTCATAATCATCCACAGCCCGTCTTACGTGGCTGAGTACTCTTTTTATGTTGTCCATACAGTCTCCGTTCAGGTGTAAAAGCTCATAGTTTCGTATATCCTTGCGGCTCTTTCGGTTAGTGTTCGTCCACCGCTTTCATTGCCCACAGGGTGGAGAAGCAGAGGCGGCATTATCCTCATTCCCGAAGAGCCACCCTTTGTTGCCATAATAAGGACGGATGAGGGCTCGCTGTTTTCATCAGCGTGGATAAATACCGCGCTTTTGGGCTCTAAGCCGTTTTCGACCATAGCGCTCATAAGCTCGGAAAGCCTGTCGGGGCGCCATACGCAGTAAAATCTGCCGCCGTGACGGAGAAGCCGTCGCGCCGCCGCGCAGAAATCTCCGATAGCTCCGCAGACCTCGTGCCTCGCAATATATTTTCTGTCGGATAGATTTCTCTTTCCGCTGTCGGTACGCATATAGGGGGGATTGGTAAATACCACGTCCACCTCCTTGCCAACGGCTTCGGCGGTGGCGTTGCGTATATCGCCCTCTATAATATCTATCTTTTCTTCAAGAGAATTGAGCGCTACGTTCCTTTGGGCAAGGTCGGCAAAATCAGCCTGCACCTCAAAGGCGGTAATGTGTGAAAGCCTTTGCCTTGAAGCAAGCAAAAGGGAAATGATACCTGTGCCCGCTCCAAGCTCAACGGCGCGTGCCGAGGTTTGAGGACGGATAAAGGCGGCAAGCATATAAGCGTCTGTGCCAAATGTCAAGCCGTCGGTCTTGCTTATGAGACTTATTTCTTCGTTTACCTTGTCAAGCCGCTCGTCGGCGTTTAGCTTTATGTCTGCCATATTTTCTCCTTTCTTCGTAGTGGTTCTTGGGTTTTCGTTTGCTCAATTTTTGCCTCAATAATGGAATCTAGAAAAATGCTTAGGTTTTCTTTTGCTTATGATTTTTACTTAACAAAGAAGACTAGGTAAGATGCTTGGTTTTCTTTTGCTTATGATTTTTACTTAACAAAGAAGACTAGGTAAGATGCTTGGTTTTCTTTTGCTTATGATTTTTACTTAACAAAGAAGACTAGGTAAGATGCTTGGTTTTCTTTTGCTTATGATT
>JAZOMG010000011.1:0-20700 GCA_045653705.1 Eubacteriales bacterium | reverse complement strand
GAACATAGTTCGTGCCTTTTGCGAAGCAAAAAGCGCCACCGAGAGGTTTCGATTTTATTTAAAATCTACGGATAACTGCGCACGAACATAGTTCGTGCCTTTTGCGAAGCAAAAAGCGCCACCGAGAGGTTTCGATTTTATTTAAAATCTACGGATAACTGCGCACGAGCATAGTTCGTGCCTTTTGCGAAGCAAAAAGCGCCACCGAGAGGTTTCGATTTTATTTAAAATCTACGGATAACTGCGCACGAACATAGTTCGTGCCTTTTGCGAAGCAAAAAGCGCCACCGAGAGGTTTCGATTTTTTAAAATTATTTTTGTCCGCACTGTTGACAAGTGTGCGGGAATATGCTATAATACATTTAACAATTAGGTTAAATGTTAAATGATTGGGGTGAAAATGTGGGAATACAAAACACGCTTAGGGCGCTGTCAGACCCGATACGCAGAGAAATACTGAATATACTGAAAAGGGGAAGAATGTCGGCGGGGGATATTGCCGAGCATTTTGACGTAACAGGCGCTTCAATTTCGAGACACCTATCGGTATTAAAGGAAGCCGAGCTAATAAGAGACACACGGGAGGGTAAGTTTATTTTTTACGAAATAAACACCTCTGTCCTTGAAGAAACTATTTTATGGATAACCGACCTGAGAGGAGAGAAACAATGAAACTGATAAATAAACATAAATGGCTTTTAATAATTACGTCTTTGGTAATACTTCTGCCTATCGTTTTCGGACTAATAATGTGGAACAAGCTTCCCGAGCAGATGGTGACCCATTGGGGTATTGACGGAGCTGCCGACGGTTGGATGTCAACCGCTATGACGGTATTTTTAGTGCCATGTCTTTTGTTGGTCGTTCATTGGATATGTGTTATTATATCCTTCTTGGACAAAAACAGTGCAAAGCAGACCGACAAGGCATTGAAGATAGTTCTGTGGATAATTCCCGTGCTGTCTCTCTATATCAACGCCATAGTGTACGCTACTGCCTTGGGATTGAAAGTTGATATTTATCTGGGATTTTCGATACTGTTCGGAATTTTGTTTGCGGTAATAGGTAATTATCTGCCTAAATTCAGCAGAAACCGTACTATGGGTATAAAAATAAGCTGGACCTTGGCAAGTGACGCAAACTGGAATGCTACTCACCGTTTTGCGGGCAAATTATGGGTAGTCGGCGGTATTTTGATTATGCTTACCGCATTCGTTCCGACGGTGGCAAAAATGTACGTTATGATATCCGTCGTTGCTTGTATGGTAGTAATACCTATCGTATATTCCTACGTATTTTACAGAAAGCAGATAAAGAACGGCGACGAGCTTGTAAAGACAAATATGAAGGAATTAAAAAAGCACGGAGCTGTCAGCTTTGTTATTTTGCTTCTTATAGTGGCAGGCGTTATAGTGGTTATGTTTACGGGAAATATTAAGGCGGAGCTGTCGGAGGATGCTCTTAACGTAAGTGCGACTTACAGTAAGGATGTCACTGTCAAATACTCGGATATTGATAATATAGAGTACCGAGAGGGCGGCGTTGACGGAGCGAGAGTTATGGGCTTCAGTAGCGCAAGGCTTCTTTTAGGTCAATTTCAGAATAATGAATTCGGTCTTTATGCCAGATATACCTACACAGGCAAAAAGCCCTGTATTGTGATTACTGTAGGTGAAAATATTGTAGTTTTGGGCTGTGACGGCGGCGAAGAAACACGGGCGCTTTATGACGGCTTGCTTGAAAAATGCAATATATCGGGGGATAAGGAATGAAAGCTATTCAAACAGAGAAGCTTACCAAATATTACGGTAAGTCAAGAGGAATAATCGATGTAAGTCTTTCGGTGGACGAGGGCGATCTATTCGGATTTATCGGACCTAACGGAGCCGGGAAGAGTACCTTTATACGAACAATGCTGGGTCTTATATCTCCTACCTCGGGAAAAGCCGAAATATTCGGCAAGGATATAGCGGCTAACAAGGTAGATAATCTTTCCGATATCGGCTACCTGCCCTCGGAGGCGTCGTTTTACAGCGGAATGAGAGTAAGGGATATTCTCTCACTTTCAGCAAAGCTCAGAAAAAAGGATTGCTCGAAAGAAGTCAAAGTGCTTTGTGAGCGCTTGGAGCTTGATACCGACAGGAAAATAGGAGAGCTTTCCTTGGGAAACCGAAAAAAGGTTGGCATTGTTTGCGCGCTTCAGCACAGACCGAGGCTTTATATACTTGATGAGCCTACGGGCGGTCTTGACCCTCTTATGCAAAAGGAATTTTATGATATAATTAAGGAGCGTAACGAGGAGGGGGCTACGGTATTTCTGTCCTCTCATATACTCTCCGAGATAGGGCGTTACTGTAAGAGCGCCGCTGTTATACGGGAGGGAAGGATACTTGTTTCGGACAGCGTAGGCAATCTTGTTCACACGGGGGTAAAGAGGGTAACGCTTCGCGGCGTTGCTGACTTTCCTAATATCGAAAATGCGAGAGACGTGGTAAAAGAGAACGACAGCATAAAATTTCTTTACAGTGGCGATCCGTCTGAGCTTTTACGTATTCTGTCAACGGTGTCCTTTGAGGATATAAATATAATCGATCCCGACCTTGACGAGGTATTTATGCACTACTATGCAAAGGAGAAGCTGATATGACGGTATTTATGCACGAGCTGAGAAGAAACAGGCTGTCTCTTATTATCTGGTCAGCCGCCATAGCCTTCATGCTTGGAGTGAGCGTAATTATATATCCCGAAATGTCGGCACAGATGAACGATATCGGCGATATGTTCTCAAATATGGGGGCGTTTTCCGATGCCTTTGGAATGGACCAATTGAATTTTGGCGAGTTTATGGGATATTTCGGAATTGAGTGCGGCAACACCTTGGGACTTGGGGGCGCGTTTTTTGCGGCAATTATTGGAGTTTCCGCTCTTTGTAAGGAAGAAAAGGACAAAACCGCGGAATTTTTGCTGACACATCCCATATCAAGAGCGAAAATAATAACCGAAAAGCTGTTGTCGGTCATATGCCAGCTTCTTATTCTTAATCTGTCGGTGGCGGCGGTTACCGCAATTGTGACGGTAGCTATAAGCGCGGAGGCGAACGCCGCAAAAATGGCGTTGCTTTTCCTTGCTAATTTCATTTTACAGGTAGAAATTGCCGCCATATGCTTTGGAATATCGGCGTTTCTGAGAGGAAACGGAATTGGAATAGCTATCGGTATAGCAGTAGGCTTCTACTTTTTAAATATTCTTGCAAATCTCACCGAAAAGGCTGAATTTTTAAAATATATCACGCCCTACGGCTTTACCGATGGCGGTTATATAGTAAGCAACGGTAAGCTTGAGATAAAGTATATTCTTGTGGGGCTTGCCTTTGGGGCTGTTGGAGTAGCTCTTGCCTATATAAGATATACAAAAAAGGATATTTCCTGATTTTTCAGCCGTTGGCATTTTAAGAAAAATATTGCTTGACTTTGCCCGAAATGTGTGGTATAATATACTGTAAGTTTGAATATTTGATATTTACATAGATAAACGAAAGAGAGGGCTTATTGATGGCTGAGAAGAGAGAACAGGTCAGCGGAAAATATCTTGAATACCGCGGATGGCCTCTTGTACGAGAGGAAAATACTATTTGCTACGGCGATATGAATGAAAAATGTATTCTTATTCTGGAGATAATGTCATACACCGACAAGGGACTTCCCGATAAGATACTTATACAGGTAGTTGATTCCAAGGACCAAAGTAAGATAATCAGGCAGGGAGCGGGCAAGGGACTTTACGAGGCGTTCAACCTCGGAGTTATATGGCTCGACCACGAGTGCCGCAAGGATGCTGAATAATTTTAAAGACCGCAGGCGCGCCTGCGGTCTTTAAGTATGGAAAATATGAAAAATAAACTTTGTATTTTAATGATAATTCTCGCGGGAGCTTTTTGGGGAAGCTCGTGCTTGTTTGTGGATAAGTTTTCCTCGGATTTCGGCTTTAGCTCGATTCAGTCCACAGCCATAAGAGTTTTAATGGCGGCGTTGATACTTAACGCGGCTGTCATAATAAAGGGCAGGGGCTTTAAGCTTTATCGGATATCCCTCGCCTCCTACGCTTTGGCGGCGGCATCGGGTGTTTTTTCGGTGCTTGCTATGTGCCTTTTTTATTACAGCTGTATGATAGAAACATCAGCGGCAGTGGCTGTAATACTTCTTTATACCGCCCCCGTATTCGTAATGATAATGTCGCTTATCTTTTTTAAAGAAAGACTTACGCTTCAAAAAATTGCCGCCTTCGTTATCGCCCTTGGGGGATGCGCGTTGGTGTCGGGCGTTTTGTCGGGCTCGGCTGTCAGCCTGTGGGGAATAGTATCGGGAGTGCTGTCGGGATTTTCATATTCGCTCTACGGTATATTTACCTCGTTTTATATGAAAAAGAACAAAGAGCCTCTCACCTTTTCCGCGCTGAATTTCCTTTTTGCATCGGTTGTAGCGGTGGCAATATCCTCACCGTGGGAGATAGTGAAAAAGACCGCTGAGAGTGATTTTCCCATAGGTGTCTTGCTGTTCTTTGGGCTTTTCAGCCTTTGTACGGCGGTGATACCCTACGTTTTGTATACCGCGGGGCTTTCGGGGGTTAAGCCCGATACCGCGTCTATACTTGCCTTCAGCGAGCCGCTGACTGCCTGTATATTCGGCGCGCTTGTCCTGCACCAGCCTATGGACGGCTTCGGAATTGCGGGAATTATTCTCGTTTGCATAGCCATTGTTATTCTGAATTTGAAATTTAAAGGCTATAAAAGAGCAAATAAATGATATTAAGCTCCCCTTAGAGCAGGCTTGTTGCCGTTCTATGGGGAGCTTATTTTGCAATACAATAATGATAGCTTTTTACTTGTCTTTAGTGTCCGAGGAGTCCTTAGGACGCTTTTTCTGAAGCATAACAACGTCCTCACGCTTATAAAGCTTTGGCGGATTTTCGGGGGATGCGGAAAGGCGTACCTTAAGTGTTCCCGCAAGCGGATGTATCTCGGTTACAACACCGTTTCCGTCAGCGGTTTGAACAAGGGAATCCACAGGGGGTGTACGTTTTATCTCATACTCATAGGTTTCGTGCTCGTAACGGAGACAGCACATAAGTCTGCCGCAAATGCCCGATATCTTAGCGCAGTTGAGAGACAGGTTTTGCTCCTTTGCCATCTTTATGGATACCTGACCGAAGTCGGACAGGAAGAGAGTACAGCAGAGAGGTCTGCCGCACATACCCACGCCGCCCATTATCTTGGCTTCATCGCGGATACCTATTTGTCTTAGCTCAATTCTCGTTCTGAAAACTCCCGCAAGGTCCTTGACAAGGTCACGGAAATCAACTCTGCCTGAGGAAGTGAAATAGAAGAGCAGCTTGGAATTATCAAAGGTGTACTGAGCATCAATAAGCTTCATATCAAGCTTATGGGCGATTATTCTTTCGTTGCACACCGAGAATGCCTCATCCTCTTTTTTCTTGTTTTCCTCGTGGCGCTTCACGTCGGCGGGAGTAGCCGCGCGCAAAATGGGGCGGAGAGGGGGAACTGTATCCGATTCCTTGACCATAGAGTTGCCCATAGCAACCTCTCCAAACTCAAGTCCTCTTGCCGTTTCGACTATGGCGTGCTCGCCCCGTCTCAGTTTTTTGCCGCCGGGAGAAAAATAATAGGTCTTTCCCGAGCTCTTAAAGCGGATACCTACCACCTCTACCATAGGAACGTCCTTTTTCTCGATTGTGGCGGTGTCGGATGCCCTTTCTCCGCTTGCCGAGGGGAAGCTGACTCTTTCGTAATCGGCTTCGTTTATGTCGGTAAGCATAGAGCCTTGAGGTCTGCTCTGGGGCCTTTCGTATTTCTTCTTTTGAGGTCTTTCGTTTTCGGTGTCGGCTCTCTTTTCATTTCTTACGGCAGAGACAGCCTGCATGGTGTCGGGGGTAGCCTGTCCGTTCTGCTCACCCTTGTGCTTGTTTTTCGGGCGTCTTTTTTTGCGCTTCTTTCCCTGACCCTGACTTTGCTCAGCAGAGCCCTGAGCGCCTGCCGTGGCTTGGGTGTTATGAGGCTCCTTTTGATTATCGCTTCCGTTTCTCTGGGGATTTTCGCCGCCCGTCTGTCTGTTGTTGTGATGCTTGTTCTGATGCTTACGGTCGTTATTATCACGAGCCGTGGGCTGAGCCTGCGCCGTGTTTTCAGCGTTTTTTTGCTGTTGGGGCGCTGTCTCACCGTTCTGCCCCGCGGACGGTTCTATAAAATAGCTCTTAGGTCTGTAATTTTTCTTTCCCCAATGCTTCTGGTGATGGTTCTTGTTTTCGTTTTCCATTTATTTTCCTTTCTTGCGTATGCGTATCTTTATCTTTAATCCAAAAGCCCCGCTGACAGGGCAAGCTTAGTAAGGCAGAGACGGACGTTTGCGTTTCTACCTACCTCGTCTATGGCGGCTTGTATCGCCTCGCTCAGCTCATACAAAAATATTATGGACGCTCTGTCGGATAGCTCGATGGCAAGCTCCCTGTCCGCAAAGAACGAAAGGGAAGCGCTATCGCTTTTTTTCAACAGTATAAGGTCTCTGACCGCCTGTGATATGGCTTCAAGCTGTTCGGAAAGGGCTTCGCGCTTGCTTGAAAATTTCAGTATAAGGGGCAAGGCTTCTGAGGCTCCCTTTGAGCGCACAGCGGCGGTAACGAACTCGGATGCAAGGGCTCTCGTCTGCTTTATGGGGGCGAGCGCCTTTGGCTCAAGAAGCTCCAGAGCCCGTCCTATTCCGTTGCCCGACGATACGAGAAGCTCGCCGTAGGATTTTGGATCGCTTAGCTTCATCTGCGCCGCCCGTCTGTCCTTTGCCGTCAGATATTTATCTATATCCTCAACCGATAAAAGCTCGGTTCTCATTACGGGCGCGCGGCTTCGTATGGTTTCAAGTAAAAGCCCCGCGTTTTCACATAGTAAAAAGAAATGAGCGTAGGTGGGCGGTTCTTCAAGGGTAAGTAAAAGCGCGTTCTGCGCCTGTGGGGTCATTTTGTCGGCATTTTCTATTATATATACCTTGTAGTCCGAATCATTAGGTATCACGTAAACGTCCTCTTTGAGAAAACGTATGGCATCTACTCCAATGGTAGCCTTGCCCTCGCAGCCTATTGTTATTACGTCGGGGGATTTTCCCTCAATGACCTTTTTGCACCCAATACAGCTAAGACAGGGAAGCACAGCGGCGGTGTCTGCCTTTTTTTCGCAAACAAGAGCGGCGGCAGTCATTTTTGCTATGGTGTGCTTGCCTGTTCCGTAGGGACCTTCAAGTATTATAGCGTGGGGGAGCTTGGAGGAGAGAATATCCTCTCCCAGACGGCGGCAAAGAGCGGTATTTTCCACTATTTCGCTGAACATATCCACAGAGCCACCCCCTACAATAAATTTTAATCCATTTTATATTATAACAAATTTTTTTCCCTCTGTCAAGCAAATTAAACACAAACTGACCCGTTTGATAAAAGATTTTCTTGACAGAAAGAAAAATTTAATCTATAATAAGGTGAGTTAACAAAAAACGAGGTGTATTATGAAATTTCAAATGGTCGCCACCTGTCTTTTCGGACTTGAAAAGCTGCTTGGCGAGGAAATAGACGCGCTTGGCGCAAAAAGACTTGATACTATGGACGGAAGAGTTACCTTTGAGGGTAACGAATATACTCTTGCGGCGGCAAATATACGGCTTCGCTGCGCCGAGCGTATTTTCATCAAAATGGGTGGATTTTCGGCAGAGAGCTTTGACGAGCTTTTTGAGGGCGTAAAGGCTCTGCCCTGGGAGATGTGGATAGGTAAAAACGACGCCTTTCCCGTAAAGGGACACGCCATAAGAAGCAAGCTTTTTTCAGTTCCCGACTGTCAGAGCATAGTTAAAAAAGCTATATGTGACCGCCTGTGCGACGTATACGGCATACGCTGGTTTCCCGAAGAGGGGGTGAAATATCAGGTTGAATTTTTCATTTTCAAGGATGTGGCGACCCTTATGATAGATACGTCGGGTGTGGCTCTCCACAAAAGAGGCTACCGACCCGTGTCGGGAGAAGCGCCCCTGCGAGAGACCTTAGCGGCGGCTATCGCTATGATATCCCGCCCCCGAGAGGACGTTCTTTTGTGGGATCCCTTTTGCGGCTCGGGAACTATTGCCATAGAGGCGGCTATGATTATGACCAACCGCTCCCCGGGGCTTTACCGCTCCTTTGCGGGAGAAAACTTTTCACAGATATCCTCTGAGGTTTGGAGAAGCGAGAGGGAGTTTGCGAAAGAGGACATCAATGACGGCTCGCGCTTTGAGGCGTTTGCCTCGGATATAGACAGGGCTGTTCTTGAGGTGGCGAGGGAAAATGCCAAAAGAGCGGGCGTTGCGGATAGAATAAAAATATTCGAGCAGGATGCCACAAAAATAAAAAAGCCCGACCGTCGGGGGACTGTGGTGTGCAATCCGCCCTACGGCGAGCGATTGATGACTGTAAAAGAGGTAGAAGCTCTTTACAGAGATATGGGCAGGACATTCTCTGAGCTGTCTCCGTGGCAGATATATATTCTGACCTCCGCGGAGAATTTTGAAAGACTATACGGCAGACGCGCCGATAAGGTGCGAAAGCTCTATAACGGTATGATACCCTGCGGTCTTTACCAGTATTTCAAAAACTTCAATGACAGCGACAAAGTAAAGATAAAAAGGGAATACAGAAAATAAATCAATCGTTCCACAGCTCCTGCTTGCCTGTGGATATCATAGCCGCGCCTGCGCTGAGAGCCTTGTAAATCTCATCACGGCTTTCAATAAGTCCGCCCGCTATGATAGGTATCTGTATACTGTTTTTAATTTTTGTAATAGATTTATAAGCGAGGGCGGGCATGATCTCTATCATATCCGCCTTTGACTGTTTTAGGGTGTCAAGAGCGGTGTCCACCGAGCGGGAATCTATCATAAAGAAACGCTGTACGGAGAATATCCCCGCATCGTGCGCCGCGGCGATTATGTTGGAGCGGGTGGAGATTATTCCGTCTATTCCCTTGGTTGAAAGATATCGAACTCCTGCCGTGTCCTTACTTAGCCCGTCAACGAAATCCATATGTATAAACAGTATTTTTCCGTTTTTGTGAGCAAGGTCAGAAAGCTTCTCAATATCGATTATGTTCGAGCTGAGCAGAAATATTGCCTGTACCTCGGAGCGTATTGCCGCTTCAAGGTCTTCTCGGCTTTTAACGGCGGCGATTATGGGATTGTTTTCATAGTCAAGCATAAAATACCTCACTGTTCGTTTTTTATTTGAGACGCGGAAAGCCGTTCTCTTGCTACGGCTCGCGGACAGCCTTGACGGAGACATTTCAAAATATGCTCGTCGGCTTCTATCAGTACCATTGTTTTCTGTTCTGCTTCGTTTTCAAAAAGAATGAACCATATGTCATCGGCTTTGTCCGAGGATATTGCGTTGTATATCTTTTTTGGCGCTTGGCGCTCCACATCCTTTTTGTACTGACCGCTAAAGGGAGCGGCTTTTATTGCCCTCGACAGCTCACAGTCAAAGATATCCTTGCGGGCGGATTTGCCGAATATTTTTGAAAGATAAAGGCTACCCCCCATAAAGGCGTATTCGTATTCCACCTGTGTCAGCTTCCACGTTACAAGTATAAAGCACAGGTCTAGCGCCGCCACAAGTACCAATAGGGCGGGATTTCCGCCGGCAAGCATTACGGTTAGTACAACGCCTATAACTGCAAAGAGCACGTATCCCGCGATAAAAGCTATTTTTGACATCAACAGCTTACCCGCCACCTTTTTCTTTATCAGCTTCTCGTAGCTTTGGATATTGTTCATTAGCCTATCTCCTTTTACTCATTAAATATATTATACCACCTGCGACATTCTTTTGCAAGTATTTTATTGTTTGTTATTGTCGTATATTTTTGTCAAGGACTTGCAAATCCGATTTGATTGTGCTATACTAAGAAGTGGATAAAACAGGCAAAAAGGAGACGGACGATGAAAGACGCTACGAAAAAAACTGTAAAAAAACCTAAATCTCCCTTGACGTTTGCCATATTGGCAACGGTATTCGCTGTCTTGGCAGGGCTTTGTAGCGGTGTTGGCTTGCTTATAAAGCTTTTAGAGCTTGTGTCAATAATTCCCGGATTTTTTATTTTTGGAATGAGTATGATGGTTTACGGCTTTCTTATAGCCATACCCCTTTATATTCCCGTTGTAAATATTATTTTCGTTATCCTTGTTGTGCTGCTCTTTCTTTTTATGGCTTGCTGTGCCGTGGGATGGGAGCTTATTCCGTTTGTTCTGTGCTTTATGTCCTTGATATTCGCGGTCATCGCCATCGTTAAGGCGTTTTTGGGTTATTCAAAAAACGCAAAAGCGGGTGTTACGGTTACTAGCATAATTCTTTCGGTTATATCGGTCGTCGTTTCTGTTGTAATACCAACTGTTCTTATGATCCCCGCAATTATATGGATATTAGCTAAGCTGGGCATAAATCTTGGCGGTGTGATAGTATTTATAAGGCTGTTGATAATGGTACTTACAGGAGTGGGGTAGGAGAACTTTAACGTTCGTGTAACGAAGCGAAGCGGAGTATGCTCAGAAATGACAGGCTAAAAATTTTCTTCTGCTTATTTAAATATTTATTGTCTAAAAGTACTTGACACGTTTTTCAAAATGGTGTATCATAGTATTGAATACCGACAAACAGAGTTTTGAAAATACTTTTTGATAAAGGAGTATACAAAAATGAGACTTGAAGAACTGTATAATATAGCAGACGAAGCCGTAAAGGAAGAGGAGCTTACTGCCGCCGATATACCTAATATAGACCTGTATATCGACCAGATACTAAATCTTATATCAGAGAAGAATATGGAAAGCTCTCACAGATACAGTGACAGACAGCTTACCAAAACAATGATAAATAACTACTCAAAGGACGGGCTGATAACCCCTGTTAAGGGTAAAAAATATAACCGTGAGCAGATAGCGCAGATTCTCAGCGTTTATACGTTTAAGAACACCCTTTCCATCGGTGAAATAAAGAGACTTCTTGACGGAGCGTACTCCATAGACGGCTTTGACGGAGAGGCTCTTATAGCCGCATATGACAGACATATTGAAATAAAAAAGGGTAACAGGGAATACTCAAAGGAGATACTTTCCGAACTTATTGCCAGAAATGAGCTTGATATAGAGAACGAGCGTGATTTTATGCTTATAGTCGGCTCACTGTTGTCCGCAAGCGCGTTTTTGCGTAATATCGCGCAGGAGATGATAGACGTAAAATATCCCGAAAGGGACGAGACCGCGGAAAAGGCTGAAAAGCCTAAAAAAGAAAAGAAGAAAAAGAAGAATACAGAAAATGACGACAAGGAGACCTGACTAAATGCTTAGAAGATTTTTGACAGCTTCGCTTTCTGTTTTGCTCTTGATCTTGTCCTTTCCCGTAACGGCATCGGCGGTAAGCGACGTTTGTTATATCGAGCGGACGGGAGATGGATATAGCACCGTGGCTGATGCTGTTGAAGCGGCAGCTGACGGAGATACGGTAGTAATGCTAAAGGATTCGGTGGAAAAAGACTATATTGATTTCGAAACTAAATCCTTGACAATTAAAGGAAACGGCAAGGTTATTGATACCACATCCTATAATAACTGCCAATTTTACAACGCGTTCAGCCATGATGGGCAGACACTTACAGTAGAAAACGCTACGTTAAAGAACACAAGAGGTTTCTATATTTATCCGATGACTCTAAACATAATAGATTGCGTTATAGAGACAGGCAGTGAATACGGAATAAATATACGTGAGAGAGACGGTTCGCCCGAATGTAAGATAAATATTTCAAATACAACGTGGACGGTAGGCGAGGACGGCGAAAATGCTTCTTTTGTCGTTATGGGAACGGGTAGCGAGGCTGTTTTCGGAAGCATTGATATTTGCAATTCCCAAATATATTTTTACGGCAATGACAGTGCGGATAAGTGTAATTCAATGTTTTATTGTAATACAACGGGAAATATGTCGGTGAATATTGAAAATAACTCTAAGCTATACCTTAAAGGTGACAAGGGGCAATATTTCTTTCACATCGAGCAGTCCTTGAGAAAATTAAGTCTTGAAGAGGGCTGTGAGTTGGTTTTTGCAGGCGGAAACGGTGATACGACTTTTTTGAACAATCTGAGAGAAACCGCTATAACCGACAAGGGCGCTATATGGAAAAACGAAGGCTCTGCCGATATTTCTATCAGCTTGCCCGAAATAACCGAGGACACATCGAATTTTATCGGTCGGGCAATGGACGGCAAAATATATAAGCCCGATATCACCGATTTTACGTTGACGGCGGGAAGCGCCCTGCGCCCCGTATTTCTTGATGCGGATAGCTTCTCAATGGAGAGGGGAGCCTCGCTCCGCACAGTAAAGGGTGAGCTTGGAATACGCTTTACCTCCTTTGTTTCAAATTCGCTGTGGGAAGTCCTTTTGGACAATGCTACGTTCAGAACCTACGTTGCTCCGCTGAGTAACGGCGAAGCTGACCCTATGGGGAATACGGCGAAGCAAAAGCTGATCATCGACCACGAAAATTTTAATAGTGAATATAAGAGCGGTTATATTTCGTTGCACGCCGCCATTATAATGGACCCTGAGGACGTAGTTGAAGAAAAGATATATTCGCTGTCTCTGTCGGCAAGATGCGAAATGACCGTGAAATATTCCGACGGAACGGAAAGCGTATTTTACACAGATTTTGACCTTAAGGATAACACGAGAAGTATGTCCGAGGTAGCCTATAATCTTGAAAATTATCATAACGTGACCAACGAGGTTACAAGACACATACTTAAGGTGTGTCCGTACACGGCGGCGTAAGGGGGAAAAATGAAAAAATACAGTACTCCCTTGGCGGAGCTTTTTACAAATACGGCAGAGGATATTCTCACAGGCTCGGTATCCGCATCCGACCCTGTTGCCGACAGCGGCAAAGAGGATGTTGAGCGCGCGGGCGGACTCGATTGGTGGGCATAACACGAAAGGAGCTTAGGTTTTCAGAACCCAAAGCTCCTTTAATCTTTAAAGATTTTAAATAAATTACCGCAATGTCCTTTAATTATGACAAAAAATGTGGTATAATAAGAAAAATATGTTTTTGGGAAGTAAGGTATGACCGAGCAGAAATTTAAGCTACATTCGGAATACAAGCCCTCGGGAGATCAGCCCGAGGCTATTCGCGCGCTTACAGACGGGTTACGCAAGGGCTTGAAAAATCAAACGCTTCTCGGTGTTACAGGCTCGGGAAAGACCTATACTATGGCAAATATTATTGCCAACATAAATAAGCCCACCCTTGTGCTTGCTCATAATAAGACTCTTGCGGGACAGCTTTGTACAGAGTTTCGACAGATGTTTCCCGAAAACGCCGTAGAATATTTTGTATCCTACTACGATTACTATCAGCCCGAGGCATATATCCCCGGTAGGGATATGTATATAGAAAAAGACGCTATGATAAATGAGGAGATAGATATGCTCCGTCACAGCGCCCCGACCTCGCTTTTTGAGCGAAATGACGTTATAATAGTCGCCAGCGTTTCCTGTATCTATTCTCTCGGTGACCCCGAGGAATACAAAAAGCTTGTTCTGGCGCTCCGCCCCGGAATGCAGATGGAGAGAGATGAGCTTATACACCGCCTTGTGGCTATCAGCTATGACAGAAACGATATTGCTCTTGAAAGAGACCGCTTCCGCGTACAGGGAGATACCGTGGATATCATTCCCGCCAATATGCAGGACAAGGCTTGGAGAGTAGAATTTTTCGGTGACGAGATAGACAGAATATCCGAGATAAATATTGTCACAGGTGAGGTTTTGCGAATTTTGAACTACGTGGCAATATACCCCGCTACCCACTATGCTGTGTCCGATGATAAGAGGGAAAGAGCCATAAACGAGATACTCACCGAGATGGACGAGCGCTCGGCTTATTTCCGTTCGGTAGGCAAGCTTCTCGAAGCGCAAAGAATTGAGGAGCGTGTAAAATACGATATGGAAATGCTCCGAGAGGTGGGCTTCTGTTCGGGTGTCGAGAACTATTCAAGAGTTCTTGCGGGCAGACCTAAGGGCTCTACCCCCCATACGCTTCTCGATTATTTTCCAAAGGATTTCCTTTTGTTCGTGGACGAGTCTCACGTGACGCTTCCGCAGGTCAGAGGAATGAGCGGCGGTGACACGGCGAGAAAGAAAAATCTTATAGATTACGGCTTCCGTCTGCCCTCAGCATACGATAACCGACCTCTTTATTTTGAGGAGTTTGAGGGCAAGCTCAACCAAACTGTTTTTGTCAGTGCCACACCAGGGGATTACGAGGCGGAGCATTCCGAGCAGACCGTAGAGCAGATAATACGCCCCACGGGGCTTGTAGACCCGGAGGTTGAGGTGAGACCTATTGAGGGGCAGATAGACGACCTTATCGGTGAGATACGCGCAAGAGTTGCCAAGGGGCAGAGAACTCTTGTGACTACCTTGACAAGAAAAATGGCAGAGGACCTTACCGAATACCTTGACGGTAACGGAATAAAGGTAAAATATATTCACTTCAACGTTGATACCTTGGAGCGTATGGAGATAATCCGTGATTTGAGAATGGGTAAATTTGACGTTCTCGTGGGCATAAATCTGCTTCGTGAGGGGCTTGATATTCCCGAGGTGTCACTTGTGGCTATACTCGATGCCGATAAAGAGGGATTTCTTCGTGCCGAGAGAAGTCTTATACAGACTATCGGCAGAGCGGCAAGAAACGCCGAGGGAAAGGTAATAATGTACGCAGACACCGTTACCTCGTCTATGAGGGCAGCCATAACCGAGACCGAAAGAAGAAGAAAAATACAGCTTGAATATAACAGGCTTCACGGAATTACGCCAAAAACTATCGTCAAGGATATTCGCGACGTAATAGAGATAGGCAGAAGCGACGATGAAAGTAAAGAAAACGCCAAGGAAAGACCTAAGCGAATGACCGCCAAGGAGCGCGAGAGCACCATAGAAGCGCTTACAAGGCAGATGAAGCAGGCGGCTAAAAATCTTGAATTTGAACAGGCAGCATATCTCCGCGACAGGATAGCGGAGCTGCGAAAGGGAAAATAAAATGCCAAAATCCATAGTTATACGCGGAGCGCGCGTAAATAATTTGAAGAATATAGACGTAGATATACCGAGAGATAAGCTGGTAGTCCTTACGGGGCTTTCGGGGTCGGGTAAATCATCCCTTGCCTTTGATACCCTTTATGCCGAGGGGCACAGACGCTTTGTGGAATCCCTTTCGTCCTACGCAAGGCAGTTTCTCGGGCAGATGGATAAGCCCGACGTTGACCTTATAGAGGGGCTGTCTCCCGCCATAGCTATCGACCAAAAGACTACCTCTAAAAATCCCCGCTCAACGGTGGGTACGGTGACCGAAATATACGACTATCTCCGTCTGCTTTACGCGAGAATAGGAATACCCCACTGTCCTGTGTGCGGTAAGGAGATACGCAGACAGTCCACCGATACCATAATAGATAAAATTATGGAATTGCCCGAGGGCGAACGCTTTATGGTGCTCGCTCCCGTGGTAAGAGCCCAAAAGGGAATGCACGAAAAGGTGTTTGCGTCGGCTAAAAAAAGCGGATACGTCCGCGTTCGCGTTGACGGAAGCCTATACGATATATCCGAGGATATAAAGCTTGATAAAAATAAAAAGCATAACATAGAGGTGGTAGTTGACCGCCTTGTAATGAAGCCCGACATAAGAGGGCGTGTTTCCGATTCGGTGGAAAATGCTCTGCGCTTGGCTGACGGACATTTGCTTATTGCAACTGTTCCGAGAGAGGGCGCGCCCAGGGAGCTTGAATTTTCCCAAAGCTATGCCTGTGAGGAGCATAATATTTCTTTCGGTGAGCTTGAGCCGAGAATGTTCTCCTTTAACAATCCCCAAGGCGCTTGCCCTCATTGCGCGGGGCTTGGCGAGATGCGCAGAGTTGCCGTTGACCGCCTTATTCCCGATGAGAGCCTTTCGCTCCGTCAGGGGGCAATAGCCGTAAACGGCTTTAAAACGCTTGACGAGCAGAGCTGGAACGGTCCCTTGTTCAGAGCCGTTGGCGAAAGACACGGATTTGACATAGATACGCCCATCAAGGATTTTTCAAAGGAAGCCTATCGGGTGTTGATGTACGGCTCGGGCAATGACGTTTATGAGATAGAGCGTTGGTTTGGCGGTGTGGGACGAGTTCAGAAAACTATGTTCGAGGGTATCGTCAAAATGGTAGAGACCCGTATGACTATGAGCGGCGCCGACGAGTATTACGAGCAGTTTATAGAGGAAGCGCCTTGTCCTGTATGTCAGGGAAAACGGCTCTCGCCAAACTATCTTGCGGTGACGGTAGGCGGTAAGAATATAGATGAGCTTTGCCGTATGTCGGTGGCTTCGGCTCTCGAATTTATAACCGAATTTGAGCCCGAGGGAATGGAAAAGGTCATATCCGCCGAGATAATCAAGGAGATAAAGGGCAGACTTGGATTCCTTGTAAGCGTTGGACTTGACTACCTTACCTTAGCGAGAAAATCGGGCTCGCTGTCGGGGGGAGAGGCGCAGAGAATACGCCTTGCCACACAGATAGGCTCAGCTCTTGTGGGCGTGCTTTATATACTTGACGAGCCAAGCATCGGTTTGCATCAGCGCGATAATTCAAAGCTGATAGCTACCCTTAAAAAGCTCCGCGACCTGGGAAATACGGTGGTGGTAGTTGAGCACGACGAGGAGACTATGACCGAATCCGATTACCTCATAGATATAGGACCTGGGGCGGGTATACACGGCGGCGAGATAGTGGCGGCAGGTACGCCCCAAGAGGTGGCGGATAACCCTAAATCGATTACGGGAGCGTACCTTGCGAGAAGAAAAACTATCGCTGTGCCCGAAAAGAGACGAAAGGGCAACGGCAAGACCCTGAGAGTTGAGGGCGCTT
The DNA here is from genome assembly GCA_045653705.1 of Eubacteriales bacterium. GTDB lineage: Bacteria > Bacillota > Clostridia > Oscillospirales > CAG-272 > HGM12713. The sequence goes on along the minus strand of JAZOMG010000011.1, from coordinate 3,667 downwards.
ACGAGCATAATCTCAAAAATATCGATGTGGAGATACCCCTCGGTTGCTTCGTTTGCGTTACGGGCGTTTCGGGCTCGGGCAAGTCGTCTCTTGTTAACGGTATAATTAATCCCGCGCTGTCCAGAGAGCTTAACGGAGCTATACGCTCTCACGGACATTACAGGAAAATATCGGGCTTTGAGCATCTTGATAAGGTCATAGATATAGACCAAAGCCCCATAGGCAGAACTCCTCGCTCTAACCCCGCCACCTATACGGGTCTGTTCACCGATATACGCGACCTGTTTGCAAAGACTGCCGACGCAAAGGCAAAGGGCTATAAATCGGGTAGATTTTCCTTTAACGTAAAGGGAGGACGCTGCGAAGCCTGTGAGGGCGACGGACTTAAAAAGATAGAGATGCACTTTTTGCCCGACGTATACGTTACCTGTGACGCGTGCAAGGGTAAGCGTTATAACCGAGATACCTTAGAGGTGAAATACAAGGGAAAGAATATCTCCGAGGTTCTCGATATGACTATTGAGGAAGCCCTTATTTTCTTTGACGGTATTCCGAAAATAAAGAACCGTTTGCAGACAATATTTGACGTAGGTCTTGGATATATCAAGCTGGGTCAGCCCTCTACTACTATGTCTGGCGGTGAAGCCCAAAGGGTGAAGCTTGCCACCGAGCTGTCAAAGAGGGGAACGGGAAAGACCCTTTATATTCTCGATGAGCCTACCACCGGACTTCACAGCGAGGACGTATCTAAACTCATAGACGTGCTTCAAAGGCTTTGCGAGTCGGGTAACTCCCTTGTTATCATAGAGCATAATCTGGACGTTATCAAGACCGCCGACTATATAATAGACCTCGGTCCCGAGGGAGGGGACGGCGGCGGCGAGGTGGTTGCCGTGGGTACGCCCGAGGACGTAGCGAAGAATAAAAATTCGTATACGGGGATCTATCTTGATAAAATATTGCGGAGTTGAATTTTTATTTACGGAAATATTGAATAAAAGACTTGACAACCGCATATTTATGCGATATAATTATGTTTGCAATTAATAATATTTCATTTGGAGGAATTGAAAATGAAAAAGCTTTTAACACTTGCGCTTGCATTGATCCTTGTAAGCTCTTGCGTTTTCGGTCTTGCGTCCTGCGGTAAGAAGAACAATACCATAGGCGTTCAGACAGGAACTACAGGTCAGTATTTTGTTGACGGTGATGCCGATTGGGGCTTTGACGGTATCGAGGGATACGAGTCTAAAGGCTACAACAACGGCGGTCTTGCTGTTAACGATATGAAGAACGGTCAGGTCAAGTACGTTATCATCGACGAGCAGCCCGCAAAGCAGCTCGCAAAGAAGATTTCGGGAATTAAGGTCATCGACGTAGCTCTTACCGAAGAGGAATACGCGTTCGGCGTTGACAAGGCGCAGGACGATCTTCGCGTAAAGCTCAATCTTCTTCTCGCTGAGATGAAGCTGAACGGAAAGCTTGACGCTATCGTAGCCGCATACGCAACAGGAGATGGAATCAACCCCGTTGAGTCCGCTACTCTTGACGCAAGCAAGGCAGATAAGCAGCTTGTAGTTGCTACTAATGCCGCATTCGCTCCCTTTGAGTACAAAGAGGGTGATAAGTTTGCGGGTATCGACATCGAGATCGCCGCATACTTTGCAGAGAAGCTTGATATGGAGCTTGTAATCGTAGATATGGATTTCGAGGCTGTTGTAACCTCTGTTGGAAAGAACAACGTTGATATAGCAATGGCAGGACTTACCGTAAACGAGACCCGTAAGGAGTCCGTAAACTTCACGGAGTCTTACTACAATGCAGCTCAGATGCTCGTGGTTCTCGACAGCGAGAAGGCATTTGACAACTGCAAGACCGCTGATGAGGTTCTTGCCGCATTGGCAGACCAGCTTAAGTAATATCTCATTGTAGCAGTATGAATTTTGCAGTTGCATGGGATAGCTTTTGCCAGCAATTTATTGTTAAGGACGGTTATAAGACCGTCCTTAACGGCTTAGTGACAACTATTGAAATTGCGGTATTGGGACTTATCATCGGAATTATACTCGGAACACTCTTTGCGCTTGTCAAGGTGACTCCGAAAAATAATGTATTTGTACGTATTCTTGACGGTATCTGTACCGTTTACGTGGGCTTTTTCCGCGGAACACCTATGGTTGTTCAGCTGTTGCTCGGATATTATGTGCTTTTGCCTATGCTCGGAATAACAGCCGACGCAGTGGTCGTAGCCATAGCTATATTCGGTATGAACAGCGGAGCATACGTTTCGGAAATAATGAGAGCTGGAATTCAATCGGTAGACGGAGGACAGCTTGAGGCAGGTCGCGCCGTTGGCTTGCCATACTGGACGGCTATGCTGAAAATAGTAATTCCCCAATCGGTAAAGAATATTTTGCCGACCCTTGGAAACGAGTTTATCGTTCTTATAAAGGAGACCTCGGTCGTAAGCTTTATTGCCGTTACCGACATAACAAAAGCATTCAGGGCAATTGGTGATGCCAACTATGAGTATCTTGTGCCCTACTGTATGCTTGCTCTTGTATACTTGGTTCTTGTTATGATCATTACTTTTGGCATAAAGATGATGGAAAGGAGGTTCAAGCGCAGTGAACGAACAGCTTAAAAAAGATGAACCTATCATTTCCGTGAGAGGACTTAAAAAAAGCTTCGGTAAGAATTCTGTTATACACGGAATAGATCTTGACATAAAAAGCGGCGAAAAGATAACCATAATCGGTCCGTCGGGCTGCGGTAAATCTACATTTCTCAGATGTCTTAACTGTATGGAAGATCCCACGGGCGGGTCAATATTCTTTCAGGGAGAGGATATTGCCGACGTAAGGGTGAATATCAATACTCACAGAGAGAAGATCGGAATGGTTTTCCAGCAGTTTAATCTTTTCAATAATAAAACCGTTATCGAAAATATTACGCTTGCGCCGATATACGTAGGAAAAAGAAATCTCCGCAGAACAAAGAGAAAGAATTTCTTTGTGGCAGTTGGAAATCTGTTCAGAAAGGAAAAACGCCGTCTCGAGCCTGTTACAACTAAAAAGGATATCGTAAACGCCGCTAACGAGAAAGCTATGGCACTTCTCAAGCGCATATCTCTTGAAGAAAAGGCAAACGTATATCCATCAACTCTTTCGGGCGGACAGAAGCAAAGAATAGCCATCGCACGGGCGTTAGCTATGGACCCCAAGGTAATTCTCTTCGACGAGCCGACCTCGGCTCTCGACCCCGAAATGGTAGGCGAGGTCCTTGACCTTATGAAGGAGCTTGCCAAGGACGGAATGACAATGATAGTCGTTACTCACGAAATGGGCTTTGCCCGTGAGGTAGCGGACAGGATACTTTTTATGTGCGACGGAGTTATAGCCGAGGAAGCTCCCCCCGAGGAATTCTTCTCAGCACCTAAAAACCCCAGATTGCAACAGTTTTTGCAGAGTATACTTTAAAATGAAAAAGGGGCTGATTCATTGTTAATGAACCAGCTCCCTTTTTTATAGGTTCTATAATAAATGTTGGGGTGAAACCAACAGATATAGCGAAAAAAATGTAAAAAAACAAAAAAGAAAGAGCATATCTGAAAAAAATCTGATAAAATGTTAATTGACGAGAAAAACATTATCGGAGGTTTCAGATA
>JAZOMG010000010.1:0-8074 GCA_045653705.1 Eubacteriales bacterium | reverse complement strand
GCTCGACAGCTTCCCCTCCAGGGGAAGCCTTTTTATTAGTTTCGCTTCGTTTATAGGCTTCCCCTTGAGGGGAAGCTGTCGAGCGAACGCGAGACTGATGAGGTGTAGAACGCGAAGCGTTCGTATATCGTCAACTATTTTCTTAACTGTCAAGCTTTAGAATTAACAATGTAGGGGCGATTCACGAATCGCCCGTGTTTATTTCGCGATTTCTTTGCGGGCGATTCGTGAATCGCCCCTACTGCTTCGTTTTTTCGGGTCGTACCCTTACAAAATTACGAGAATTTCTCGTATATCTTCTCCCTTAGAGCGGGAATGTAATCGGGATTTTCGGGGTAATGGGTAAAGGTCAGCGAGCCGTCGGTGCCCTCCATAATAAGAGCAACAGCCGCATCTCTGCCGTATTTACTTTCGTAAAGCTTCAACGCCCGAATATCCTCGGTAGCTTCACGAAGCGCGTTAAGTCTCAAGGAGCTCCACGCCTCACCGTCATCGCCGGGATACACAAGATATGCGTCTCCCGATGCTACGAAATATTCTCCCGAAGAATCGCCAAATGGGTCAAGCACATCGTAGGAATATTTTGTTTTATAGAAATTATATCCCCAATGCAAAAAGCCCTCGATATTGTAAAGATAAAGCTGTATTCCAAGCATTCTCGTGCGCCACAGGGGCATTGAGAAGAATCTGTCGGATACGGCAGTACCCGACTGGCAGTAATACGCCCACAGCCCCTCAACCTTATGCTCAATAAAGGTGGCTATCGCCTTTGTGGCGGGTACGGGCTTTTCGAGAGCGCCGCTCTCATAAAAGGCGTAATCCGACAGGGCATCGATTATGTGATAGCCCTTAAGGTGCTGCCCTATAAGCTCCTTGCATCTCTTGTACTGCTCAAGGTCGGGAAGATGAGGCTCGTCAGACACGTGGAAAAAGCAATTTTTATCAAGTCCGCGCTTTTTAAATTCGCCAACTACAGCGGGAATGAACTGACCGAGAAAATCCGCATATTCCTTACCCATAGAATCGGTATGCCAACCGAAATATTTTTTGTTTCTTCCATTTACCTTTACCACTATCTTAGGCGCGTGCTTTGCGCCCCACTGTGTAAAGAAATGGGGTATCTCATAGTATTTTACGCCGAGACGCTGACACATATCTATCCACCTGTGAAGCTTATCAAAGCCAAAGGAATAGACCCCGTTTTCCCCAAGAGTGATGTCAACAAGCTGCGTGGTCATTCTCTCCCCCCCAACGTAGGTGTCAAGCTCAGGGGTAAATATGGGAGTGAGTATCATGGTTATTCCGTTTTCCACAGCTCTTCTTATAAAATTCTCGGTCAGTCTCCAATGCTTCTCGGAAAAGGGCTTTGTGTGGTAATACTCGGCAATGCAGTCGGTATAGAGCCACTCGGTATGTATCAGCTCCTGCTCGGGCAAGAGGGCATCAAGCACTCTTACGGTAACGGTAGTCTCCCCGCGAAGCACGGGATTTTGCTTTGTATAGACCGAAAGCGTCAGGCTGTATTCCCCCGCCGCAATATCCTCAGGCAGTCTCGCCTCTACAAAAAGGGCGCGGAGCTGTCCCACGGGAAGCATAGTGCCGCCGTTGTAATGGAGAGGTCTTAGCATATCGGGGTACATTCCCGGCTCTCTGCGCAGATACGCGCCCTCTTGAAAATTCTGGTTCATGGGCATCATCGAGGGAACGTGAACCACCTGACGGACGGTGGCGTATTTTGCCAGCTCACCCGTCAATTTCACCTTGGCTATTCGGGGACTTTTTTCTTTGTATTCGTTGGTATATATAACCTGAAAGGTCAAAGGCTCATTTTTAAAAACAGTAAAGCTCTTCTTTTCGGGCTTGTCCTCTATCCTCTCGTCAAAAAAGCATTTTTCAAGAGATGATACCGCCCGCATTTTTATCTGTTCCATATTGATTCTCCTTAAAATTAAAAATGTACTTGAAAAAAATCGGTGAATTTGTTATAATAGATTATATTAAATCCATATGGGCTTTTGCCTATGTAAATGATATAATATAATTTAAAATTTGTCAACAGATTTTTTTATCGTATAGGTGTATTTTTTTATTGTTTGGCGAAATAATCGCAGTAAATAGACTGCGTAATTGTTTTATGCGCAACCTTATCATCTATACGTATACATACAATTGCAATTATACTATGTGATGAATTTTACAATAGTCACTTGAAAGGATATCTATGTCACAATTCACGGATATCGCCGTTATCGGCGCGGGACACGCAGGTGTAGAGGCGGCGCTGGCGGCGGCAAGAACAGGCTCGGACACGGTGCTCTTCACTATGTCGCTGGAGTCTATCGCCAATATGCCCTGTAACCCCTCTATCGGCGGCACGGGCAAAGGACATCTCGTTTACGAGATAGATGCCCTCGGCGGAGAGATGGGCAGGGTCGCTGACCTTGTCACTCTGCAATCGAGAACCCTTAATTTAGGTAAGGGAGCGGCAGTTCATTCAAAAAGAATACAGGCGGACAGAAAAGAATATACACGGCTTATGAAAGAGGTTCTTGAAAAAACGCCCAATTTGCGCGTTATTCAAGCCGAAATAGTAGATATCGGTGTGGAAAACGGCAGAGTTTGCTCGGTAACCACAAAGCTTGGGGAGGTCTGGAGCTGCTCGGCTGCCGTTATATGCACGGGAACCTATCTCGACTCCCGCATCTTTGTAGGCGACGTAAATTACCCCAGCGGACCTGACGGCTTTCTCGCCGCCGAGGGACTATCGGCAGCTCTCCGCCGTCTTGGACTTGGGCTTATGCGCTTTAAAACAGGCACACCCGCCCGTGTCAACCGCCGCTCCATCGACTTCTCGGAGCTTGAGCGGCAAGACGGCGAGGAGCCCATAACCCCCTACTCTTCCCTTACCGCAGATGAGTTTTTTAACGGATGCCGGCAGATCCCCTGCCATATCGTCTACACAAATGCCGAAACCCACAAAATTATAAGAGATAATATTCACCGCTCGGCTCTTTATTCGGGGCAGATACACGGCACAGGCCCGAGATACTGTCCGTCTATTGAGGACAAGCTGACAAGATTTGCCGACAAGGAGCGACATCAGCTATTTGTAGAGCCCGTTGGAGCCACCACCGAGGAGATGTACATTCAAGGCTTCTCCACTTCCCTGCCCGTGGACGTTCAACATAAAATGCTACGTTCTCTCAAGGGCTTCGAAAACGCGGAGATCATGCGCTACGCATACGCCATCGAGTACGACTGCATAGATCCCACACAGCTTTACGCCACCCTTGAATGTAAGGAAATAGAGGGGCTTTACGGCGCGGGTCAGTTTAACGGAACGTCAGGCTACGAGGAAGCGGCGGCGCAAGGACTAGTGGCGGGGCTCAACGCATCGCTGAAGCTTCACGGCAAAGCCCCCCTGATACTTACGCGAAGCGAAAGCTACATCGGCACGCTTATAGACGACCTTGTAACCAAGGGCACAAACGAGCCCTACCGTATGATGACCTCACGTTCGGAATACAGGCTGCTGCTCCGTCAGGACAACGCCGATGTGAGGCTAACGCCCAAAGGCTATGAGGCGGGGCTTATTTCCGAGGAAAGATACAAAGACTTTCTTGAAAAGCAAAGGCTTGTAGATACCGAAATCGAGAGACTTAACACCACCCACTATTCCCCCGACCATTGCAACGCCTTTTTGGAGTCCTTGGGAATGACCCCCGTGGCAAGCGGTGTTTCTCTTGCCGATCTTTTGCGCAGACCCAATATGACCTACGAGGCTCTCGGAGAGATCGACGAAAACCGCCCTGCTCTACCCTTGCGTGTGAAAACCACGGTTGAGGTAACTATAAAGTACGAGGGATATATAAAAAGGCAGATAAGCGAGGTCGAACGCCGAGAAAAGCTGGAAAAGAAGCGCATACCCGAGGATATAGACTACACAGCCGTTAAGGGTCTTAGAATAGAAGCGGCGCAAAAACTGCAAAAGCTTCGCCCTTTGACCATAGGACAGGCATCGAGAATAAGCGGAGTAAATCCTGCAGACGTGTCGGTTTTACTTATATATCTGGGCATGAGATGACAAAATGCACGTTTCACGTGAAACGTTTGACAAAAAAGGAGTATATATGACAAGAGAAGATTTCATCTCTCAATGCAAGGGTTTGTTTGAGTTTAACAAGCTTCCCTGCTCCGACGACCAAGCAGAAAGGCTGTTTATACTGACCAAACGCATGCTTGAAGTCAACAAAACAATGAATCTGACCGCCATAAAGGACGAAAAAGCCATTATTTTAAAGCATTACGTTGATTGCGTATCGCTTATTTCTCATATTCCACAAAACAGCAAAATAATCGACGTGGGATGTGGCGCAGGCTTTCCCACTTTACCGTTGGCAATATTTCGCCCCGACCTGTCTATAACAGCTCTGGACGGAACAGCCAAGCGGATAAATTACGTTTCGGAAACAGCAAGAATGTTAGAGCTTGATAACGTAACAGCAATTGCAGGGAGAGCCGAGGAGTACGCCCATAAAGAGGGATATCGCGAAAGCTTTGATATCGCAACAGCCCGAGCGGTGGCTTCCCTGCCAGTCCTTTGCGAGTTGTGTCTGCCCTACGTAAAAATAGGCGGCGCTATGTTGGCAATGAAATCACAGCAAGCGGCAGAAGAGCTTACCGCATCCGACAGGTGCATAAAGCTGTGCGGCGGCTGTGATGAAAAAATTATTTCCTGCGACCTCAGGTCGGATAATGGTGAAAATGAGGAAAGAAATTTGATTTTAATAAAAAAATCTCAAAAAACCCAACGAATTTATCCGAGACATTTCTCCAAAATATCAAAAAAGCCCCTATAATTTGCTTCAAAATACAAGAAAAAACGCCGTGTTGTGTCATTCACGGCGTTTTTCTTTTATTCCCCACCCTAAAGCTCTATAATTATACACCCCTTATTCGATGGCATTTTTATTTCCCAAGTGTTATAATCAAATAAAAAACCAAGAAAAGAGGAAGCAAAAATGACAGAACTGAAGTATTTTAAAAGAGCAAAACAAAGTGAAAGCGACCCCTATCAGCAGGTCGTTCAAGTAAAAACCGACGAAATAAGGCCAAATCGCGCTCAGCCAAGAGCAAATTTTGACCAGAACTCAATCATAAGACTTGCAGACTCAATACGGCGATACGGCATTCTTCAACCGCTGACAGTTCGCGAAGCGGACCCCGAGGATAGCTGCAAATACGAGCTTATCGCAGGCGAACGGCGTCTGAGAGCGGCAAGAATGTTAGGATATCTCACCGTTCCGTGTATAGTAAGAGATGCTGACGAGCAAACCTCGGCAGAGCTGGCTATAATAGAAAACCTCTTGCGCGAAGACCTAAACATGTTCGAGGAAGCGTACGGATACAAAAAGCTTATCGAAAACCACAATTTGACCCAAGAAGAGGTTGCAAGACGGATGTCCATAAGCCAATCCGCAGTAGCCAACAAGCTAAGGCTTTTAAGGCTCAGCTACGAGGAGCAAAGGATTATACTTGAATCCGAGCTGACCGAACGGCACGCAAGAGCTTTATTGAGAGTCAACGAGACAGAGGCAAGAGCCAACATATTGCGTCATATAAGCGAAAACAAGTTAAACGTAAGCTCAACTGAAAGCTATATAGATAATTACATAGAAAAGTGTGAACAAAAATCAACAACGCAAAAACAAAAAAGTGAAGCAAGAACACCAACGCGAGAAAAAGAACTTTCAGACACCGTACATTCCATACGGCGCAAGGTGGATTTTTGGGTAGCTTGCGGCGGCAACGCAGAAATAAACGTCACAAACCGACCTGACGACATAGAGCTAAACATAAAGTTATTTAAATAAAGTCGCAAACGCAATTACGTTTCACGTGAAACAGTACATATAAAACCGTGTCGTTGTTTCACGTGAAACGTTTTGGCGTTACTTGAACCGTAGCGTTGCTTGTTTCACGTGAAACATATTGAACAACAACCATAATTTAAAAGAAAATTTCTTACAAACCCTTGCAAAAACAAGGGTTTTATGATATAATTTAGGTGTATAACAATTTGTCGATATAAAAAGAAAGGATATACAAATGGGAAAGATAATTTCATTTGCCAACCAGAAAGGCGGAGTAGGGAAGACCACCTCTTGTGTAAACATCGCGGCTTCTCTCGGTCTTTTGGGTCACAAGGTGCTTATAATAGATTTAGACCCACAGGGTAACACCACCAGCGGCGTAGGAGTATCAAAAAAGGGGCTTAAAGGCTCAACAAAGGAGCTTTTGACAGGAGAAAAGCCCGCAAAAGAGATAATTATAGAGACACCCTATCAAAACCTCTCTGTAATACCCACAAACACCTCTCTCGCGGGAGCTGAATTTGACCTTTTCGATTTTGACGAAAGCGAATTCAGAATGAAGAACACCTTGGCAGAGGTAAAGGACGAATACGATTATATACTTATCGACTGTCCGCCGTCTCTCGGAATGCTGACTGTAAACGCATTCGCCGCAAGCGACGGTGTAATAGTTCCTATGCAGTGCGAATTTTACGCTCTCGAGGGACTTTCACAGCTTATGATAACCATAAACCGCATAAAGAGGCTTTACAATGCAGACCTCAGCGTAAGCGGAATACTTATAACAATGTATAACGGAAGATTGCTCCTGTCTATGCAGGTAATTTCCGAGCTTCAGAAGCACTACGAGGACAAGATATTTAACACAAAGATATCGAGAAACGTAAAGCTCACCGAAGCGCCCGGTTTTGGAAAGCCCGCCTACTATCACGACAAGAACTCAAAGGGCGCGAAGGAATACCTTGAGGTTGCCAAAGAGCTTGTAACCAGAATATAAAGCAGGCGAGGAGTAGGAAATGTCTAAAAAACCATCGGGTCTCGGGCGTGGGCTTGGCGACCTGTTAGAGGATAACGCTCCCGAGCTTAAAAGCGCCACGGTGATACGGAGAAACGAGGACGGAGAGGTAAGTGTTTCTCCCATTGCGGTTTCGTATATAAAAGAGGAAAAGAACGAGGACTGCGCAAAGCCCTTGGTATTTCCCACCGTTACACCTATAACAGGGGGCAGTGATACCGAAAAAGCCGAGCCGTTCGACGCAGCAGAGAAAATCAGCGAAATCAGCGAATTTGGCAACGAAAAGGCAGAAAACGCGGAGAAAAAGCCCGAATATGACGAGCCGCCCCGCACAAGAAGCCTAAAGGCTGTATTCAGAAACTTCAAATAAAACTTATAAAGGAATAGTAAAAATGGCAAAGAAAAATGAATCAAGAGGTCTTGGCAGATCTTTTTATGACATTATGGGCGACAACGTCCTTGACAGCAAGGGCGGGGCAGGGCAGAGCATTCGCCTGTCCGATATCGAGCCGAGAAAGGACCAGCCCAGAAAAACCTTTGAGCGAGAGGCGCTTGAGGTTTTGGCGGATTCAATAGCAACCTACGGAGTTCTTCAGCCCATTATAGTCCGCGAAAGCGAGCTGCTTTCGGGAACGTATGAAATAATCGCAGGCGAGCGCCGTTGGAGAGCCGCGAAAATGGCAGGTCTTACCGAAATACCCGCTATCGTATTCGACGGAGACGAGTTGAAAGCCGCTCAGGTTGCGATGATCGAGAACATTCAGCGTGAGGATCTCAACCCCGTTGAAGAAGCTATGGGCTACGGCGCTCTCATCGAGCGTTTCGGTCTTACACAGGATCAAGTAGCGAAACAGGTAGGCAAAAACCGCTCCACAGTAGCAAATATGCTCCGTCTTTTAGAGCTTCCCACCGAGGTACTTGAAATGCTCCGCGAGGGCGACCTTACCACAGCACACGCGAGAGCGCTTTTGGCTCTGGGCAGCGAAGAGCAGATAATAGACACCGCAAAGCTCGCTTTTGAGAGAGAGCTGTCGGTAAGAGAGGTAGAAGCCCTTGTAAAGCGCATAAACAGCCAGCCCAAGGAAGCAGAAGAGGAGAGAACTCATCCTCAGATAAAGGCTCAGATGAAAGAGCTTGAGCGCAGAGCGATGTCTACCCTTGGAAGAAAGGTACGCATTTCACGCTC
>JAZOMG010000009.1:0-4278 GCA_045653705.1 Eubacteriales bacterium | reverse complement strand
AGCGGAAAAAAAAAAAGACGCTGAATAACCCTAAAAACCCCCGGCCAGCGCGCAAGCGCTGTCGGGGGTTTTGTGGTTCTATAATAGAACCTTTGTATTTCAGAATAAAATCAGATAACACAGTACATTGGCTTGCACGTTGAACTGTGTGGATCGTTTTCTCTCAGCATAAATCCATCAAATGGCTCAAAGCCACATCGCTCGTAAAAATGTACCGCTTTTGGAACAGAATATAACTGTATGTGAGTTGCTCCGACATATTCCTTTGATATTATTCTAATCTGAACTAGCATATTAAAAAACAATGCCTTGCTTAGCGTATCGTATCTTGTAGACTCAGGGGAATAGGGTATATTACGATATTCCTCGTCAATGGCAAAATAATCTATTTCCACAGACGGTAGGCTTGTTCTGTAAGAGACTCCACCAAGATCGTCTATCGTTGATATACCCGAGCAAGAAATAGCGCAAACACCGATAATTCTATTGTTTTCCTCGTCTATAAAAAAGTAAGTAACATCTTCTTGAGTTTCCATACATTCCTTTTTTACAAAACGACTGATTGCGGTATACTCACATTTGAATTTTTCAAGTAATGAAACATCAATTTCTTTAACCTTATAGCAGGAGATTTTGTACTCGTTACCGTATTTATATTTCATCGTCCTTGTGGCTATACATCTTGACCTGCTTTGTTATTTGTGAAATAAGCTCTTTGTTTTGTTCCCACACTTTGTCGTTTCGCCTTTTTGCGTTAAACTCTTTCGCTTTCTCGTCGGAAACAACGAACTCGCGTTTACATTTAACAGTCATAACAGCCATCTTTCTGCCTTTCCTTTCCGTGATACGCTTTCTCATATTTTCATTCCTCCATGTGTTTATTATACCACATACAGGAGCTATAATATGTCAAATTATCACACTCTCTGATGATATTATATCATACTTATGAAAACAATTCAAGACAGTTTGAAAAATTTTATAAATTAATCATAATTTGTCGAATTGTATTTTACTTCATAAAAGAACGCGAATTAATACACAAGATAATTAGCAACTTATTTCTTGCAACGGAGGCTCCCTTTGTACAAGTGAGGTTTTACAAAGCGCAAAAGAACACGTCTCACATTTTTATTGATTTTTTTAATTTTAAGCTTTCGGTTGAGACACGATCCCGCTTTGTGGTGTTCGCGCTACATGACCAACATTTCAAATAACACCTACACATAGACATCACCTCGCATATAATTATAGAGAGGGAGGTGAAAATATGAATTCTTACAAAGGGGTCTGCTCGGCGGAGCTTCAATCAATGACCGTGGCGCAAAAGGCGCAAAAAGCTCTCGCCGCGGCTGCTATCCCCACCGAAATAATAAAGATAAGTTCGCCCTCTGCACGCCGTGGCTGCGCTTACGGAATCGAGTTCGCCTGTGGCCAAAGCAATAACGTTGCCGCCATTTTATCGGGGGCAGGAATAGCGGTGAAAAAATGGAACAGGGCGGATTGATATATTTAGATAACGCCGCCACAAGCTACCCGAAGCCCCCTGAGGTGTACAGCGAGGTGGTGCGCTCGCTGATACAGTACGGCGGGAATGCGGGCAGAGGAGCGCATAGGCTGTCTCTTGCCGCCGCCGAAAAAATATACGAGTGCCGCCAAATGGCGGCGGAGTTTTTTGGCGTATCCGAGCCCGAAAGGGTGTTCTTTACACTGAATACCACCTATGGCTTGAATACCGTAATAAAGGGCTTAACCAGACAGGGCGACCATATTCTGATATCCGATATGGAGCATAACGCAGTCTACCGACCTATATATAAGCTGGCAGGCGAGGGGAAAATAAGCTACGGAATTTTTCGTACTATGGCAGGCGACCCACAGCGAAGCGCTGAAAGAATATGCGCCGATATTGCCCGAAGAATAAGGCGGAATACAAGACTTGTGGTGTGTAACCACCATTCAAATATCTGCTCCATGACAATGCCCATAAGAGAAATAGCTCGGCTATGTCACCAATGCGGCGTCAGGCTCTTGGTAGACGGCGCGCAATCGGCAGGGCACGAGAAGATCTCGGTTGACGAGATGCAGATAGATGCGCTCTGCGTTCCGTCTCATAAGGGGCTTTACGGACCTCAGGGCTGCGGTATGGTGATACTTGGCAAGGGCGTAACGCTGAAAACCCTTGCAGAGGGCGGAAACGGAGTTAACTCCTTGGAGGGAGATATGCCCGATTTTTTCCCCGAAAGATATGAGGCTGGCACGTTGCCTACCCCTGCCATAGCGGGGCTTTGCGAGGGCATCCGATTTCTGCGAGCCGTGGGAGAGGATACTGTAAGGCAAAAGGAAACCGAGCTTTTTCGACAGGCGCGGGATATGTTAGGCTCTTTAAAGAGAGTAAGGCTATATCTTCCCGAATATGAGGGGGCAACTCTGCTTTTCAATATTGACGGACTGTCAGCGGACAGCGTTGGCAATCTGCTTAATAAACAGGGAATATGCGTCAGAAGCGGATACCATTGCTCGGCGTTGGGGCATAAGACCCTCGGCACCTGTGACGGCGGTGCTGTCAGAGCGAGCTTCGGAGTCTTTAACGACAGACGAGATGCGGAACGCCTTTATCGCGAGGTAAGGGATATTTGTATTTGTCAATAATACCATAGGCAAGAGAGAATGCTCCAAGTCCGGATTTATTCTCTCTTGCTTGGGTAATATTTATTAAAAAATAATGAAATTCTCCCTAATTATTGTCAAAATGTGTTGACAGCGTGAAAAATATGTGTTAAAATAATTACATAAGTTGTTGCTTGTCAACAAAAAATAAAAATTAAGGAGAGAGAAAATGAAAAAAATTCTTTCGGTTATCTTAGCGGTATTTATGCTTGCTTCAGTCGCGGCTGTATTCAGCTCTTGCGGCGACCAGAACGATGACTTCAAGCTTGGAGTTATCCTATTGCACGATGAAAAGTCCACCTATGACCTCAACTTTATCGAGGCAGTAAACAGAGCGGCAGATGCTCTCGGTCTCGGTGAAGATCAGGTTATATTCAAGATGAATATTGACGAGTCCAACGCTTGCTATGATGCGGCTGTTGACCTCGTAGCTCAGGGCTGCGACGTTATTTTCGCAGATAGCTTCGGACACGAGCCTTACATTATTCAGGCTGCAAGAGAGTTCCCCGAGGTGCAGTTCTGCCACGCAACGGGAACGAACGCCCACACAGAGGGTCTTGACAACTATCATAACGCATTCGCTTCTATCTACGAGGGCAGATACCTTGCAGGCGTTGCCGCAGGTCTTAAGCTTCAGGAAATGATGGAAGCTAACAGCACCATAGTTCCTAAGATAGGCTACGTTGGCGCGTTCACCTACGCAGAGGTTATTTCGGGTTATACCTCTTTCTACCTTGGCGTTAAGTCGGTAGTTGAGAACGTAACCATGGCTGTTAAGTTTACAGGCAGCTGGTACGACGAGAACGAGGAGAAGCTGGCGGCTATCGACCTTATAGAGAACCAGAAGTGCGTTCTTATTTCTCAGCACGCAGACTCTATGGGCGCTCCCTCCGCTTGCGAGGACCGCGATGTTCCCAACGTTTCCTACAACGGCACAACTATTGAGTCCTGCCCCACAACCTTTATCGTATCCTCTAAGATAGACTGGACACCTTATATCAAGCTTATCTGCGAGAACACGATGAACGGCGAGAAGATCCCCGCTGACTGGACAGGTACTATTGAGACAGGCTCTGTAGCTCTTACGGACGTTAACGTAAACGCGGCGGCTGAGGGAACTCAGGCTAAGCTTGACGAGGTAAAGGCAGAGCTTCTTGCAGGTACACGCAAGGTATTTGACACAGATACCTTTACGGTAACCGTAGTAACCGAGGGAGACAATAAGAAGAACGGAAACGCTACCGTAGATGCAAACGGCAAGCTTACGGGCTATATGGCTGACGTTGACAGTGACGAGGCTTACGCGGCTGATACTCAGGTAGTTTCCGACGGATGGTTTAACGGGTCCAAGTTCCGCAGCGCTCCTTATTTCGATATTCAGATAGATGGAATAGAGCTTCTTAACGCTAAGTTCTAATCTAAAGCTTATACGCAACGAGCCGAAGCCATTGGCTTCGGCTCGCTTAATTGGGTTTACGAAAACCACCTGCTAAGCAGGTGGTTCTGTAGAGGCTTTTGCCGATGAGCTATCCCGCCGCAGCGGTAGCCTTCCCCAGCGGGGAAGGGGGACCACGAAGTGGTGGATGAGGAGAACATGTGTTGTACTGC
>JAZOMG010000008.1:0-30542 GCA_045653705.1 Eubacteriales bacterium | reverse complement strand
AGATATGCTCCTACGTATTTATGCCCTACACCCTTGCAAAGGATACGAGAACAGGCTACGAGGACGGAAACATCTCAGCTGTTATGGACGGCGAAATAGACGGCTTTATTAACGCTTATCTTAAAATGAACGCTAAATAATTAAACAAGGGGCTGATTCATTAACAATGAGTCAGTCCCTGTATTTTCTGTGTGAATAAAATTAAAAATTTCACTGACGAGCAAGATAAATAAAAGGGCTGTTTCATTTAATGTGAAACAGTCCATTTGGAAATGTTACTTACTACAAGGAAAGACACGGAAAAGTCAAAGGAGATCCCTGCGTCGCTTCGCTCCTTGGTTTTGCTCCACTCACTCCGTTCCGCAAAACTTCGACGCACACGAACGTAAGTTCGTGTAACGAAGCGAAGCGGAGTATGCTCAGAGATGACACATAGAGTGATTGTGACAATGTACAATTTAAATAGCGTCAAGCTTTAGATGAAACAAAGTAGTAGGGGCGAGTCACGAATCGCCCGCAAAGAAATCGCCAAAAAAACGGGCGATTCGTGAATCGCCCCTACGAGAATAATAAGAAAACCGAGAAATTCGTAGGGACAGGCGTCCCCGACTGTCCATTTTGAAACCAAAAACAGTGGGAGACCGATCAGCCTCCCACATTGTTATTCTTTCTTTTTATCTCCCAAAAGCCCGCAAGTATCTCCTGCTTCGCTTTCTGGGCATCGGCAAGGGTCGCCGCTTCAATTCCCTCAAGGGGATACGGAAGCCCAAGCTCTCGGTATTTCGCCACACCCATTGTATGATAGGGCAACACGTCAAGCGCCTTTAAGCTCCTAAGCTCCGCCAAAAATCTGCCAAGCTCCGTATACTCCTCAACTCCGTCCGTGTATCCGTTCACTACAACGTGCCGCACCCACACGGGCACAGACAGCTCGGACAGATGTCGGGCAAAAGCGAGAATATTCTCATTTCCCCGCCCTGTCAGCGTCTTATGCGCCTCGCTGTCGATATGCTTTATGTCAAGCATCACAAGGTCGGTAAGAGCGAGAAGTCTGTCAAGCTTTTCGGTATACGCCGCATTTTTCGGGTCATAGGTAACGCCCGATGTATCGATACAGGTATGTATTCCCTTTTTCTTTGCCTTTTCAAATAACTCTAAAAGGAAATCCACCTGTAAAAGAGGCTCGCCGCCGCTTACGGTAATACCGCCCTTTGTATAGAACGCCCTGTTATGCTCATACTCGGCAAGAACCTCGTCTGCCGTTATCTCTCTGCCCCCCGACAGCTTCCACGTGTCGGGGTTGTGGCAGTAGAGACAGCGCATAGGACAGCCCTGCATAAAAAGCACGTATCTCAGCCCCGGTCCGTCTACCGTTCCGAAGCTTTCGCTTGAATGTATGCGGCCCTTTTTCATTTTATATCTGGTCGTGGAAGGTTCTCGAAATAACCTCGTCCTGCTGTTCCTTTGTAAGCTTTATGAAGTTTACGGCATATCCGCTTACTCTTACCGTAAGCTGGGGATACTTCTCGGGGTGCGCCTGAGCGTCGAGAAGAGTCTCCTTTGTAAACACGTTTACGTTAAGATGATGTCCGCCCTTTTGTACGTAGCCGTCAAGAAGGGATACAAGGTTATCTATCTGATTTTCTGTTGCTGCCATTTTTTCTGTTCTCCTTTGTTTTAATTATTCTGCGTCGTTTGTGTCAAGTCCCTCAAAGAGAGTGGGGGTCGAGCAAGCGCCTGTGGGACAGCAGTCAAGGTCTACCTCGATGTCGCCCGCAAAAATTCTGTCGTCCTTACCGAGCGCACCGGGGATTATAGAGAAGGTATTGGAAATACCGTCCTGAGCGTCGATAAAGGGAAGCTTAGCCACAGATGCGAGAGATGCGACAGCTCCGTGTGTATCACGTCTGTGCATGGGGTTTGCGCCAGGAGCAAACGCTTCTCCTCTCTTACGTCCGTCGGGTGTAGCGCCCGTTGCCTTACCGTATACCACGTTAGAGGTGATGGTAAGAATAGAGGTCGTAGGAATACTGTCTCTGTAAGTGTGTATCTTTCTTACGTGCTCCATAAATCTGTGAACTACCTCGTAAGCAATGGAGTCAACTCTGTCGTCGTCGTTTCCGTACTTGGGGAAGTCTCCCTCAACCTCGTAGTCAACAACAACTCCCGCCTCGTTACGGATAGCCTTTACCTTTGCGTACTTAATAGCCGACAGGGAGTCAGCAACTACCGAAAGTCCCGCAATACCCGTAGCGAACCAACGGGTAACGTGCTTATCGTGAAGCGCCATCTGAAGCCTCTCGTAGCAGTACTTATCGTGCATGTAGTGAATGATGTTGAGGGTGTTTACGTATACGTTAGCAAGCCACTTCATCATTTCATCGTACTTGTGCATTACATCATCGTAATCGAGATACTCGGAGATAACAGGACGGTACTCGGGACCTACCTGCTTGCCCGATACCTCGTCCACACCGCCGTTTATAGCGTAGAGCAGACACTTAGCGAGGTTTGCTCTCGCTCCGAAGAACTGCATCTCCTTACCTACTCTCATAGAGGATACGCAGCAAGCGATAGCGTAGTCATCGCCGTGGGTAAATCTCATAAGGTCATCGTTCTCGTACTGGATAGACGAGGTCTCGATAGAGGTCTTTGCGCAGAAGCGCTTGAAGTTCTCGGGAAGCTTTGTGGACCAAAGAACGGTAAGGTTAGGCTCGGGAGCCGCGCCGAGATTCTTAAGGGTGTGGAGATATCTGTAAGACATCTTTGTAACCATATGACGACCGTCGATAGCAACACCGCCTATGGACTCGGTTACCCACTGAGGGTCGCCCGAGAAGAGGGCGTTGTATTCGGGAGTTCTGGCAAACTTGATAAGACGAAGCTTCATAATGAAGTGGTCAACCATCTCCTGAAGCTCTTCCTCGGTAAATACGCCGTCTCTCAGGTCGCGCTCTGCGTAAATGTCGATAAATGTCGAGGTACGGCCAAGAGACATAGCCGCGCCGTTCTGCTCCTTAACAGCCGCAAGGTAGCCGAAGTACATCCACTGAATAGCTTCCTTTGTATTGGTTGCGGGAAGCGAGATGTCGTAGCCGTAGCTTGCAGCCATAGCTTTAAGCTCCTCAAGAGCTCTTATCTGCTCGGCAAGCTCCTCTCTGTCACGGATAACGTTGGAATACATAGCGGAACGGGTAGTCTCCTTCTGCTCCATCTTATCCTCGATAAGTCTGTCAACTCCGTAAAGAGCTACGCGGCGGTAGTCGCCTATGATACGTCCTCTTCCGTAAGCATCGGGAAGACCTGTGATAATGTGGCTTGAACGGCAGGCTCTCATTTCGGGGGTATAAGCATCGAATACGCCTGCGTTATGTGTTTTTCTGTACTTTGTGTAAAATTCCTTTATCTGGGGGTCAAGGGTATATCCGTTATCCGCGCAAGCCTTTTCAGCCATACGGATACCGCCGTTAGGCATAAGAGCGCGCTTGAAGGGCTTTTCTGTCTGGAAGCCCACGATCTTTTCCTTATTGATGTCAAGGTATCCGGGAGCGTGCGAGGTAATAGTAGATATTACCTTGGTATCCATATCAAGAACACCGCCCTTTTCCCTTTCCTGCTTGGAAAGCTCCAGCACCTGCTCCCAAAGATCAAGGGTAGCCTGTGTAGGTCCTGCCAAAAAGCTGTCGTCTCCGTCATAGGGTGTATAGTTATGCTTGATAAAGCTGCGGACGTTTATCTCCTTTACCCAGGTTCCGCCCTCAAAGCCTTTCCAGCCCTCGTAATTTCTCATTTTGTTTCCTCCTTAAATATATGTAAATTCATTATTTGCCACCCTATATTTTACCCCGAAATGACAAAAATCTCAATAGCTTTTTTTAAAAAAAAGTATAAAAACCAAACAATCTCCCTTTAGTTCAATTTTTATATTTTCGCAGGTCGATTTTTAGTGATTTTTGACTAAGCAAATATTGCTATATTTTGATAAAAATAACTCCCGAGGAATTGATTTTCATTTTCCTTGACTTATTTGGGTTTTGGTGGTATAATATAACAGGTGATGACCAAAATAATTATTTTAGGAGAACTTATTATGGATGCAACACTTCAGACATTTCACGAGCTGTGCGACGTCTTTATGCTTGACGGCGAAATAAAGAGCTTCGACGTTATCAGCAACGGCAACATAAACACCACCTACGACGTAACAGTAAGCTCGAACGGCATAGACAAAAGATACGTTTTTCAAAAGCTTAATATCTTCGTTTTCAAGAGCCCCAAAAAAATAATGCAGAATATTGAGAAGATAACCTCTCACATTTCCGACAAGCTTGACGCTGAGGGCAGAAGCCCCGAGGGCGTTATGCACTTCGCCCACATCGCCTCGGGAAAGAACTACTTTATGGATGAGCAGGGCTTTTGGCGTATTTCGGAATACGTACCCAACACCGAGACCTTTAACACCTGTGATGACCTTGACAGGCTTCGCTCGGCAGGTAAGGCTTTCGGAGAATTTCAGACGATGCTTTCGGATTTCGATGCCACATCTCTCTTTGAGACTATTCCCAACTTCCACAACACAAGAAGCCGTATTGCCGTATTTATGCGCCACGTAAACGAGGACCCCTGCGGACGTGTTGACGAGGTCAAGGAAGAAATAGAGAAAATAAAGAACTTTAGGTCTATGGCGGTACGCCTTAACGAGCTTGTTGACTCTCAGGAGCTTCCTCTACGCGTTACTCATAACGACACAAAGATAAACAACGTGCTTTTCGACAAGACAACGGGAGAAGCAAAGACGGTTATCGACCTTGATACGGTTATGCCGGGCCTTGTGGCTCACGACTTTGGCGATGCGGTACGCTTTGCGGCAAACACGGCGGCTGAGGATGAGCCCGACCTGTCCAAGGTCAGCCTTGATATCGACCGCTTCCGCGCCTTTGCGGAGGGCTTTATTCCCGAAATATCCTCGGCTCTCACTCCTATCGAGATAAAGACTATGGCGCTTGGCGCTTTGACTATGACGGTAGAGCTTGCCGTGAGATTCCTTGACGACTACATATCGGGAGACCAGTACTTTAAGACCCTTTACAGAGGTCACAATCTTGTCCGCGCCCGCTGTCAGCTCCGTCTCGCTGAGGATATGCTGGACCATATGGGCGAGATGAATAAGATAATCTCCGAAATATCGGGAGTTAAGTTCTGACGGAACAAAAATTACACAGCAAATAAATATCCCCCCGTATATTCACATGTCCGTTAAAAACGGATCTGTGTGATCGGGGGGATTTTTATTGTTTATTTTCATACGGTTGCCGAGGACGGCAAACCGATCATTCAACCGATACGATATAGGGATAGAGGGGCTGACCGCCGTACATAACCGACACGTCTGCCATAGGCGCCGCCTTGTGTATCATTTCCTCTGCCGCCGCCATCTCGCCGTCACCTACGCCCTCACCGCAGAACACCATTATAAAGGATGCGTCTGCCATTTTCTCGGAAAGCCTTTCAAGGCACTCGGTGTCACTGTCCGCAACACACTCAATGTTTCCGTTTACAAGACCCAGCATCTGTCCGTCGGTTATAGTCGCGCCCTCAACCGTAGCGTTTCTTACGGCGCTTGTTACCGACATACTGGTAACAGCCTCTGCCGCCGCCTGCATACTCTCAAATATCTGCTCGGGAGCCGCGTCGGGGGTATAGGCTATCATAGCCGAAATTCCCTGGGGCACGCTCTTGGTAGGAACTATTCTTACCTTTTTATCCTTAATAAGCTTAGCCGCCTGCTCGGCAACCATATAGATGTTCTTGTTATTTGGAAGCACGTATACGTTCTCGGCAGGAGTGGAATTTATCGCATCGATAATATCCTGAGTGCTTGGGTTCATTGTCTGACCGCCAAAGACCACGGTGTCCACACCGATATCTCTGAACGCATCCGCAATACCGTCTCCGAGACAAACGGACACAAAGCCGTATTTTTTAGAAGGCTTTTTAGCGACAGGCTTTTCTTTTTCGAGAACGAGCGCCGAATGCTGTTCCCGCATATTTTCGACCTTGACCGTCAAAAGACTGCCGAATTTCAGCGCGCGCTCCATAACCTCGCCCGGGTGGTCGGTGTGAACGTGAAGCTTTATGACCTCTTCATCGTCGATGAATACCACGCTGTCTCCAATGCCGCGGAGAAAATCGTGAAGCTCGCCTGCGGTGTCCTCGCCGCCGAACTCCTCGCTTTTCTTGACAACGCACTCGGTACAGTAGGAAAAGGTTATATCCTCGGTGTTGAACTCCGCAAATTTTGCTTCGGGAGCTGTGTCGGAGGTCTTGTCGAGGAGAAATATAGGTTTATTTTGAAGAGCGGCAAGCATTCCCTTAAGAATGGTCACAAAGCCGTATCCGCCCGCATCCACCACGTTTGCTTCCTTAAGCTTCGGAAGCTGGTCGGGTGTCTTAGCCAGCGCATCCTCGGCAACGCCTACAAGAGCCTCGAAGAAGCCCTCCACGTTTCCCGAATAGCCGCCGTTTTCGGTGAGTGTCTCACCTGCGTCGGCAACCGCCTGCATAACCGTCAGGATAGTGCCTCTTGTAGGATTCATGACCGCCTTATAGGCTTCGTTGTAGCCCTTGCGGAAGGCTCTTGCCATATCGGCGGAGTCTGCCTCGTTAAGACCCTTAAGCGCCTTTGAGATACCTCTGAAGAACAAAGAGAGAATAGCGCCCGAGTTTCCTCTTGCCGAACGCAGGGCAATATTTGCCGCCGCCGCCGCGCAATCGGACAAGGACGCGCCTCCGTCACCGTTCCGAATAGTACGCATAGTAAGGGTCATATTTATACCCGTGTCGCCGTCGGGAACGGGAAAGACGTTCATATTGTTTATGACGTCCTTTTGATTGTCTAAGGAATTCGCCGCCGAAATAAGCATTGCGAAAAAGGTTGAGCCGTTTATTTTCATCAGGCTTACCTCTCTGTTCCAAGATAGAACACAGCAAGTGTTCCGGGGCCCGAATGAGCCGCGATAACAGGGCCTGTGTATCCGATAATGACCTCCGGAATGCCCAGCTCCTCTTTCATACGCTTAGCAAGATATTCGGCATCGGCAATGCAGTCGCCATGACAGATATAGGTCACCTGTGTTTCGGGGGCGATGATAGTTGCCTTCATATTTTCAAAGAGGGTATCGATAGACGCCTTTCTTCCTCTTGCCTTAGATACGTTTATAAGCTTACCCTTAAAGTCCACGTGAAGAACGGGCTTTATTGACAGCATAGTTCCCATAACGGCGGTAGCGGCGTTTACACGTCCGCCTCTCTTTAAGAAGAACAGATCGTCAACGGTGAACCAGTGGCAGAGATTGTATCTCTTTTCCTTTGCCCACTCGTAGACCTCGTCAATGCTCTTGCCCTCAAGCCTTTGCTTTGCCGCAAGGTGAACGAAAAGGCCCTGTCCTAAAGACGCACAGAGAGTATCTACCGTATACATCTTTCTTTCGGGATACTTTTCAGCAAGCTCCTGCGCCGCTACGAACGCCGCGTTGTAGGTGCCGCTGAGTCCCGAGGAAAATCCGAGGTAAAGTACGTCAACACCGTCCTTGAGGTAGCTCTCAAAGAATTCGGTAAAGCGGTCCATGCTTATAGCAGAGGTGGTTATCTTTCCTTTCTCACGAAGCTTCTTATAGAAATCCTCTATATTTACCTCGTCGTTATATATTGGGTCGCCGCCGTCTATAAGCACTTCCAGAGAAATCGAGGGTACGTCCAACGCCGAAAGTTGTTCTTTTGTGAGGTCACAGCAGGAGTCTGTTAAAATTACGTAATTATTCATATTGATAACGCCTTTCTGCGGTCTTATTTTGTCCCGCATCTAAAATCGTTGTGATAAAAAAACAATACCACATGTTAATTATAAATCATAAACTGAGAAATGTCAACAATAATTGAAAAAAACTTTCAAATAAGCCCTGCTTTGAAAACAGGGCTTATTTTTATTATGAAAAAACGCCTTTTAATGGAATATAATGTCAATTACTTCAAGAGATGTCTCTTTATCTTTCTTGACGAGGTCTTTTCAAAGGGAATAGTGCGAAGCTCCACGATCTTTACCTGCTTATAGGTAGGCAGGGTCTTGTTCATAGCCATTATAGAGCGCTCGATATCCTTTTGGATATCTCCCATAGCAGTTCCCTCGGGGTATTTGGTTATATCGGGATAGATAAGCGCGGTGAGGTTTACTACCTCGCCGTCCTGTCTGCCGATAACGGCGCACTCGGCAATGGTATCGAACTCACCAAGATATTCTTCTATCTCCTCGGGGAATACGTTTTTACCGTTTTCGAGAACGATAACGCTCTTCATACGTCCCGTGATATAGAAATATCCGTCGGAATCCTCATAGCCCACGTCACCTGTACGGAACCAACCGTCGGCTGTAAAGGCATCGGCTGTCGCTTCGGGATTCTTGTAGTAACCAAGCATTACGTTGTCGCCCTTTACCTGTATCTCACCCTCGTGATATCCCTTGTCGTTAAGATATTCTCCGTCTATTCTCGCCTGACAGCAGGGAACGGTAGGACCTACCGAGCCGTACTTACGGGCATAATAGGGGGTAACGAAAACAAGGGGCGAGCATTCGGTGATACCGAAGCCCTCATAGATGTGGATACCGAGATTTTCAAAGAACTCTATCATTCTGGGGTTAAGCGCCGCGCCGCCGCAGATTATCTTTTCAAGATTTCCGCCGAATGCCTCGAGAACGTCCTTGAACAGCTCTCGTCTTCTGTCAATACCTACCGTAGACATAGCGCGGGAAACGCCGATACCCAAGCGAAGCTTTTTATCTCTTCCGCTCTTTTTAGCCTCAGACCATATTCTCTTATAAAAGGTGTAAACGTAAAGAGGAACGAGAATAAGAGCGGTGGGCTTGAATATCTTGAAGTTTTTAAGAACGTGGGTAA
The DNA here is from genome assembly GCA_045653705.1 of Eubacteriales bacterium. Taxonomy (GTDB): domain Bacteria; phylum Bacillota; class Clostridia; order Oscillospirales; family CAG-272; genus HGM12713. The sequence goes on along the minus strand of JAZOMG010000008.1, from coordinate 21,591 downwards.
GAGAATCGTTGATGCAGATGTGAACTCCGTAGTCCATAGCCGCAAGCATACAGGCAAGCTCGTAGGTGTGGTGCAAGGGGAGCAGGGATACTATTCTGTCATCGGGATTGAAGTCAACGCTTGCCGCCGCCGCAGTAACGCAGGAGAAAATATTTTTCTGGCTGAGCATAACGCACTTGCTCGTTCCCGTTGTACCCGAGGTGGAGAGCATTTCGCAAAGTCCCTCTCTGTTGGAAACAGGCGGGAAACTATAGCCTGCCTTGACCTTTTCACTACCTATCTCCATCATCTGCTTATAGGAAACCACGCCCTTGCCCTCAAGCTCTGCCTCATCGGGCTCGATGGGCATAAAGAGAGTAAGGCTCTTATGGTTTTCCATAGCGTTTTTGAATTTTCCGTTAAAAGTTGCCGAATAAAGGATACCGTCTGCGTCAACGCTGTCAAGGAAGCCCTCGATAACGTTTATTTCCAGCTCCTTATCCATAGGAATAGCAACGCCGCCCGTAGCGAGAACCGCAAGGTAGGTAATTACCCAGTTTGGCGATGTCTCGCCTATAAGAGCAATTCTCTTTCCGGCATAGCCCTGCTCGGTAATAGCCGCCGCCATTCTCTTGACCCGTCTTACAAGGCGGGAATAGGTCATATCCTTGACCTTTCTCTTTTTATCAAAATAAGAGAACGCTACTTTATCTCCGTGCTTCTCGATTACGCGGAGAAAGTCGAGCACGTGGTCAACTCTTTCGTACTTACGTACGGTTTTGGGCATCTTGTGAACCTTTGTTTCAACAGGCTTCTGAGCCTTGTCCTTGCCCGTGCTTGCTTTGATCTTATCCGTAATACTCATTTTCTCTTAATCCTCCGTAAGAGTGTTTATTTTTCGTGTTTACAAAAGCTTATAAAAGCTCTTCAGACCTTTCAAGATTTTCGCATATCCGACCGAAGACCTCGTAAAATATCTCAAGCTTTTCACCGGGAATATCACCGCTGACAAAGCCGTGTATTCTTTCTACGATTCCGTTTATTTCCGAGACCACTTTTTTTCCGTTGTCGGTCAGACGGCATTTTTTTCTGTAATTTGAGCCGTTGCCGATCTCCTCTACGTATCCCGCAGAGAGAAGAGCCTCGATAACCCTTGTTATCTGCGCCCTGTCCACCTCAAGACGGCGGGCAAGCTGAGTTCTTGTCATTCCCTCGGCATTAACGTCAAGCTGTCGGAGACAGAGAGTGTGCATTCCCGAAAGACCGTACTCGCCCATACCTCTGTTTTTCAATTTTTCAAGGCTTTTGGAAGCTCTGCTCAAGGATATGCTAAAGGTCTCAAAGCCCCCTATTTTTTGCGATGTTTGGGAATCCAAGCTACCACCCCCCATTCGATTTGCGTATATCTTCGCTTTATATAATACCACAATCTTGTTGAGTTGTCAACATATTTTTTGATTTTTTGCTTGTTATGGCGATTTCCTGTTTATTATTCCCCGAATCTGTACATTAAAATATAAAAAATAATAAAGAAAAATATTACTAAAATAATAATCGGAATTTTATTATACCTCGTAGAGACAAGCGCACTTTTTTGTAGTTCTGCTTTATTTATCCTTTGTTTATCGGTTAACCTCTATTGACACCCTCCCTATTGCCGCAAATGCGGCTCTATCCTTAGCCTTCCCCAGCGGGGAAGGCTATCGCTGCGCGACGAGATAACTCAACGGCAAAAGTCACTACCTGCCGACCCGCTTATCGTAAAACAACAATAAGGGCTGTCTTGATTTTCAAGACAGCCCTTAGGTCAAAGCATGTATTCTATTTGAATTATACCTCGGGAATAACGATTTCAACCTCTCTGCCGGCTTCAGCAGACTTTGCGATACCGTCGATTATAGCCTGATTGTAGAGGATCTGGCTGGAGGGTACGGGAGCGGGGGTGCCGTTCTTGCACGCATCGAGGAAGGTACGGATCTTCTTGTCGAAGAGAGGAGTCTTGGTGTTCTTCAGAGGAATCTCTGTTACGACCTGAGAGCCTGCAACCTCGTGGTATACCTTCATAGGAGAGGTAAAGGTTCCGTTCCAGCACTCGGTAGAGGGAACGCGGAGCGAGCCCTTAGTACCCATAATAATGGTGTCACCGGGGGTGTCGAGGTTCATAGCCCAAGCTATACGGAAGTCGAGAATTATTCCGCCCTCAAGACGGATAAATGCTGCCGCGAAATCGTCAACGCCGAACTTAGCCGCATATTCCTTGCCCTTACCTGCCGCGTAACCGCTGTAGTTGGGATCTGTTCCGAAGAATGCCGACTTATAGCCCGAAACGGTGAGAGGCTTGGGATAGCCTATTGCGTTGAGCACCAGGTCGAGAGAGTAGCATCCGATATCACCGAGAGCACCGATACCTGCGGTCTCATCCTCAATAAAGGTGGTACCGAAAGGCGTGGGGATACCGCGACGGCGTCCGCCGCCTGTCTGAATGTAGTATATCTGACCGAGAACACCCGAATCAACTATCTTCTTGATGTTCTTCATATTCTCGTCCATTCTGGGCTGGAAGCCGATAGAGAGAACCTTGCCGCTTGCCTTCTCGGCTTTCATTACCTCGATTGCCTCGTCAAGAGTTACGGTAAAGGGCTTCTCGAGAAGCACGTGAACGCCTGCGTTCAGCGCATCGATAGCGGGCTGTGCGTGCTGACGGTTGTAGGTACAGATAGATACCGCGTCAAGCTTAAGGCTCTTATCCTCAAGCATCTCCTTGTGGGAAGCGTAATCGGTCTTTGCGCCCTCAACGCCGTACTTTTCCATAAATGCCTTTGCCTTGCCGGGAACAAGGTCTGCGCCCGCAACTATCTCAACGTCGGGCTGAACAAGATAGGACTTCATATGAGAGCCTGCTATCCAGCCGCATCCGATGATACCTATTCTCATTTTCTTGCTTGTGTCTACCGCTGTGTCGTTATCCTGAGCGGTAAAGGTGTTAAGACCTTCCATTGACTTATCTGCCATTTTTAGTTTTCTCCTAAAAATAATTTATTTTTCAGCTATCAATAGCCGAGAGTTCTGAGATATTCTCTGCTCTTTGCGATGCACTCCATAGGTGTAAGACCCATAGAGGGGTTGTCCTGCTCTACAACTACCCACTCAGCGCCCGATTCCTCTGCCGCCTTAAGTATAGAGGGGAAATCCTGAAGTCCGCTTCCTACGGGACGAAGCTCAAAGTTGCTGGGTCTCTTGGGAGCTTCGCTCTTAATGCCGATAAGCTCGTACATATTCTCGGACTTTTCGCCGACGAAATCCTTAAGGTGAACGACAGGCGCGCGTCCTGCGTACTTTCTTATATAATCCGCGGGAACTTCACCGCCTACGTTTACCCAACAAACGTCAAGCTCGGTCTTAAGCAGGTCTGCGGGAACCTCATCGTAAAGGATATCCAGAGCATACTTGCCGTCAAGCTTCATAAACTCGAAATCGTGATTGTGGTACAGAAGCTGTATGCCAAGCTCCTTTGCCACTTTTCCGAGAGTCTTTACGTTTTCAATAACCTCAGGGAAAGCGGGAGTGCCGGGACGGTAATCGGTGGTGAGATAAGGAACTGCTACGTACTTACAGCCGATCGTTTCATATCTTGCCAGAACAGCCTTGGGAGCGCCCGTCATATCAAGATAAGGAACGTGAGCTGAAACGGGAACGAGCCCTATCTCGTCACACATCTTCTTTATGTCCTCGGGAGCGTAGCCGTAAAGTCCCGCGAACTCTACGCCGTCATAACCCATTTCTTTAATTTTCTCAAGTGTACCGCGCAAATCTGCCTTTGCGTCTTCACGTACGGAATAAACTTGAACTGCTACCGGTAATGCCATTGGAAATACCTCCGTGTTTTTAAGATTTGTAACTTAATTATATGGCAAAATCTTGTCTTTTTCAAGTCAAATTAAATGTTTTATGAGACAAATATTGCTAACTTGGAGATTTTTTGTCTCCAATCTGTCTTTTTATATAAAACAGAGGTGGGGTTTTACAACGAATTTACCAAAGAAGCGATATCCTCGGCTATTTCCTCGGGAGAGCGGTAAGCGTTAACAACGGCTACGTTATCGGTATCCCTCAGGTCCTCAAATACTCTGAAAAACGCCGCTCTTACCTTGCCGAGAGTCTCCTCGTTTTCGTATATCTCAACGCTGTCGCGGCCTCGGCTTATGCGGTCAAGGCTCTGCTCGGGAGTAAGGTCAAGGTATATACAAATATCGGGGCGGGTTATTTCGGGGCAGGACAGATTCATTGCCTTTACCCAACCGTAATCGGTAGAGTGACCCTGATAGGCAAGAGTAGAATAATAGTATCTGTCGCAAATTATGTCCTGTCCGCTCTCGAGAATTGCGCGGATACCCTCGGTGGGGTGGATATTGTGAGCGATTCGGTCCAGGACGAACATCACCGCCATCTCACATTCGCTTTTCTTTGTCTTACCGCCAAGGGCGGCTCTGAGCTCCACACCCGTGGGAAAGGAAGTAGGCTCGGCCGTTCTGTAGACCTGTCTGCCCTGGGCTTCGAGATATTCCCGAAGAAACTCGGCTTGGGTAGTCTTTCCCGCCCCGTCAATTCCCTCAAGGACGATAAAACGCCCTCTCTTTTTCTGCTCGTTCATTGTTAATTCCTTTCTGTTTTCTGTCGTCTTACGGTTCATTATTCTTCGGGGCGTCGAGGACGTCGCCCCCTACAACGGAAGATGTGTTTTTCATTCTTATGCTTATTTCGCCGCTGGCGAGAATACGAACGCTTCCCTGCCCGTCTCTTACGTAAAGCCGTCCGCGCTCATCTATATTTTCGGCAACGCCCCCGTAAGTGACGCCGTTTTCCGTATAGGTTATCTCTTTTCCGAGTACGGTGGAATATTGCCTGTATTCTTCCATAAAGACGGTGTCCGAAATATTGCTCCATATTCGGTACAGCTCGGATATACACAGAGCGGCAAGCTCCCCTCTTTTATCCTCACCCAAGACCCCAAGAGAGCCCGCCACAGCGGCGATCTCATCGGGAAATATCTCGGTGGACAAATTGATACCCACCCCTACGATAACGTATCTGCGCTCTGCCGATTGAACAGACTCGCAGAGTATTCCGCAGACCTTTTTCTCATTGTAATACAGGTCGTTTACCCATTTTATTCCCGTTTCTCTGCCCGTGGCGGCGAAAATCGCGCGCCTGACGGCAACAGCCGCCGCCGAGGTCATAAGCAGAATATCCTCGGGATTGCCCTCTAAGGGCAAAAGCAGGGAAAGATATATTCCCGACCCGCGGGGAGAATAAAAGCTTCGCCCCATTCGCCCTCTGCCCGACAGCTGCCTGTCGGCTAAGAACACCGCCGAACCGCTCCCCCGCAAAGCATGCCGCCGAGCCTCGGTGTTTGTGGAATCTATCTCACTGTATAAAAACAACTCTCCCGCCTCGGCGGGTATATGAGCCGTTATCCAATTTCTGTCGTACACACGCGTTCCTCTGTGCTTCTTAAATTTATTACAGTATATCACAGTTGGTAATTTTTTTCAAGTAGAAACACAAAATTGAAATTTTGCATTTCAAGAATGTCAGTATTCGACATTCTTATCCCTCTTTTGTGAATTTTTTGTAAATGTTTTGAATTTTTCAAATTGTTCCCTTGCAAAGCATTACGTTTAATGCTATAATAAAGAGGATAACCACTGTTGGAGGTATTGTGTTTTATGGAAAATAATACTAAACGTGACGATAGATTTGACGGCTTTCTCAATGCCGCCGCTAAGGCAAACGTAGTTCCCGAGGAAGCCTTTGAGAACTTCCGTGTAAAGCGGGGCTTACGCGAAATGGACGGCACAGGCGTTATGGCAGGCGTTACAAATATAGGAAACGCCCACGGATATATGCTTTACGAGGGCGAGCGCGTGGCTGACGACGGAAAGCTTGAATACAGAGGCTTCAATATGTCCTCTATCGTTGACGGCGTAAGCGCTGAAAACCGCTACGGCTTTGAGGAATGCGCATACATTCTGCTTTTCGGCAAGCTTCCCACAAAGGAAGAGCTTGACAGCTTTTCGTCCTACGTTGCAAGCAAGCGCCATCTGCCCCCTCACTTTACAGAGGATATACTGATGAAAGCGCCCTCGCCCTCTATAATGAACAAGATGGCAACGGGTATGCTCGCTCTTTACGCATATGACAAAAATCCCGATGACACGAGCCTTGAAAATCTCCTTCGCCAGAGCGTTGAGGTTATCGCAAGACTTCCCGTTATCGCGGCTCAGTCCTACGCTATATACCGCAGTAAATTCCACGGCGCAAGCCTTACCTTACATACTCCCGCGGACAATTTAAGCACAGCGCAGAACTTCTTGCGCGTATTGCGTCCCGATTCGCAGTACACCGAGGAAGAAGCTCGCCTCTTAGACCTTTGTATGATAATCCACGCAGAGCACGGCGGCGGAAACAACTCTACGTTCTCCTGCCGAGTTCTTTCATCCTCGGGCACCGATACCTATTCGGCTATGGCCGCGGCTATCGGCTCTCTTAAGGGTCCTCTTCACGGCGGCGCGAACATCAAGGTACAGGAAATGTTCGACTGCATCAAGTCAAACGTGTCGGATATAAAGGATGAGGACGAGGTCACCGCGTTCCTTACCAAGATACTCCGCAAGGAAGCCTATGACGGCAAGGGACTTATATACGGTATGGGTCACGCTATCTACACCAAGTCCGACCCAAGAGCCGTTATGCTCAAGAAATACGCCGAGGATCTCGCAATTAAGAAAGGCTACGGAGACGATTTCCATTTGCTTGAAACTATCGAGAGAGTTACCCCCGAGCTGTTCTGCAAGCACAAGGGATACACCAAGACCATGTGCGCGAACGTAGACCTGTATTCGGGACTCGTTTACCGTATGCTGGATATTCCCGTGGAGCTTTACACACCTCTGTTTGCTATTGCCCGCGTGTCGGGCTGGTGCGCTCACAGAATAGAGGAGCTTCAGACGGCAAAGAAGATAATACGCCCCGCGTACAAGAGCCTTTCCAAGCCACAGGATTATATCCCTATGGATGAAAGGTAATAATAATAAAACACAAAGCTCCTCCGATGTACGGGGGAGCTTTGTGTTATTTTATTCCGCACTCCGCATTCCCACGAACATAAGTTCGTGGCACGGAGCGAAGCGTAGTAGACGAACGTAAGTTCGTGGCTTTTGCGTAGCAAAAAGAAGTTCGTGGCTTGCGCCGCAGGCGAAAATTATCTACTCGCAAGCTTCCCCACAAGCAAGCACAGGAGGAATGCCGCGATATCGGCGGCGACTATTGTAGGTCCTATGGGGGTATTGAGGGCGAGAGAGGCTATAAAGCCCGCCGCCGCGCAAAACGCTGAAAGTATTGACGAAAAGATAACTACTCCCTTAAAGCTTTTGAATATCCGCATAGCCGAAAGAGCCGGAAATATTATAAGTGCAGAAATGAGAAGCGAGCCTACAAGTCTCATTGCCATAACGATTATGACCGCCGTGACGATGGCAACAAGAAGATTGTAAAGAGATGTCCGCGCCCCCGCCGCCTTTGCGAAATCCTCGTCAAAGGTCACGGCAAATATCCTGTTGTAGAAAAGGATAAATATAGCTATAACAACCGCCGACATCACAGCGCAGAATATAACGTCGGTCTTGCTAAGATAAAGTATGGACGCCGAGCCGAAGAGGGTGGAGCAAACGTCTCCCGCTACGTTTGAGGAGCTTGGAAAGGCGCTCATAGCCAAGTATCCGAGAGCCAACGCGCCCACCGATATGACCGCCACAGCCGCGTCACCCTTTAGCTTTGTTTTCTTTCCCGCCCGAAGCAAAAGAACAGCCGCCACTACCGTCACGGGCATTACTATAAGGGTGCTGTTAGAAATACTCAGCACGCTCGCCAAAGCCATAGCCCCGAAAGCCACGTGGGAAAGTCCGTCCCCGATAAAGGAAAACCGCTTAAGCACCAATATCACGCCGAAAAGCGCCGCGCAAACGGCAATAAGCAGAGCCACAACAAGGGCGTACCAAACCATATCGTAGGCAAAATAGCTTGCTATTTCCTTAAATATCATTTCGCTCACCCCCTGTGTAGGTCAGCCCAAAATCTCGGCAATAGTCCTTTACCGAGGTATAAAACGAGGGCGTGTCGCTCATATGAAGAACTTTTGAGGCGTATTTCGTTACCGCCGACAGCTCGTGAGTTATCATTATTATGGTCGCTCCGTGGTCGCGGTTAAGGTGGCGTATAGCGGCGTACATTTCCTCTGCCGCAGAGGGGTCAAGACCCGAAACAGGCTCATCGAGAAGCAAAATCTTCTCGGCGGCGCAGAGGGCGCGGGCAAGGAGAACTCTCTGCTGTTGCCCACCCGACAGCTCCGAAAAGGGTCTGCGGGCAAGGTCGGCTATACCCATACACCTCATATTTCTGTCGGCGCGCGCCTTTTGAGCCTTTGTAATAAAGGAAAACACGCCCGATTGCCCCGCAAAGCCCGAAAGCACTACCTCTCTGACCGTCGCGGGGAAATCCGTTTGGGTGTCGTTTCGCTGAGGAAGATAGCCTATATCCCGAGGGCGCACTCCGTCACCAAGAGATATCTCCCCCCTGTCGGGACTTTTCAAGCGGAGAAGCGCCCGCATAAGCGTGCTTTTTCCCGAGCCGTTGTCACCAACGATGCAGATATAATCCCCTGCCTCGGCGGTGAAATTTATATTTTCACATACGGTTTTTCCCTCATATCCAAGGGTCACGTCCTTACATATTATCTGTGCCATCAGCTCTCCTTTCCCGACAGTACCGCCGAAAGGGTATCCAGATTATTTTCCATAATGCCTAAATACGTGGCGTTTTCACTGTCTCCCTTTACCGATTGCATCGAATCGAGGATAGCAACCGATATTCCTCTATCCCCTACCCTGTCCGCCACGGCGTTAGCAAGGCGCATATCCGAGCTTTCGGTTACGAAAATATAAGAAAGCTCCCATTCGTTCAGCCTGTTAGCAAGGCGGATAATAGTATCAAAGTCCGCCTCGGCATCGGTTGTACAACCCTCGAACGCCGCCTCGTATTCTATGCCGTGATCTTCGGCAAGATAAACAAAGGGGAAGCGGTCGGCAAAGACCGCATATTTTTTGCTTGCCCCCTCTACCGCCTCGGCATAGCGAGCATCGAGGGTCGTAAGCTTCTCTATATATTTATCGGCATTTTCTCGGTAAACAGCCGCGCCGTCGGGGTCAAGCTCGGAAAGCGCGCCGCAGATAGCCTCGGCGCACGCCGCCGCGTTTTTCAGAGACAGCCAGATATGCTCATCGGTGGGATGGTCGTGACTGCTGTGGTCGGAATGGCTGTGAGATGAGCCGAGAGTAGCTTGGCGAAGCGTCACGCCCTCGGCTTCCATAAGCCGAAGGTCAGTACCCTCGCCGTTCCCCGCAAGCTCCTCTATAAAGCTGTCGTCAACGCCGCCCACTCTTATCACAATGTCGGCTTCCTTTATTTCGATAGCATCCTTTGCCGTAGGCTGAAAGCTATGAATATCCGAGCCGTCGTCTACCAGAAGCTTTACGTCGATAGCATCCCTGTCTCCCACAATATTTCTTACCCAATCGTATACGGGAAATACCGAGCAGACTACGGTCAGGCGGTCATTTTCCTTTTTACAGCCCGCCGTTACCGCCAAAAGCAGGGGCAGGCAGAGACAGACCGCTATTATTTTCTTTTCCATATTTTCAGTTCCTTTCCTCTTATTTACAGCTTCCGCATTTTCCGAAAAGCACGGTTTCTTCCTCGTTTACAGAAAAGTCCGTGTTTTTTCTTATCCTCGATAAAAGCTCGTCCGACACCCTCTCGTCAAGATGCAAGAGCTTACCGCAGGTCATACATTTCATATGAAGATGGCATCGGCAGTCCTCGCCCCGCACTCCTTGATAAACAAAGCTCCGTCCGCGACCCTTGACAAGTCTTTTGACCTGACCCTCGTCTACAAGTCGGGGCAAAAGGCGGTAGACCGTGCTTTTACCCGGCGCATCCTCTCCGTAGAGAGCCTTAAGCTCGGCAATAAGCTCCTCGGCGGTATATGAATTTTCGCACTTGGAGCAGAGAAAGCTCCAAAGCATTCTTTTTTGTTCGGTATTGTATTCTGACATAACATCCCCCAAATTGAGAATTACTCTCATATTATAGCAGATTTTCGGGATTTGTCAAGTAAAAAAAACGAACTTTATAATTGCCGCTTTTTCTATCTGAAAAGAAAAAAGAGGGAACTTGACAAAACTGTTTTGCTCTCTCTTTTTAGCTTAGGTTTTCTTTTTGCTTACTTTTTCTTTCCAAAAAGAAAAAGTAAGGGTTAGAATTTCAAATATCCGCCAAAGGTGATTTCAAAGGCTTCAAATACCGAGAATACGAGGATAACGAGAAGAAGAACGGGGGCTACGTATATCATAGGCGTAATGAGCTTGCGAAGCTTGAATTTACCCGTAAGCTCTACCTCTTCAACAATAGACTTGGGCTTGATAACGTAGCAGACCACGATACAGGTCATTATAGCCACGATAGGCATAAGAATACTGTTGGTAGCAAAGTCAAAGAACGAAAGAATATCCTTACCAAGGATAGTAAAGCCCGACCAAACTCCAAAACCGAGAGCAGACGGCAGACCGAGAAGCACCGAAATGCCGAGAACAACAAGGCAGGACACCTTACGTCCGATATGGAACTTGTCCTGAAGAATAGATACCACCGTCTCCATAAGAGAGATAGACGAGGTCAGAGCGGCGAACATAACAAGGATAAAGAATATAGCCCCTACAATATTTCCGGCGATGGGTCCCATACCGTTAAATACCGTGGGAAGCACCTTGAACATAAGACCGGGGCCCTGCTTCATTTCTCCGCCGGGCACGTAGCTGAGGGGAACGATCATAAGTCCAGCCAAAAAGGCGATGCCCATATCGAAGAATTCTATCTGGTGAGCTGACGATTCAAGGCTTACGTCTTTTTTCATATAAGAGCCGTAGGTTATCATAATACCCATAGCCAAGGACATGGAGTAGAAGAGCTGACCCATAGCCGCCACGATAGTCATTATGCTGAAATGGGAGAAATCGGGCTTGATATAGTAAAGAATACCGTCCCACTCGCCCTTTATGCCGTTTCTTATGCAAACGTAAGCGGCGATACCCACCGAAAGAACAACGAGGACGGGCATCATTATCTTGCTTACCTTTTCTATGCCCTTTTCAACTCCGAATAGAACGACCAACGCCGTCAGACCGATAAATATAGCGAAGAAAAGTATAGACTGTCCCGCGCTTGCGGTAAAGGACGCAAAATAATTTTCGGTTGCCGCGGACGCCGCGTTACCCGAAACAAAGACCGTAAGATATTTTATCACCCAACCGCCGATTACCGAATAATAGGGCAGTATCAAGGCGGGAATGAGGGCTGCGATATATCCGATAAAGGAGCATTTTTTATTCAGCTTTTGAAACGCGCCGATTGCCGAAAGCCCTGTTTTTCTTCCGATAGCTATCTCGGCTATCATAAGAGAAAATCCGAACGTGACCGAAAGAATGGCGTATACCAGCAGAAATATTCCGCCGCCGTGCTTAGCCGCAAGATAAGGAAAGCGCCAAAGGTTTCCAAGCCCTACGGCAGAGCCTGCCGCCGCAAGAACGAAGCCTATCTTGCCTGTAAAGCTGCTTCTGTTTTTTTCCATAAAGTTCTCCTGACTGTTTTTTGTGCTCACACTTAAATATTATCTCATATTCGACAGAAAAAATCAAGACTTTTTCCCAAATATTAAAAATTTTGGAATAAATGAGGGGCGCTTTTTAAATTCTCACAAAATTTTCACAAAAAACACAGATGAAATTTAGATAATTAGGCAAGTGTTCATAATATGTTTAAAATTTTATGCTATAATGTATTCTGTATTATGGTCTTTTGTCGGAAGATACCGAAAAAGACGAAAAAAGCTGGAAAATATAGGAAAGGAAATTCCGAAATATGATAAAAATCGAGCATCTGGTAAAGAACTACGGAACTAATTGCGCCGTGGACGATATCAGCTTTGAAGTCAAAAAAGGCGAAATAGTCGGACTTCTCGGACCTAACGGTGCGGGCAAGAGTACAACGATGAATATTCTTACAGGATATTTATCGGCAACCTCGGGCAACGTATCCATTGCGGGTCTGAGCGTTCTTGACCACCCCCTTGAGGTCAAGAAGCACGTGGGATATCTTCCCGAGCAGCCCCCCCTCTATCTTGATATGACGGTTGAGGAATACCTCATCTTCAACTACAATCTCAAGGGCTGTAAGCTGAACCGAGACAAGCACTTAGAGGAGATATGCGACGTCGTTAAGATAAAGGACGTATACAAGAGGGTCATCAAAAACCTCTCCAAGGGCTACCGCCAAAGAGTAGGTATAGCTCAGGCGCTTATAGGAAGCCCTGAGGTCATTATATTCGACGAGCCTACCGTCGGTCTTGACCCCAAGCAGATAATTGAGGTCAGAAATCTTCTCCGTAACCTGGGAAAAGACCACACGGTCATTCTCTCCACACACATACTCCAAGAGGTACAGGCAGTCTGCGACCGTATCGTTATCATCAACAAGGGTAAGATAGTTGCCGATGAGCTGACCGAGAACATAACGAGAGCAGTTGAAAACAACCGCCGCTTTAACGTAAAGATATGCGGTCCTCAGAAAGAGGTGCTGAATATGCTCCGTTCCCGCGCGGGCATCGTATACGCCGAGGTCCTTGCGGAGCGTGACGGCGATGCTTACTGCTACACCATCGAGAGCGAGGTAGGAGTTGACATCCGCAAATCCCTGTTCTATACGTTGGCTGAAAGAAACTGGCCCCTTATCGGTATGGAAGCCCTCGGCATGAGCCTTGAGGACGTATTTATAGCCATAGTTGACCAGACCGAGGCAAACAAGAACAGATACGCAAGAAAAGACGGCAAGAAAAACCAGAAGAGACGCGGCGATGCCGAAAAGGACCTTGCCGCAGAGGTCATCAAGAACACCGGCAAGAAGCAGGGCGGAGAATTTTCCGCGCTCTTCGGCGATGACGAAGATAACAGGTAAAGGAGGGTACGTAAATGTTCGCTATATATAAAAAAGAGCTTAAGTCATATTTTATAAATGCCATAGGCTACGTTTACGTAGGCGTGTTCCTTGCGGCGGCAGCGCTTCTGTGCTGTTACACCACAATAGGCTCCCAGAGCTATGACACCTCCTCCTACTTTACTATGCTTCTTTTCGCATTTATTATACTTATCCCCCTGCTTACTATGAAGCTTTTCGCAGAGGAAAAGAAGCTCCGCACCGAGCAGCTGCTCCTGACAGCGCCCGTCTCCATATGGGGAATGGTCCTCGGTAAGTTCTTCGCGGCGGCTACCATGTTCGTGGGAACGGTACTCGTTTCCTGCGTAAACTTTATTCCTATGTATTCCTACGCTCACGCGGAGCGCCTTGCCGATGAATACGGCGTTACCTACGTAGGACCTATGACAGGGGAGATAATCACCTGCCTTGTGGGAATAATCTTTATCGGTCTGGCGTTTATCGCTATCGGTATGTTTGTATCCTCTCTTACCGAGAACCAGCTGGCGGCGGCTGTTATTACCATAGTTATCATACTCGTAATGCTTATCCTCGATATGCTTAAGCAGTACATAGACATTTACGCTGTCCGTTTCGTAATAAACTGGGTATGCGTAATGAGCCGCTTCTCAAACTTTACACAGGGAATACTCGACTATGCGTCAATGCTTTATTACGTTTCCATAGCGGGAGTATTTCTTCTCCTTACGGTGCGCGTTTACGACAAGCGCCGTTGGGGTTGATGAAAGGCGGTGCAAAATATGAAAATGAGAACAGGAATGGGCCGCAAGCTCCGTTACGGCGGCGTAACGGCGGCGCTCACAGCGGCAATAATTGCCATAGTCGTTATCGCAAACGTAATTTTTTCGGCTCTGGCGCAGAAAAATCTTTGGTACAGCGACCTTACCCCCGAGCTTATATTCACCCTCTCTGAGAACTGTATCACCCTTATGAAGGACGGAGATACCGCCTTTGAGAACAGCTCCTCTCCTATCGAGATGGTAGATACCTTCCGAGCAGAGGCAGTGGCTAAGGCAGTTGACACTCTTAAGGCAGAGCGTCCCGACGTAAGCGAAGCGGAGCTTGCGGAGTTTACCGAGGCTGAAACGAAAAAAGCTAAGGACAGTATGAAGATAAATATTATCTTCTGTGACGATGAGCTTACCTGGAAAGAGGATACGGCTCAGAGATACGTTCTTGAAACAGCAAAGCAGCTGAAAGACGAATTTCCCGACTACATAGATATCCGCTACGTTGATATAATCAGAAACCCCACAGCCGTTACAAAGTACGGCTCGGGTGTGACCACATCCAGCGTTATCGTAGAGTGCGGAACAGAATTCAGAGTGAGAAACCTTAAGAGCTTCTTCGTATTCAACGATGACACCGAGGAAACTCCTTGGGCGTATAACGGCGAAAAGATAATGGCGGCGTGCATACTCGCCGTTACAAGAACATTTACCCCCATTGCCTGCATCACCACGGGCAACGGCGAACAGCTCCCCGGCGAGAGCTTCTTGCTCACCCTTGCAAACGCGGGCTACGAGATAATGCCTATCGACCTTGAGACACAGGAGATCCCCGCAAATTGCAGACTTGTTATAATATCCTCTCCCTCTACCGACTTTGCCGTAAGCGACGGTATGTTCGTATCGGAAAGCGACGAGATAGACAAGCTGGACAGATTCCTTGACCCCGAAGACGATCAGGCAGGCTCGCTTATGGTATTTATGGATCCCAAGCAGACCACCCGTCTTGACCACCTTGAGGACTATCTTGAGGAGTGGGGAATCAAGTTTGACAGAAAGTCTATGGGCGACGGAACCTATGAGCCCTATCTTATTCAGGACAACTCTCAGGCTCTCGACCCCAACGGATATAACATTATAGGTAACTACGCAAGCTTCGGTCTCGGAGCAGAGATAACAAGCGAGCTTTCCAAGATGGGAAGAAAGATAATCTTCCCCAGCGCAATGTCCATCTCTTATTCCGACGCGGTAGACGACCCCTCTCCCTATTTTGCGGATGAGGAAAAAAAGGACTACCGCGGAGACTTCGGATCCTTTGATGGCCGCGAGATGTACGACGTATTCCTTTCCAGCGATAACGCGGTGGCATGGACGGGACAGGACGCAAGCCCTGCCGAGACAGCTAAAAACGGCAACCTCTTTAAGCTTATGACCGTAACGGTTGAGGACCACTACACCCAGGAAAGCAACTATACCACAAGCAACAACCCCTCTTACGTGTTCGCCACGGGCTGTAATTTGTTTGCTTCCGACGAGCTTCTCCACGGACAGTACGGAAACAATATGTTCCTTGAATATACTCTCCGTATTATCGCCCACGAGCCCGTACCCGTAGGACTTACCTTTAAGCCCTTTGGAGACTACACCATAGATACAGTAACAACCGCGGATGCTACCCAGTACACGGTAGTATTTACGGTAGTTCCCGCTATCCTGTCTCTGGCGGCAGGCGTATTTGTTATCGTAAGGAGAAAAAATAGATGAGTATGATGCGAAAGCGAGTAATCGCAATAATCGCGGCAGCTCTTGCTATCGTTATCCTCGGCGTATCCTTAGCGGCAGTGCTTGAATACGTTGACACCATCGAATTTGTAGACGTGGACGGAACAAAGTACTACGCAAAAAACAAGGACGGCGTATATAAGCTGTACGCCAAGGGAAGCAAAGAGCCGCTGCCTGTGGACGGTACCTACGGATATTACGTCACCGCCCTCGGCACGCTTGTAAATCTTGATGCCGAGACGGGTGAGGCAAAGGAATATATACCCGTAATTACCGAGGGAAATGAGAACGTGGGCTTTAACGACCGCGTGCTGATGTTCCCCCATATCGAAAAGAAAAACATTTTATCCCTTGAGGTTCACAACGAACACGGGGCGTATACCTTTAAGCGAATGAAAGAGGAAAACGGCAGCCTTGTGGCGTCTGCCGACGGAAATTTCATTATCGAAAATTCCCCTCTTACAGCCTTTAACGAGGAGCTTTTCGCGGAGCTTTACGTTGGAGCGGGCTACGCTCTTACCATACTTAAAATTAAAGACCCCATAAAGAGAACTGCCGACGGCTCCCTCTGCCCCCACAAGACAGAGGTGGACGGACAGGTGATAATAGCCGAGGGCTGTGATTGCGTATTTTCCGAATACGGTCTTGTTCCCGAGAAGCGTATACGCGACGTTATAGACGAGGAAACAGGCGAGCCTGTCACCGACAAGGAAACGGGAAATACCAAAACCGAGGTTTACGACTACACTCCCGCCTACTATATCCTTACGGATATAAAGGGCAACCGCT
Organism: Eubacteriales bacterium; assembly: GCA_045653705.1. Classification (GTDB taxonomy): domain Bacteria; phylum Bacillota; class Clostridia; order Oscillospirales; family CAG-272; genus HGM12713. The sequence continues at coordinate 5,152 of JAZOMG010000008.1, read as the reverse complement.
ACAAGGTAATCGTTGGAGATATGCTTGTAACTGGCGGCGGCTACTACGTGCAGTACGTTGACATATCGGGAGCGGAAGAGGTAAAGAGAGACGCCGTTTACGTAATGGACACGTCCTCGGGCAACGCCCTGCTCTCTCCCATAGAGAACTACGTTACCCCTATGCTCAGCTATCCTATGAGCATGAACAGCTACTTTGACGTAGAGAATTTCTTGATCGTCGATCGCAAGACAAATGAATACAAGGGTGGCGAGGAGCTTACAGATCTTTACAATAAGGTAATATCCTTTAGCTACATAGACCTTTCCGAGCGTGAAAACACCATGTCGGCATCCACGCCGTATGAATTTGAGTTTGGGCTTGACGGATACAACGCTTCCGATACGGCTATAAACAGCTGCCTGTACAATATCTACTCCCCTGCCCTGACAAAAACCCTTAAATTCAAGCCTACCGACAAGGACCTTATCGACTACGGATTTTTCGTGGAGCAAAAGGATAAGGACGGAAAGGTAGTCACAAACGAAAAGGGCGAAACTCAGTATGAGACATTTTCCAAGAACATCATAACGTATAAGTATGACGTTCCCAAGGAAGAGGGCAGCAGCTACTCTCAGACAGTAGAGCAGATTATTCTTATCAGCGACAAGGATTACGAAAAGACAGGCAAGTATTACACCCTGACTATGGAGACCTTGGTCATCAAGGACAAGGACGGAAAGGTAATATCCGAGGAAACCTACACCTACGACTTTATAGTCGAGGCGGAGGGCTACACCTTTGATTTCCTTAAATGGGACAAGTACGAATGGGTAAATCCCGGATACGTCGATGCCAACATCGCCTTTGTTCAGAGCATAAAGCTTACGTCTCCCTATTACAGCGCCGAATATATTCTTGATAACTCGAAAACAACTCAGTCGGACAGCATCAGCTCCCTGATGCTGGGCGTTACAGCCACCGAAAACGGCGGAACGCCAAGAAAGACCTTTGACAGATACGACGTTCTTGACGTGCGCTCCTCGGTGACCTACCACTGGGTAATAACCTCTAACGACATCAAGGTATATAAGGTAAATGCCGACGGCACAGAGACCTCGCAGAAGATAAACAACGATTACGCCTACTACGATTACAACGACCTTGATAATCAGGTGCTTTGCCGTAACGGCCGTATTTGCGGATACGACACTGCCACAGGCGAACGTGTTGAGGTAGAGGTCATCGCGAATTACGTGAACATCTATACCTCTGCCGACGGAAACTTCGAGACCAATGACGGCGTTCTTTCAAAGTCTATGCTGAGATACGACACCGACCTGTTCAGAAAGTTCTACCAGACACTTCTTTACGGCTCGCTTGAAGGCTCTTACGTTCTCAGCGACGAGGAGGAAAAGGCTATCACCGAGGCTGAAAACGGACTGCTTCTGACTATTGAGATAAAGCTCAAGGATGCGGAATCGGCAGGCGGCAAGGAATCTACCAACGTCTATAAGTTCTATATGATTCCCGGCTCGTCGAGAAAGGCTTACATCACGGTAAACGGCAACGGCGGCTTCTACGTATACAGAACCAAGGTTGATAAGTTTATAAGCGACTCCCAGAAATTCTTTAAGAACGAGGTAATCGTTCCCGATACAAAGAGATAAAAAATTAACGATGGGGCTGTCTCAAATTTGCATTTGAGACAGCCCCTGTCCGTTAAAAGTCCGCGTATTTTTTTCTTGTTTTAAAATTCCTTGATTTAGTTACTATCTTACTTCGTATTCTCTGAAAGAGGTTATCTGCCTCGGGATAGGGAGCGGAACAGCCTATGCGCTCGCGAAAGAAACGGTTCGTTCGTATTTTAAAGCGGCGGGACGGCTCGATCTCCTCTCGGGGCAAGGCGTCAAACTCCGCAACATCCTTTTCAACGGAATATTTGAACGCCTCTCGTAGCAGTTTATCTAAGTTATCTTCTTTATTTTGAATATCCTTGCTCATAATATTCTCCCGTAAAATAAAAAGGTGCGCAGCCGAAGCCACGCACCGAAAAACGCAAACTCCGCTTGTTGTCACACAAACGAATCGGAATAGAAATGGGAATATTTCAACATACCAAAACCTAAGGAGCTTGCATTTTTGCCAAGTCCAATAGTTTTGGTATGCCCAAAAAAGGGTATAATAACCCCATAAGCAAAAAAATTCCCAAAATTTTATTCGGTTTGTGTGACAGCGTTATTATACCATATTCCTACAGATTTGTCAACGGATTTCCGTAACTTACTACTATCCGTCTGTCGGTGTATTTGTACGCGTCATTCAATCGCTTTCCTTTACTGCCAGAACAAGCACCGAAATATCATCGGTTGCTCCCTCCGCCTTAGCGTACTTCACCACAAGCTCGGCAAGGCGGTCGGGCTCGGCGCTCTCCCCCTGACTTCTCAACAGGTCAAAGAGCCACGGACATTCCTCACGTCCGTCGGTCACGCCGTCGCTGACCATAACCACAAGGTCACCCTGACTTAGCTCAAAATCTATTTTTCTCAGGTCAAGCTCCTTGATTATTCCCATAGGAACCGTGTGAGAGCGAAGCTTGAAAAGGCTTCCGTTGCGAAAAACGTAGGTGGGCGCCGCGCCGCTTTTATAGAAAGCCGCGTTCCCCGTATACAGGTCAAGCTCAAGAAGGTCTACCGTTGCCGAGCATTCTCTCAGACTGCCACAGCCCCTGTTTCGCAAAAATCCGTTTAAAAGCTTCAGCGTACCCTCGCAGGAGCTTCCCTCGGACAGAAGCTTTTTAAGGAAGAGTCCGCACAGCCCCGAGGTCAGCGCCGCCTCTTGTCCCGATCCCATTCCGTCACTGATAAAGGCGTATATCCGTCCGTCTGCTCCGTCGAATATTCCCGAGGTATCTCCGCAGTATTTTTCCTCTCCCTCGGCTCTCATATTGCGGCGGGCAAAGCCTACCGACAGCCGTTTTTCCTCAAACAGCCTCAAAACTCCCCTGTCGGTGTCAACCGAGGGCTCGGATAGCTTAAAGGGGCAGACCTCTCTCACCGCTTCGGCTATCTCTGCCGCCCTGTCTGCAAGGGTCGATGTGTCGTCTCCAAAGAGGGCTATTCTTTTTTGCCGTTTTCCGAAAACACAGCCCCCCGACACGGGCAACGCCTTTTTCCTCAAAGCGGCAGATATTTTATCCCAAAGCCCGTCATCGGTCTCATATTCTTCCTCGGCGCTTCCAAGAGCAGAACCCATCATTTCGGCTACCGCGCCGTAGTCAAGGGCAAAAAGCTCTGTTCTGTCCCCCTCAAGTATCTGCCGCGCGTGGAGACTTGCGTTGTGGTTTATCTGGGAGAGTATTTCGGGCAATCTTTCGCAGTTGTCCGATAGGGTCTTATCGGCTTCGGTAATATCAACAGAGCCGTTTTTGTGAAGAGTGGCGCAAAGCTCCCCAAGAGCCGCAGAGGTCTCTCTGTATCGGTCGCCCCAGCACCTCGGCTTGTTTTCACAGCCACCGCAGCAAAAATCAAAGGCGTTGTCGCATATTTGTCTGAGGTCGGATGCGCTCGGACTTTGAAGCCTGTCGCTTATCTCGTAAAGTGCCTCGGATACAGCCGACAGCCCTGCTCTCGTGCCCTCAATTCTTTTTTCAATATCGCTTATCCGTTCCTTTTCAGCCGCCACAGACAGACGGGCGGCACTGTAAGCGTCCGCCGCTGTTCTGTCAGCCGCCTGGGCATCCTCGGCTTTTTCCACGGACTTTTTATCTATAAACAGCTTGTCCCATACCCCGAAGATAAGGGATGCCGAAACAAGGGCAGAGGCAAGTCCGTTAAGCACGCCTATTCCCTGAATGTAAATACCCCAGGCGAGAGCCACAGACAGGGAGCTGACCGTCGCGAAGGCTACCGATATGGGGCGAAGCATTCCGAACACAAGCCCCGCAAATGCGAAAAGCGGAACACTCTCCACCGATATGGCAAGACCGAGAAGCGCCCCCGAAAGAATACCGAGAACAGTGCCGCCGCGGCGGGAAAGATAAAGGGTTACAAACATACAGCCGAACGCTGCAAGGGAGATACCGTAAAGCTTTCTGTCGCCCACCGCCCATACCGTGCCGAAGGCTATGGCAAGGAAACCGAGAAGCCGACGGTATTTATTAGCCGATACCGAGAAAAATCCCCCCACGAGCAATACTGCAAGAGGCGCTGTGAGAGTGGCTATAACAGTTCCGTACATATCGTAATAGGTAAGTCCGCCCTCAATAAGCCTGTAAACGCCAATGGCGAAAGCCCCCACCGCCGAGCTTGCCATACGAAGCCCTATATGCTCCGAAAAAAGATAGGGATAGACCTCTGCCACCGTCTTTTCTCCCGACAGCCGTCTTTCCTCTCCGCGCCACGGCGGGTCAATTACAAATCTCACTAACAGACGGATAACAAGAAGCGCCGTATAAACGCCAAAAAGCAACAGCCTGTCCTGTCTGCCCACCGCCGACAGCAAAAGCCCCGCGTATATATAAAATACCCGTCTGTCCGATGCCGACAGAAAGGCGACCCCAAGGGGCATAGCGCCGTAGGGCAAGGCCGCTCCCCCGAGAAAATAGGCGCACAGCGCGTAAACCGTTCCCGATAAAGCGTTTTTCAAAAACGCCGCCGCTCGCCGCTTTGCTTCCTCTTTGTCGGTCTTTTTACTCTCGGACAGCCCCCCGTCCGATATGCTTTTTTCTTTTGCGTCCATTTTTTCGCTTCCTTTCCTTTTTACGTTTGGTAAATATATTCTACCAAAGAATGGGAAAAAGACCTGTCGTTTGATGTCGCCCGTTTTTTGAATATTCCTATTTTTCATCGACCTGAATCGGCGCGGTGTAACACGGGCTAACAAAATTATTTAGGGAAATATGCGGAAAATGAAAGAAAATATCGGGTGCGGAGATTACACCTCGGAAAATTCTGAATGGGTATCCCTTAACAAACTTTTAGTCTGTCATCCTGAGCCTTTTCGCCTGCGGCGAAAAGAAGCTCGTGCAAAGTAGTCATAACCACCGGCTAAGCCGGTGGCTTGCTCAGCCCTATAAGGGCATATTACTGGCGGGGCTGAAAGCCCACCGAAAAATCTAACACTCGCACCCCCGCCCTACAGCCACAAATGCGGCTCTAACTATAAGCCTTCT
>JAZOMG010000007.1:0-8320 GCA_045653705.1 Eubacteriales bacterium | reverse complement strand
AGGCTTATAGTTAGAGCCGCATTTGCGGCGGTATGGCAACCCTCGCAAGTGGAAAATTGTTCGACGAGCCTATAGGCTCAGCGTGTGGAATGCCCCAAGGGGGCTATCGCAAGCCACCAGCACGGCTGGTGGTCATGACTTTATTTATATCAAATCGGCAATGTCATAAATGAGGCGTTCTGTCTTTTCCCAGCCGAGGCAGGGGTCGGTTATGGATTTTCCGAACACGTGCTCGTTTACCTTTTGGCAACCGTCCTCGAGGTAGCTTTCTATCATAAAGCCCTTGACGATGCTCTTTACCTCATTTGAGTGACGGCAGGCGTGGAGGACTTCCTTGCATATTCTCGGCTGTTCCGCATATTTCTTGCCCGAATTTGCGTGGTTAGCATCCACCACCACCGCCATATTTTGCAGACCTCTTGCGGAATAATCGTTATAAAGTCCTATGAGGTCCTCGTAATGGTAGTTGGGGTGGGAGCAGCCAAGCTTGTCAACGTAGCCGCGGAGTATGGCATGGGCTAAAGGGTTACCCGAGGAAACACATTCCCAGCCTCTGTAAAGAAACGTGTGGGAGTGTTGCGCGGCGGTTATGGAGTTGAGCATTACCGAAATATCTCCCCCTGTGGGGTTTTTCATACCCACGGGAACGTCAATACCGCTGGCGGTAAGGCGGTGCTGTTGGTTTTCTGTTGAGCGCGCGCCTACGGCAACGTATGCCAAAAGGTCGGAAAGATAGCGGTAGTTTTCGGGGTAGAGCATCTCATCTGCGCAGAAAAATTCCGTTTCCTCAATTGCCCTTGTGTGGAGACGGCGTATAGCCACAATACCCTCAAGCATATCCTCTGCCGCATCGGGATCGGGCTGGTGTACCATTCCCTTATAGCCGTCGCCTGTGGTGCGTGGCTTGTTGGTGTATATTCTCGGTATGATTATTAGCTTATCCTTTACCTTTTCGCGGATTTCGGCAAGCTTGTGTATATAGGTAAGAACAGCATCCTCGCGGTCGGCTGAGCAAGGACCTATAATAAGCACCATACGGTTATCCTTGCCTGTAAATACGTCGGCTATCTCACGGTCTGCCGCCGCCTTTTTCTCGGCATATTCGGGCTTCAAGGGATACTGCGCCTTTACGTCCATAGGAATAGGGAGCTTTCTTATAAATTTAATGTTCTTTTGCATAGCGGGTTACCTTCTTTATTTTAGTATTGCAGCATATAGTATAATACAAGCTGTATATATGATTATATACCTATTGTCCGTAATTGTCGAGGGGTTTTTGAAAAAAATATTGACTAAATCAAAAAAATTTGGTATGATATTTATTGATAAGAAAAAGAGAGGTAAACGATATGAATGAAAAATTCCGTGAAATACCCGCCGAGGAGCTTGGAAACGCCATAAAGCTTATCGGCAAGGATTGGATGCTCATAACCGTACGGGACGGAGACGGCGCTAACGCTATGACCGCAAGCTGGGGGTCTCTCGGCGTGCTGTGGAACAAAAACGTATGCACCTGCTTTATCCGACCTCAACGCTATACCTACGGTCTTGCCGAGGAGCACGAAAGAATGTCCTTTGCCTTTCTGCCCGAAAGCTACAGAGGCGCTCTGCGCTATTGCGGAAGTCACAGCGGACGAGATAGCCACAAGCTTGTAGACGCGGGGCTTTCTACCTGTAATATTGACGGAGTTCCCGTTATCGCGGAAGCGGATACCGTTCTTATTTGCCGCAAGCTTTATGCTGATGACCTCAAGGAGGAAAATTTCCTTGACCCTACTCTGCTTTCCAATTACGAAAAAAAGGATTTTCACAGATTTTACGTCTGTGAGATAGAAAAAGCTTACGCAAAGATAAAATAAGTTGTGTAGCACAGGAGAAGAAAAATGTCACTGAGAGAAGAAATAGAATTACTTTGCGCCTCGGCGCGGGAGGCATCCTTAAAGCTTGCCCTTAAGAGCTCAGAGGAGAAGAATGCCGCTCTTTTGAAAATAGCCGAGAAGCTCAAGGAAGAGGAAGAAAAAATAATCGAAGCAAACAAGCTCGACCTTGCCGCCGCAGAGGAAAACGGTGTGCCCGCGGCTATGCTTGACAGGCTTTCCATAACACCCGAAAGGATAGACGGCATATGCCGCTCCCTCGTTACACTCACAGAGCTTGACGACCCCGTGGGAAAGAGCGAGAGCTGGAGCCGTCCGTCGGGAATTGAGGTAACTCGGACAAGAGTGCCTCTCGGCGTAGTGGCTATGATATATGAGGCGCGCCCCAACGTAACGGTAGATTCCGCCGCTCTTTGTCTTAAAACAGGCAACGCTGTGGTCTTGCGGGGCGGAAAAGAAGCAATAAACACCAATATGGCTATGGTGGCGGCGATAAAGAGCGCCCTTGACGAGGCAGGTCTTGACCCTCACGCCGTTGAGCTTATAACCTCTACCGAGAGAGAAAGCGCCAATATTCTTATGACTATGCGGGGATATATAGACGTGCTTATCCCCAGAGGCGGTAAGGGGCTTATTAAGAGCGTTGTGGAGAATGCCAGAGTGCCCGTTATAGAAACGGGAGCGGGTAACTGCCACCTTTACGTGGACGGAGAAGCCGATATCGATATGGCGATAAAGATAGCTATAAACGCAAAATGCTCCCGTCCGTCGGTCTGCAACGCTGTTGAAACTCTGCTTGTCCACGCAAGTATTGCGCCAAAGCTTTTGCCCGCTCTCGGTGAGGAAATGAAAAAGAACGGCGTGGAGCTTCGGGGCTGTCCCAAGACCTGTGTGCTCATACCATTTGCTAAAAAAGCCGAGGAAGAGGATTATATTACAGAATATAACGACTATATCCTTGCCGTTAAGGTGGTGGATACTCTTTCCGATGCCATAGACCATATAAACGAGTATAGCACGGGACACAGCGAGGCTATCGTTACCGATAACAAGGAGAGCGGCGAGAGATTTCTCCGTGAGGTCAATTCGGCGGCTGTCTACCTTAACGCATCTACAAGATTTACCGATGGCGGTGAGTTCGGATTTGGAGCGGAGATAGGAATTTCCACTCAGAAGCTCCACGTAAGAGGTCCTATGGGGCTGTTTGCCCTTACCACCGAAAAATATCTTGTAAGGGGAGAGGGCGCGGTAAGATGAAAAAATTAATGATAGCGTCCGACCTGCACGGAGACAGGGAATGTGTTGAGCAGCTGCTGAGACGGTACGAAAAGAGCCGCGCCGACCGCCTTGTGCTTCTTGGAGATCTCCTTTATCACGGACCTCGCAACGACCTGCCCGAGGGCTATGACCCCAAGGGGGCAATAAAGCTGCTTAACGCGGTAAAGAACGATCTGCTCTGCGTCAGGGGTAACTGTGACACAGAAGTGGACGGAATGGTTCTTGATTTTCCCATAATGGCGGATTACGCGTATATCGCCATAGACGACGTCAGCTTTTTCGCCACTCACGGACATAAGTACAATCTTGACGCGCTTCCACCCTTGAAGAGAGGAGAGATATTGCTCCACGGGCACACCCATATATCAGCCGCCGAGCCCTTTGGCGACGGAAATCTCTATATAAATCCCGGGTCGGTGTCGATCCCGAAAAACGGTACACCGAGAGGATATATAGAGTATATAGACGGAATAATACGCTTCTTTACGCTTGAGGGCGAGGAGTTTAAAAGAATACAGCTTTGATTTTTTGCCGAATTGTATAGAAGCAGTTTCATAACGAGAAAAAATACCGTTTTCCTATCTGCAAGGACAGTGAAAACGGTATTTTTATATTTGTGGCTTGTGATGTTAAAAAATAAAATATTAAAAGATAATTTACAAAGTTTGCAATTCTATGAAATCAAATTGTATTATAATAATAAGGATATAACGATCAGCTTAAGGAGTGTAGCTTAAAAAATGATAAAAACATTGGCTAAAAGTATCAGGGAATACAAAAAAGCCTCTATTCTGACCCCTCTGTTCGTTTCCTTTGAGGTCATAATAGAATGTCTTATTCCTTGGATAGCTTCAATATTCATAGCGGAGATAGAAGCCGAAAGCGTAAGGATGAAGGTGGTCATAGCCCTTGGCGTGCTTCTTGTAGCCCTTGCGGGCGTATCGCTTACCTTTGGCGCGCTGGCTGCCCATAACTGCGCCATAGCGTCCTGCGGATTCGCAAAAAATCTGCGGCACGACCTTTACTATTCGGTACAGGATTATTCCTTTGCCAACATAGACAAGTTCTCGGCATCCAGCCTTGTAACCCGTATGACCACCGACGTGGCAAACGTGCAGATGTCTTATATGATGCTTATAAGAACGGCTGTCCGCTGTCCTTTTATGCTTATATTTGCCCTTGTGATGGTAATATTCATAAACTATAAGATGGCGCTGGGCTTTGCCGTTATCGTACCTATTCTCGGAATTGGTCTGTTCCTTATAATGAGATTTGCCCACCCGATATTCAAGCACGTTTTCAAGAAATACGATACGCTCAATAGCTCTATTCAGGAAAACGTACACGGTATGCGTGTGGTAAAATCCTTTGTAAGAGAGGATTACGAAAAGGAGAAATTCGGAAAAGCGTCGAATGACGTGGCAAAGGATTTCAAGAGAGCAGAGAAGCTACTTGCTCTCAATACCCCTCTTATGCAGCTTTGCTTCAATATGGTAATGCTCTTCGTTTGCTTCTTCGGCTCCCGTCTTATAGTCAACAGCAACGAAACAGAGCTTAACGTAGGCGAGATGTCGGCGCTCCTTACCTACGGCGCGCAGATACTTATGAGCCTTATGATGGTTTCGGTCATAATAGTTATGGTTGCTATGTCCGCGGCTTCCGCGGCGCGTATCGCCGAGGTATTGAATGAGGAAAGCACCATTAAGAATCCCGAAGCTCCCGTGACAGAGGTGGCTGACGGAAGTATAATCTTCAAGGGTGTCAGCTTCAGCTACTCGGCATCCTCTGAAAAGAAATCACTGTCCGATATAAATCTCTATATAGACTCGGGCGAAACGGTAGGAATTATAGGCGGAACAGGCGCGGGTAAGACCAGCCTTATTCAGCTTATATCGAGACTTTACGACGTTACCGAGGGACAGGTAATGGTAGGCGGAGTTGACGTAAGGGAATACGACCTTGAGACACTTCGTAACGAGGTTGCTACCGTATTGCAGAAAAACGTGCTTTTCTCGGGTACTATCAAGGAAAATCTCCGTTGGGGTGACCCCAATGCTACCGATGAGGAGATAGAGCGCATATGTAAGCTTGCGGCGGCAGACGAATTTATAAAGAGCTTCCCCGACGGCTACGACACCTATATAGAGCAGGGCGGAACAAACGTGTCGGGCGGACAGAAGCAAAGGCTTTGTATCGCGAGAGCGCTAATAAAGAAGCCCAAGATACTTATACTTGACGATTCCACAAGCGCGGTGGATACAAAGACCGACGCACAGATACGCCGTTCCTTTGCCGAGGAGATTCCCGGTACTACGAAAATAATCATAGCTCAGAGAATATCTTCTGTTGAGAACGCGGACAAGATAGTAGTTCTTGACGGCGGACGGATAGAAAGCGTGGGAACGCATGCGGAGCTTCTCGAAAAGAGCCCCATTTACAAAGAGGTCTACAATTCTCAGGTAAAGGGGGATAACGAGTAATGAACAAGACACAAAATTTTAAGAAACCGAATACAAAGGGCGTGCTTGGCAGACTGCTGAAAATGCTCTTTAAGGAATACCCCTTACAGCTCATAGTGGTGGCGGTGTGCATTGTGGCTATGTCCTATGCGTCCACCATAGCCAGCATATACCTTTCAGACTTTATCGTCCTTATAAAGAAAGCCCTTGAGGGGGGCGGCTGGGCTTCCATTCAAGGCGAGGTCTATTCAAATCTTGCCGAGATGATGGCGATATACGCCCTCGGTATCATAGCCGCCTTTGCATACACGCGTATTATGGCGGTGGTCACACAGGACTTTCTCAATAAGATAAGACAGAGAATGTTCGCTAAAATGCAGGAGCTTCCCCTGAGATACTTCGACACCCACCCTCACGGCGATATAATGTCCTACTATACTAACGACATAGATACTCTCCGCGAGCTTGTTTCGAGAAGTATACCTCAGCTTATGAACTCGGCGCTCATTATAATTCTCTTGACGGTAAATATGCTTCGCATAAGCCTGTGGATGACCCTTGTGGTCTTTGTAGGCGTGGTTGCTATGGTCTTTGTGGTAAAATATATCGGCGGAAACAGCGCGAGATACTTTTTAAAGCAACAGAAATCCATAGCCAAGGTTGAGGGCTACGTTGAGGAAATGATGAACGGACAGAGGGTCGTTAAGGCGTTCTGTCACGAAAAGCAGAGCGGAGTTGACTTTGACAAGGTAAACGAGCAGCTTTGCGACGACGCGACCAAGGCAAACCGATTTGCCAATATCCTTATGCCCATAATGGGTAATATCGGAAATATTATGTACGTCCTTGTGGCGTTTGTGGGCGGTCTGCTTATTATACTCGGAGTTAAGAATATAGCCTTGACCCCCGAATATATGGGCGTAGCCATAGCTATTGAAAATATAGTTCCTTTCCTCGGCATCACACGTCAGTTTACAAATAACGTGAGCCAGGTGTCTCAGCAGACAAACTCCATTGTAATGGCAATGGCAGGCGCGGCGCGTATATTCGAGCTTCTTGATGAAGAGCCCGAACTAGACGAGGGCTACGTTACCCTTGTAAACGCCCGTGAGGAAAACGGCGAGATAGTAGAGTGCGAGGAAAGAACGGGAATGTGGGCGTGGAAGCACCCCCACACAGACGGAACGGTTACCTATACAAGACTTATGGGAGACGTTCGCATAGAGCATATGGATTTCGGCTATATTCCAGAAAAGACCGTGCTTAACGATATAACCCTGTACGCCGAACCCGGACAAAAGGTGGCGTTCGTCGGCGCGACAGGCGCGGGTAAGACCACTATCACAAACCTTATCAACCGCTTCTATGATATAGACGACGGAAAGATACGCTACGACGGAATAAATATCAATAAGATAAAAAAGGCAGATCTTCGCCGCTCTCTCGGTATAGTGTTGCAGGATACTAACCTGTTTACTGGAACGGTTATGGATAATATCCGTTACGGTAAGCTTGACGCAACCGACGAGGAGTGCATAGCCGCCGCAAAGCTTGCCCATGCCGATGGCTTTATTACAAGACTTCCCGAGGGCTATAATACGATGCTGACGGCAAACGGCGCAAATCTTTCCCAAGGACAAAGACAGCTCATATCCATAGCAAGAGCCGCGGTTGCCGACCCACCCGTAATGATACTCGACGAGGCAACGTCCTCCATAGATACAAGAACCGAGGCGCTTGTTCAAAAGGGAATGGACGCGCTGATGAGAGGCAGAACGGTGTTCGTTATCGCCCACCGCCTCTCCACCGTCCGCAACTCCGACGTTATAATGGTTTTGGAGCATGGTCGCATAATAGAGCGGGGAAGCCACGAAAAGCTTATTGAGGAAAAGGGCAAATATTATCAGCTCTATACGGGCGCATTTGAACTTGAATAATTGACGGAAGTGAAAAAATATTATGTGGATAGAATTGATACTGTTGAGCCTTGGCGAGGGCGCATCCTTGGCGATGGATGCCTTTTCGGTGTCTCTTGCCAACGGTCTTAACGAGCCGAAGCTGAAAAAAAGAAGAATATTTCAAATAGCGGGAATTTTCGCTGCCTTTCAGTTTTTGATGCCTATGATAGGCTGGGTCTGCGTGTCAACCCTTGCGGATAAATTTGAGGTCATCTCAAAATTCATTCCGTGGATAGCTCTCGGACTTCTCGGCTTTATCGGCGGAAAAATGCTATATGAGGGTATAAGAAATAGCGACAGCGAGGACGAAAAGCCCGCCGTTGGCTTCTGGGCGCTTATAGTTCAGGGAATAGCAACATCAATAGACGCGCTTTCGGTAGGCTTTACCATATCGGAATACAGCTTTCTGCACGCTCTTGTCTCCTGCTTGATAATCGGAGTTATAACCTTTGTTATCTGCGCGGCAGGGGTGGTTATAGGAAAGAAATTCGGAATGAGCCTTGCGGGTAAAGCATCTATCTTTGGCGGCGCAATACTTATTATTATAGGTATCTGGATATTTGTCAAAGGCGTATTTCTTTCTTGAAGTTAAAATATTAAATAAAAGGGCTCTTTGTCAATAGTTGGGGTGAAAAAATCTGACGAAAAGATAAAGAACTATTAAAATGCATAGGAAAGGCGTCACGAAGCGTAGCGGAGTGGCGCTTTTCCTATGCGCCGGCGCGGGTCTGGTGTGAAAACATAAAGA
>JAZOMG010000006.1:0-156289 GCA_045653705.1 Eubacteriales bacterium | reverse complement strand
TTTGGCGGAGAGAGAGGGATTCGAACCCTCGTGTGCTTGCGCACAAACTGATTTCGAGTCAGCCCCGTTATGACCACTTCGATATCTCTCCGTATTAAATTTTGGTTTGGAATTTTGATAGAAAACTGTCGACCTGCCTCTGAAAACTCTGCACTTAAAATCCCGAAAAAGTGACGTGCTTCAAGGCTTCACGGAGAAGATTTAGTGGCGCGGTCGTGCCGCTTTCGAGTCAGCCTCGTTATGTCCTGTTGCGGTGTCCAAATTATCTGCCACAGGCAGCGCTCGCAAACGTCCCCACTTCGATATCTCTCCATATTATTCAAGGTTTTCCAAACCGCTGTATATTATATCATAAACGCAAATAAAAATCAAGTGTTTTTTTAATTTCTTTAAAAAAATAATTTCCCGATATAAAATCGGGAAATTATTTTTATGTTCGATTATACGGTGATACCCTCAAGATAGTTAACTACGTCTGCAACTGTAGTGAATTTACGGATATCTTCGTCATTGATTTCGATATCGAATTTTTCCTCGCAAAGCATAACAAGGTCGGCAAGCTCAATAGAGTTGATTCCCAAATCATTGGAAAGCTCAGAATCCATTGTGATATCATTGCGGTCAATCTGCAACTCATCAACAAGCAGGTCTACAAACTTCTCGTACATAGTGTTCTCCTTTACAGCATTTATTATTTAGAGTTTTAAATTAACAGGTTGTATTCGCATACTCTGTTCTTCTTAGATATTATATATTATATTTTATAAAAAGTCAAGTGAAATATTTACAGTTCTGAAAAAATACTTTAAAAAAACAAGATTTTGTCATTTTAAGGTCATAAATGATTTGACAATTATAAAAATATATGGTAATATGATTAAAAGAACGAGAAAGGAGAGGGCTATGGGAATATTCGGCAAACGACCGTTGGCGTTATTTTCGTTTATATTTTTAATATCGTCACTTGTCGCATTTTATTTGTCTGTAAACGGAAAACTGATTTTATCGGTAGCCGTTGTATGTATTTGTTTATTCTTACTCGTTCTTGCATTTTTAATTAAAAAGGCAAAAATAAAGCTTATTACCTCGTGTGTTTGTCTGTTTGCTCTTGTTTTGGCAATGCTTCATTCGTTTGCCTTTATCGGTCTGCCTACCCAAAAGGCTCAGGAGCATATCGGACAGGGGAGAGTTCTATGTTATATTATCAACGAGGAGTATTCCTCGGACAACGTTGAGAAATATAATATAAAAATAAAGAACGTAAACGGAGAAGACGTAAATATAAGAGCTCTCTTGGTTTGTGATTTTAATGCAAATTTAAGCTCGGGTGACGAGATATACGGCGTGGCAGAGATTTCGGACAAGCTGGAGAGCAAAACACAAAATTCTAACCAACTGCTTACGGTCTATATGGAAAATTCGGAGAATTGCTATGTAAGGCGAATATCGAGGGGGATATTTGAAACTCTGTTTTCGGAATGCGGAATTGAAATACTTTCTCATAGACTGGCTGATTTCATAAAGAATGAATTGTTTGCATCTCTCGGTGTAGAAAAGGGCGCTCTCGCGATGGGCTTTTTTACAGGAGAGAGGTCGGACATGCCCGCTGAAATTACAAGAGATTTCCGACGGGCGGGGGTGTCTCATCTTATGGCGGTCAGCGGTACTCATATTGCAATTCTTCTTGGCGGTATTGAACTTATTTTGAGGAGATCTAGTGTTCACAGGAATATTCGCTGTATTATTGTTGCGGTATTTGGAATACTGTTTTTGTTTGTAACAGGCTTTTCCTTGTCGGCTTGCAGGTCGGTATTTATGCTTTATGCGGTTTATCTGGGTTATTTTCTATATGAAGATAGCGACCCGCTAACCTCATTGTTTGCTTCGGTTGCATTGATTGTAATTTTATTCCCGTATTCCGTTGTGGATATTGGACTTATAATGTCGTTTTTAGCAACCCTTGGACTGCTGACGGTATATCCTATATTAGAACAAAAGGTACCTTATCCGAGAAAAAAGAAAAAGCTATCAAAAAAGCTGTTACTTCTTTGCCGAGAGATAATACTTATAGCTATTATGACTGTTATAGCGAATATGTTTTTACTACCTATCATCTGGTATTTCTTCGGTGAATTTTCTTTAATATCGGTTGTAAGCAATATTTTGCTGTCTTTTATATCATCTCTCTTTTTGTTGACAGTTCCAATATTTCTTATTTTCTCCAAAATTCCTTTGATAGGTTTTATTTTAAGATATATTGTGTCGATTTTAGCCGATATTATATTATTTGTTGTCGGGTTGTGTTCAAAAGCTCCTTTTGCGACTATCTCGTTGAGATATGATTTTTGCAAAATAATAGTTATTTTGCTTGCAATAAGTATGTGTGTGCTATTGATAATAAAATTAAAGCATAAATTACTTGTACTTGTTCCGTATGGCGTTGCGGTAGCCGGTTTTATTGTATGCTTTGGTATATACAATGCGATTAATTCAGCCCCAACGGTAATCTACTCGAATTACGGAGAAAACGAATATTTTATAGTTCAAGACAACACCTCGTTTTCCGTTTGCGACAACACAAGGGGAGGTATGGCGGGCTACTACAGTGTAGCAGAGGAGCTTGACACGTCAACCGCAACCGAAATAGACAAGTACATATTAACTCATTATCATACCGGGCATATTACGGCGTTTGACCTTATAACTCAAAGAGAGATAGTTCGTAAGCTTTATTTGCCTACTCCCGAAACAAATGATGAAATAATATGTTCTGAAGCGTTATGGAAGCTTGCGGTAGAAAAGGGAATAGACGTGCAGTTTTACAATGGCGGAGACAGAATGTCGCTGACCGATGAGCTGAATATATGCGCTGTAAGTTCGGATAACGGGAGCTATATCTCTTTTTCGGGAGTTTCCGATAGCCTTGTGTATATGTCTCCCGCATATTTCGACCCTACCGTGAATTTTGATTTATTGATTTTGGGAGAACACGGTGTTGATACCGAAAGAAATTATACGCTTGAGGGTGTTAAGGCAAATAAGATATTCATTTCATCGGAGAAGATAAAAAATATTATAGAGCTTTCATCGGTTGAAAACGTATACGTACCTAAAGGCTTGGATGGAGCTTACAAGGTTACGTTTACATTAGAATAATATAATTATATCAAAACTGCCGAGTCAAACATAAAATAGTACTGTAGCAAAACATTAGTCTGCTATTGAAAGGACAATGTATGTATGAAAAACAAAATTGCAGTACTTGGCGGAGATCTCAGGCAGTATACCGCTGCGGTTACACTGTGTCAAAAGGGATGGGCTGTCAATCTTTGGGGCTTCAATGAAAAAGAAGAAAAGGAAAACGGACTTTACTTTTGCGATAGCTATGAAGAGGCTTTGGACGGCGCTGTAGGCGTGGTGCTTCCGTTGCCTGCCTCTACAGACGGAGTTTTTATCAATTGTCCTTTTAACGCTTCGCAGGTAAAGCCGCGGCTATCCGATATATATCCCTACATTGGAGATAACTGTGCTATCATAGGTGGAAAAATTCCCACGGAATTTGTTAAAACAGCGGAAAGCAAGGGCTTTGATGTAAAGGATTATTTTGAATCAGAGGAATTTCAGATACAAAACGCATATATTACCGCAGAAGCGGCGCTTAGCATAGCAATGAATAGTCTTGATAAAAATATTTGCGGTGCAAAGATTGCCGTTACAGGCTATGGACGGATATCCAAGCATTTAATCAGACTGCTGCGCAGCTTGGGAGCCGACGTTACCGTAGCGGCGCGAAAGAACAGCGACCTTGCGTGGGGATACTGTAGCGGATGCTCTGTTTTAAAGATAGGTGACAGCGCAGAGCTTAAGAGTAATATATATAAGCTGGCTCACGGCTTTGACATCATATACAATACTGTTCCGCACTGGTTGTTTGACAGAAGCTTTTTAGAAAAAGCCGATAAAAATACGTTTATAATAGACTTAGCGTCTGTTCCGGGCGGTGTTGATATCAGAGCGGCAAAGGAGCTTGGCTCAAACATTTTGTGGGCGGCATCATTACCGGGTAAATATGCGCCTGTTAGCGCAGGAACGCTTATCGCCTCTTGTGTGGATGATATTCTCAGGGAAGAGGTGGTAGGATGTTAGGCTTTGCAATGTGTGGGTCGTATTGTACCCATAAAAAGGCTCTCGAACAGCTATCAATGCTATCTAAGAATAATGATATTCAACCCATAATGAGCGAAAATGTATATTCTGTAAGCACATATTTTGGAAAAGCGGAAGAGCTTAGAGAAAGGGTTTGCGGTATATGCGGAAGAAATATAATTCACACAATAGTTGAAGCTGAGCCGTTAGGTCCGAAAAATCCGTTAGATGCGTTAATTATATGCCCTTGCACGGGAAACACCCTTGCAAAAATTGCCTTAGGAATTACAGATACAGCGGTAACTATGGCGGCAAAGGCTCATCTGAGAAGCGACAGACCGCTTGTGATAGCGCTGGCATCTAACGATGCTTTGTCGGCAAATCTTAAGAACATCGGAACGCTTCTTTCACGAAAATGTGTGTTTTTTGTTCCAATGAGACAGGATGACCCCGATAAAAAGCCACATTCCCTCGTTGCTGATTTTTCATTATTATCCGAGACTCTCGAATGGGCTATGAAAGGGAAGCAATTTCAAAAAATATTTATATAAATTAAAAATATCCCGCGTTTTTAAAAAACGCGGGATATTTTTATTAGTCTTGAGCATCCTCTGCGCGAACGTCAACGTTTCTGACAGCGGATTTCAAAATTCTTATCTTTGTGCGATCGTGACCTGTTTCGATCATAACGGTTTCTTCCTTAATACTGACAATTTTTCCGATAATACCGCCTATGGTGGTTATCTCATCGCCTACTCTAAGGTTATTTCTCATTTCGTTGGTTTCTTTTTCCTGTTTTTTCTGAGGTCTTATAACAAGGAAATACATACCAACGAGAACGACCGCCATAATAAGAATAGGTCCTGCGGACGAAAGAATACCGCCTATATCAATAGCTAACATCAAAAAATCCTCCATAAAAATAATACATCATATGATACCACATATTTATAAAAAAAGCAAGTCTTTTTTGTGAATTAATTTTTATAAAAGAATAAATTTCCAAAACTGTTGAAAAAAACTGCGGAATGTGTTATAATAATATAATAAAATGTAATTTCTTTTGGAGAGCGTAATTATGGTAAAGGATAAGTATATCGAATGCGCTAAGATAATAAACACACACGGGTGCTACGGTGGGATAAAGCTTGAATCCTGGTGTAATACCCCTGAAATATTAGCTTCGCTGAAAAAAATATATATTCGTCGCGGCGCCGAGTACGTTGTGTCCAAGGTTCAAAAGGCTTCTGTATATAAGCAATTCGTTATTATGAATCTGGATAACGTAAAATCTATGGATGAAGCGTTAGCTCTTAAGGATACTGTTGTATATGCTCTGCGTTCGGATTTTGACTTAGAGGACGGTGAGTTCTTTATAACCGACCTTAAGAACTTAGACGTTATAGATGCCGAGAGCGGACGGGTATACGGTAAGCTTTCCGAGGTTATTAACAGAGGCGCTTCGGATATTTACGTGGTTAATACCCCGTCGGGCGAGAGAATGATACCCGCTGTTCCCGAATTTATTGACAGTATCGACCTTAACAAAGGTATATACGTTACTCCTATCGAGGGAATGTTAGACTGATTGGGGGCGGTTGAATGATATTCGATATTATGACGCTGTTTCCCGAGCTTGTTGATTACGTTCTGGGCGAAAGCGTTATTGGTAGAGCCCAAAAAAGCGGAATAATACAGATCGAGACGCACAATATAAGAGATTATTCCAGGGATAAGCACAGGAGAGTTGATGATACGCCATACGGGGGCGGAAAGGGAATGCTGATGATGGCGCCTCCGATTTTCGACTGCTATGAAGCTATCTGTCAAAAAAGATCGGGAGAGATTGTTTCAAAAAGAGTGATATATATGTCTCCCTCGGGTCAGGTGCTGACACAGAAAAAGGCTGAGGAGCTTGCTTCCTACGACCAATTAATTATACTTTGCGGACATTACGAGGGCGTGGACAGGCGAATAATTGACGAAATAGTAGACGATGAGATCTCAATAGGAGATTATGTTCTTACGGGGGGCGAAATACCTGCGTGCATTTTGGTAGACAGTGTTGCAAGACTTGTTGACGGTGTGCTATCCGACCCCGAGTGCCACGAAAAAGAAAGTATATCCAGCGGGCTATTGGAATATCCGCAATACACAAGACCTTATGAATTTCACGGAGTCAAGGTGCCCGATGTGTTGATATCGGGTCATCACGAAAATATTGATAAATGGAGATTGGAGAGAGCCGTTGCCATAACCCAACAGAGACGTCCCGATCTTTATGAAAAATTTGAAAGGAGGAGCTGCATTGAAAAAGAAAAAAAATAACTCTGTCGATGGCGCAGGTTCGGTAGGACTTGCTTCTTTGAGCGCAATTATTTTTTTGTTGGATAAATTATCCGATTTTATATACAGTTCCTTGCAGAACGGATTTTTCGGAAAAATGTTTACTTCCTACAGCAAGGAGCAAGAGGCTTACGAGGATAGCTTTTTGAAAAAGCACTTTGTGAAAAACGAGGGGTTCACACGTTTTTTTCGAAATACGAGAAAATTCTTTTCACGTCGCTTTGAGGATAGCTTTATATTAAACCGTCTCGAAAGCTTTTCAAGCGGTATAGTGACCATGCCTTTAAAAACCTTGGGAAACTTTTTATTTTCCTTTGGCATTTATGTGGTAATTGTTTATCTTCTTAGGTTGTTCATTCCCGTTATTTCGGTGGCAAGTGTTGATTTTGCCGTTATTGGCGTTGTAATTTGTATTTCGGCAATTCCTATGCTTCTCTCAAGGGATAATATTGCCCGAGCCGTAGGAAAAAGCGTTATATTCGGTGCGCTATTCAGGGATGCTTTGGGGTACAGAGAAGAGAGCTTCAAGCAAAGAACGAGCCAGAATAAGTTGAAATCAAATCTTATGATGGTTTTCGGTATGCTGCTTGGTATTCTGACTCTTGTTATTCATCCCTTGATGATATTGGGCGCTATCGCAATTGCCGTGACAATCGCTTTGATTTTGTTTGCTCCAGAAATTGGCATTATTGTTTCTTTATTCGGGCTTCCTTTCTTCAGCTTGTTTAACAGTCCCGCAATCACCCTTGGTATTGTTGTTTTTACAGCAATTATAAGCTATGCGGTTAAGCTTGTCAGAGGAAAGCGTATTCTGAAATTTGAGATAATGGACTTGTCGGTGCTCTTGTTTGGCATTATAATATATTTTTCGGGTGCCATTACATCAGGCGGCGGCGCAGGATATAACGAAGCCTTGATAAGCTGTGAGCTTATGGCAGTATATTTCCTTATTGTAAATCTTATCAGAACCGAGCTGTGGATAAAACGCTGTGTTACGGCGCTTGTTTCATCGGGCGTTATTGTATCGCTTATAGGTATTGCTCAGTATCTGATGGGCTATCTGCCGAATAATGCTTGGTTGGATACCGATTATTTTTACGACATAAAGGGCAGGGTAGTTTCTCTGTTCGATAATCCTAACATTTTAGCGGTGTATTTGGTTATTGTTTTACCATTTGCGCTCTATATGTTTTCTCAAGCAAAATCGGGTAAGACAAAGCTTTTAGGTGGGATTTCGGTAATATCAATTTTACTGTGTACACTGCTTACGTGGTCAAGAGGTGCTTGGATTTCGGCTATCTTCTGTATTTTACTGTTCGCGCTAATATACAGCAAAAAGACCTTCAGATATATTTTTCTCGGTTGCTTTATAATACCTGTTTTGCCTTTCTTTTTACCGCAGTCTGTGGTAAGACGGTTTGCAAGCATCGGTAATTTAGCTGATTCCTCAACAATGTACCGAGTATATACCTGGAGGGGTACTGTAAATGCTATCGCAGACCATTTTATGGGCGGTATAGGATACGGACCTACCGCTTTCCAAAATATATATCCGCAGTATGCTTATGCGGGGATTGAAGCGGCAGAGCATAGCCATAATCTGTTTTTGCAGATATTATTGGGGTTGGGAATTTCGGGGCTTGTTGTTTTTGCTCTTGTAATATTCCTGTTTATGCAAATGAACCTTGAATATATTAAAACGTCTAAGGACGTGTCGCAAAAGCTTATTGTTGCCGCAGCGATATGCTCGGTTTTATCAACGCTCTTGTTTGGCGTTTTTGATTACGTTTGGTATAGCTACAGAATATTCTTCCTGTTTTGGGCAGTGATCGCAATAGCTTGCGCTTGCGTAAGGGTTGGAAAAAACGAAGCCCGAAGACATACGGCGGATGTTGTATACAGTACAAATGAAATATTATAAAGGATGAGAGGACAAAATATGAACAGTTCCTTAAACGGTGCAAACCAGACCTCACCCAAAAAGAAAAAAAGAGGTAGGTTTAATTTTATTGATGCGATATTAATAGTTCTTGCTATTTTAGTAGCAGGAGCGCTTGTTTACGTATTTTCTCCCGTATCTCTTATAAAAAATCTGACCAACAAAAACACGCGGAGCATTCAGTATGAAATAGAGCTGACTAACGTGGATGAAGCCTTTATAGATAAGATAAAGGCAAACGATCAGGTTATAGACGGAGTATCTAAAAGCGTACTTGGAAGCGTTACTATGGTGGATTATAATACCAAGTACAGCGAATACAGATTTGATGAGATACAGCGTGAAAATGAAGTAGGCGAAACTGTTACGGAATATACCGTTACGCCCATAGAATACCCCGATAAATATAATGTTGTTATTACCGTCATAGCCGACGCGAGCTATGCGGAAGGCGCAGGCTACAGTATCAATTCAACGCGTATCGCCGTTGGAGAAAAGCTTTACCTACATTTCCCCGATTATAGAGGCGAGGGGTACTGCGTAGGAATAACAGAGTACTAAGGACGGTGGACGAAATGACAAAGAAATCTATTAACGCTGAGAAAAAGGATAGAAGCGGATTAAAGATAAAAGCGCTTGACGTCGTTATAATAGTTTTACTTGTAGCCGTCGTTGCGGGCGTATATTTCAGATACAACATCTTAGATATGCTCACAGGAAGCAGAAACTTGAAAGAATATACTGTTTCTTTTGAGATAAAGGATATTCAATACAAGACAGAGAATTATATCAACGTAGGTGATAAGGTTTACTATTATGATAGCAGCGAGGAGCTTGGAACCTTGATCGAAGCATCCGAGGACGCAAAAAACGCTTTAATAGTAGTTCCGTCAACAAAGACGTTTGTTCCCGAGGGAACAAACCAAGCGGTAGAGGTGGCTTATCCAAGCAATACCCGAATTGACGCAACGGGAAGAATGGTATGTAAAGGAACGTTTTCCGACCAAAGCGGATTTTTGTTCAAGGGTAAAGAGCATATTGCACCGGGAGACGTTATATCCGTTAAAACCGAGCTTGTTACCGTAAATATTATTGTAACAGATATCGCACCGGTAGAATAATTTATTGGTATACCATCAATTTATATCAAGTTGTGTATAAAATGAGAATAAATTGTGATTTTTGAAAGAAAAGTTTATTTAAAATCACTAATATTTAACTATTGATTTTGTTGACATTTTTTGATATACTATTATATATGGTAGAAGATTAGTTATATCTACGAGCATTTTTGAAAACAGGAGCGAAATTATGATACAAAGAGATGTTACCGTAACGAACAATATTGGTTTGCACGCCAGACCTGCAACCTTTTTCATTCAGAAAGCAAACTCTTTTAAGAGCTCCATTTGGATAGAAAAGGATGACCGCAGAGTAAACGCAAAGAGTCTTTTGGGCGTTCTTTCTATGGGCATCGCAAAGGGAATGACGGTTACCTTGGTTGCCGACGGAATGGACGAGGACACAGCGCTTAATGAATTAATTGCGCTTGTTCAGACAGGATTTGCAGAATAAAAAATTAAGGGCTGTTTCCAACAGCCCATTTTTATTATAACAGATTGGTGAAAATATGTCTCAGTACGAAAAAAAGCTACAAACGCTTTTAGATAAAGCCAACACGCTCCCTATGAGCGCGGGCGTGTATATTATGAAAGATAAGAGTGGCAGAGTTATATACGTTGGTAAATCCCGTAAGCTTAAAAACCGAGTATCCCAATACTTTCAAAACAGCAAAAAGAACACTAAAACCTTGCAAATGGTATGTAAGGTCGATGATTTTGAATATATCGTATGTAAAAACGAAATTGAGGCACTTACACTTGAAAACACTCTGATCAAGCAGTATTCGCCTAAGTACAATATAAGACTTAAAGATGCTAAATCCTATCCGTATATTAAAATTACGGCGGGGGAATATCCGAGGGTCATATTCACAAGAACGCGAGCGTCCGACAGGGGAAAATATTATGGACCTTTTTCGGGTACATCAACAGCATTTGCTATATTGGATATTATCCATAAGACCTTAGGTATTCCCGGTTGTAAGCGAATTTTTCCAAGAGATATTGGGAAAGAACGCCCCTGTATATATTACCAAATGGGAAAATGCTGCGGTGTATGTACAGGAAAGGTAACTAAAGATGAATATGCAGAGCTGATAAAATGCGCAGCCGATATTTTAAAGGGGCATACGAGAGAGTCTGTCGATCTGCTCACCGAAAAAATGACCGTATACGCGGAAAATGAGCAATTCGAGGAAGCGGCGCGTTGCAGAGACACTATAAAGGCATTGCAACAGTTAAATCAAAAACAGAACGTTGTAGCCGATCCCGATACTAATATAGACGTATTCGGTCTATATGCCGACAGCTCATTTGCGTGTATATCGGCTATGTATATAAGAGACGGGGCAATAACAAATAAAAACGATTTCTCCTTTGGCGCTGAGGCTATAACAGATAGCGGCGCTTTGTGCGCGTTTCTCGTAGAGCATTATATGATGAGCGCATATATTCCAAGGCAAATTGCCGTATCCTTTGAGCTTGATGATAGCGACAGGAGCGACCTTGAGGAATTTCTTGCTCAGAAATTAGGTAAAAAGGTAGAAATACGCCGACCTGAAAGAGGACAGCTGCGCGAGCTTTGCGGGATCGCCGTAAATAATGCCGAGGAGCGTGTAAAGCAAAATAGACTGACCGCTCAAAAAGATGAAGAGGTGCTGTATACTCTAGCAAATCTTTTGAAGCTTGAAGCTCTGCCCGAGAGAATAGAGGCATACGATATTTCAAATATCGGCACTGAGAATATCACCGCGGGTATGGTGGTATTTAAAACCGGAAAGCCCTCAAGAAGCGATTACCGCTCCTTTAATATTCGCTCGGTTGAAAATAAACCAGATGACTATGCTTCGATGTACGAGGCTGTTACAAGACGCTTAAACCATCTTGGCGACAAGAACGGCTCTTTCTCGGAATATCCCGATTTGATTTTGATCGACGGTGGCAAGGGGCATGTTGCGGTTGCCAAAGAAGCTGCAAGAAATCTTTCTGTTAACGTTCCCATTTTCGGTATGGTTAAGGATGAATTTCACAAAACAAGAGCCCTGTGTACAGAAACCGAGGAAATAAATATTGCAAGAGAGCAGTCTGTTTTCATACTTGTTTATAAAATTCAAGAGGAAGTTCATAGGTTTACTGTTGGAAAAACGTCGGGGGCTAAGAGAAAGACCTTAAAGCATTCCTCTCTTGAAAAAATTACAGGTATAGGACCGACAAAGGCAAAAAAGCTTCTCTCTGTAATGGGAAGCTTAACGGCAATAAAAAACGCATCCCCCTCGGAGCTGAGGAACGTAACGGGAATCAGCGAAACCGATGCTTACAATATATACAGCTATTTTCATAAAGGAAATACCAAGGAGAGCTAAGCTATGATGAGAATTATAACAGGACGCGCAAGAGGGATTAGGCTTGATACCTTGAGCGGAGAAGAAACAAGACCTACCTCGGAGCGTGTAAAGGAAGCCGTTTTTTCGATGCTTCAATTTGATATTGAGGGAAGAGAGGTATTAGACCTTTTTTCGGGCTCGGGGCAAATGGCACTGGAAGCTGTAAGCCGCGGAGCGGCTGCGGCGACTCTTGTTGATAAATCAAAAAACGCTATAAAAATAATCGAAAAAAACGCGGAGAAAACCAAGCTTCGGGAATATTGCCACATAGTAAATTCCGACAGTCTCGATTTTATAAGGCGTAACAAAGGAAAAAAATATGATATTATTTTTATAGACCCCCCCTATGCGTCGGGATTATATCTTCCAATATTGAAATCACTGTATGAATACGAAATGATAAAACCTACCTCGCTTATCGTTTGCGAAAGTGATTTTGAAAAGCTTTTAGATACGGATAAGGGTTTACAGAGCATTTATAGTATTAAAAAAATTTCAAGATACAGCAAAACGGTTATTACAGTACTTGAAATAATTAAGGAAAATGAAAATGAAAAGCAATAAAAGAGAAGTAGCTATTGTTCCCGGCAGCTTTGACCCTATAACACTCGGGCATATCGATATTGTTAAACGGGCAGCTCAAAGCCACCAAAAGGTTTATCTTGCCGTTATGATAAACAGCGAGAAAAAATATATGTTTTCTATGGATGAGCGAGTACGAATAGCAAAAGCAGCCACATCGGATATTTCTAACGTGGAAGTGATCTCCTCTGACGGAATGCTTTGGGAGTTAGCGAGAGATCTTAACGCAAGCTCCATAGTAAAGGGATACCGCAACGATGTTGATTTACAGTATGAGCGGTCAATGGCAGAATATAACCGCGCGCGCTATCCTATGGCGCAAACTGTTCTATTGAAATCAAATGAAGCGTTGTCACAGGTAAGCTCGACGGTTGTAAGGAATAAAATAATGAACGGCGAGTCTTTAGATGAGCTTTTGCCCAAGAGCGTCATTAATGAAATAAACAAAATAATCCAAGAGCAACAAGCTTGATGTTCTAAAAGCAATTATCCAACCATATATTTTAACTGTAAAATATATCGGGAGGGTCATATTATGGCGGAACATTCAATTTATCAAGATATCGCGGAAAGAACGGGCGGCGATATATATATCGGTGTTGTCGGACCTGTAAGAACGGGAAAATCAACCTTTATAAAGCGTTTTATGGAATCCCTTGTTCTTCCCAACATTGACGACGGATATTCAAGAGACAGAGCGAGAGATGAAATGCCTCAGTCGGCGGCGGGAAAAACTGTAATGACAACAGAGCCCAAATTTGTTCCCGATGAGGCGGTACATATAAAAATAGACGATTGCGCGTCACTGAGAGTTAAAATGATAGATTGCGTTGGATATATCGTTTCCGAGGCTTTGGGAACTATTGAAAACGGTCACCCCAGAATGGTTCATACCCCTTGGCAGGAAGAGCCTATGCCCTTTGTCGAGGCGGCGGAAATGGGTACGGAAAAGGTTATAAAGGAGCATTCCACAATAGGAATGCTGATAACCTCTGACGGCACTATCGGAGAGATATCAAGAGAAAGCTACGTTCCCGCAGAGGAAAGAATAGTTAACGAGCTAAAATCTATCGGCAAGCCTTTCGCTATGGTTCTCAACTCTGCCAACCCGACTTCCGAAAGCGCTATTGCGTTAGCATATGAGCTTGAGGAAAAATATGGAGTTCCTGTGGCGCTGGTAAGCTGTATAGACCTTGACGCGGAGGATATCAGCCATATTCTTGAGCTTGTGTTACATGAATTTCCTGTTTCAGAGGTATCTGTTGAGCTGCCGAGATGGATGGAAGCCTTGGGAAGCGACCATAAAATTATCACCTCATTGAGGTCATCTGTGTGCGCTTGCGCGGATAAAATAAAGAAAACGGGAGATATCAAGAACGCCTTTAGCGAGCTTGGTAACAACGAATACGTTGAAAATTATTTAATTGACGATATTGACCTTGGAACAGGTAAGGCTACTGTTAGCGTAAAATTTTCCGATTCTCTATATTATTCTGTTATTAGCGAGCTTACAGGCTTTGAGATACCTAACGAGAGCGCGCTTATTGCTCTTCTAAAAGACCTTGCGGTATCAAAGAGCCAGTATGACCGTGTCTCTGAAGCTCTTGCTATGGCAGAAGAAAAGGGCTACGGTATTGTTATGCCAACTATTGAGGACCTTCACCTTGAAGAGCCCGAAATAGTAAAGCAGTCGGGTGGATACGGTGTCCGTCTGTCTGCCTCGGCTCAATCTATACACCTTATAAGAGCCAATATCGAAACTGTGATAAATCCGATCGTAGGAACTGAACAGCAATCCGAGGAGCTTGTAAAATATATGCTCAAGGAGTTTGAGGGCGAGCCCGAAAAGCTGTGGGAATCAAATGTGTTCGGAAAGAGCCTTTACGAGCTTGTAAACGAGGGGCTACATACAAAGCTTGAGCATATGCCCGAGGAATCGAGAGCGAAGCTGTCCGAGACGCTTGAACGCATCATCAATGAGGGAAGCGGCGGACTTATCTGTATTATACTTTAATTTATATAAAAAGCCTATGTTGAGTAACACATAGGCTTTTTATATTGACAAATTCAACACTTTTTATATTGACAAATTTAACAACTAATGGTATAATTAAAGTACAACATCAAGGGGGAATAGCTATGAAGATAAAATTTACATTTATCATTGCCGCTATGTTACTGGTTTTATCATTGGTAGGATGTAATCTTGCGGAGCTTGAGATAAAGGAACCACCGATAGATTCCTCTGACGGAGAGCTTACGGAAAAGCAGTTAACGTATAAGGATATCGCTTGCGTTGAGAGCAAAGGCTATAAAACGCTGTATTTTTGTGCTGATAATAATGACAATATAGCATTGGGTATCAATCTTCCCAAGGAATGGACGGTCAAGAAAAACAGCGAGGGTAGATTTGATATTTTACGTAGCGGATCAAATATCGGATTTATTTCTCTTGAACCAGTTGAAAGCGTGAAAGAACTTGAATGTGAGTTTACTAAAGATACTCGTATGGATGAAATTGAAACTACGCGGAGTATTTATAAACTTGCCGAAATGGAATATATTCACTATTTTACATACAGCTATGAGTTGGACGGCAATACCCGTAATGTTTATATATATGTAAAATATGAGGAGCTTGATGATTTTTCCGCAAATAAAGTTTTATATAACACATCTCGAGAATTGATAAGCACAGCTGCCAATATGGGCTCGGCTATGCTGTCAAGCGATATTATACAAAGAGGAGCAAATATAAAGATAATAGGAAACAGCTTTATAGGAACGTCAGATATCGGCAATATTCTGAGAGATATGTGCAGAGGACAGCACAACGTGAACGCCCAATCCATAGGGATGGGAACCGTAAGCAAAAACTACTCCGTTGATTCTCAGCTGTTATATGAGCTTGAAAGCGGTCAATACGATGCTCTGTTCCTTTGCGGTTTTTATAACCATGACGATGCTGCGGCTATATCTCCTATAATTGATGCCTGTCGTGCATCCGAAACCAAATTGTTTGTTTTTCCTGCTCATAATGAGTATAGGACAGCCGTAGAAATTGCCGCTAAAAACGAATACGTTGAGCTTCTCGATTGGAAAAATGAAATTGATATGCTGATAGAAAGCGGCGTTGACTATGATGATTTTTGTGTTAACGACTACTACAAGCACAGCACTCCATTGGCAGGCTACGTCGGAGCTCATATGATTTACAGAACACTGTTTGGTACAATTCCGCCAGCGCTTTCCTCATACGGCGATCTTGATCAGAGCTATATAACCTCTAAGCTCGGAGAATACGCAACTACAGGTAATATAGAAAATCTAAGCGAAAGCGAAATTTACCGCTTCTAAACAGAAAACAGCTCAAAGATAAAAATATCCTTGAGCTGTTTTTTTACTTATCGCTGTCTATTCCTTTAATATCGGAAAGAGGATTATGCTCCATTGCCTCCTGCATGCTTCGATTACTTACGTGAGTATATATTTGGGTAGTGTTTAACTGTTCATGTCCAAGTATATCCTTGAGAACTCGCACGTCTACGTTTCCCGTTTGATACATAAGCGTAGCGGCGGTATGACGAAGCTTGTGTACCGAATAATGCTTTGATTCAAGACCTGCCATATCCAAATATTTATATACCATCCACTGAACCGTTTTTACGCTTATTCGCTGTTCTCGATTACTTAAAAATAGAGCGGTTGTGTTTGCCTTTACGTGCTTTTCGCTAAGGCGCACATCAAAATATTCACCGAGAGCCTGTCTGCAAGCGGCATTGAGATATATTATCCTTTGCTTGTTTCCTTTTCCTGTCACGGTCATCGATCGAAGCTGTCTGTCAACGTCGCCGAGATTTATACCTGTAAGCTCGGAAACACGCATACCGCAATTCAAAAATAAGGTTATAATTGCGTAATCGCGTATTCTCGTTGGGGAATCCTTATCATTTTTTATCGCTTCAAGCAACATCACACTTTCTTCAAGGGACAGAAATTTAGGAAGCGACTTTTGCTTTTTAGGTGATTCTATATTTGCCGCAGGATTTTCGCTGAGCATCATTCTTTTTACGGTAAGATATTTGAAGAAGCCTTTTATGGATGACAGCTTTCTTGATTTAGCAGCCGCCATATTTCCTCTTGTTCTGTCGGCATAGGTTAAAAACTCGTAGATATCCTCAACAGTAATGTTTTTTATGTAGTCAAGGTCAATATCGGAAATATCAATTTTATCAAACTCCTCTGTATTCTCGAAATCTATCCTAAGATCTCTCGCTCTCAGATATCTGAAAAAAGTACGAAGATCCAACATATATTCCGAAACTGTTTTATCCGATGAATTCTGCACCACTGTCTTATAGGATGCAAATTCACGAACCAAAGAGGGAAGTGTGCTAAGCTGAATGTTATTTGACATAAAACGACCTCCAAGCATATCTATATAATATTATATAACATTCGGTGATAATTTAGTGGATAAAGTGTAAATTTTTTTTACATCATATTGAAAAATGTTCCAAAATCTAATATAATAACTGCAAGGTATTAAACCGTTATTCATCTATTGGGGGAGTAATGAAAGGCTTTTTTAAACATTATTCATACAACGTTGTCAAAAATCTTGTAAATCAGTTTGCAATATCTGTTTTCGGCGCGTTTCTTTCAATGGCGACAACCGCCGCAAGCAACGACAAGCTGTCTATTGCGGTAAGCATTTTCGCTATTATTTTTTATTTATTTTTGGTGTATACCACCACTTGGGAGATCGGCGCAAAAGATAGAGTATCCTTTGACGTAGGTAAAAAGCCCTACCGTCCGCATACAGGCTTATTTATTGGGCTTGTTTCCAACATTCCCAATCTTCTCATCGCTCTGTCCTTTGTATTTTTAAAAATCCCCGCGCTACCCGAAAAGTTTGTGGGAACTGCCGATTTTCTCTTACGCTTGATATCTATGGTATTTCAGGGAATGTACGCAGGACTTTTGATGACTATAAAAGTGTCTGCCGATGGAACGACCTTGCTTAAGACCTGGTGGGCATATTTCATCATCATAATCCCCGCCCTTGTAACGTCTTGGTTGGCGTATTATACAGGCTTTAAGAATTTCAGAGTAATTGCTCCGTTGTTCGACAAAAAGAATAAAAATAAGAAAAAATGAGAGAAACACAGTTTCTCTCATTTTTTACGTGTTATATTTGATGTTTTTCCGTATTCCCGCAGAGCCTTTCTGTTCTTTAGCTTTCTTTTCCATACGGTAAAATAAAAATATACCGATAGCGAGGGAATCAACAGTATAACAAAAATCAAAACAGTTCTTGAAAGCGTAAAGCTTTTCATTTTATTTAAAACGGTTAGCAGCTTACTCGATGGGGCGCTGTCTTTTGTTAATAGCCTTGCGCTTGCAAGATACGTATCCTCATAATAAATATCCACACCGCCCACAACTGTGTTTTCATATACGGGAGCTGTTAAGCTGTCGGAATGAAAATATGTTTTATAGGTTAATTCATTTTTATAATTTATATTTTTGGGAGCAAAAGCATAGATATCATTTTCAAGCTGACAGTCAACGTATACAGCTTCTGTTCCGTTTGTGGGCAGAGCAAGCTTAACCGAGATAGCATCCACAACGTCGCCCTTTTTGGCTATCTGTGTGTAGGTGAAATTCTCAAACATGTGCTCAAGAAGCCCGTTAGCTATGCTGTAGGAGCTTATTTTACCGTTTGAAAGCTCTCGTCCACCCATAACGATACACAAATAAGTATCCTGTCCGTCGGTGGCGTATGCTGACACACAGTAGCCGCCGTTGTCGGTCATTCCCGCGTTAAGCCCTTTTACGTTTTTGTTTTGATATCCCATAGCAGAAAAGGAGCTTATTAGCGCGTTTCGGTTTGCTATATTTTTTATCTCGCCAGAGTTTCCTTTTGAAAAAGAGTAGTTAGAGGTTGACGAGATTTTTATAAACAGCTCGTTTTGAATTGCTATCTTGGAAAGTATAACCACATCGTTCAGACAGGTGTACATTTGCGGGTCATCGATTCCCGTAGGATTTAAATATTTAGTGCTTTGCATACCGTATTTTAAAGCCAACGTATTCATTTCGCTGACAAAGCTATCCACACTGCCCGAGCATATATTTGCGATTGCGATTGCTGCGTCATTTCCACCGCCGCAAATAAGGCAGTACAGCAAGTCCTCTATCTTTACGTTATCTCCTGCTTTTAAGCCTACGGAAAATCCCTCAACGCCCTTAAGCATATCATCGCTTAAGGTAACGTACTCATCAAGTCTATCGCCTAAGCGGTCAATGGCTAACAGTCCGCTCATAATTTTTACCGTGGATGCGGGCATTATTTTAGCGGTATTCGAGCCCTTGCGGTATACGACCTTGTCTCCGTCGAAATTATACAGATATATGTAATTCGCTCCCGAGGTATCGGGAAAGGCTTCTTTTGCGTTAACGGAAACACAAAAAATACAGGGAAATAAAACCAAAACAGAGCAGAGAAAAGCAATTAATTTTTTAAACCGTAAAAGCTTTTCCACAAATAATTGCCTCCATTCTACGTCAAATAATTATTTATCAATTCTATAAGTAATACGTCTCGGTCTATTTTAACTATTTTTTCACGCGCCTGTTTCCAATCGGTGATATATACAGGGTCTTCCGAAAGTATGTATCCCGCTATCTGTCTTGCAGGGTCATAGCCTTTTTCACAAAGAGCCTCATATATTTCTTTTAAAAGCTTTTGCATCTCGGAATTATCAATTCTGTTGTCCATATTTCCTCCAAAACTAACTGTTTATAATAGTATATCATTATATTACTTTAATATCTACAAAATATTTGTTAATTTTTTTATAAATCCATAAAATATTTTGCATTGATACTTGATTTTTCACCGATTATAGTGTATAATATTTGAAGAAAAAAATAAAAAAGGAGCTATATAAAATGTTAGTTTCAGCAAAAGAAATGTTAACCAAAGCAAAAGCCGGCAAATATGCTGTCGGACAGTTCAACATCAACAACCTCGAATGGACAAAGGCTGTTCTTCTCACAGCAGAAGAACTTAAGTCTCCTGTTATTCTCGGTGTATCCGAGGGTGCGGGCAAGTATATGTGCGGCTACAAGACTATCGTTGGTATGGTAAACGGTATGCTTGAGGAGCTTAATATCACTGTTCCCGTCGCGCTTCACCTTGACCACGGTTCATACGATGCTTGCTACAAGTGCATAGAGGCAGGATTTTCTTCCGTAATGTTTGACGGCTCGCACTATCCTATCGAGGAGAACATAGCAAAGACCAAGGAGCTTGTTGCTGTTTGCGCTGATAAGGGTCTCTCTCTCGAGGCAGAGGTTGGATCTATCGGCGGAGAAGAGGACGGCGTTGTTGGCGCAGGCGAATGTGCTGACCCCAACGAGTGCAAGATGATTGCTGACCTTGGCGTTACTATGCTTGCGGCAGGTATCGGTAATATTCACGGTAAGTATCCCGCAAACTGGCAGGGACTTTCCTTCGATACTCTTGATGCTATCCAGCAGCAGACAGGCGATATGCCCCTCGTTCTCCACGGCGGTACAGGTATCCCTGCTGATATGATAAAGAAGGCTATATCTCTCGGCGTTGCAAAGATCAACGTAAATACCGAGTGTCAGCTCGCATTCTCTGCGGCTACACGTAAGTATATCGAGGCAGGTAAAGACCTCGAGGGCAAGGGCTTTGACCCCAGAAAGGTTCTCGCACCCGGTGTAGAGGCTATCAAGGCAACCGTAAAAGAGAAGATGGAACTGTTCGGTTCTGTTAACAAGGCGTAATTGTTCATTTTAATAAAGATAAAGCAGAGGAGCGTTTTGCGCCTCTGCTTTAAAATTAAGGAGAGATAAAAATGACGAAAATAGATATTATTTCGGGATTTCTCGGAGCGGGAAAAACAACTCTTATCAAAAGACTTATAAGTGAGGGATATAAGGGTGAAAAGCTTGTTCTTATAGAAAATGAGTTCGGAGAAATTGGAATAGACGGCGGATTTTTGCAAAATTCGGGCGTGCAAATAACCGAGATGAATTCTGGTTGTATTTGCTGTTCTCTTGTGGGAGATTTCAGCAAGGCTTTAAAACAGGTAGTAGCCGATTATTCCCCCGACCGAATACTTATCGAGCCCTCGGGTGTCGGTAAGCTCAGTGACGTTACAAAAGCCGTGCTTTCCGCCGATATTGACGGAGCTGTTTTAAACAGTGCTGTTGTGGTTGTAGACGCAAATAAATGTAAGATGTATATGAAAAATTTCGGCGAATTTTTCAACGACCAGATTAGTCACGCGGGATGTATCTTCTTTAGTCATACCGATAAAACGACCGAGAAAAAATTAGCGGAAGCACTGGGGCTTGTGAGAGAGCATAATAAAAAAGCAACGGTTGTTACAACCCCCGCAGATAAGCTTAACGTACAGACATTGATAGATGCGATGGAAAACAAAATGCGCTTAGAAAATGATTTAAAAGCGATTGTAGAGGAAGAAGAATGCCCTATATGCGGACATCACCACGAGCATCATCACGAGCATGACCATTGCTGTGAGCACGAGCATCATCATGAGCATCATCACGACCACTGTTGTGAACACAAGCATCATCATGAGCATCATCATCATGACCACGACCATCACCATGAGCATCATCACGACCACGACCATTGCTGTGAGCATGAGCATCATCATGACCATCATCATGCGGACGATGTATTTGCAAGCTGGGGAATCGAGACTGTAAAGAAATATACAGCAAAGGAAATAGAGACGATACTGTCGGCGTTGGAAGACAGCGACAAATACGGATTTATACTGAGAGCCAAGGGCTATGTTGAATCCGAGCGCGGAAGTTGGATATACTTTGACTACGTTCCCGAAGAGCCGAATATAAGAGACGGAGCACCTGCCGCTATCGGTAAAATATGCGTTATCGGCTCTCATATTAATGAAACAGCCATAAAAGAGCTGTTTATGTAAAGGAGTTTAAAATGAAGCTTCCCGTATACCTGTTTACAGGCTTTCTGGAGGGCGGAAAGACCCACATAATACAAGAGTCGCTTAATGACGAAAACTTCAACAGCGGCGAAAAAACACTGGTTCTGATGTGTGAGGAGGGGATAGAGGAATTAGATCCTACTCAATTCTGGGGGCAGAACGTTCGCATTGAATATATTGATGATGAGGAATGGATAACCAAGGAAAATTTAATTTCCTTGACAAAGAACAAAAAGGTGGACCGCATTATCATAGAATACAACGGTATGTGGCTGTTGGAGCGCTTATATGCAAATATGCCCTCTGATTGGGCTATATACCAGAATATGATGTTTGCCGATGCAAATACCTTTATCAGCTACAACAACAATATGCGTCAGCTTGCATTTGATAAAATGGTAGATGCTGAAATGATCGTTCTGAACAGAACTCCCGATAATATTGATAAAGAGGAAATACACAAAATAATCCGCGGAGTTACGAGACGGGCGGCTATTGTGTATGATTATCCCGACGGACACGTGGAGTATGACGATATTGAAGATCCGCTACCGTTTGATATAAACGCGCCTGTTATAGAGATAAAGGATGAGGATTACGCCATTTGGTACAGAGATATGTCCGAGGATATGATGAGCTATAACGGAAAGACCGTTAAGTTTAAGGGTATTGTCTGTGTTGACGGCAGACTACCTCAAAATTCGGTTATAATCGGCAGACATATTATGACCTGTTGCGCCGATGATATTCAGTACGGCGGACTTGTTTGCGTGTTCAAGACCCCTCAAAAGCTAAAGACAAGAGATTGGATAACTGTAAAAGGGAAGTTAAAGATAGAAACAAGTAAGCTATATAAACAGCCGGGGCCTGTGTTGTACGTTGAAGCAACAGAGTTTGCCGTTGCACCCAAGCAAGAGGTAGCGACATTTTATTAAAATAATAAAAGCCATAGAATTTTAAACCGATTCTATGGCTTTTATATTTACAAAATATTATTCAAGCTCGCCGCTTATTTTTATATCGTTATCTAACAGTATAGGCTCTTTTATAACGTACTGAGGCAGAGCGTCACGCTTAACGGCAGCCTCGGTTATTACCACCTCTGCAACATCGTCTCGGGATGGAATTTCATACATTATTGACATCATAAGCTCTTCCATTATCGAACGGAGTCCGCGAGCTCCTGTATTTCGCTCAATCGCTTTAGCCGCAATTGCCTTGAGGGCTTCCTCGTTAAAGTTTAACTCAACGCCGTCCATTTCAAACAGCTTCATATATTGCTTGATAATGGAATTCTTAGGCTCGGTCAGTATTCTTACAAGAGCATCCTTGTCAAGGTCGTTTAGCGTTACTATCATAGGAATTCGTCCTACAAGCTCGGGAATCAAGCCGAACTTAACGATATCGTGAGGAACAACGTCCTTGAAGAGACCGTCTTTTTTCTTTTCGTCTTTCTTGCGAATCTCACTGGAAAATCCGATAGCTTGATTGCCTTGACGCTTTTCAATGAGCTTATCAAGCCCCTCAAACGCTCCGCCGCATATAAACAGGATATTTTGAGTGTTTATCTGTAAAAACTCCTGATTGGGGTGCTTTCTGCCGCCCTGAGGGGGAACGTTAGCCACTGTACCCTCAAGTATCTTCAAAAGCGCCTGCTGAACGCCCTCGCCCGATACGTCGCGCGTAATTGAGCGATTTTCGCTCTTACGAGCTATCTTATCTATCTCGTCAATATAGATTATGCCTTTTTCCGCAAGCTCTATATCGTAGTCCGCTGCTTGGATAAGGCGGAGAAGAATATTCTCTACGTCCTCGCCTACGTATCCCGCCTCGGTAAGCGTGGTTGCGTCGGCAATAGCAAAGGGAACTTTTAATGACTTAGCCAAGGTTTGAGCTAAATAGGTCTTACCTACGCCTGTAGGTCCTATAAGCAAAACGTTACTCTTTTGCAGGTCTATTTTTGCCTCGTCATCATTTGAATTGCATTTGTACAGAATTCTTTTATAATGATTATAAACGGCAACCGAAAGGGCTATTTTGGCCTCGTCCTGACCTATTACGTATTCATCAAGTGTTTTCTTGATCTCAATAGGCTTAGGTAGTGTATCAAACGTGAGGCTATCGATATCCGTTTCGTTTGCAACGGTGTTTTCGTAGATTAATTGCTGGCAGGCATCAACGCAGAAATCACATATATATGCTCCCGTAGGGGATGGGATAAGAAAATTAACCTGGCCCTCTTTTCTTCCGCAAAAGGAGCAATATCTGGTGCCTGTTGTATTCGTTGTATTTGACATATATCTTCCTTACCGATATTTAAGCTCTTTTATTAAAAATCTTATCTATAAGACCGTACTCAAGAGCCTGTTTAGCAGTCATAAAATTATCGCGCTCGGTATCTCTTGCAATCTCTTCAATAGAACGTCCGGTATTCTCGGCAAGTATTCTGTTAAGATTATCTCTTGTTCTGAGAATAAGCTCCGCCTGTATCTTGATGTCGCTTGCCTGACCCTTTGCGCCGCCCAAAGGCTGATGTATCATAATTTCACTGTTGGGAAGAGCAATACGCTTGCCCTTTGTACCCGCTGAAAGGAGAAACGCACCCATACTTGCCGCCATACCGATACATATGGTAGAGACGTCGCATTTGATAAAATTCATAGTATCGTAAATAGCCATTCCGGCGGTTACAGAACCGCCGGGGCTATTAATGTAAAAGGAAATATCCTTATCGGGGTCTTTTGCTTCCAAAAAAAGAAGCTGCGCAACAACCAAGGATGCGGTGGCATCATTTACTTCGTCGGACAAAAAGATTATTCTGTCGTTAAGAAGTCTTGAAAAAATGTCGTATGAGCGTTCACCCTTGCCGTCCTGCTCGACTACCATAGGCACTAACGCATTGTAAATATTGTTATACATAATTTTACCCCCAAACAAATTGTTGCGCTTAAATTTTAAAGGTGTTACTGATTACTTGGTTTTGATAACAGCCTTTTCTTTTACAAGGTCAAGAGCCTTCTTAACCTTCATATCCTCAGCGATTGCGGAAGCATCGATGCTGTCCTTAACCTGCTGAACCTCTATGCCGTAAGCAGAGGCAATCTTTTCGTACTCGCCGTTTATATCCTCTTCGGTAGCTTCAATGCTTTCGAGAGCAGCAATCTTTTCAAGTGCAAGTCTTGCCTTTACCTGACGCTCTGCCTGAGGTCTCATCTGCTCGCGAAGAGAATCAAGGTTCATACCTGTGTACTTAAAGTATGTCTTAAGATCGAGTCCCTGAGAACGAAGTCTTGTATCATAGTCACGAACATAGTTCTCGGTTTCAGCCTCGTACATTGCCTCGGGAATTTCAGCCTCAAGCTTTTCGATAAGAACTTCAACGAGCTTATCCTCAACTGCGTTCTCGGCAGCGGTCTCGTGTCTCTTTTCGATTTTTGCCTTGATATCCGCTTTATATTCAGCAAAAGTATCAAATTCGGAAACATCCTTTGCAAAATCGTCATCAAGCTCGGGAAGCTCAACGCGTG
Organism: Eubacteriales bacterium; assembly: GCA_045653705.1. GTDB lineage: Bacteria > Bacillota > Clostridia > Oscillospirales > CAG-272 > HGM12713. The sequence continues at coordinate 131,215 of JAZOMG010000006.1, read as the reverse complement.
TGATTGCGTGGATCTTTACCTTAAATACAGCAGGCTTACCTGCAAGCTCAGCCGCATGATACTCCTCGGGGAACGTAACGTTAACGTCAAATTCCTCGTCTAAGCTCTTGCCAACGATCTGCTCCTCAAATCCGGGGATAAAAGAGCCTGAACCAAGCTTAAGCGCGTAGTCTGTACCCTTACCGCCCTCGAACGCAACTCCGTCGCAGAAGCCCTCAAAGTCGATAACAGTAGTATCGCCCATCTCAGCCGCGCGGTCTGTAACGTCAATCTCACGGGAATTTCTCTCGCGAACAGTCTCGATTTCTCTGTCAACGTCCTCGTCGGTAACAGCCTCAACCTCTTTCTCAACTTCAATTCCGCAATAGTCCTTTATCTCTACTTCGGGCTTTACGTATACCTTAGCAGAAAGGAGAAGACCGTTTTCGTCGATAGAAACAACATCGAACTCGGGCTGTCCTACTATTTCAAGCTTGGACTCAGCAGCCGCCTCAGTATATGCGGCGGGAATGAGGTCGTTTATAGCATCCTCATAGAAAACGCCTGTTCCGTACATCTTTTCGATTACAGAGCGGGGAGCTTTGCCCTTTCTAAAACCGGGCACGGTAATATTCTTTACCTGCTTACGGTAAACGGCGCTTACAGCAGCGTCAAAGGTTGCTTTGTCAACAGAAAACTGTAATTCATATCTGTTTTTTTCGATTACTTCAGATTTTGTTAAACTCATTTGGTTTAAACCTCCGCTTGATTAATAAAAATTTTTGCATACATTATATATTGTACTTTTTTTTTGCGATTTTGTCAATAGATTTTCCCGAAATTATCCAATAAATTGAGGAATAAAATCAAGAAAATCCGCAGAAATCAGTTTAAATTCAATTTTACCCTCTGAAAAGACAGACGGAGCGGTATAATTACTATGGATATGTCCAAAAAAACACCGCTTAATATTATATTCATTCAAAAGCTGTAATATCTCTTCGCACCTGAAGTCACTCCAAACAGGAGGGAAGTGCAAGAAAACCAATATTTCCTTATCTGTGTCTCCTTTTAGCTTGACCGCCTCGTTAAGGGACATACGAAGCCGTATGATTTCTCGGTTGATTATTTTGGCGTAGTCAACGTTTTGCGATGCTGTTTGCATCGTTTTATCGGTAAACCATCCGCGAGAACCGCATATTATATATTCTTCGATCTCATACGCGTTATTGTTTAGTATCTTTATAGACTGTATTTCATTTTCATTCAAAAAGCCTTGCATTTTTGAATTTGTTGCCCACCAAAAATCGTGATTACCCTTTAGGAGTATCTTTTTTCCCGATAAGCTGTCTATCCATTTTAAATCACACAAAGCATCCTTTAAGGTAAGCCCCCAAGAAATATCTCCGGGAATAATTACAGTATCGTTTTCGGTTATCAATCGCATCCAATTCGCCTGTATTTTATCAACGTAATTTTTCCATCTGTTTCCAAATACTTCCATGGATTTTTGGTTGCTCTGAGTGTCAAGATGCAAATCGGCAATTACATACAAAGACATATATTGTTTCCTCTCGTTTGATTGAATTAAACACGCCCCGAATGAGAATACTAAAAATATTCCCACTAAAGGAGGATTAAAAAATGAATTGTGATAAAGAAAAGCGCAGCTGTTCCAAGGAGCATATCAAGGGTATTAAGTGTGACGTTAAGAATTGCATGTACCATGATTGCGAAACCTACTGTACAGCAGGTCAGATATCGGTAGGTCCTTGTAACGCTACAAGCAGTACCGAAACTATATGCGCTACCTTTAAAGAGAGAAAGTAACGTCCAAAGGGTTGCCGCAGGCTGTGCGGCAACCCTTTGTTATAGTTACATAAATTTGTAAACCTCTTCGAGCATATCTGCCGAGTCAATAACCTTATCAAAGCGTATTTCTTTCTTATCAAGGTCTCTGAGGGGCAGGGTGATCTCTGTGCTTGTCAGCGTAGAAAGGTCGTCAAGCGCGCCTGTAGCCTCTGCCGCTTCCTTTTCGCTGATAGCTTTATAAACGTCTGCGGCAAACTTATAGGGGCTTGCGGTAGATGCTACTATCATTTTCTTTGTGTCACCGTTTGCTTCAATATACTTTTCAGCGCAGTTAAGAGCTACCGATGTGTGTGTATCGGCAAGGTAGCCGTATTCATTATAATATTTTTTAAGAGTTGCGGCGGTTTCTTTTTCATCAGCGAAGAAGCCCACGAAGTTTTCGGATATAGTCTTCTTTATTTCATCGGTTACGGTGTATTTTCCTGTGCTATTAAGTTCGGACATATACGCAGCGGTCGTGTCAGCATCTGAAGAGAAGTATATAAGTCTTTCGAGATTGCTGGAAATAAGAATATCCATAGATGGAGACATTGTGAGATGAAATTCGCGGTTTCTATCATAAGTACCCGTTTCCAAAAACTCTGTAAGTACGTTATTTGCGTTTGACGCACATACAAATTTACCGAGAGGCAAGCCCATCTTCTTTGCTATGAATGCCGCCAGTATATTACCGAAATTACCTGTGGGAACACATACGTTCACCGTCTCTCCGTAGGTTATCTCTTTTGCGTTAAGCAGGTCGCAGTAAGCGGAGATATAGTAAACTATCTGAGGAGCTAAACGTCCCCAGTTTATAGAGTTTGCGCTGGAAAGAATGTAAGAGTTGTCAAGGAGCTTAGCACGAGCGTCCGCGTCTGAGAATATCTTTTTAACACCTGTCTGAGCATCGTCAAAGTTACCTCTTATTGCGCATACTCTTACGTTGTCTCCCGTCTGTGTTGCCATCTGGAGCTTTTGCACCTTACTTACGCCGTCAACAGGGTAGAATACGATTATTTTAATGCCGTCTATATCCTTGTAACCCTCAAGAGCAGCCTTTCCCGTATCTCCCGATGTTGCAACAAGAATAAGAGCTGTGTTGTCCTCGCCTGTCTTTACCAGTGCTCTTGAGAGCAAACGGGGCATTATCTGAAGCGCCATATCCTTGAATGCCGCTGTGGGACCGTGCCAAAGCTCTAGGGAGAATATATTATCTGTAACCTTTTTAAGAGGCGCGGCTCCGTCTGGGAACGATACTTTTGAATATGCCGCTTCGCAATCCTTTAGCAACTCCTCTGCGGTATAATCGGTCAAAAACTTAGATAGAACGTATGCGGCTCTTTCGGGGTAACCCTTAGCGCACAGCTCTTTGATTTCTTCCTCGGTTATTGCGGGAATCGTATCGGGAACAAAAAGTCCTCCGTCGGACGCCAATCCCTGCTTAATAACCTGCGCCGAATCAAATTTTGTTTGTTTTGCGTCTCTTGTGCTATAGTACTTCATTGTAGTTTACCTTTCCTATGTTATGTCATATCAGTCAGCGCCAAACGCGTCTGTGATATGATTTAGTTTTATAAGCTTGTGTGAGGTTTTACTTAAATATACCTCTATAACATCCATTCGCGGTTGCTTATGCGAATGTTTACCGGTACTGTTTTTTAAAATATAGCTTCTTGCCGCTATAACGGTTCTTTTTTGCTTCGCTTTTGTAACAGCCGAAGCGGGTGTACCGTAAGGGGAGTATGTATCATTATCATCAACAGACCTTGTCTTGACCTCGACAAACACCAAATAATTCTTGTCCGCCGCGATAACATCGATTTCATTATGGGATTGGTGTATGTTTTTTTCAAGTATTTTGTATCTGTTCTTTTTTAGATATTTTACTGCGATTCGTTCGCCTATGCGCCCAATATCGGTCGTTGTCATTTGCTCTCATCCAAAAATCTTATGAATTTTGTTCTGTAAATGGGGGCTGGACCGTATTGACGAAGGGCATCCATATGAGCTTTTGTTCCGTAACCCTTATGCTTTGCAATACCGTATTGAGGATATTGCCTGTCAAGCTCATAGCACATACGGTCACGGGTTACCTTTGCTAAAATAGAAGCGGCGGCTATGGACGGGGAAATTGCATCTCCGTGTATTACGGCTTTAGCGGGAATTTGAAAATCTCTCGATACGTTTCCATCGATAAGAGCGAAATCGGCTTTAACCGACAGCGCCGAAATAGCTCGCCTCATTGCCAACAGGGAAGCCTCTAAAATGTTCATTTCGTTGATTTCCTCAACAGAGCTTTCTGCTATAGCGTAGGCAATGGCAGATTGACAAATCTCATCATATAGCTTTTCGCGCTTTTTTTCGGTAAGCTTTTTGGAATCGTTAAGTCCGTCTATGTAAAGCCCATCGGGCAAAATCACCGCCGCCGCTACAACGGGACCGCAAAGAGGTCCTCTGCCAGCCTCGTCAACACCGCATACGTTAATAAAGCCCTGTCCTTTTATTTGGTTTTCCAGCTCGTAATTTAATTCCGTCATAATTCCTCATTATATTTCATCCAAGGATATCGCGCCTATCTTGGCGGCTCTGAATTCATCAATAAGCATATTGGCTGTACGTTCTGTATTCACCTCACCACCCGATATTAGGAAGCCGCGTTTTTTTCCAATAAGATTAAGCAGATCGTAATCGTCCGCATCATCCGTATCCGGAAGTGTGCCCAGCTTATATCTTTCACAAAGCAGGGCAGGGTACATAGTTCTCAATCTTCCGCACAGAGCGGTAGCAATGGCTTCAATATCTAAGATATCGTCCTTGATAGCCCCTGTGATCGCGAGATTTTCGCCCACCTTGGGGTCATCGAATTTTGGCCAAAGAACTCCGGGCATATCAAGCAGGAGAATGCCTATATCGGTTGTAACCCACTGCTTATCCAAGGTAACACCGGGGCGGTTTTCAACCTTTGCTTTTTTGTTTCCGCAAAGCTTATTAATCAGTGAGGATTTACCTACGTTGGGGATTCCTACCACCATCGCCTTAATTGCCCGACCGCTCATGCCTTTTTGCTCATAGCGTTCAACCTTGTCAGCACAGAGCTTTTTGATAGCCGGAGCAATTTGAGAAAGTCCCTTTCCGTTAACGCAATCGGTTTCTATACATACTGTGTTTTCATTAGTCAGTTTATCAGCCCACTTTCGTGTGACCTTAGGGTCTGCCAAGGAGGATTTGTTTAGAAGAACTATAGTAGGCTTTCCATCGCACAGACGGGCTATTTCGGGATTGCGTGAGCTATAAGGAATACGTGCGTCAAGAAGCTCTATTACGGCATCTACGTTTTTTAAATTCTCGGTTATCATACGGCGTGTTTTCGCCATATGTCCGGGAAACCACTGTATTATTTGTGATGGCATAAATATCTCACTTTAAAACTTGTTTATTTTACCGTTCCGATTTTTGAAAAAGGAGTTAATCTAAAGATCACCTTTCCAAGTACAGCTCTTTCGTCAACAAAGCCTATGGCAGGGTTTCTACTGTCCATGGAATAGCAACGGTTATCTCCCATAACAAATAGCATTCCCTCGGGAACTGTATATTCGTTATTTCTGTAGCTTGGCGGTAGATTGCTGAAATTATACAGAATACTGTCTTCAGTCAAGGCCTCTGTATTTCCGTTTACATCAGTTATTTCAACGTTCATTTTATCGAGAGAATAGCTTATTTTGACTTTCTCTCCGCCTGTGGCAATTACTCTTTTTACAACAGGCTCGTTGAGCGTATTTGTATCGTGAAATACAACTATATCTCCGCGTTTTGGTGTGTAAAACATATCGGAAATTATAACGTCTTCTCCGTCTATTAGCGTGTTGTTCATAGACGGTCCTTTAACTGTACAAAGACGGAAGCAAAAGGAGAATATCAAGATAACCGAGCACAGCGCAAACGCAAAAATTTCCACGTAGTCTACTAAGTCTTTTGTGAAATTGTTTTTGGGAGCTTTTTTGTATTCATGTAAAGCCTTTTTATTTTCTTCCCATTTTTCCGGCTCGTGTTCTAAATTGATTTTTTCCTCGTTATTATTTAATTCGGACATCTCTATCCTTTCCGAGAATAACTTATCTCATTTATTTTCAATAAATCTATCCATAAGGGTGTGTCCCTCAGGAATATACAGATTAGCAGCGTGAGCTGTTCTTTCATTAAAGGTACAAATACCGCTTTCTTGTTCCGCCTCTGATGAATAAATCATAAAGGGAACAGGATCCATTGAGTGCGTTCTGATACGTATAGGTGTAGGATGATCAGGAAGCACCATTATTTTAAAGGGCTCTCCGCACTCCTTAAGGTAGTTGTATACAGGTAAAAGTATCTTTTTATCAATCAACTCAACCGATTTTATCTTATTATCGGTCTCAGCTCTATGACCGCATTCATCGGGCCCCTCAACGTGAACATATACAAGCTCAACGCCTCTCTTAAACGCGTCAATAGCGGCGTTTGCCTTTCCGTCATAATTTGTATGTACGTTTCCTGTTGCGCCCTCAACGTCAATAGATTCCATCTCAGCGCAAAGTCCGATACCTTTGATAAGGTCAACCGCCGAAATAACAGCGGCGTTAAGTCCCCATTTTTCTTTAAAGGATGGAAGCTGTGGCTTTTTACCGGGACTCCAGAGCCATGCGGAGTTTGCAGGCTTCAAGCCTCTTTCCTTACGGGCAATATTGATGGGGTGGTCTTTGAGAATATCGTAGCTTTTTTTCATAAGCTCCAGGAATTCAGCACCGCCGTCCTCTTCCTTAGGCAGATACTCTCCTATGCGCTTTCCGAGAATATCGTGAGGGCGCATAAAGTTATATTTATCGTTGCCGTTTTTCCAAATAAGGCAGTGGCGGTAGCTTACGCCTGTGTGGAATTTTCTCAATTCATTGCCAAGCTTCTCTTCAAGGGTCTTTATAAGCTTATCCGCTTCCTCAGTGGTTATCTCATCGGCGCTATGGTCAAGAATTATTCTGTCCTCATAGTTTTCCTCGTCCTCTGTAAGCGTAACAACATTACAGCGGTATGCTGTTTCATCGGGCTTCATATCAATGCCCATACTTACAGCTTCAAGAGGAGAACGACCCTTTGAATAAATCTTTGGGTCAAAGGAGAGAATAGCCATATTTGCCGTATCGCTTTCGGGCACCATACCATTAGGTACGTTTGAAACAGTACCCACAAGAGACCTTGCGGCAAGCATATCCATAGTAGGCTTTTCAGCCTTTTCCATAGGGGTTATATGACCTAGTTCACATATAGGCTCGTCTGCCATTCCATCGGGAATAAGAATTAAATATTTCATATTACACCTCTTGCTTCAAAATCAAATTTCAACCTTTATTATATCATATTTCTCTTAATATTACAATCGTTTTTATAATTATTTTTCCGAAATAATTATAAAAAGCAAGGAAAACGCTGAGTATCCCTTGCTTTTATTTTTTCTTTTCGTACTTAAAGATATTTTTTTCAATATCGATTATTGTTTCGATGTGCGTTTGCGATATTTCCTCGCGAATCTTATCGAGAGAAAAGCTTCCGTCAAAATGAACTGCATAAAGAAAAACGGTATCGTACGAGACTATTTCTCTGTGTGAATAGCTCAAAAGATCCATAGTCTTTATATTTGAAATATCACGGCTGTTATTTTTTGTAAGATAATAATCCCAACCCTTTCCGCAATTGGTAGTGTTAATAACCAAGACATCCTCTCCGTTTGATACCTCGGGACGGGAAACAATAATTTCAGCTACCTCTTCAAATGGCTCGTATTCAGTATTGACCTTTCTTACTACCTCAACTACGTAGTTAGGTATTAGTAACGTCAGTATAAGCAGAATTGAAACGACAGTAACGGATTTTTTAGTATTCGCCGACCTATTAGCCAACCGTTCATAAGTATCAAACAGATTCGACGCAAAAAATAGTATAAGCATAGGATAAAGGGAGAAAAAGTATCTGTTTACCCAAACGGATGACTCGGGCTTGATATTGGAATATATGAAAATGAGTAGAATATAAAAAAGCGGAATAAGCAAAAAGGTCAGCTTACAAAAAACAGTTGTTTCTGTTAAATGCTTTACGCCTGTTTTCTTAACTTCTTTTACTAAAGCAACGGCAAAAAAGATGACAGAAGCAAAGAATGCAAGCGTTAAAAGGGAAGAGTCAAACATTAAATATTTAACTGCGTTAATAAACGAGCGGAGCGTGGGGCGGGATGGCCAAAAGGATGAAAGTGCTGAGTTTATCGTGGTAAGCTGAGGTATGAACCAAAACAGCTCAACAAAAGCAACGGACACGTATTCAATAAAAAAGCTTGGTTTTTGCTTTTTTAAAAATACAAGTATAAGGTCGGCTATTCCCAAAAACACACAAATCAGCGCGCCGAAATAATGGGTAAAGGCTATTAAAAATACAGCAGCTCCAAAAAATATTCGATTTGGTACAGAGGGATTTTTTATTTTTCTAATATAAGCATATACGATTAGCGCAGACGCAAATAAATATAAGCCGTAAGCACGAAACGAATATGCGCAGTCTAAGGTCATAATTGGGGAAAGCGCGAACAATAAAGCGCTTATGATCCCTACCTTTTTTCCGAACAGCTCCTTACCTATAAGACCTACCACAAATATCGCCATTGAAACAAACAGTATAGAGGGTAGCTTTAACCATCCCGTGCCAAAGGGGGCTATCCTTAACCATAGGTGGGACAGCACTGCCCATAATGGCGGATTCAGGTCAACCTCTAATACTATCCCCAGTGTTTCCAAGAAAGATCGGTTCCATGAAAAGTATATTTGATAAATATCATCATACCACAACGACTTAACGTTGGACAAGGATACGACAAATATAAAGCTTGTTATAGTAATGCAGGATAGGATGATATAGAAGCTGTTGTTTTTTTGCAATTTAAAACTCATACTATATCGCCTGTTTTTGAAGTTTTCTTCGGATAGAGCTTATATAATAACAAGCCGCTCTTATTACTATAAAAGCATCTATTGCGTACATAGGCAGACAGCTGACGGTTTTTAGCGCAAATCCGCTGGGGAAAACAAACATATCAAGAGCGAAAAGTAAGGCAAAGCAGCTAACAGATGCTAAAGTATAAGTCTTATCTACAAAAGATAGTGTGCCGTACTTAAGCCTGTTTTCAGCTAATAGCATAACTAAAGGAATAACGAAAAAGATCGAGGTATATCCGCCGCTCCACGAGGGAGCAAAGGCGATGATAGAGCAGAGAATCATAACCTTTTCCCAGGGCTTTAAGCGGTTGTTGAGTATAGCAACAAAATTTACAATTACGAATATAATCTGTAATGCAACCGCAAGCTTATCGTAGGACAGGGGATCGCCTGTGTATTTATTGGAAAAATATCTCACGGACGAAACCACACTGTAAAGAGAGTCGTAAGGCAATGACTGTACTGCCATCTGGTTTGAAATGAACTGAAGCATTCCGCCAACTCCACCGAAGAATACAAAGGGCGCAAAGAAAAGCACTATACCGTATATTGTCAAGCGGAGAGCTTCCCAAAAGCGTTTTTCCATCAAGTAGAGTATACCAAATATTGCGGGGTATATCTTGAAGCCAGTGGCAACTGCTATACATATCAAAGCCAGCTCTCGGCAAAATGCGCTTTTACTGTCTTTTAAAATAAGCGCCGCAAGCAAGAGAATGGCTACTATAAGGACGGAATTTCCCCTTTCAAGCACCTCGAAGACAAATACGTTGGATATTAAAATACATACGGCTATCGAGATAAATTTGCCTGTTTTTAAATGCTTTAGAACTGCCTTCATAAGAAACACAAGAGCAATAACACAAATTACCACGTATACTATATACACTATTTGAGCGTAATATTGAGTGTTCCACGCTAAATGTACCGATGTAGCATCGGTTGGTAAAAGTATAGAAAGGGCATAATAAAAGATATAGGCAAGAGGTGGAAAGCAAGCGTGGGTCATATCATAATATACTGTGGCAGGGTCTCTTACGTAGGAAATATGGTTAAAGAAATCCATAAAAGAATCGTATTGGGGAGATTCTATTCTCGGCAGAAAATAATCCCATATTATTTCCTTATGAGCCACTGTAAAAATTAACGACAGGGAAGTTATAACCAAGGATAGGATTATAAACAGATTTTCAGGCGTCAGCTTTTCCTTGATAAAACGACCGAGCGGTTTAGTAAGCAGCCCTTGCTTTGCAAGCTTATTATGAACGAGTATGCAAGCGGCGATCAATACAGCTGTAATTCCCGCAAAAATGTATTTTAACGATGCAACCGTAGGGAACAGTAGGTACTGTTCGGTTGTGTTATTGGGATGTACAGGAACAGAGCATATTGAAAACAGCCCGTATATTGACAAAATGGAAAAAATTGCCACAGCGCTCCAACCGCAGAAATATATTGATTTTATGATATTTTTTTTCATTACGTCCTCTAAATGTTATTTTTTAAAACTACCATTATTATATCACAAAACTAATAAAAAATCAATAAAAATTACCAATAAAAAGGCGGTACAAGTTTGTAGCTCATACCGCCTTAAAAATCATTTCAGATTATTAACAATGTTATGTGTCCAATCGAGAAGCTGCTTCTTTTCGTCATCGGTTACCTTTGAGCCGCCGAACAGCTTAAAGGGAGCGCTTATATAGAGTACGTCCTCAATTACGTTTGTTCCTGTCTCCTTAAGTACCTCAAGCAAGCGGTTGGCAATCCTTTCATCACCGTCCACAACCAACGCTACGTTCTGGGCTTTATTTTTCTTAAGCTCGGAGCAGAAACGGCGAAGTACGTCATCGGGCTCACCCTTACCGGAAACAGCCAAAACGACCAATCTTTCATTTTCGCAAGGATACGCGGGGGGAATGATGTCGATAGCGTTGTGATTCTGGGAAAGCTCAAATTCAGTTTTTACAAGCTCAGCCATAGCCTTGATCTTAGCCTTGCTTGAATAGTAAAGAAATCTCATTTTAAGTGCCATAAATATATTAACCTCCAATTTTAACTACAGTAATTATAGCAAAAAGCGGAGAAATAATCAATAGCTTTTTAAAAATTATTTTATTTTTGTTTATATAGTGTGATAAATAAGTTATAAGCGACTTGACACTTATGGGATGATATGGTAAAATATTTAGTATGAACCACGATTATGGATATAATCGTGCCAAGCCTATCAAAACGCTTCCTCTAATTATACAAAATTTGCATTTTGTATAATTGTGTTTCTGCTTCAGTTTTGCTCTGTTATGGGCTTTTGAATTATTTTCTTATATTTATTTTTTGTTGCCTCACCACCGCGGATATGTCTTTCTTTTTTATTTATATCAAGTATTTCCTTTACTTGGCAATACAGAGGTTTATTTACTCTTTTCAGATTTTCCGTTATGTCCTTATGTACCGTACTTTTACTTACTCCAAAATGAGCGGCAACCTTTCGTACAGTTGTTTTATTTTCAACAAGATAATTTGCCAGTGTTACACATCTTTCCTTATACGATGAGGCGCGTATCATAATAAATTGATCCTCTTTCAATAAATAGTATTCTTTACAAATGTATGTCAGATATATTCTAAATATTAACAAAAGGATGTTTTATGATAAAAAAAGAAACCGAAAAATTTGAAAATTCCGATTGGCTTGAGGGTATGTCATCGATATCCTCGCTCATAAAAGGAATTGAAAGCAACAGAAATGACCGAAAAATCCTACGCGTTTTTTTTGACGTTTCCAAAGTAAAGTCCAAATCAAAAGAACTTGGTTTTTTGAAAATCAAAGCTAAACAGCACGGATTTGAAATTGAGCTTGTAAAATCAGAAGTTATAGAAGAACATACTGTTGGTAATACACACGGCGGTATAATAGCCGAATGCTCACCCCGTACTCTTCCCTTTTTATCCGCTGAAAATATAGCTAATAACGGCGTTTATTTTGTTTTAGAGGGAGTCGAGGACCCATATAATTTTGGATATGCCGTTCGCTCTCTGTATGCTGCCGGAATTGACGGAATAATTCTCGGGGAGCGAAATTGGATGGGGGCGGCGGGGGTTGTTGCCCGTTCATCGGCGGGAAGCTCGGAGCTTATCAATATGTACGTTACACCGAGCATTACCGATTCGATTGCCCTTTTCAAGGAAAAAGGATACTCTGTTCTGTGCGCGGGAATAAGAGACTCGGTATCTATCTTTGAAGCAGAACTCTCAAAGCCCCTTCTTGTTATTTTAGGGGGAGAAAAACGCGGTATTTCGAGAAGCGTTTTAAATATGGCAGACAGAATAGTAAGAATAGATTATGGGACTGAATTCGGCGGTTCTCTGTCTACATCCGCCGCCGCGGCAGTATTTGCTTTTGAAATACTGAGATATAACCGTTAACTTAAAAAATTAAATGATAACTATTTACCGTCTGTTAAAAAAGTTATGATATAATGATAGATAGAATCTTTTAGGGAGAAGAGCTATGGAAACAAAAGCGTACTCGCTTGCTGTTATCGGCGTTGGCAATATGGCTAAGGCGATAATCTCGGGCATTGTATCTTCAAACATTAATATTTCAAATATAATTTTATATGACAAAAACGATACCCAATACAGAGAACTCATTGACGGACGGATTTCATATACATACGCGTCGTACGTAGCCGAGGCTGTCAAGAAGGCAGACTACGTTTTGATATCGGTAAAGCCGCAAAACTATACAGAGGTGCTTGAGGAGATATCTCAGGTTGAGGGCTGTGAAGAGAAAATATACATTTCAATAGGAGCAGGCATCACATCAGAAAGTGTTTCGCAAAGTCTGAATAACGCTTGTATTATCCGTGTTCTGCCCACCGTACCTATGCTTATCGGCAAAGGTGTGTCGGTAATTTGCAGATGCGAAAAAGCAAGCACTGAGGATTTTTCTTTTGTATGCTCGATTTTTGAATCTGCGGGAAGCGTATTACTCATCGATGAGAGTGAAATGAACAGAATTATCGGAGTAACGTCCTCTTCACCCGCATATGTATTTAAATTTATAAACGCGATTTACCAAGGCGCTCTTGCGCAAGGCTTATCTGACCGCGAGCTGTTAAATGCCGTTTGCGATACTGTTATCGGTTCGGCGCTCATGTTAAAGCAATCTACCGACACCCCCGAAGAGCTTATTTCCAAGGTAGCATCAAAGGGCGGTACTACAGAGCAAGCTCTATACAAGCTTGACGAAAATAATTTCGATGAGATCATCAAAGAAGCTATGGTGGCTTGTACCAAAAGAGCCGATGAATTAGGAGCTAAAAAGTAATGTAATAATAGTTTCGCGCATAGATTATACTGTAAAAGTATAATTTTATTGCGAGGAACGTTAATGGTTGTTCAGAAATACGATAGAAAAAACGAGATAAAGAAAATAATTTTCCAGTATACTCTTGTCGCTACGGCGGCGTTACTGATAGGTGTATATTTTTCATATCTTATAAGTAACGGAACGCTACTTACCTTTGGAGAAGATATCAGAAAGCATTTTTTAGCAGATATAAAAAAAGACAGGCAGTTAGGTAATATTTTGATTTATACTGCGTATTATTCCCTTTCGGATCTGCTTTGCATTTTTCTTGGCTTTTGCTTTACGTTTTCTGTTTTTAATTATCTGGCATCGGATATAATTTTGCTATGCAAGGGCTTTAGCGTTGGTTTTTCATCCGCTGTCTTTTACAGGTGTGTTTCACAATACTCTGTAATAGGCTATAAACCGCTTGTCATATTTGTTATATTAAAGCTGATTTCTTTAATATTTATTGTGTCTTTTCTTTGCGGACTTTCCGCGCATTCTGTTGAGCTTAAAATATTTTTGCCAAATTACAGATTTAGGTTAAACATAAAATCCCTGATATTAATTATTCTCTATACAATTTGCGGAATCGGAACTGTTTTTATATTAAACGCTATCTACTGTCTTTTGATTTTAATATTATAACATACATATAAGGAAGTAAAAAAATTGAGAAAAAAAGAACAAAAAACAAGAAAATTTAAGCTTTTCGACCTTAACCGAGACGGTAAGGGAGTATATGAACAGGAAAGCAGAAAACCAAACTTAAAGTTTTTCTTTATTCTGCTTTGGCGAAAGCTTGTACAGCTGTTACAGCTTAATTTAATGATGCTGTTTCAGGTATTGCCTATATTGGGAATTATCCTGATCAATATCTTTGGTGCTAAAACCTCAAACGTAGCCGATGCCGCATACGCCCCCTTATATGGAATATCGAAAATAGTTGACTCCCCTGCTCTGCTGAACAAGCTTGACCTTGTCAGCCGACAAATAGAAGCGCCCCTTGTTACTCCTATTATGATCGTAGGAATGGCTGTTTTGGCTCTGTTTCTGTTTGTAACCTTTGGTTGGCAAAACGTTGGAGCGGCGTACGTGCTCAGAGGACTTTTCCGTGGAGAGCCTGTATTTGTATTTTCGGATTATTTCTACGCAATCAAGAAAAATCTGAAGCAAGCTCTCATCGTAGGTATGCTTGACTTTATTTGCTGTTCGGTGCTTATAATAGACATATATTTCTTTATTACTTCGGCAAGCAGTTTGGGTATAGATATAATGCTCGGTATAATGGTAGCCGTGGCGATTATATATATATTTATGAGATTTTATATTTATCAGCTCCTTATCACCTTTGATATGAAGATATTTAAGATAATTAAAAATTCTCTTATATTCTCTATTTTGGGTATATTTAGAAATCTTGTAGCGGCTGTTGGAATTATTATTTTTGTCGGAATACATATCGTACTTATTATTTGGCTGTTGCCTATGGGAATAACTATCCCCCTTGTTCTGCCTTTTGTTTATATGATTTCGATAATCGCGTTTATGTCGGTATACGCCGCTTATCCTGTTATTGATAAATATATGATAAAGCCTTATGAAAATGAGAGCTTGAACGAAACTTCCGAAGAAACCTCGGAAAATGAATAAAACAAAAAATCCCAGTGGCAATCGCCACTGAGATTTTTTTGTTGCATTTTACTTATTAAAATATTCAACGGCAGCTTCAAACATCTTGTTGTCATAGTTACCGGGAACATTTTTATAAAGTCCGTTATCGAAACGCTCGGAGTGTCCCATCTTTCCGAATACCAAGCCATCGGGAGAGGTTATTCCCTCAATAGCAAAGCAGGAGTTGTTGGGGTTATAGAGTATATCCGACGTGGGATTGCCCGACAGGTCTACATACTGCGTAGCTATCTGTCCGTTCTCTGCAAGCTTCATAATAAGCTCATCGGATGCCAAGAAACGTCCCTCGCCGTGAGATATCGGAACAGCGTGGATATCACCAACCTCGGTCTTTGCAAGCCAAGGAGACATATTAGACGCTATTCTTGTCTGTACAATTCTCGACTGGTGACGTCCAATAGAGTTGAACGTAAGCGTAGGACAGTTCTCATCGGTATCAATGATCTCACCGTAAGGTACAAGACCAAGCTTTATAATAGCCTGGAAGCCGTTACAGATACCGCACATAAGACCCTTTCTTACCTTAAGAAGCTTGTTTACCTCTTCCTTAATAGCTCCGTTACGGAAGAATGCGGTTATAAACTTACCCGAACCGTCAGGCTCGTCTCCGCCCGAAAATCCGCCGGGGATGAAAATTATCTGTGAATCCTTAGCTTTTGCAGCAAATGCGTTTACAGATTCTGTAATACCCGCAGAGCTGAGGTTGTTTATAACGAATATCTCTGCATCCGCTCCCGCCTTGATAAACGCCTTTTGGGTATCGTATTCACAGTTTGTACCGGGGAATACGGGAATGAGGACCTTAGGCTTCTTGCAAAGCACAGCAGGCGCTACGTTACTCTTCTTATCATATGAGAATGCGGGTATTTCGTTCTTGGCTTCTGCGGCGTGTGTGGGATATACACTCTCAAGTGTATTCTCATATTCGCTGTATATACTGTCAAGCTTAACGGTTTCGTTCTTATACGTAATAGCGTAAGCTGTATCGGTAACACCCAAAAGTGTTTCATCAAGCTCACAGCCGTCAGCCGTCTCAACAACAAACGCACCGTAATTATAGCCGAATATTTCATCAAGAGCTATGCTATCGTTATATTTGAAGCCGATATTATTACCGAAGCACATCTTCATTACGCCCTCGGCAACGCCGCCGTAGGTGGGGGTATAAACGGCTACCGCCTTACCCTCTTTTACAAGTCCGTAAACCTTGTTGTAAAGAGCCATTTGAGATTTAGCGCAAGGAAGTCCGTCACCTGTGTATTCGGGCTTTAAGAGGTATACGTTATGTCCGGCCGACTTGAATTCGGGCGTTACGACCTGCGATACCTTACCTGTGGTAACAGCAAAAGAAACAAGCGTAGGCGGAACGTCTATATTTTCAAAGCTTCCGCTCATAGAGTCCTTACCGCCGATAGCGCCTATTCCGAAATCCTTTTGAGCCATAAACGCTCCGAGAAGAGCCGACATAGGCTTGCCCCAACGCTTGGGGGCTTTCAAGGGCTTTTCAAAATACTCTTGGAACGTAAGGTAAATATCCTTATATTCCGCGCCGCCTGCGATAAGCTTGGATACAGACTCAACGACTGCAAGATAAGCTCCGTGATAGGGGCTCTTTTCGGTTATAAAGGGGTTATAGCCCCAAGCCATAAAGGAGCAAGTATCTGTAACAGCTGCTTCAACAGAGACTTTGTTTATCATTACCTGTGAGGGAGTGCTTTGTGTTTTTCCGCCGTAAGGCATTGTAACTGTTCCCGCTCCAATAGTTGAATCGAAACGCTCTACAAGACCTCTCTTTGAGCATACGTTAAGATCTCTCGGAAGCTCTGCCATCATATCCGTAAAGCTTCCGTCGGTATTTTTGCCGAACGCAACAGGCTTTGCGGCAACAACGTCAATATGCTTTTCAGCACCGTTGGAATTAAGAAATTCTCTCGATATATTAACAATAGTCTGTCCGTTCCAGTTCATAACGAGCCTCGGCTCAGCAGTAACGCGAGCGACAACCGTTGCCTCAAGATTTTCCTTGTTTGCAAGGTCAATAAATCTCTGAACGTCCTGTTTTTCTACAACAACAGCCATTCTTTCCTGAGATTCACTTATAGCAAGCTCTGTGCCGACAAGTCCGTCATACTTTTTAGGTACAGCGTTAAGGTCGATATAAAGTCCGTCTGCAAGCTCGCCGATAGCAACAGATACACCGCCCGCTCCAAAGTCGTAACAGCGCTTTATCATTGCGGATGCTTCGGGATTTCTGAAGAGTCTCTGAAGCTTTCTTTCCTCGGGAGCATTTCCCTTTTGAACCTCTGCTCCGCAGGATTCAAGGGATTCAAGGGTGTGGGATTTGGACGAGCCTGTAGCTCCGCCGCATCCGTCGCGTCCTGTTCTACCGCCAAGCAGTATAACTATATCTCCGTCCTCGGGAACCTCACGTCTTACGTTCTTAGCAGGAGCCGCCGCGATAACTGCGCCTATCTCCAAACGCTTTGCAACGTATCCGTCGTGGTAAAGCTCGCCTACCTGTCCTGTGGCAAGTCCTATCTGGTTGCCGTATGAAGAATAGGCGGCTGCCGCGGTGGTAACTATTTTTCTTTGAGGAAGTTTACCGGGAATAGTCTGGTCAACAGGCTTTCTGGGGTCAGCCGCGCCTGTTACGCGCATAGCTCCGTATACGTAGGATCTACCCGACAGCGGGTCTCTGATTGCTCCGCCTATACAGGTTGCTGCGCCGCCGAAAGGCTCGATCTCCGTGGGGTGATTGTGGGTCTCGTTCTTAAACAGCAAGAGCCAATCCTGTTCCTCGCCGTTAACGTCTACCTTTATTTTTACGGTGCAAGCGTTTATCTCCTCGGATTCGTCAAGGTGGGGCATCATCCCCTCTTTACGAAGATGCTTAACGGCAAGGGTAGCGATATCCATAAGATTTATAGGCTTTGTTCTGCCTAATGCCTTACGTGTAGCCACGTATTCCTCATATGCCTTTTCTAACAGCTCGTCCTCGAATTTGACGTTATCGATAGTTGTTAAGAACGTTGTGTGACGGCAGTGGTCTGACCAGTACGTATCTATCATACGAATCTCTGTAATGGTAGGATCTCTCTGCTCTGTTCTGAAATAATCTCTACAGAAGCGGATATCGTCAATATCCATTGCAAGTCCGTATGTTTTAATAAAGTCTGCAAGTCCGTTCTCGTCAAGCTGTATAAAGCCGTCAAGAGTCTTTACAGTGGTAGGAATGTCATAAGACACCGCAAGAGTTTCAACAGTATCCAAGGATGCCTCACGGCTTTTCACGGGATTGATAACGTATTTCTTGATAGCCGATAACTCTTCATCGGTAAGGTTTCCGTAAAGAATATATATTCTTGCCGTTCTTACTGTGGGGCGCTCGCCCTGTGAGAAAAGCTGTATACACTGAGCCGCCGAATCAGCGCGCTGGTCAAATTGACCCGGAAGATATTCAACCGCAAATACGGTTGAATTGTCCTTGGGCAATTCGTAGGTAACGATGTCGAGCTGAGGCTCGGAAAATACCGTATTGACCGCATAATCGAACAGTGGCTTTTCGATGTTTTCCACATCGTAGCGGTTCATCATACGCAGATCTTCAAGACTGTTTATAAAAAGAAGATTTCTAATTTCGTTGAAAAGATTGTGAGCTTCATTTGCAAGCTCATTTTTCTTTTCAACATAAACTCTGTAAACCATATTAACTCCTCTGTTAGTTTTCTACGGATGCCGCCATAGCTCTCTTACCGATATCCTTGCGGAAATGCGCACCCTCAAAATTGACTTTCTTTACGTTTTCATATGCTTTATCTATGGCTGACGCAAGGTTATTTTCCACAGCGGTAACACCCAAAACCCGTCCGCCTGCCGTTACAAGCTTTCCATCGGTTTCTTTAGCTCCCGCAAAATAAATATCTGCTGTCATACCGCTATCGACCGTTATCTCAAATCCGTTTTTATAAGACTTGGGATAACCGCCCGATGCCATAATAACACAGCACGCCGCTCCGGTGGAGAATTTAACCTCTGTTTTATCAAGAGTTCCGTTTGTGCAAGCCATCATTATCTCAAGCAGGTCGCCCTCAAGCAAAGGAAGCACTACCTGTGTCTCGGGGTCGCCGAAACGGCAGTTATACTCTATTACCTTAGGGCCGTTGGGAGTAATCATAAGACCAAAGTACAAGCATCCCTTAAAGGTGCGTCCCTCGGCGTTCATAGCGTTAATCGTAGGCAGGAAAATATCTTTCATGCAAATATCGGCTATATTCTTTGTATAATAAGGGTTAGGAGCAATCGTTCCCATTCCGCCCGTATTAAGACCCATATCATTATCAAGGGCGCGCTTGTGGTCCATGGAGGACACCATAGGAACCACAGTGTTTCCGTCTGTAAACGCCAACACCGAAACCTCGGGACCTGTTAAAAACTCTTCGATAACAACTCGGCTTCCGCTGTCTCCGAACATACGGTCTTCCATCATCGAACGTACTGCATCGATAGCCTCATCCTTATTCATTGCTATAACAACACCCTTACCGAGCGCAAGACCGTCCGCTTTGATAACAGTGGGGTAGGTCTCATCCTCAAGATATTTAAGGGCGGATTCCATATCCGTAAATACCTCGTATTTAGCCGTAGGAATGTTATATTTTTTCATAAGATTTTTAGAGAATATTTTACTACCCTCTATTATTGCCGCATTGGCGCGAGGTCCAAAGCAAGGAATTCCCGCCTCGTTTAAGCTATCTACCGCACCGAGAACCAGTGGATCATCGGGAGCAACAATAGCATAATCGATTTTATTTTCCTTAGCAAATTTTACTATTCCCTCAATATCCTTAGCGCCGATATCAACGCAAACAGCATCATCTCGCATACCTGCGTTACCCGGAAGAACGAATATCTGCTCTACCTTGGGGCTTTGCTTTATCTTTTTAACAATGGCATGCTCTCTTCCGCCGCCACCTACTACCATAATTTTCATTCTATAAGCTCCTTACGGTTTAATGATGGAACAGGCGCATACCTGTAAAGCACATAACCATTCCGTAATTATTACATACATCGATTACGTTATCGTCTCTGATAGAACCGCCGGGCTCTGCGATATAGGTAACTCCGCTCTTTCTCGCGCGCTCAATATTATCACCGAACGGGAAGAATGCGTCGCTTCCTACAGACACACCTGTTATAGAAGCAAGATATTCTTTTTTCTCCTCGGCAGTAAGCGCTTCGGGTCTTTCCTTAAAGTAATTCTGCCATCTTCCGTCAGCAAGCACGTCATCGCTCTCGTCGGAGATGTATACGTCAATCGTATTATCTCTGTCAGGGCGGCCGAGAGTATCAAGGAAAGGAAGTGCCAGCACCTTGGGATGCTGTCTCAAATGCCATATATCGGCCTTATTTCCCGCAAGACGCGTGCAGTGGATTCTCGACTGCTGTCCTGCGCCTACGCCGATAGCCTGTCCGTTATATGCAAAGCATACCGAATTGGACTGAGTGTACTTCAAGGTTATCAAAGCAATTATAAGGTCTCTTACAGCTTCATCGGGCATATTCTTATTTTCCGTAACAATATTTGAAAGAAGCTCTTTGTTGATTTCAAAATTGTTTCTTCCCTGCTCAAAGGTAATTCCGTATACCTGCTTGCGCTCGATAGCGGCAGGAGTATATTCGGGGTCAATTTTAACAATGTTGTAATTTCCCTTTTTCTTTGTGCGGAGAATTTCCAAAGCTTCATCGGTATATCCGGGGGCAATTATTCCGTCAGATACCTCTCTTTTCAAGATAAGCGCGGTAGTCTTATCGCATACGTCACTAAGAGCTACCCAGTCGCCAAAGGATGACATTCTGTCTGTTCCCCTTGCTCTTGCGTAGGCGCACGCCAAGGGAGAATCGTCAAGTCCCTCAATATCGTCAACAAAGCAAGCCTTTTTAAGAGTATCCGAGAGAGGAAGACCTACTGCCGCAGACGTGGGGCTAACGTGCTTAAAGGAAGTAGCGCAAGGTATTCCCGTTGCTTCTTTCAGCTCCTTTACAAGCTGCCAGCTGTTGAACGCATCCAAAAAATTAATATATCCGGGCTTTCCGCAGAGAATCTCAATGGGAAGCTCACGTCCGTCATCCATAAGAATCTTGGCAGGCTTTTGGTTGGGGTTACATCCGTATTTAAGTTCAAATTCTTTCATCACGTTCTCCTTATGCGTTTTTATTTATCATTCTGTTTTCAACAGTACCGTTGGCAAGGTCGATATATCTTACGTAAAGAGATATTTTGTTCTGTTCGTTAAGGTTGTTCCAAATAGTATTAGTGTACTCATCGATATCATCCAAAACTGCTACTCTTTCAGGCTCGCCTGTAAAGGTGGGAATTGGGTTTCCGTCAGAGTTATAGGTGTGAATGAAATGTCCCAATCCACAAATAGTAGTATACTCAAACGTATAACGGTAGCATACGCTTCCAAGGGCATCTCCGCTCTTCAAAATACTCATTTTATAAGTAAAATCGCAGTTTTCAAATTC
Source organism: Eubacteriales bacterium (assembly GCA_045653705.1). GTDB lineage: Bacteria > Bacillota > Clostridia > Oscillospirales > CAG-272 > HGM12713. The sequence goes on along the minus strand of JAZOMG010000006.1, from coordinate 109,801 downwards.
AAGTACTCCGCTTATTCTGGGAGTGAAATTGGGAGCATCGGGCTCAAAGCAACGTGCGCGAAGCGCTTCCTCAAAGCTCTTACCTGCAACAAGTCCGTCATATACGGTGTCTGTTTGGTCGCCGTTGGTAACGATAAGCTTATTGTCAAGCTTTCTTATGGGAGAGTAAATGATAAGCGAAGGGTCTTCTACCTTAGACGCGTCAAAGGGATGAATGACAACATCATCTCCGTTTTCAATAAAAATACGGTTTCTGCTGTTTTCGCTTCTTCCCATTATAAAGTAAGCGAACACAGCCTTACTTCCATCGGGAGTTTTTCCTATCACAATTCCTCTGCCGGGGTATGTGTTTTGACTTAAAATATCCCCCATATTACCAATATCGTAAATACTCATTTATTTTATTTTCCTTTCTGCTATCATATCCTTTGAGACAAGCTCTACCGCTCTTGGCAGTATTATCCATTCAGACTGTCTCATTACTCTCTGCTGTAGACTTTCGGCGGTTTCGCCTTTTTTTACGCAAACGCTCTTTTGCAGAATTATCTCGCCGCCGTCGGGAATTTCGTTGACAAAATGGACTGTAGCGCCGGTAACCTTTACTCCGTATTCAAGAGCAGCTTCGTGAACCTTAAGTCCGTAATACCCCTTTCCGCAAAAGGCGGGTATCAAGGACGGATGAACATTTATTATTCTCTTAGGATAGCGAGATGTGAAATTTTCACTCAGTATCTTCATGAAGCCTGCAAGAACAATAAGCTCTATTCCGTTGTCGTTCAGCGTTTGTATAAGCTTTTTTTCAAACACAGACTGTTCGCGGTATTCCTTGCTTGATATTATCTCACAAGGGATTCCAGCATTCTCTGCTCTGCTTAACGCAAACGCGTTAGGATTATTAGAAACTACAAGGCTTATTTCTCCGTGTTTGATTACGCCCGATTTTTGAGCATCGATCAACGCCTGAAGATTAGTTCCGCCCCCCGACACAAGGACAGCGATCTTTATCCTGTTTTCAGATTTCATTTGTTTATCCCCCTACGTTTGTAATTAGTAAAGGATAACTCCTTCGTCGGATTTTACAATCTCTCCGAGTACATAAGCATCAATTCCCTCAGACTTAAGTACCTCGATAGCTTTATCCGCATCGTTCTTATCTACAACTGCGCTCATACCTACGCCCATATTAAAGGTGTTGAACATATCGCGATTATCGATATTTCCTGTCTTTTCGATAAGCTGGAAGATAGGAAGAACACGAACCGCGCTCTTTTCTATCTTTGCGGAATATCCCTTAGGAATACTTCTCGGAATATTCTCGTAGAAGCCGCCGCCTGTAATGTGGGAAACCGCCTTTACCTTTACCTCATCGAAAAGCTTAAGCATGGGCTTTACGTATATCTTTGTAGGTGTGAGAAGAACCTCACCGATAGATTTTCCGCCAAGCTCAGCACAGGGGCGGGTAATGTCTGCAGACTCAACGTCAAATACCTTTCTTACAAGAGAAAATCCGTTAGAGTGAACACCGCTTGATGGGAGCGCGATTATTACGTCGCCCTCTTTGATATCCTTGTTATTGAGTATCTTGCATTTATCAACGACACCTGTAGAGTATCCCGCAAGGTCATATTCGTTCTCAGGATAAAAGCCGGGCATTTCCGCGGTCTCACCGCCGATAAGCGCGCATCCCGCCTGAACACAGCCCTCAGCAACACCTGATACGATAGCCGCTATTCTTTCGGGAACGTTCTTTCCGCAAGCAATGTAATCAAGGAATATAAGGGGCTTCGCGCCACAGCAGATAATATCGTTTACACACATAGCGACACAGTCGATACCCACAGTATCATGCTTGTCCATAAGGAACGCTATTTTAAGCTTTGTTCCAACACCGTCTGTTCCGCTTACAAGAACAGGTCTCTTGATATTTTCAATATCAAGCTCAAAAAGACCGCCGAAGCCGCCGATATCCGACACAACTCCGCTTGTCATTGTTCTCGCAATATGCGATTTCATAAGCTCTACCGCTTTGTAACCTGCGGTAATATCAACGCCTGCTGCTTTGTAGCTTTCACTGTAACTTTTCATTTCTTTTCTCCTTGTATATGTCAATTTATTGATTACTTATTGAATTCAGCTTCTATATTTCTGTTCTTTTCAAGAACCGTCTCTGTAGCCGATTTACGCTTTGGATCAAGCTTTTGTGCAAGCTCGCTGTCATTGATGGCAAGCATCTGAATCGCAAGCAGAGCCGCATTGGCCGCACCGTCAATAGCTACGGTAGCAACGGGAATACCCGAGGGCATCTGAACAGTTGCTAAAAGTGCTTCCATGCCGCCAAGATTTTTAGAGCTTATCGGAATACCGATTACAGGAAGAGTCGTATTTGCGGCAATCGCTCCCGCAAGATGCGCCGCCATACCCGCCGCCGCTATTATTGCGCCAAAGCCGTTAGCTCTCGCATTTGCCGAAAATTCTTTTGCTTCTACAGGAGTTCTGTGCGCCGAATATACGTGAACCTCAAAAGGAACCCCAAACTCTGTTAACGTGTCAATAGCCTTCTTAACGATTGGAAGATCGCTGTCACTTCCCATTACGATACCGATTTTTTTCATATGCTTCTCCTTTAAATAAAAATACGGACAAACCTATCCCAAATATAAACAGGCTTGCCCAGGCGGTCGGCTGTATTACCTATCACTCCCAATGTGGTTAATTCCACAAAATCCGCCGGTTGCAATAAGCTCCTTTTTCCACAAAATATTATACCATAAAAAATATATAAAGTCAACAGAAAAAACGAGTATATTCGCATTTTTATCAAATAAAATTTATGGTTTTATAAGCAAAACGCCCAAAGCGTCAAATTTCGCTTCGGGCGTTTTAATATTAATATTCCTTTGTATAACCGTCACCAACATTCGAATTGCTGTCAGTCGTCTCGGTAGAACCGCTTTCGGTCTCACTCTCGGTATCATCGGACTCGTTTGAATCTGGATTTATGATATCTTGAATGATATCACCGATCTTGTCAAAAAATCCCTTATCTTCGGTTTCTGCTCTTGTCATATCACTGTTAGTTGTTCCATCATCGGTAGTATTGTCCGCACAAGCGCAGAAGATCAGTGAAAGCATGCAAAGAATAAGCAAACAAGCAATTATTTTTTTCATATTAAATCACTCCTTTTTAATTTTTAAAGAATTGCTCTCCGCAACCGTAATTTTCATATACGTAGTCGATATCCTTGTCACCTCTGCCCGACAGACAAACGAGTATAGAGCCTGTCTGCTTTTCCTTAGCGTATTTGATAGCATAGGCTAAAGCGTGGGAGCTTTCGATAGCGGGAATTATGCCCTCGTATCGGCTGAGCAGGAAGAACGCTTCCATAGCCTCTTCATCGGTAGCTGTTTCATAATGTACACGACCGAGGTCACGGAGATACGCATGCTCAGGACCTACGCCGGGATAATCAAGGCCGCTGGCTATTGAATAAACGGGCAACGGGTCGCCGTTTTCGTCCTGTAACAGGTAGCTCTCAAAGCCGTGAAGTCTTCCTTTTGTACCAAACTGCATGGTTGCCGCATGGTCGCCAACCTTAGGACCTCTTCCAAGAGGCTCAACACCGTATATCTCTACAGGATCCGCAAGGAACGGTGTAAACATACCAAGAGAGTTAGATCCACCGCCAACACACGCCGTAATGGCATCGGGGTGATGTCCTGTCATTTCATAGAACTGTTCTCTTGCTTCTATACCGATAACAGATTGGAAGTCTCTGACCATCATTGGGAAAGGATGAGGACCGAGGCAAGAGCCTATGCAGTATATAGCATCCTCGTATTCGTTCATATAAGCCTCAAACGCCGCATCGACAGCTTCCTTTAAGGTCTTTAAGCCGTGTGTAACGGGTATGACGTTTGCGCCGAGCATCTTCATACGAATAACGTTGGGCTTTTGCTTTTCTATATCGACCTCACCCATGTATATGTCGCATTTCATTCCGAAATATGCGGCTGCGGTAGCCAAAGCAACGCCGTGCTGTCCTGCACCTGTTTCAGCTATAAGCTTTTTCTTGCCCATATACTTTGCCAGAAGTCCCTCGCCCATGCAGTGGTTAAGCTTATGGGCTCCGGTATGGTTAAGATCTTCCCTTTTCAGGTATATCTGACAGTTACCAAAAAGCTTTGAAAGTCTTTCGCAATGGTAAACAGGTGTGGGTCTGCCCTGAAAATCCTTGCGTATTCTTCTCAGCTCGTTAATAAACTGAGCCGATTGAGCTATTGCCTGATATGAGTTGGTTGCTTCTTCAAATGCGGGAATAAGCTCGGGCGGAAGAAAAGAGCCGCCGTACTCTCCGAAATATCCATCCTTAGACGGAACTTCCTTTAAATAGTTATCAAAATCTCTATACTTGTTCATATTCATACTCCTATGTAAAAATTATTATTTTAAAGCTTGTCATTTTATTGCTCTTGCCATCGTCTTGATAATATATACATAATGCCCCCATTCCAAGCGGATAAAAACAAAAAATGCCCCTATATCAGGGACAGGAGCTAACCTGCGGTACCACCCACATTGATGTAAAACATCCGCTTTGCATTGTCATAAAACAATTCCGACGTATAACGGCTTCGGCTCCGTCGGTTACTACTAAAGCACAGGCTTTTTCGACCGCCCTCATAAGTCCATTCATTGAAATTACGATATTGCCTCGCACCAAACGGCAACTCTCTGTATCGATACGATCAACTACTACTCTTAATCACAGGTTTATACACTGTAATTATACTTAAAACATCGTGTTTTGGCAATTCAAATACGCCGTATTAGTAAAATACGGGGTTTTGCATAAAATTCAAACGACAAATTGTGATTTTTTAACAATTCTAAAATCAAGACATACACTTGACAAGAACTGCTTTCTGAGCATGAAGTCTGTTTTCGGCTTCATCGAAAATCTCATCGGCATGAGCCTCGAATACTTCAGCGGTGATTTCCTCTTCCCTATGGGCAGGCAGGCAATGAAGCACCATAGCATCACTGTGAGCAACGCCCATAACCTCGGAGTTTATCTGATATCCCTTAAATATCTTCTTTCTTTCCTCTGCCTCGGCTTCCTGACCCATAGATGCCCACACGTCCGTATAGAGCACGTCAGCATCCTTTGCCGCCTCGAATACGTCATCGGTACAGGTGAAATCTCCGTTTTCTGCCGCCCATTTCATAAGCTCGGCATCGGGCTCGTAGCCCTTGGGACAAGCCACAGATACAGCCATTCCCATCTTAATGCCGCCTACTATAAGTGAGTTTGTCATATTGTTTCCGTCACCGATGTAGCAGAGCTTGTTGCCCCTTATTACTCCCTTATGCTCACGTATTGTCATCAGGTCAGCCAGCACCTGACAGGGGTGGCAATAATCCGTAAGTCCGTTTATTATCGGAATTGAGCCATATTTAGCTAGAGCTTCGACCTCTTCCTGAGCATAAGTACGTATCATTATACCGTCAAGATAACGGGACAGCACTCTTGCCGTATCTTCAACAGGCTCGCCGCGTCCTATTTGCAGGTCGCGAGAGCTGAGAAACAGAGCCGAGCCGCCCAAATCGTACATACCGACTTCAAAGGAAACACGGGTTCTTGTGGAGGACTTCTCAAATATAAGTCCCAGTGTCTTTCCTGCAAGTATATGGTGCTTTATTCCGTTTTTCTTTTCATATTTCAGCTGATCCGCAAGGTTAAGTATTTCGGTTATCTCCTCGCATGAAAGATCAGCAAGCTTTAAAAGATGTTTCATTCCGCGCATATCTCCTTAAATATTTCAATAGCTTTTTTCAAGTCATCCATTTCGATGTTTAAAGGCGGTAAAAGCCTTACCTTGTGCTTTGCTTTTATAACCAAAATCCCCCGCTCTCTGCAAGCGCTGATTATATCGCCTGCGTCCTTCTCACATTCTACGCCTATCATAAGCCCAAGACCGCTAACGCTCTTTATACCTTTTGCACCGTTTAACTGAGAAAAGATATAATTACTGCGTTCGGTAACACCCGACAGGCATTCGTCGGTAAGTCTTGAAATTATATTCAGCGCTCCCGCACAGCATACGGGATTTCCGCCAAAGGTAGAGCCGTGCATACTTACACCAAGTATATCCTGTACTCGCTCGCCAAGCATTGTAGCGCCGATAGGCAAGCCGCCGCCAAGTCCTTTTGCGGTAGATACGATATCGGGGGTTATTTCCGAGTGCATATATCCGTATAGCTTACCTGTACGTCCGTTTCCTGTCTGTACCTCATCGGCTATAAGAAGCAAATCGTTTTCTCTTGCAAAGACCTCTAAAGCTTGCAAAAATTCGTTTGTAAGAGGACGCACACCGCCCTCGCCCTGTACTACCTCAAACATAACGGCGCAGCATTTATTTTCACACGCAAGTTTCTTTACGTCCTCAATATCATTTGCCTTTGCGTACACAAATCCGTCGGTGAGGGGGAGAAAATCCTTATGAAAAACATCCTGACCGGTCGCCGCCAAGGTCGTAAGCGTTCTTCCGTGGAAGCTGTCACAAAGGGTAATGATCGTGGTATACTCCGCACCCTTATTGATCTCTCCATATTTTCTTGCCGCTTTGATCGCGCACTCGTTTGCCTCTGCTCCCGAGTTAGAAAAGAAAACCTTTTTCATTCCCGTGCGAACGCAAAGCAGCTCAGCAAGGCGCGCGCAAGGCTCGCTGTAATAAAGGTTAGATGTATGCTGAAGCATTGACAGCTGTTCTGTTACAGCCCTTTGCCACTCATCATCCGAATATCCAAACGTATTTACGGCTATACCTGTACCGAGGTCAATGTATTCCTTTCCTTCATCGTCAAAAACACGCGCACCCTTTCCCTCTTTCAATACGATAGGAAAGCGAGCGTATGTATTGGCAATATATTCCCTGTCAATTTCTTTGATTTTTTTAGTGCTCATAGTAGTTACCTGAAACAAACATAGTGCCTATACCCTCATCGGTAAGCGTTTCTATAAGTATTGCGTGAGGAATTCTTCCGTCTATGATGAATACCTTACCAACACCGCGTCTTATAGCTTCTATACAACAGTTTACCTTAGGAATCATTCCGCCGCTTATAACACCCTCACGGACAAGCTGAGGCGCGTCGCTTACGTTGATTTTCGATATAAGGGTCGAGGGATCATTCTTATCCCTGAGAATACCGTCAATATCGGTCATCGATATAAGACTTTCGCATTTGAGCTGTCCCGCAATGCGAGCCGCCGCTGTGTCGGCGTTTATGTTGTAGGAATTGCCCTCGTCATCGTATCCGACTGTAGATACCACGGGTATATAACCCTTTTCAAGAACGTCGAGAATGGGCTCAACGTTAACGTCGGTTATCTCGCCAACGTAGCCAAGTCTCTCGTCAAGCTTTTCCGCTTTTATCATATGTCCGTCGATACCGCAAAGACCGATCGCTTTACCGCCCTTGCTTTGAAGCAGATTAACAAGATTTTTGTTAATTTTACCTGCAAGCACCATTTGAACGATGTCAACAGCTTCCTTATCTGTGACACGCAAACCGTTGACAAATTCTGTTTTTTTGCCGACCTTTGAGAGCATTTCCGTAATTTCGGGACCGCCGCCGTGAACCAATACGACCTTGATTCCTATCAGTGACAAAAGGACGATATCGCCCATTACCGCTTCCTTAAGGTCGTCGTTTATCATTGCGTTGCCGCCGTATTTTACAACAATTATTTTGTTATAGTATTTTTTTATGTACGGTAACGCTTCTACAAGTATCTGCGCCCGTTGATTGTTATTTATATCCATATTTTCTCCGTTTTACGTTCTGTAATCGCCGTTTATCTTTACGTAGTCATAAGTCAGGTCACAGCCCCAAGCCGTAGCCGAGCCGTTAGCTGTATTAAGCTCGATAAGTATCTGTATCTCGCTCTCAAGAAGGATCTCCTTTGCCTTTTCTTCGGAAAAATCAATTCCCGCGCCGTCTTTGCATACGGAAATTTCCCCCTTTGAAGAACGGAACGCAACGTCAACCGCGTTGATATTAACGTCAGCGCCGCTATAACCGATAGCGCAAAGCACGCGCCCCCAGTTTGCATCCGCGCCGAACATTGCGGCTTTTAAAAGTGACGAGCAAATAACAGACTTAGCCACAATTTTTGCAGTATCGTCATCCTTAGCTCCTGTAACAACACACTCAAGAAGCTTGGTTGCCCCCTCGCCATCACCCGCTATCATACGGCACAGATACGCGGTAACCGCGTGAAGCGCCTCGCAGAAAGCATCAAAGGCTTCTCCCTCGGATACTATCGCCTCATTCCCTGCCATGCCGTTTGCCATAATAGATACCATATCGTTGGTTGAGGTATCTCCGTCTACGCTTACCATATTAAAGGATGTTTTTACATCTTCCTTAAGAGCTTTTGAAAGCATTTCCGAGGAAATAGCGCAGTCTGTTGTTACGAATACAAGCATTGTTGCCATATTGGGATGGATCATTCCACTTCCCTTGGCAATACCGCCTATTTGACATTTTACTCCGTTTACATCAAATTCAAATGCAATTTCCTTGGGCCTTGTATCGGTAGTCATTATACCCTCGCAAGCATAATTACTGTTATCTCCCAAGCCCGCAACAAGAGCAGGAATTCCGTTAGCAATAGGAGTGATATTCAAGGGCTGACCGATAACGCCCGTAGACGCAACTATTACATCCTCTGCTTTTATCTTCAGTTCCTTTGCCAGAAGCTCGCTCATTTGCTCGGCGATCTCAATGCCGTTGGCGTTACAGGTATTTGCGTTTCCGCTATTGCATATCATTGCCTGAGCAATGCCATTGGAAATATGCGCTTTTGTAACGGTAAGGGGTGCGCCCTTAACTAAATTCTGAGTATATACAGCTGCTGCCGCCGCTGGCGTTTCACTGTATATCAACGCAAGGTCACGCTTGGATTTGTTTTTTCTTATTCCGCAATGTATTCCGTTTGCGCTAAAGCCGAGAGCCGCGCATACACCGCCGTTTATCTGTATCATATTTTTCTCCTATTTATAGTTCAAGTCCTGTTTCGGGGGCAAGTCCCAAAACATAATTCAAGCATTCAACAGCCGCGCCCGACGCGCCCTTGCCCAAGTTATCGTACATTGCGATAAGCAAAATTCTGTCGTCATTGCCGCATACTGTTATCTTCATAGAGTCTTTCTTTGACATATTGTGCGCCGATATAAATCCACCATCGTCTGCGCTGTCAATAAACTCAACGATATTTCCGTTGTATTTGTTTCTGTATATATCCTTAATATCCTCAACAGTTCCCTTTTTAAGGTCGGAAGCAAATATCGGTACAGAAACCCTCATACCGCTGCAAAAATCCGATACGATAGGACAGAAAATAGGCTCGTTTTCAATCCCCGTTATCTTCTTCATTTCCTTAAGGTGCTTATGCTGTTGAGTAAGTCCGTACTGTCTCGGAGCATATAGAAGCTCGTCCTTGTCCTCAACTTCATATTCGGCTATCATCTTCTTACCGCCGCCGCTGTAACCTGTTATGGAGTGACAGGTAAGCTTTGCATCGGGAGATATTAAGCCCGCCTCTATCAATGGATAAACGAGAGCGATAAATCCGCTTGCGTGACATCCGGGAACGGCAATTCTCTTCGCCGAGGGCAGTCTGTTCTTTATACTGTCACTAAGCTCGGGAAAGCCGTAGCACCATCCGTCATTTGTTCTGTGAGCGGTTGACGCATCGATTACTACTGTATTGGGATTATCTATCATTTCAACCGCCTCAATCGCGGCGGCATCGGGGAGGCAAAGAAAGGCAACATCGCAAGAATTGAGCGCTTCTTTTCTTGCCGCGGCATCCTTTCTTTTATCCTCTGAAAGTGTTATTATCTCAATGTCGTTTCTGTTTTCTAGTCTTTCAAATATACGAAGTCCTGTTGTGCCCACGCTTCCGTCAATGAATATTTTTTTCATTTTTCCAATTCCTTTCTAACGTAAGCTATCTGAGCTTCAACCGATTTTACCGATGTTCCGCCCTCGGACAATCTCTTGCTTACACAGGTCTCCAAGGATATTTCGTTATACAAATCATCCTCAAACAGCTCGCTGTGAGCGCGGTAGGCTTCGATAGGCAGGTCATCAAGAACGCATCTCTTGTCTATACATTCCGCAACTATCTGTCCTACGATTTTATACGCACTTCTGAACGGCATATCTTTTCTTGTGAGATAATCTGCAAGGTCGGTGGCGTTTATAAAGCCCTCTTGTGCCGCGCGGTACATATTTTCGCTCTTTACCTTCATTGTTCTTATCATAGGAGCAAATATATCGAGACACATTTTTACGGTTTCAACGGAGTCAAACAGCGCTTCCTTATCCTCTTGCATATCCTTGTTGTAGGCTAAGGGCAGACCTTTCATCAAGGTAAGTATTGTCATAAGATCGCCATAGACTCTTCCTGTTTTTCCGCGTACAAGCTCCGCCATATCCGAATTTTTCTTTTGCGGCATTATAGAAGAGCCTGTTGTGAATGAGTCGTCAAGCTCGACGTATCTGAATTCCCAGCTTGACCAAAGGATTATCTCCTCGGAAAGTCTTGACAGGTGCATCATTATAGTAGAAAACGCGCTCATAAATTCTATACAGAAATCTCTGTCGGAAACTCCGTCTATGCTGTTGAGCATAATTCCGTCAAAGCCAAGCTTCTCGGCTTCCATACGGCGGTCTGTATTATAGGTCGTTCCCGCCAAAGCGCAAGAGCCAAGAGGCGAATAGTTCATTCTCTTCTTCGCATCCTCTAATCTGCTAAGGTCACGCAAAAACATCATAGAATACGCCATAAGGTGGTGACCGAAAGTAATAGGCTGCGCTCTCTGTAAATGAGTATATCCGGGAACGATGACACTCTTATTCTTTTCCGCCTGTTCGGTTATATCTGTAATCAGCGTTTTAAGAAGCTCGAATATCTCTTTCACTTCGTCACGGAGATACATTCTGACGTCAACCGCTACCTGATCGTTTCGGCTTCTTGCAGTGTGCAAACGCTTACCCGCATCTCCAATACGCTTTGTAAGCTCGGATTCCACAAACATATGGATATCCTCACATCGCATATCTATTTGCAATACTCCGCTTTCAATATCGGATAATATTCCACATAAGCCGTCAACGATAGCTGTGCAGTCCTCATTCGAAATTATCCTCTGAGCCGCGAGCATCTGAGCGTGCGCAATTGAGCCTGTAATATCCTGCTTGTACATCTTACAGTCAAAGCGTATGGACGAGTTAAAGTCATCTGCCTTGCTGTCTAAGGTCTTGGCAAACCTGCCTGCCCACATTTTTTCCATAAGTTAAATTTAGCACGTATTGCCTGTCGCTTTTTGGGCGGCAGGCAAACGAGTCCTTATCTATTATTTTTTATTCTTTTCGTTGACCTGAGCCTGTACCTTTATAGGAAGACCGAACAGGTTGATAAATCCGGTAGCATCGGTCTGATCGTAAACGTGATCCTCACCAAATGTAGCTATCTCCTCGAAATAGAGAGAATAGTCGCTCCATGCGCCCGCTTTGATAATATTAGCCTTGTAAAGCTTGAGCTTTACCTTACCCGTAACGTTTTCCTGTGTCTTATCCACAAATGCGGAGAGAGCCTCGCGCAAAGGTGTAAACCACTGACCGTTATATACAAGGTCTGCAAATGTAACGGCAAGCTCCTCTTTCTTGTGCGCGGTATACTTATCAAGACATAGTGTCTCAAGATAATTATGAGCCGCATAGAGAATCTCTCCGCCGGGGGTCTCATAAACACCGCGGCACTTCATACCTACGAGACGGTTCTCAACAATATCAAGCAAACCAATGCCGTTCTCACCGCCTACCTTGTTCAGGTTAAGGATTATTTCCTTTGCGCTCATCTTTTCGCCGTTGAAAGCAACAGGACGTCCTTTTTCAAATTCAAGGGTTATATAAGTAGGAGCATCGGGAGCTTGAATGGGAGATACGCCCATTTCAAGGAAGCCTTCTTTTTCGTAAAGAGGCTCATTTCCCGCATCCTCAAGGTCAAGCCCCTCGTGGCTGAGGTGCCAAAGGTTTTTATCCTTAGAGTAGTTTGTCTCACGGTTTATCTTAAGAGGAACGTTGTGCGCCTCTGCGTATTCTATCTCTTCCTCACGGGACTTTATGTTCCACTCACGCCAAGGAGCAATTATAGGCATATCGGGCGCAAATGCTTTGATAGTAAGTTCAAAACGAACCTGGTCGTTTCCCTTACCTGTACAGCCGTGGCAAATAGCGTCAGCCCCCTCTGCCTTGGCGATCTCAACTATACGCTTAGCGATAACGTGACGACCGAAAGAAGTACCGAGCAAATTTGCCTCGTACTTAGCGCCCGCCATTACGGTAGGTATTACGTAATCGTCAACGAACTCATCCGTAAGATCCTCTATGTATATCTTGGACGCGCCTGTCTTTATTGCCTTTTCTTCAAGTCCGTCAAGCTCATCATTCTGTCCTACGTTTCCGCTGACAGCGATAACCTCACAGTTATTGTAGTTTTCCTTTAACCACGGGATGATTATAGAAGTATCCAAGCCACCCGAATAAGCTAAAACAACCTTTTTGATATCTTTCTTTTCCATTTTATGTTCCTCCTGTATTGATATGCAATCGAAATGTGTTATTTGCATAATATTCATTGATTTGTGTATATTATACACCCAAAGCAAATAAATGTCAATATGTTTGTTTGACAATGTTTATTAATATCTTTGGATATTTATAGCCACAATGCACAAAAATGAATATAATCGTGAATATCGCGAATAATTTCACCGATTATTTATTCATTTAACAATGTATATATACACATTTTATTCATTCGCACAAATCGGCCACAGGCATTTTTTCGTGCCTGCGGCCAATTTGATTTAGTCAACCTTTACTGTCCAACCGAACTCATCGGGAATTCTTCCCCACTGAATGCCTGTCAATGTATCGTAAAGCTTTTGAGCAACCTCGCCAATCTCGCCGTTGTTTATAGTCATCTTCTCGGTTTCGGTATCGAGCGCTCCCATAGGAGATACAACAGCCGCCGTTCCTGTACCAAACGCCTCGTTAAGCTTGCCGTTCTTGTAAGCTTCAATAACCTCTGCAAGTGAGAGCTTACGTTCCTCAACCAAATATCCGTATTTCTTCAATATTTCTATACAAGACGCTCTTGTTACTCCGGGAAGAATATTTCCCTCGTCAAGAGCAGGTGTAATTACCTTTCCGTCTATAACGAGAAATACGTTCATAGCGCCAACTTCATCGATGTACTTATGCTCGATTCCGTCAAGCCACAAAACCTGTGAATATCCAAGACTTTCGGCTTTCTGCTGTCCTATAAGCGAACAAGCGTAGTTTCCGCCGACCTTGGCAAATCCTGTACCGCCTTTTACTGCTCGAACATACTCTGTTTCAACAAATATCTTAACAGGCTTTATTCCCTCTGCGTAGTACGCGCCAACAGGGCTCATAATAATTATAAACTTATAGCTCTTTGAGGGATGAACGCCAAGCTGAACGTCGGTAGCGATTATAAAAGGACGAATATACAAAGAGGTTCCCTCTTTTGTGGGCACCCACTCTTCTTCTACCTTTACGATAGCCTTAAGAGCATCCAGCACATCTGTGGGATCGAGGTGAGGAATACAAAGACGGGTATTTGTATTGTTCATTCTTTCAATATTTTTATCGGGTCTGAAAAGCTGAACAGAGCCATCGGGCGTGCGGTATGCTTTCAAGCCTTCGAACATTTCCTGCGCGTAATGGAATACCATACAAGCAGGGTCCAGCGAAAGGTTCTGATACGGAACTATACGCGCATCGTGCCAGCCCTGTCCATCGTCATAGTCCATTATGAACATATGGTCGGTAAAATATTTTCCAAAGCCCAAATGATCCCAATCGGGCTTTTCTTTTCTTGATTTTACTAAATCATACTTAATATTAAGCATTTTATCTTTTCCTTTCGTTAAAGATTAGCCGCAATTATAGCGCCCATTTCCTTACATCCAACCTTTTTTGTGCCCTCTTTCCATATATCCGCAGTTCTGTATCCGTCATCAAGAGCTTTATTTACAGCCGCTTCGATAGCGTCTGCCTCTGCTGACATATCAAATGAGAAGCGAAGCATCATAGCAACAGACATAACGGTTCCTATGGGGTTTGCGATATCCATTCCCGCAATATCGGGAGCTGAGCCGTGTATAGGCTCATACATTCCGAGAGTTCCCGAAGAAAGACTTGCCGAGGGCATCATACCGATAGAACCCGTAAGCATACTTGCTTCATCGGAAAGAATGTCGCCAAACATATTCTCGGTAACAATTACGTCAAACTGAGCGGGATTTTTTATTAGCTGCATAGCAGTATTGTCAACAAGTATATCCGAATATTCAACGTCCGAATATTCCACTGACAGCTTGTGCATGACCGCTCTCCAAAGGCGGGAGGAATCCAACACGTTTGCCTTATCTACCGAGGCAAGTCGCTTTCCTCTCTTGCGCGCGCTTTCAAAAGCAACACGTCCTATTCTTTCGATTTCGTGCTCACTGTACGTCATTTCGTCGGTAGCGACCTTTTCGCCATTTTCCGTTACAGTTCTTCTAGCTCCGAAATAGATGCCGCCCGTAAGCTCACGGACTATCATAAGGTCAATTCCGTTTCCGACAATACTTGCCTTGAGAGGCGAAGCATCTGCCAATTGCGGAAATAGCTTTGTTGGACGGAGATTAGCAAAAAGACCAAGCTCCTTACGTACAGCCAACAGCGCCTTTTCGGGTCTTATAGATGGGTCAACGTTATCCCATTTAGGACCGCCGACAGCTCCCAAAAGAACACTGTCAGATGCCTTACAAGCCGCCATTCCCTCATCTGTTATCGGCACGCCGTGCTTATCAATACTGCATCCGCCGATATCAACCTCGGTATAGTTAAATTCGTGACCGAATTTATCGCCTACAGCGTTTAAAACGAGTATCGCCTGTTCAACGATTTCAGGTCCGATACCGTCACCCTTTAAAACAGCTATATTCTTCTTCATTATTTCTGACCCCCGATAGAATTCATCAGACCGTCCGCGCGGATAATATCCTTTATAAATTCGGGAAACGGCTCTGCCTGATAGGTTTCATTTTTTGTTACGTTGGTTATGATACCCGTATCGAAATCAACCGCAACCTCGTCTCCGCTATCTATTTTCTCGCTTGCCTCTGGGCATTCGAGTATAGCAAGACCGATGTTTATAGCATTACGGAAGAAAATTCGAGCGAAGGTCTTAGCAATAACGCAGGAAATTCCCGAATTTTTAATAGCTATGGGGGCATGCTCTCTTGATGAGCCGCAACCGAAGTTAGCTCCACCTACCATAATGTCACCCGCATTTACCTTTTTGGTAAAATCCGCGTCTATATCTTCCATACAGTGAGAAGCAAGCTCCTTATGGTCAGAGGTATTCAAATATCTTGCGGGGATAATAACGTCAGTATCTACGTTATCTCCATATTTATGTACATATCCCTTTACATCCATTTTTATCTCTCCTTACTTCTCGCTCATTTCTCTCGGGTCGCATATCTTACCCGCAATAGCTGTTGCCGCGGCAACCTCGGGGCTTGCAAGATATATCTTAGAGGTTATATGTCCCATTCTGCCCACAAAGTTTCTGTTTGTAGTCGCAACCGCTATCTCGTCCTCCGCCAGTATTCCCATATATCCGCCAAGACAAGGACCGCAGGTAGGCGTTGAAACGACACAGCCCGCATCAATAAACGTATCGATATATCCAAGCTTGATACACTCCTTGTATATAGTCTGCGTTGCGGGAATTATGATACAGCGAACACCATCTGCTATATGCTTACCGTTCATTATCTTAGCCGCAGCCGCCATATCGGAAAGTCTGCCGTTGGTGCAAGAGCCGATAACAACCTGATCGGGAACGATATCCGAAAGCTCCTTGGCATTTTTTGTGTTTTCGGGCAAATGAGGACAAGCCACGGTAGGCTCTATTGTAGAGAGGTCTATTGTATATTCCTCGTCATACTCCGCATCGGCGTCTGCCTTGTAAACGGTAACAGGTCGGTTAACGCGACCGTTGATGTATTCCATTGTAACTTCATCAACCTCAAATATTCCGTTTTTAGCGCCTGCCTCTATTGCCATATTTGCCATACACAGGCGGTCATCCATAGAAAGCGCCGAGAGTCCCTCGCCTGTGAACTCCATAGAGCGGTAAAGCGCTCCGTCAACGCCTATCATTCCGATTATGTAAAGAATAACATCCTTACCCGAAACCATAGGCTGAAGCTTACCAACAAGGTTAAATTTAATTGCGGACGGAACCTTGAACCACGCCTTACCCGTAGCCATACCCGCCGCCATATCGGTGCTTCCCACGCCTGTGGAAAACGCGCCGAGCGCTCCGTATGTACAGGTGTGTGAATCAGCTCCTATAACCAGCTCCCCGGGACCTACAAGTCCTTTTTCAGGAAGCAAAGCGTGCTCGATACCCATATCTCCTACGTCAAAATAATTAGTGATAGAGAAGCACTTCGCGAATGTTCTGCACTGCTTGCACTGCTGAGCCGCCTTTATATCCTTGTTTGGTACAAAGTGGTCCATAACAAGAGCGATCTTATCCTTGTCGAACACTCCGTCAAAGCCGTTTTTCTTAAATTCATTGATAGCAACAGGAGACGTAATATCGTTTCCCAATACTAAATCAAGGTTAGCCATAATGAGCTGACCCGCTTTGACGCTCTCAAGTCCTGCGTGAGCCGCCAAAATCTTCTGTGTCATTGTCATTCCCATAGTTCTTACCTCTTTCGTGTGTCAATTAGTTGCACATTTTGCGGTTTATAGCCGATATAAGCGCGCTTATAGAAGCGGCAATAATATCGTCGTGTACTCCCGCGCCCCAGCTCGTTGTTCCGTCCTTAAAGGTTATACTTACGTAGGTTACCGCCTGAGACGAGGACTCGCTTGTGAGAGCGTGCTCGGTGTAAGTAAGGTTGGAATACTCTATTCCAAGATGGCGCTTGATAGCGTTACTTACCGCGTCAAGGCGTCCGTTACCCTCTGCCGAGATGTCTCTCGTTTCACCGTTTTGCGATATGGTAACGATAGCCTTCATACAATCGGGCTTACGGACAAAGTGATAGTCCTCAAGCTCAATAGGAGTATTGATATTGACGTACTCATTCTTGAATATCTCCAACACCTCAGCGGGAGCAAGCTCCTTATGAGATCTATCGGACACGTTCTTAACTGTATATCCAACGTCCTCGCGCATCTTAGGCGGGAGAGCATATCCGTAGTTGTGCTCGAGAAGCCAACCGATACCGCCCTTACCCGACTGAGAGTTGATACGGATAACGTCTGTTTCGTATTCTCTGCCAACGTCCTGAGGATCGATAGGAAGATAAGGAACCGTCCAATAGGGGCAGGTGTGATCCTCTCTCCACTTCATACCCTTTGCTATGGCATCCTGATGTGAGCCCGAGAAAGCCGCAAATACAAGCTTGCCTGCATAAGGCGTTCTGTCATATACCTGCATTCTTGTTACTCTTTCATAAAGCTCGGTAATAGACGGAATATCCGAAAGATCAAGTTGGGGGTCTACTCCCTGCGCGTACATATTAAGTGCCATTGTAACAATGTCAACGTTACCTGTTCTCTCTCCGTTTCCGAAAAGAGTTCCCTCTATTCGGTCGCCGCCTGCCAAAACGCCCATTTCGGCATCCGCAACAGCACAGCCTCGATCATTATGTGGATGGAGAGATATGATTACATTCTCGCGGTACTTAAGATTTTCGTGCATGTATTCGACCTGATTTGCGTAAACGTGAGGCATAGATACCTGAACTGTTACGGGAAGATTGATTATAACAGGTCGCTCCTTTGTAGGCTTCCAAACGTCAAGTACCGCGTTGCATATCTCAAGAGCAAACTCGGGCTCTGTTCCTGTGAAGGATTCGGGAGAGTATTCATAGGTGTAATTCACGCCCATTTCCTCGCTGAACTTGTTGAACAGCTCCGCGCCCTTTATAGCAATATCAATTATTTCTTCCTTTGATTTCTTGAACACCTGTTCGCGCTGTGCCACGGAAGTGGAATTATAAAGGTGAACTATGGCGTTCTTTGCGCCTTTAAGGCTCTCAAAGGTCTTTTTGATTATATGCTCTCTTGACTGAGTAAGCACCTGTACGGTTACGTCGTCGGGAATAAGATCTTCCTCGATCAAGGTACGAAGAAACTTATATTCCGTCTCGGATGCCGCAGGAAAGCCCACCTCTATCTCCTTAAAGCCTATTCTTACGAGAAGCTGGAAGAAATCCAATTTCTCCTCGAGGCTCATAGGAATAATGAGAGACTGGTTGCCGTCTCTCAAGTCAACCGAGCACCATCTGGGAGCTTTTGATATGTAGTTTTTCTTCATCCATTTTCCCTCTACGTTGGGAGCGGGAAAATACTGACGGGTGTATTTAGTTGCGTTATTCATCATATACGGTGATATACCTTCCTGTATTATTTCATTACCGCGCCTTGGTCTGCGCCGCTGACAAGTCTTGCGTATCTTGCAAGCCAGCCGCTCTTTACGTTAGGCTCGGGAGCTGTATATTTGGCTCTGCGCGCTTCAAGAACATCATCGCTTACCTTGACATTGATAGATGCGTCGGGAATATTTATTTCAATAATATCTCCCTCTTCGATAAGGGCTATATTTCCGCCGTCTGCCGCCTCGGGACTTACGTGACCTATGGATGCTCCGCGGCTTGCGCCCGAAAAGCGTCCGTCCGTTATAAGAGCAACCGTTTTATCAAGCTTCATACCTGCAAGCGCACTGGTGGGGTTAAGCATCTCTCTCATTCCCGGTCCGCCCTTAGGTCCTTCATAACGGATAACAACAACGTCTCCGTCTACTATCTTACCCGAGTATATGGCCGCAATTGCCTCGTCCTCTGAATTGAACACACGGGCAGGACCGCTATGAACAAGCATTTCAGGTGCTACAGCACTACGCTTTACAACACATCCCTTTTGAGCGATGTTACCCCAAAGTATCTGGATACCGCCTGTTGCGCTATAGGGCTCATCGATAGGTCTGATAGCATTTGTATTCTTGATATAAGCGCCCTCAACGTTTTCGCCTAAGGTCTTACCTGTAACCGTAATTACGTCGGTATCAAGAAGGTTCTTCTTTATAAGCTCAGCTTGAACAGCGCGTATACCTCCTGCCGCATCAAGATCCTGCATATGGGTTGCGCCCGCGGGAGCTAAATGACAAAGGTTAGGAACAATTGCGCTCATTTCATTGAAAATATTAAGGTCAAGAGCAACACCTGCCTCATTGGCAATAGCCAAAAGGTGGAGAACGCTGTTGGAGCTGCATCCAAGCGCCATATCGCAAGCCAAAGCGTTACGGATAGACCTTTCGTTTACAATATCTCTTGCGCATATATTGTTCCGCACAAGCTCCATAATAGCCATACCCGCATGCTTTGCGAGCATAGTTCTCTTATTGCTTACAGCGGGGATAGTACCGTTACCGGGGAGAGCGATTCCAAGCGCCTCGCACAGGCAGTTCATACTGTTAGCGGTATACATACCCGCGCAGCTTCCGCAGCCCGGACAAACTCCCTGCTCGCATTCCTCAAGCTTGCACTCGTCAATAATGCCCGCCTTATATGCGCCGACAGCTTCGAACATTTTTGAAAGGCTGACCTCTTCTCCGTTATATGTACCCGCAAGCATAGGACCGCCGCTGCAAACGATGGCGGGAACGTTCATTCTAACCGCCGCCATAAGCATACCGGGAACTATCTTGTCACAGTTAGGTACAAGAACAAGTCCGTCAAGCTGATGCGCCATCGTCATAGTTTCAACGCTGTCGCAAATAAGCTCTCTGCTTGCCAAAGAATACTTCATTCCAATATGACCCATTGCAATACCGTCGCAAACACCTATGGACGGAATAAGCACAGGCGTACCGCTCGCCATTCTGATTCCCGCCTTTACAGCATCGGCAATCTTATCGAGATGGTGATGTCCCGGAACTATCTCGCTGTGGGCGCTAATAACGCCTATAAGCGGTCTTTCAAGCTCCTCTTTTGTATAGCCCATCGCATAAAACAGGCTTCTGTTAGGCGCTCTTTCAGCGCCCTTTGTTACGTTATCGGAACGAAGTGACATAATAAGATCCTTTCAATACAACTAAAAATTAAATTTCTTTTTTACCACATCGACAATTCTTACAATTGCAGGTGTGAGAACAATATTAACTATAACTTCACCGAGAAAATTAAAGCCTGCCAATCCTAAAAACAAAACCTGCATTGGATTGACATACTTACTGAAGTAATCAGGAAATTCGGTTGGCATCGCGGACAGCTGAGGCATAAAAAATATTATCATACCCAAAACGAACACCGCGGTGTTGATAACAGGAGCGGCGACAGACGCTATCAACGTTTTGAGATACACAAGCTTGCCCTTAAAGGCTTTATCAAGAGCCTTATATATCAAGCCCGAAAGAAATCCCGCAAGCGTTGCCTTCGCTAACGCGAGAATAACGTAGATTATTGGACTTGCTTGAAACAAAAAGTTCAAAATACCGTTTTGCGGCGTTTGAATAACTGTTATAAGTCCGAATACAAATCCGAGTATTGCGCCGTCAACAGGTCCCAGCAAAAATGCGCCAACGCATATGGGAATCAAAACAAACGTAAGCGGTACAAGACCTATCGGAATCGACGCTCCTGTGAATTGCAAAACCGCAATCAAAGCGATGAGCATTGCAAGCTCAACCAAACGAAGAGTTTTTTTCTTGGTAGACATTTTCATTTTTCTACCTCAACTTTCATAAGTACAGCCATATGTGCTGTCTCAATAAGATGTTTTTTGAACATAACTGTTCCCTTTCTCGGGACTTTCACCCGATGCTGCCGTCCGCTGTGGGTACGGCGCTTAAAAATTATAATAATCGGATAACCGTTATTATTTTTTATTGTTAAGGTAAATATAATACAAGCCTTTGAGCGTTAAGTTTTCGTCATATGAAAAACTAGAATTACATACATCTAAGACGCTCTTGGCATATTCGCCTGTAATTGTCAAATTCAGCTCCTCCGGTCTGCACTTCATTTCCTTTGCGAATTTATACACAAAGCCATCAAGGGCAAACGCATTTCCGAATATAACTCCCGAACGGACAGACTCTTGCGAGCTTCTGCCGATTGCTCTCTGAGGAGAAGAAAGCATAACGTTGGGAAGCAATGCCGTATTTCCGTGCATAGCGTCAAAGGACATCTGCACGCCGGGAAAAATAGAACACCCGATAAATTCGCCGTTCTTATTTACCGCAGATACTGTTGTTACCGTATTCATATCAACTATGACCGACGGAAATGCTTGACCGTATTCACTTTTTTGCCGACCTATAACAGCGGCGGTATTAGCAACGATATCTCCGCCCAGCTCCGACGGATTATCGATTTTAATTGAATAACCTGTTTTAACTCCGGGTCCTACTATAAGGGGGCTTTTTTCTGTAACCTGACACAATGCGTCGGTTACGGTTGAGGTCAACTGGGGTACGACCGAAGAAAGGATAACGAAATTTATCCTAGCCACGTCAAATCCTCGCTCGGAAAATACGGAGCGAATTAACGATGAATACTCATCAGCGGTTTTATTATTATCGGTCGATATTTTATAACGGCAACAAAGCTCTCCGTTTGTATCAAATACCCCGACAGATATCCTTGAATTTCCGATATTGACCGCAAGCAACATAAGCTCTCCTTATAAATTCGGGGAGAATTCGTTGGAATATCTCCCCGAATTTTATTTACTAATTACTTTTTCAGCCAGCTCATCATCTGACGAAGCTCAGCACCTGTCTTTTCGAGCTGATGCTCGCTTTCCTTACGGCGGGTAGCAAGGAACTTAGCCTTTCTTCCTGCCGAGAATTCCTGCATAAACTCGGAAGCGAACGTGCCGTCCTGAATTTCGGAAAGAACCTTTTTCATTTCCTTGCGAGTTTCCTCGGTAACAAGACGCTTACCTGTTCTGTAATCGCCGTACTCCGCTGTGTTGGAGATGGAGTATCTCATCATTGCAAAGCCGCCGTTGTTAATAAGGTCAACGATAAGCTTCATTTCGTGGATACACTCGAAGTAAGCCATTTCGGGCTCATAGCCAGCTTCAACAAGAGTATCAAAGCCTGCCTTCATAAGCTCGGTAACACCGCCGCAAAGAACTGCCTGCTCACCGAAGAGGTCGGTCTCGGTCTCCTCACGGAAGGATGTTTCAAGAATACCTGCTCTGCCCGCGCCGATTCCGGAAGCGTATGCAAGCGCATATTCCTTAGCCTTACCTGTGTAATCCTGATGTACCGCGATAAGGCTGGGAACACCCTTGCCCTCTTGATACTGGCTTCTTACAGTGTGTCCGGGTCCCTTGGGAGCAACCATTATAACGTCTATGTTCTTAGCAGGCTGAATGAAATTGAAATGAATATTGAAGCCGTGAGCGAACATAAGAACGTCGCCGTCCTTCATATGAGGAGCTACCTGCTTGTTGTAGATGTCAGCGGCAAGCTCATCGGGAACGAGCATCATAACGAGGTCAGCAGCCTTAGCCGCATCCTCAACCTCCATAACCTTGAAGTTAGGATGTGTAGCCGCGAAATCAGCAGCCTTCTGCCAGTGTCCGCTTCCCTTGCGAAGACCGACAACAACGTTACATCCGCTCTCTGCGAGGTTCATGGAGTGAGCGTGTCCTTGGCTTCCAAATCCGATAACGGCAACTGTCTTGCCGTCGAGAAGTCCGAGGTTGCAATCAGAATCATAGTACTTAGTAATCATTTTTTGTTCTCCTTTGAATTATGTAAAATTTAATTTTTTCAGTTAATGTCGTATGAAACCTTGCCGCGTTCCATAGCTATGGCGCCCGAACGGCACATTTCAATCATTTCATATTCCTTGGTCGCTTCAAGGAAATCGTCTATCTTCTGGGTAGACGCTGAAAGCTCCGCAACAAAGCACCCGTTGGTAATATCGATTATATTAGCTCCAAAGCTATCAATAAGCTTTTTCAGCACCGATACGTCTATATGCTCGGTTGAAAACTTTACTAAGAGAAGCTCTCTTATAAGGCTGAATGACGGCTCTACCGAGAATATCATTTTTGTTTCTATCAGCTTACCCGTTTGCTTCAATATCTGACTGAAGTTCTTTTGGTCTCCGGTTGTCATAACCGTTATTCTTGATATTTTAGGATTTTCTGTTGATGAAACCGTCAAGGAATCAATGTTGAAGCCACGCTGCATAAACAAAGACGATACGCGCGCAAGAACACCCGAATTATTTTCAACAAGAATCACCATACACTGTTTTTTCATTTTCGATTCTCCTTAGTTAAACATAGTATCGTGAACAGTTCCGCCTGCGGGTATCATAGGAAGAACCTTTTCTTCTCGGTCTATTACGCACTCTATCCAAACAGGACCGCCTACGGTCATTGCCTTTTTCATCGCTGCTTCAAATTCAGCGGGGGTCGTACAGCGGAAGCCGACTGCTCCAAAGGCTTCGGCAACCTTAACGTAATCGGTAACGCGCTCAGGCTCGCTTGATGAGAACCGTCTTC
Organism: Eubacteriales bacterium; assembly: GCA_045653705.1. Lineage (GTDB taxonomy): Bacteria > Bacillota > Clostridia > Oscillospirales > CAG-272 > HGM12713. The sequence goes on along the minus strand of JAZOMG010000006.1, from coordinate 86,091 downwards.
CGTAGAACACGCCCTGCCACTGACGAACCATACCGAGCACCGCATTATTCATTATAACAGTAATAACCGGAACCTTGTAGCTGACAGCGGTACAAAGCTCATTCATATTCATATGAAGCGAGCCGTCGGACGTGAAATGAACAACGGGTACATCCGGATTTGCTATCTGAGCGCCTATTGCCGCTCCATATCCGTAGCCCATAGTACCAAGACCGCCGCTTGTAAGGAAGCTCTTAGGCTTTACGTGGTGTAAATATTGAGCCGCCCACATTTGATGCTGTCCGACATCCGTAACAAATATTGCATCCTCTCCTGCTATTTCACAAGCGGTTTCTATAACCTGATGGGGACGCAATGCCGTTTCGCAATCCTCGGGGTGATAATCATCAGCTTTCCATTTTTCTATCTGCTCAAACCAATCGGAACGGTCGGCAGGCTTTATGTACTGCATCAGCTCTTTGAGAACCGCCTTTACGTCACCTATGATGCTATAATCCGCTATGATGTTTTTATTTATCTCAACGGAATCAATATCAATATGGATTATCTTAGCATTGTGACCGAACTTGGTTGTATTCAAAGCAACTCGGTCACTAAAGCGAGTTCCGATGGCTATCATAACGTCCGCTCTGTTTGCCGCGCAATTTGCCGAATAGCATCCGTGCATTCCAAGCAAACCGAGATTTTGCTTCTCTCCGTATTTAAGCGCTCCTGCCGCCATAAGGGTATACGCCGCAGGAATATCGGCTGTAAGCAACAGTTCTCTGAGCTCTTCCGACGCTCCCGACAAACGAACTCCGCCGCCAAAGTAAACGAAAGGACGCTCTGCCTTGTTAATAAGGTCTGCAATTTCCTCAACATCACCTACAACGTGAGTAGGCATTTCCTTTTGAACAGGAGACGGTGCGGGCACGTAAGTTGTTTTATTAGCCGTAACATCCTTGGGGATATCAACAAGAACAGGTCCGGGTCTGCCGCTGGATGCGATTCTAAACGCATCTCTCAGCGTATCGGCAAGGTCATCTACCTTACGTACCACGAAATTATGCTTGGTTATGGGCATTGTAATACCCGCTATGTAAACCTCTTGGAAGCTATCGCATCCAATAAGAGGTGTTGGAACGTTTCCTGTTATAGCCACCATAGGAACACTGTCCATATATGCGGTAGCAATACCTGTTACAAGGTTTGTAGCGCCGGGACCGCTTGTGGCGATAACAACGCCCGTTTTTCCTGTGGATCTTGCATATCCGTCCGCGGCGTGAGCAGCGCCCTGCTCGTGTGCTGTCATATAATGCGTGATTTTATCCTTATACTTATACAACGCATCATAAATGTTAAGCACTGCGCCCCCGGGATAACCGAACACGGTATCCACGCCCTGTTCCATAAGAACGTTTACGAGAATTTCAGAACCGTTTAAAATCATTTAATCACTCCTTTTTCCGACTCCGTCGGGAATAATATCAAAAAAGACCTTTATCTCTTAATCACATTTAAGAGACAAAGGTCATTGACACTCTGCGGTACCACTCTTGTTGCTGAAAAAAATCAGCCCCTCAAAACTTACCAATCAGTAAGACAGCCTACGATAACGGTGGCTTTCCGTCCACATCTACTCAACCAATCGGTCTTCAATGGGAAGCTCGGGGAGGAGATTCATAGAATCGCATTACCGATTTCCATCGACCATCGGCTTTCTGTAAATGTTACCTCTACTACTGATTCCCCTTAATAACGCTTTAATAAATATGTAAATATTCTATCACGAAATACGAGCTTTGTCAAGAGAATTTTTTAATAATTTCATAATTATCAAATCTGCACAATTTTTTTATAAAAGTGTCGAAAATTCAATACATTTCAGCCATTAAAGCTCAGCGATAACCTCTACTTCAACAAGCACACCGCGAGGAAGCTCTTTAGCGGCAACACAAGATCTTGCGGGCTTTTGGGTGAAGTACTTGCCGTATACCTCGTTAAATGCGGCAAAGTCGCTCATATTCGCCAAAAAGCACGTAGTTTTTACAGCCTTATCAATAGACGTTCCCGCCGCCTTAAGTACCTCTGACAAGTTCTTACAAACCTGCTCAGTCTGATCCTCGATAGTTACTGCGTGAACAGCCCCGTCAGCAGGATCAATCGCTATCTGCCCCGAGGTAAAAACCATATTACCGCAAACAACTGCCTGTGAGTAAGGACCGATTGCATCGGGAGCGTTTTTTGTATATACTTTTTCCATTTTTGTTCTCCTTTGTGTTTTATGTATTTATACGAGATGGAATCCCGCATCTGTAAGCGTGGACGTAATAAGCTGTATATGCTCATAATCCCTTGTCTCAAGAACAATTCTCAAGAAGCATCCGTTTATATCGGTAGTTTCACTTGCGCGTTCGTGGTGTACCGATATTACGTTTGCTCCCAACGAAGCTATGATACTCGAAACGTCTCTGAGCTGTCCGGGCTTATCCATAAGCTCTATGCAGAGATTACATGTTCTGCCCGATTTTAGCAGACCGCGCTCCATTACTCTCGAAAGTATTGTAACGTCAATATTACCGCCCGAGACCACACAGGCTACGTTTTTGCCCTTTATGGGGAGCTTGTTAAACATTACCGCCGCCACAGCCACAGCGCCTGCGCCCTCTGCTATCATCTTGTGCTGTTCTATAAGGGCAAGAATAGCGGAGGATATCTCATCCTCGGTAACCGTAACTATCTCGTCAACGTATTCCGAGCAGAATTTAAAGGTATTTTCACCGGGTTGCTTTACAGCAATACCGTCGGCAATAGTAGAAACAGAATTAAGTCTCTCTATCTTGCCGTCCTTTACCGAGTTTTTCATACTCGGAGCGCCGGCAGCCTGAACGCCGTAAACCTTAATATGAGGCGCTAACATTTTTATCGCATAAGCAACACCCGAGATAAGTCCGCCACCGCCTATCGGTACTACAACAGCGTCGAGATCGCCGCATTGATTGAGCAGCTCAAGTCCGTTAGTTCCCTGACCCGCAATAACGTTTTCGTCATCAAAGGGATGAACAAAGGTATATCCCATTTCGTCTCTGAGTTTTAAAGCGTGGTTGTACGCGTCATCATATACGCCCTTGACCATAACCACCTCAGCTCCGTAGCTCTTGGTAGCCTCGACCTTGGATATAGGTGCGCCCTCCGGCAGACAGATAACAGAGCGTATTCCGTATTTCTGCGAGGCAAGCGCAACGCCCTGCGCGTGATTTCCCGCCGAGCAAGCAATAACACCTCTTGCCTTTTCCTCTTCTGTCAGCTGAGATATCATATATCCCGCGCCTCTTACCTTAAAAGAGCCTGTGAGCTGTAAATTTTCCGTTTTAAGATAAACGTTCTTACAGCTAGGATTTAATTTTGGAGATGGGATCAAGGTCGTTTCCCGAACCACGTTTTTTAAAACAAACGCGGCGTGATAGATTTTATCAAGAGTAAGCATTTTTTCTTCCTTTCACTTACATAAATTTACATAGTTTAAAACAAAAAACCTTCGTCTCTCATTTATCTAAGAGACGAAGGTATAACTCCGCGGTACCACTCTTTTTGTCCGCAATTTGCAGACCTCTCTGTACTTTCATACACCATTCTTTAACGCAGAAATACGTGCTGTTCTACCTGTCAGCGACTATCGACAGCAAGCTCAAGGGTGATTTAGTAAAAAAGCGCTTACTGCTTCGCACCGACCAACAGCTCTCTGAAAAGCGTACGTTTTCACCGCTCCCTATCATTGCACATATAATATTACTCTTTTTTGCAAAAAATGTCAATATATATTTTGCACAATAAAACTTTATTTTTTTGTGCATTTCGACATTATTGATATTTTTCAAGCATCTCTGCCACTCTGCCTCGGGCTTCAAAGGCGTTCAATTTGTCTACTGCATAGGAGCTTCTTAAAAGTTCAGCGGGAATATATCTGTCGTATTTTTCAAATATCGGCAGCTCGGATTTCCCAACAAGAAGCTGCACGTTATCTCCAACAGCTTCAAATTCCGCGTCAAGACGCATAAGAAGCTCTTTGGGCGTTCCCTGCTCCATACGGAATTTTATATAATAACAACCCTCGTAATCCATACCCGAAATACCAAAATCGGTAGAAATTCGCCCAAGGGCTTTCCGCATAGCGCGAAAGCTTCTTGTTCCTAGCCACGGGAACAAGCACCATGTATATCCGCCCAAATGCACAACAGGGCTATGCGATATTCCCGCGTTTTCAAACACACGTCTTGCGATTTGAAGTCTATGTCTTGCATTGTCCTTAAGATACGGATAATCAACGTTCTCCGTCAATACAAGCTTCATACGCTCAAGTATTCTAGTGTGTATCTCTCCGTATTCGCCCGGCCACGATATTTCCATTTTACCCTCAACACTCTTTACGTATACGAGTCGTCTTTGAACGTCAAGCTCTAACACTTCCCATACACGCCCCGCAAGAGCAAATCGGTCACCAACGGGCGGCGGTGTTGTTATTGTGCCGATTTCTTCGGAATCACGCCTAACGGTAAAATCCTCGCTGTCGTTAAATACGGCATAAAACTTAAAGCTATTAAGCAATCGCTCTCCCGACATACCGACAATAAGACCTTTTTCCTCAGTCATCTCCAAGAAACCGTTGTTTAACATCGAAACAAGTAAGGATTTATATTTTTCCCTTGACACGTCGGCAAAAGGCGGAAGCGAAAGAAGTCGCTCCGCGAGAGCAGCGGCTTTTAGCTCTCCCGAGGCGGCAAGAACACTAAGTGTTTGATGAAACAGCAAGCTAAAGGGCTCCCGCTTTTTTGATGGCGGCTCAACAAAGCGTTCTTCAATATAAAGCTGAATAATGGCTATTGCGCGAATCAGATCCCACGGAATAAGCTGTGGTAACGGAGCGTTAGGCAGTGGCTCTTCCTCACGGAATACAGCCATCATCTCGGGGGGCTGCCCTCTTCTTCCCGAACGTCCGAGGCGCTGAAGAAATCCCGAAACACTGTTGGGAAAATCAACGTGAGCAATGCGTTCAAGTCTGCCGATATCGATTCCAAGCTCCATGGTTGACGTAGCGCAGGTAACGGCAAAGCTATCGTCATTCTTCATTTTTAGCTCGGCTTCCTCTCGTAGCGAGGCTGACAGATTTCCGTGATGAATAAGAAAAACATCTTTATCACTTCTCTTTTTCGCAATTTGTCTGAGGGTTGCGCATACGTATTCGGTCTCTTCTCGGGAGTTGGAAAAAACTATGGACTTTCTGTCTTTTACGCAATCGTATAGATATTCATACCCTGCATCCATAGCCGCCGCGGGGGTAAGACCCTTTGATACTGTCGGGGCGGTTTGGTCAAAGCTTTTGTTTTGAATAAAGAAATGCTCAAGTCCCAATCTCCATTTAATTTTTTCCTGATCAAACATAGGAATATCGGTTTTTCTGTCGGACCCGCCGCTAAGCCATTTTGCAGACAGCTCGGGATTTCCGACGGTTGCGGAAAGACCTATCCGCCGGGGAGAATACCCTATAAGCCGCTCTATTCTGTTTAGCTGACAAATGATCTGATTTCCTCTGTCGGTTCCCGTAAGACAGTGTATCTCATCAATAACGATATAACGCAAGCCCGAAAAAATACGGGGAATATCGTTTGAACGATTTATAAGCATCGCTTCCAATGACTCGGGGGTTATCTGCAATATACCCTCGGGATTTTTTAAAAGCTTTTTCTTTTGGGAAGCCGACACGTCTCCGTGCCAATGAGTAACGGCTATACCGCTTTCCCGAAGCAGCTCCTCTATTCTGAAAAACTGGTCGTTTATCAAGCTTTTAAGCGGCGCGATATATAAAACGGATATTCCGTTTTCAGGTCTGCCGCATATATCACTGAGAATAGGAAAGAAAACGGCTTCTGTTTTTCCGCTGGCAGTAGCCGACGTCAAAAGCAGATTGTTTTCCGTATTAAAGATAGTTTTCGCCGCTTCAAGCTGAACAGGTCTTAAACTATCCCAAGAGTGAGAATAAATATATTCACGTATGAAAGACGGAAATCTGTCAAATATTCTATCTGCTTCTGTCACTTTTCTTTCTCCTTACAGTTTTTAAAATTCTATGTCCTCTGCCGAAAATACGTTCTCTTTCTTAGAAGTACCTGCGTTATCCGCGCCCTGTTCTTCACTTCCAGCAAATGCTTTGTTTATGACCTGTTCGAAGGTCACGTTTTCATTTTGCATAAGAATATTCAAAACCGTCATATAGTCGCGTAGCATCTCTCGGGGAGTGATCAATTGTTCAGCACCCGCTCTTGAAAGGGATATTTCAAGAAATCTTACCATTTCATCTTCGGTAATTCTCGGCTCTGCGCCGTAATTTACAGCGTAAAGCTTTGTAATTCGGGAAATAAGAGCGAACAGCTCATCATCGGTCAGACGCTTTAATCTGATTACAGGTCCTATATAATTTTTATATTCTTCCAAAGCATATCGACTGTCACAAAGTCTGCTCTTCAATGCCTCATAGCTAAAAAGCCCTCTTCGGGTATCATCCATAAACTGAGGTGTTCCCCCAAGAATAAGTCCAAGCCCTGGTGCTCTTCCTTGCAGAGTATCGTTAAACATTGAAAGTATTTTTTCGTAATTATTCTCTCGGCTTACTCTGTGTGTTATTTTATAAAGATTTACACACTCGTCAATAAAAACAACAAGACCTCTGTAACCAATAAATCTTACAAGCATCGCCCAGAGCTTTATAAAATCGTACCAGTTGTCGTCATCTATGATTACAGACACCGAAAAGCCAAGAGCTGACCTTGCCTCGGTCTTAGTTGAATATTCTCCTCTTAGCCAACGGAGACACGCGCTTCTCTTTTCGTCGTTTCCGTCAGTATATGCCTTATAGTATTCGGTAATAACCCGCGAAAAGTCAAAGCCGCCTACCATAAATTCAACCTCTCTCATTTTTTGAGAAACAAGAGAGTTAAGCCTCAAATTAAATTTCTCACTGTCGGGAGATATTCCCTCTGCAATAATATCGGACTTTAAAAGCTCTATCCAACGGGCTATCATTTTAGGTAGCGCCCCGCCGTCGGGAGAGGTTTTTGATGCCATATTCTTTATAAGCTCACGATACGTTGCGACTCCGCTTCCCGATGAACCGTACAGGCGCCGTTCGGGAGAAAGGTCTGCATCGGCGGTTATGAAGTCACGCTCAAGGGCATATCCCCTTATAAGCTGCATAAGAAAGCTCTTTCCGCTTCCATAGCGACCTACGATAAAACGCATAGTTCCACCGCCCTCGTTTATTTGTTCAAGGTCCGAAAGGAGCGCGCTTATCTCGTCCCGCCGTCCTATGGCAATATAAGGTGCGCCTATTCTCGGCACAACCCCTGCGGACACCGATACAAGAAGTGAATTTAATATCCTTTTTGGTATTCTTTGAATATCAACGCTATTACTCATATAATTCTCCGTATGTCAAATAAAATAATTCTTATAATCCTCTATGACGGTATAATTTCCCACACCGTCATCCTCTATCAAAAGGTCACCAAAAACGTCATAGGCTATTTCGTTGATAGCTTCGACAACACTGTCAGTCATTTTACCCTGAGCTTTAGCAAATACAGCTATGGCATTTTTGTCACTGTTTAACGTAGCTAAAATCACCTGTCTGTAAAGCTCAAATGGGTCGTTGTCCTGCTTTAACGTATCTTCAATAGGCAGTGCTTTCGGTATTGATATATCCTTAATTGGCTCTTGCTTGTCATTCTCTTCCTCAAACGCGCCTACAAGCTCATTTGTTGTATTCCAGGATATCTCCTCGATTTTTGCGGCATTTGAAAGCGACAAAGGCTTTGCGGGAACGTCATACAAAATATCGTAATCGTGCTTTTCGGTGACGGGCTTAGATGTCCGTCTGGGCGGTAGGGCTTCCGCAAAATAGTTATCGATAAGTCCGCGCAGCTCGGTCGCTAATGAATATACCGTCATTTTCGTCTTTACTCCTATATAAGCTCTCAGCTTATTCTCGGAATATTTAATAATATCTCCTATAAGAAATCTGCGTTCATTAGACCTCGAAAATGAGCAGTAGCTCACCTCTATTCGGTATTTTTGCTCGGCAACGCAAACAGCCCCCACATAAACGTCTCTTGAAACGGTACTGTCGTTACAGTCAAACCCCGAAAGTATATTGCCATCCGTCGAATAATATTTAACAGCAACAGATAGCGCTCCTATTATATACTTATCAAAAAGCGGCTTGTTTTGTGGAGTGTAGAATTTGCTCGTTTTGTAATCATAGGACGTGCAATAGCGCATAAGCGTCAACACACATCTTTGAATATCGTCCTTAGGCAAGCATATAAAGTATTCCTTAAGGGAATGAACCTTTTGTATTATTTTAGAGCTAACAGAGGTTGGCGGCGGCAAACGGTGCAACAGACCGTAATCACATATCCAATCCGCAAGCTTTCCCGAAATAGCGGGATATTCCTCTTGATATTCGTTCCAAAGAGACATAAGGATACACTGGGCTTCCTTTACGTCCATTCTTGTTCCTAAATTCAATATTTCAAAAATATAGACAAACAAATAACCGTAATCGGTTTTTATAAACGTTCCGTTTTTTGCGTTCTCACGAAACCAAAAATAATAGGATAGCTGTTCATTTGTCATTTGGTCATACATAGGAACGTATGAAAAGAACGGAACAAAATCGCATTTATATCCCTTAACGTCAATATATTCTATTGCGTTTTTTAAAAACTCGGCGTAATAGTTATATTGTGTTTTTCTCTTTTTAACAGTAACCCTGTGAATAAGCGCCCCTTTAGGCTCATAGCTTTCTATCTTTTCAAACTGCTCGTCAAGAGTAAGTCTTGAATTGCCGTTATATGGGGGAATGTATCTTTTTATAACCGTATCATTTTTACCGTCAGCTTCGTCTTTTTTATTTGGCTCTGCCGTTATTTCCACAGGCTCTACAGCCGTCACTGGCGAAAAAGAAATACTCTTTTGGGGAACAAGAGACGAAAGATCCCAAAAATCGTCAAGCTTATCCTTATCGGTCATATTATCCCCCTTTCATAAAAATAAAAATGCTTATTATAATATTGTATCATATCACGCATTGCCTGTCAATCCCGCTCATAATAAAATAATTGACAAAAAATCAAAAAATATTTAATTTCCTACTTGAAAAAAAATCGTTTTAGAGTTATACTATATAAGATTGGAATAATATTTCTTTTAGGAGGCTGAAATGGCAGAATTGAAAAAACTTTCTAAATTTAACGGAGTTGACGGACCTGTACTGACAATAGTAATGGACGGCGTTGGAATTGCCCCCGATACTATTGCAAATGCGGTTAAGGGCGCATATACTCCCACACTTGATATGCTTATGGAAAAATACCCCACCGTTAAGCTGAAGGCTCACGGAATGGCAGTTGGACTTCCCTCTGATGACGATATGGGTAACTCCGAGGTAGGTCACAACGCTCTCGGTGCGGGTCAGGTATTTGCTCAGGGAGCAAAGCTTGTATCTCAGTCCATTGAAAGCGGAAAAATGTTCGCATCCGACACTTGGAAGGCTATAATTTCCAACGTAAATAATAACGGAAGCGTGCTTCATTTCCTCGGTCTGTTCTCTGACGGTAACGTACACTCTCATATAGACCATCTTAAGGCAATGATACTTCAGGCAAAGAACGAGGGCATAAAGACAGTTCGCATTCACATTCTCATAGACGGACGTGACGTTGGCGAGACAAGCGCGCTTGAATATATTGAACCTTTCGAGGCGTTCATAGGCGAGCTTCGTTCTGCTGACTTTGATATTAAAATCGCATCCGGCGGCGGACGTATGAAAATAACGATGGACAGATACGAGGCTGACTGGTCTATGGTAGACAGAGGCTGGCAGACCCACGTTCTCGGAGAGGGCAGATATTTCGCAAGCGCGGCAGAAGCTGTAAAGACATACAGAGACGAGCTTAAGGTAATAGACCAGGATCTTCCTCCTTTTGTAATTGCGGAGAACGGCAAGCCTGTTGGAACGATCAATGACGGCGACAGCGTTATATTCTTTAATTTCCGCGGCGACCGTTCTATTGAGATATCCAAGGCGTTTGATGCCGCTGAGGGTGAGTTTGATAAGTTTGACCGTAAGAGAGTTCCCTCTGTTGTATACGCGGGTATGCTTGAATATGACGGAGACCTTCATATACCCCACAGATATCTTGTATCTCCTCCCGAGATAACCAATACTATGAGCGAATACCTTGCAAACGCAGGTGTAAACCAGCTTGCAATTTCCGAAACTCAGAAATACGGACACGTAACCTATTTCTGGAACGGAAACCGCTCGGGCAAATTCTCCGAGGAGCTTGAAACATATATAGAGATTCCCTCGGACGTTGTTCCCTTTGAGCAAAGACCTTGGATGAAGTGCGCAGAGATTACCGATAAGCTTATAGAGTGTATCGAATCCGGCAAATATAAGTATCTGCGCGTAAACTTCCCCAACGGAGATATGGTAGGTCATACAGGCTCGCTTCTTGCTACAAGATGCTCTATGGAAGCTCTTGATCTTCAGCTTGCGAGAATAATCGCCGCTGTTGATAAGGCAAAGGGCGTTGCCCTCATTACAGCAGACCACGGAAACGCTGATGAAATGTACGAGATAGATAAAAAGACGGGTATGCCCAAGGCAGATAAAAACGGATGCTTTAAGGCTAAAACAAGCCACACTCTTAATCCCGTTCCTTGCATCATTTACGATAACTTCTACAAGGACAGCTATACAGTAAAGGATGACAACGGAAGCTTCGGTCTTTCCAACGTTGCCGCAACTATGGTTAACCTTATGGGATACGACGCTCCCGATATGTGGGATGAAAGTATAATAAAATTCTGATTTTTTGAAAATCCTCTTGAAATAAAAACGCATCTGTGATATAATATTCAAGATGAAATAAAATGCTATGATGAAGCTCGCAGTTTTCAACGCTACGTTACAGAGAGACCGCCACGGCTGAAAGCGGTTACAGGCAGAGAACTTGCATTTCACTTCGGAGGAGACCTTGTGAAATTACAAAAAGTAGCTTGGTACGGGTAAGCGCCGTTATAGCTTTTGAGTGTTGATTTTATAAATCAAAATTTAGGTGGTACCGCGGTTTATTTTCCCCGTCCTATATTCGTATGGGACGGGGTTTTGTTATGTTTATAATTAATTTTTCAAGATAAAGAAAGGACAAGACAATGAAAGAAACATTGCAACGCATCAGAGAGAATGCCTTGTCTGCTATTTCCGCAAAGGATGCGGATATTGAGCAGATACGTATTCAGTATCTGGGAAAGAAAGGTGAGCTTACATCCGTATTGCGCGGAATGGGAGCTTTGTCCGCCGAGGAAAGACCTATAATAGGTCAGCTCGCAAACGAGGTCAGAGGAGCGATAGAAGAAGCTCTTTCAGAAAAAGCGCAACAGCTTAAACAAAAGCAGTTGGAAGAAAAGCTTATATCCGAAAAGATTGACGTTACACTTCCCTCTTGTGCATCAAAGATAGGACATATACATCCTCTCACCGCTGTTCAAAGAAAGATAGAGGATATATTTATCGGAATGGGATTTTCTATTGCCGAGGGTCCTGAGGTTGAATACGATTATTACAACTTCCAAGCCCTCAACATTCCCCCAAATCACCCCGCGAGAGATACACAGGACACATTTTATATAACTGAAAACATACTTCTCCGCTCACAGACCTCCCCCGTACAGGTCAGAACCATGGAGAAGCAGAAACCGCCTATCAGAGTAATCTCTCCCGGTCGTGTTTACCGCTCCGATGCCGTTGACGCAACCCACTCTCCCCTGTTCCATCAGGTCGAGGGATTGGTTGTAGATAAGGGCGTTACTATGGGAGATTGGAAAGGTATGATGGAAACGTTTGCTAAGGAGTTTTTCGGAGAGGATACACGCCTGCGCTTCCGTCCCCACCACTTCCCATTTACCGAGCCGTCTGCCGAGATCGACGTTTCCTGCTTTGTTTGCGGCGGTAAGGGCTGTCGCGTTTGTAAAAACGAGGGTTGGATAGAGATACTTGGCGCAGGAATGGTACACCCCTTTGTGCTTTCAAACTGCGGAATAGACCCCGAGGTATATAGCGGCTTTGCATTCGGTATGGGCATTGAACGCTTGGCAATGAAGCAATTTGGAATTGATGATATGCGTCTTCTTTACGAAAACGACGTTCGGTTCCTTGAACAATTTTGATTAAAAAATATATCTATTAAAGGAGATTTTAAAATGAGCAATTGGTTGAATCTTGAAAACAAAACAGTAATAATCACAGGCGGCGCTTCGGGTATAGGATACGCTACCGTTGAAGAATTTATAAAGGACGGCGCAAACGTTGTTGTATGCGACATTAACCCCACTGCTCCCGAATTTAGCGGCGCAAAGGACGGACAGGTTCTTTACGTGGCAACCGACGTTACATCACGCGAGAGCGTTAAGAATATGGTTGACAAAGCTGTTGAGACCTTTGGAAAGGTAGATATTCTTGTAAACAACGCAGGTATTAATATTCCCCGTTTGCTTGTTGACGAAGCAGGACAGTATGAGCTTGACGAAGCTGTTTGGGATAAGGTGATGAACGTAAACCTTAAAGGTCTGTTCTACTGCTCTCAGGAAGCCGCAAGAGTAATGCTGAAGAACGGTGGCGGTGTTATCGTAAATATGTCCTCTGAGTGCGGACTCGAGGGATCTGAGGGACAGAGCGTATACGCAGCTTCCAAGGCGGCAGTCAACGCCCTTACACGCTCTTGGGCAAAGGAGCTTGGAAAGAAGAATATCCGCGTTGTGGGAATTGCCCCCGGTATTCTTGAAGCAACAGGTCTCCGCACTATTTCTTACGAGACAGCTCTTGCATATACAAGAGGTATCACCGTAGATCAGCTTCGCGCAGGCTACAGCAAAACAGGCACAACACCGCTCGGACGCTCGGGTAAGCTTTCTGAGGTCGCTTCCACCGTCGCATTCATGGCAAGCGAGCAGGCTTCCTATATTCACGGTGTAACGCTCAATGTTGCCGGCGGTAAGACAAGAGGCTAATAGTATAAAGAAGATTTAGGAGAAATACAATGAATTTGTCAAGAAATTGGCTGTCGGATTTTGTCGATGTCAGTGATATATCCTCAAAGGATTACTGCGACAGAATGACTGACACGGGCTCGAAGGTAGAATGCTTTGAAGAGCTTGGCAGTAATATTGAAAACGTTGTTGTTGCCAAGATTATAAAAATTGAGCCTCACGAAAACAGCGACCACCTGCAAATATGTCAGGTTGAAATAGGAAACGGAAAAATCGCTCAAATAGTTACAGGCGCGCAAAATGTATTTGAGGGTGCTATCGTTCCCGCGGCTATTCCCGTAGCAAAGCTCCCCGGGGATATCGTTATCAAATCGGGCAAGCTTCGCGGCGTTCAATCGGACGGCATGCTTTGCTCTATGGGCGAGCTTGAGCTTACAGAGCACGATATGCCGGGAAAAGATCCCAACGGAATACTCATACTTGATGACAGCTATGCTGATAAAATAGGTATGGATGTTCGCGAGGCTCTTATGCTCAACGACACGGTTGTGGAGTTTGAAATAACGTCAAACCGTCCCGACTGTCTGTCTGTTATAGGACTTGCAAGAGAAACAGCCGTATCCTTTAACCGCCCGTTAACGCTTCATACACCTGTTGTAAAATGCGCTAACGACGGAGATAAGATAAGCAATTATCTCTCTGTAAAGATTGACGCACCCGACCTTTGCTACAGATACATGGCGAGAGTTGTTAAAAACGTAAAGATAGAGCCTTCTCCCCTTTGGCTTCGTATGCGTCTGCGGGCAAGCGGTGTAAGACCCATAAACAACATCGTAGATATTACAAATTACGTAATGCTTGAGTACGGTCAGCCTATGCACGCCTTTGATTACAGCTGTCTTAACGGCTCGTCAATAGTTGTACGCAGAGCTAACGATAACGAGAGCTTTAAATCCCTTGACGATCAGGAGCATACTCTTAACAGCGATATGCTCGTAATCGCCGATAAGGAACGCGCTGTTGCCCTTGCGGGTGTTATGGGCGGAGCTAACAGCGAAATCAAGGATGATACAAAAACTATCGTGTTTGAATCCGCTTGCTTCAACGGAGCATCTGTTCGTGTTACAGCTAAGAAAAACGGTATGCGTACCGAAAGCTCAGCACGTTTCGAAAAGGGTCTTGACCCTGAAAACTGCTTCGGTGGACTTGAAAGAGCTTGCGAGCTTATCGAATTGCTTGGTGCCGGTGAGGTCGTAAATGAATATATCGACGTATACCCCACAAAGGCAGAACCTGTTGTTCTCGACTTTGATTTTGAGAGGATAAACAGCTTCCTCGGAACAGATATTTCTTACGAGGATATGAAAAAAACCTTAGCGGCGCTTGACGTAAAGGTTGAGAATGGAAAGCTTATCCCTCCCACATTCCGTGCTGACCTTGGATGTATGAATGATATTGCCGAAGAAATAGCACGTATTTACGGATACAACAATATCAAGTCTACTCTCATAAAGGGAGAAATGACACAAGGCGGCAGAACGCCTAAGCAGCAGTTTGAGGTAGACCTTGAGCACGCTATGTGCGGAATGGGTATCAACCAGATACAGACCTTCTCGTTTATAAGCCCCAAATACTACGATAAAATCAGGCTTCCCGACGACAGCAAGCTCAGAAGCTCTGTGGTTATTTCCAATCCTCTCGGCGAGGACACAAGCGTTATGAGAACAACTTCTCTCCCCTCTATGCTTGAAGTCATTGCAAGAAATTATAACTTCAACAACAACGACGTTCGCCTGTTCGAGATTGCCACTGTATATATTCCTACAGGCGCGGATACACTTCCTAATGAAGATAAGGTTATTGCCGTCGGAATGTACGGAGATTGCGATTTCTACACACTCAAGGGTGTTTGTGAAAATGTATTGAAGATAGCGGGAATAGATAAATACACCATCCGTTCCGAAAAAGATGCAGTATCCTATCACCCGGGAAGATGCGCCCGTCTCTTTGTGGGAGAAAAGCAGGTGGCAATTCTCGGACAAGTACATCCTCTCGTAATGCAGAACTACGGTGTAGATTGCGACGTATATGCGGCTGAGATAGATTTCGAGGCTATCTTCTCAATGATGGCAACAGAAAAGCTCTATACTCCTCTGCCTAAGTTCCCCGCTACAACCCGCGATTTCTCGTTTGTATGCGATGAGGATATTGAGGTCGGTACAATAGAGGAAGAAATGGCAAAGGCAGGCGGAAAGCTTGTTGAAAGCATTTCTCTGTTTGATATTTACCGCGGTCCTCAGGTTGGAGAAAATAAAAAGTCGGTATCCATTCGAGTATCTCTCAGAGCATCCGACCGCACACTTACGGTAGAAGAAGCAGAGAAAATAAGCGGAAAAATATTGACGGCTCTCAATAAGGCGTTTAATATTACGCTTCGCGCTTAAGGGATAGAAAATGGAAAAAGAAAAGCTAAACAGAATAAACGAGCTTGCAAAAAAATCCAAGGAAGCTGAGCTTACGGAAGCAGAAAAGCAAGAGCAAGCAGCGCTTCGCCAAGAATATATCAACGAAATAAGATTATCCTTCGGCGCTATGCTCGATAATACTGTAATTCAATATCCCGACGGATCTCGCAAGCCGTTAAAAAAAGACAACAAATAAAAAAATCACAGAGTTCAATTTTGAACTCTGTGATTTTTTTATTTAGATGTAATATACTCATCAATAGCCTTGGCAGCCGTTTTTCCTGCGCCCATTGCGGAAATAACCGTTGCCGCACCTGTTACCGCATCACCGCCCGCAAACACGCCTTCACGGGTTGTAGCGCCTGTTGCTTCTTCAACAACGATTCCGCCTCTGCGGTTAACGTCAAGTCCGTCTGTTGTCATTTTAATCAAGGGATTCGGTGATGTACCGATAGACATTATGACCGTATCAACATCAAGAACAAACTCACTGCCCTCAACAGGAACAGGTGAGCGTCTGCCTCGTTCGTCAGGCTCGCCAAGCTCCATTTGTATACACTTCATACCGACAACAAATCCATTTTTGGGGTCGCGTCTATCATCTGAGTGATATCCAAGAATTTCAATAGGATTATTGAGAAGCTTAAATTCTATTCCCTCTTCTATGGCATGCTCCACCTCTTCCTTACGCGCGGGAAGCTCATCCATAGAACGCCTGTAAACTATAAATACCTTTTCAGCGCCAAGACGCAAAGCTGTTCTCGCCGCATCCATTGCAACGTTACCGCCACCCACAACAGCAACCTTACCGCCTTTCATTATAGGCGTTACAGGCTCATCCTTATATGCTTTCATAAGATTGGAACGAGTAAGGAACTCATTTGCCGAATAAACTCCGTTGAGAGATTCACCGGGGATTCCCATAAAGCTTGGCAATCCTGCGCCCGAGCCTATAAATACCGCTTCATAGCCTTTTTCAAAAAGCTCATCTACCGTAAGTGTTTTTCCAATCACAACGTTTGTCTCTATTTCAACGCCCATAGCTTTAAGATTATCAACTTCCTTTTGAACTATAGACTTAGGCAGTCTGAATTCGGGAATTCCGTACACAAGCACGCCTCCCGCAGAATGCAGAGCTTCAAATACAGTTACCTTATATCCTTTTTTGGCAAGGTCTCCCGCACAGGTAAGTCCGCTGGGTCCTGCGCCGACCACGGCAACTCTATGTCCGTTGAAATCGTCAACAGTGGGTGTCGATTCAGAATGGGCGTTATGCCAATCGGCTACAAAGCGTTCGAGTCTGCCGATTCCCACAGGCTCTCCCTTTATTCCTCTCACGCACTTGCTTTCGCACTGCGTTTCCTGAGGACATACACGTCCGCAAACCGCAGGAAGGCTAGAGCTTCTTGCTATAATCTGATACGCCCCCTCAAAATCCATCTCTTTTATCTTCGAGATAAATTCGGGTATATGAACGTTTACGGGACATCCTGTAACACAAGGCATATTTTTACAGTTAAGGCAACGCAAAGCTTCGTTTACCGCGGTTTCCTCACTATATCCAAGCGCAACCTCATTAAAATTATGACATCGAACAGATGGCTCTTGGGTAGGCATAGGATTTTTTTCTAAACTCATATTAGCCATGTTTACTTTGTCTCCTTATTAAACAGATTGCAGGCGCTTTCATACGCGTGACGTTCAAAATCTCTGTACATTCCGCCTCTCAACATTGCCTCGTCAAAATCAACCTCGTATCCGTTAAAATCGGGGCCGTTGACACAGGCAAATTCGGTTACCTTTTTCCCGTCTCTATTTAAAGTAAGCCGACAGCCGCCGCACATTCCCGTACCGTCAATCATAATTGGATTCATTGACACTGTGCAAGGAATTCCCGTAGGTCTTACGGCTTCAACTACAAATTTCATCATAATGAGGGGTCCTATGGTGATTACCTCGTCAAAGGACTCACCCGAGGCGAACATTTCATTAAGCGGAACACAAACGTTTCCCTGCCGTCCATACGAGCCGTCATCGGTCATAACTATAATCTTATTCGAGGCTTTGGAAAATTCATCTTCTAATATGAGAAGTTCTTTAGACCTAAAACCTATAACAGACGTTACGTCACAGCCTATTTCCTTTAATTTTTGAGCTATCGGCAACGCAATTGCGCAACCAACTCCCCCACCGACTATGCAAACCTTTTTCAAGCCGTCAAGTCTTGTCTTATTACCAAGAGGACCCACAAAATCAGAAATATAATCGCCCTCTTTTTTTGTATTTAAAAGAGCGGTGGTTGCGCCTACTATCTGAAATATTATCGTAACAGTTCCCTTTTCCCTGTCATATCCTGCCACTGTAAGAGGGATACGCTCGCCCTCGTCGTCAACGCGAAGAATAATAAACTGCCCCGGCTCTGCCTTGGCGGCAACAAGAGGCGCTTCAATTTCCATTTTTGTTACGGTAGGGTTTAAAATTTCTTTTTTAACAATCTTATACATAGATAACTCCTTGTATAATTAACTAAAAGCAAATTGCACCTCAAAGCTTTGTTTTGAGGTGCAATCACTTTATTTTTTAAAATTCACTCTCAAAATAAATAATTTAAATTACTTATTTGTGAGCTTTGCGATCTCTTCCGCAAAGTTTTCTTCTCTCTTCTGGATACCCTCCCCCTTTTCAAAGCGGTGGAAGCCTGTAACAGTGATGTTTCCGCCCAGCTCTTTAGCGGTTGCGGCAACGTACTGACCAACCTTCATATCGTCATCCTTAACGTATGCCATATCCAACAGACAGTTATTGTCGTAGAACTTGCTAATTCTTCCTGTAACCATCTTTTCGATGATCTGTGCAGGCTTCTTAGCATTAGCGGGATCGTTAGCGATCTGTGCCATAAGAATTGCCTTTTCCTCATCTATAACAGATGCGGGAACAGACTCGCGATTGAGGTAAGGCGTAGGATATGCGCCAACCTGAAGTGCGATGTTCTTAGCGAATGCGGTGAACTCATCCTTTGCAGCAACAGCAGCATCGGCATCAAAAGAAACGATAACACCGATAGAGCCTGCGCCGTGGATATATGTGCTTGTAAGTCCCTCAACAACTACAAAGCGGCGAATGCTGAGCTTTTCTCCGATAACGAAGATCATTTCCTTAAGCTTTGCGTCAACGGTAGCAGAACCGTCAACGTAAGTGGATGCCATAAGAGCATCAACGTCTGCGGGCTTGTTTGCAATGATTGTCTTAAGAAGATTCTTTACGAATTCCTGGAAAGATGCGTTCTTAGCAACGAAGTCGGTCTCGGAGTTAACCTCGATCATAGCAGTTACGCCATTCTCGCTCATTATATCAACGATACCGTCAGCCGCAATTCTGGAAGCAGCCTTAGCCTCAGCCTTAAGCTCGCCTCTCTTACGGAGAATCTTTATTGCCTCTTCAACATCACCGTTAGCCTCAACAAGTGCTTTCTTGCACTCCATCATACCGATACCGGTCTTTGCGCGGAGAGCCGCAACATCTTTTGCAGTAATATTTGCCATTTTAGTATTCCTTTCAAATGTTTATTGTAAGAAAATTACTCAGCAGCTGCTTCTTCAGCAACTTCCTCTGCTGCCTCTTCAGCTACTTCCTCTACGAGCTGCTCGCCCTGTCTGCCCTCGATAACTGCGTCAGCGAGAGAAGCCGAGATAAGCTTGATAGCGCGGATAGCGTCATCGTTACCGGGAATGATGTAATCAGCATCATCGGGGTCACAGTTGGTATCAACGATAGCAACAACGGGGATACCGAGTCTCTTAGCCTCAAGAACTGCATTTCTTTCCTTCTTGGGGTCAACTATAAAGATAGCTGCGGGAAGCTCTTCCATATTCTTGATACCGCCGTAGTTCTTCTGAAGATCGAAGATCTCTTTCTGCTTAGCGGCAACCTCTTTCTTAGGAAGAAGATCGAAAGTTCCGTCCTCTTGCATCTTTTCAAGGCTGTTAAGACGAGCGATAGAACGCTTGATAGTCTTGAAGTTGGTCATCATACCGCCGGGCCAACGAACGTTTACGTAGTACATTCCGCAACGGGTAGCCTCTTCCTTAATAGCGTCAGCTGCCTGCTTCTTAGTACCAACGAAGAGAATGTTTCCACCCTCTGCCGCTACGTCGCGAACAAACGCGTAAGCTTCATCAAACTTCTTAACTGTTTTCTGAAGGTCGATGATGTAGATGCCGTTTCTTTCTGTGAAAATGTACTCCTGCATCTTAGGATTCCATCTTCTGGTGTGGTGTCCAAAATGAACGCCTGCTTCGAGAAGCTGTTTGATTGAGATAATAGACATTTTATGTCCTCCTTCGGTTTTTCCACCACGTACACATAGCGATTTTATTGCCTTTCGACAACACCGCATCGCCCTCTGCGCACGTGTGTGTATTTTTTATTTTGCCGAATGATTTTCATTCGCGCAATTGCAGAGATTATACCATATTTTTTTATATACTTCAATAGAAATAAAATATATTTACAAATTATTTACAATTATATTATCTTTTACTGTTCTTACCCTTATATACAACATGGCTTTCGTTCGATGTCATTCTGACAAGTATAGCGTCCGTGCCGATACATTCGATATTATCCCAAGGAATAACCAGGTCGTTTGCATGGCTAAGCCCTAAAAAGCCGCTTGGGCGAGGCACGATAAGCGCTGTTATAGCTCCCTCATAAACGTTAAATTCAAAGTCACAGGGACAACCCAGCCGAGTACCGTCGCACAGATTTATAACTTCTTTCTCTCTTAACTCACAGGTACTGAACCGTTCCATAATAAAATCTCCCTTGCATAGTATAGCTAATTAAATCTATGCAAGGGGGTTTTGTCTATATTCAAAATTTCTTCATTTGCTTTTTTCGACTTATGAGAATAAAGATCACAGCAAATACAATTGACGGAACAACCGCTATACATAGGTAAACCGCAGGCATCATTCCCTCAATTCCGAACAGAACACCTATGGGAGAAAAAGCAAAGCACAGCGCCCATAGCAGAATGACCGTCGCAATCTCAATAAGCAACAGCTTATTTTTATACACGTACTTGATTTCTTTCCAATTGTTACCGTAGTAAATCATAACAAATGCCGTGATATGTAGGAGCAAAATCGATGTAAGCAGCCCCTCAAGTCTGTAATCATAGTCACCTATCAACAGGTCTGCACCTATGGGCAACAGTACCGCTATTACAGATGATACAATACTTGAAATAAGCATTGGACTGTCGCCTGTAAGATAATCCTTTATTGATTCTGCCTTGCAATAGTTTTTCAACCTTTTATTTATATAAACACTCTTCCTCAGCATAAAACCGAAGAAAACAAAAAGGTCAAGAACGTATGAGCAAAGCAACACGTGTCGTGCGTCAAGTATGGCATCTCCCAACAGCATCGGACAGCCTACTATAATCAGTCTTATAATTTGCGCGCATAGCGTATATCTCAGATAGTCCGATATGTTTCTATATACAGAGCGAAGCTCAGTAAACACAGCCAAGATACCACCAAGTCCACCTCTGCCATTCTTAGGTCGGGTTATTATACAATCGGCTCTTTCCTTAACGGTTTGAATACAGTTAACGCTTCCGTTCTGCCCCGCCAGCTCTGTGCTATGTATTTCTTCATTTAAATATCCAAAGGTCTTGGGGGAGATATCCGAGCAAGTAATAAAGCCGTCCGCCTTAGCGCCTATCCGCATAGCGCTTTCATTAAAGCCTACTACTATAACCCTTTTTCCTTGAGAATGAGCATAATCGATAAGTGTCAGAATATCGTCATCGGAGAAGTCCGAATATGCGCCTATACTGCCAAAATTATATGTAAGAGGCAATTTATTTCTCGCAAATGATGCTTTCACAACACAGCCGCGTCCAATGAGCGGGGTTGGAAGCTTAGGTGCATTTCCGCGTCTTGAAAAGGATACTACCTTACAGCCCATCCGTCCAAGACGTGTAATATTTTTACTTAAATTCAGGTCTACGCCCTCTTTTAAAATAATTTCGCCTAAAAAGCATTCTGTGCCGTATGCTTGGTCCGCAGAAGAAAGTGTGAATAAAATAGGCGTTTCTCCAACTGCTTCCCTTTTTTTCCACGCGTCTGCAAGCTGTTTTATTCCGTCAGCGCTTAATGGTTGTTCGTCACCGCCTAACATAACGGTACGGCAGTTTTGAAGTGCCACAGGTGTTCTCCACACATTAAGACAGTAAGAGCGTCCCATATCCTTAAACAACACTCTCTCGGGAGCATCGGTCATATTTCCCGCCAGGTATGAGCTTACAGGACATCTTATTTTTAAGGCATCTCTGTCTACGTCACACTTTTTTATAAACTCTTCAATTCCGAGAAAATAATCCCCCGCTCCGCTTATTCCCGTGGTTAGAGTTCGTGTTGCCGCAAAATAATATACAGATACGTATTCCGAAAGCTTGCGAGCCGTTTTATTTAGAGAGGCGTAGCTTCGTATTTCCCCCTCCGCGCAATGTGCGCAGGTATAGTGATACACGCCGTCAGTAGCCGCGCAACCGTCGAGCATAAATATATAATCTGCGTCTGATAGCTTATCAAAAGCCTCTACCGATTTAACCACCGCCGCACTGTCATTCATAACCAAGCGCCTTATCTTATGAGTATAGTACATACGCAACAGCACACATGTAAGCTGGGACATAGTTGTGGCAGCAATAGCCAAGCCTGTTAAAAAAGCTATAGAAAGAACAGATTCCCGCTCGGAAAGCATATTACCAAGAAGTAGACTGATCATACTAAAGGGCAAAACCGATATAAGGGTTATCATATTGATTTTTGAGCATTGCTTGCGTAGCTTGCTCAAAAATTTCGGTCGCGCATCGGATACAGGCAAAGGTATTCCGCCTGTCATCGCGCCCAGATATGTATATTTACCAACAGCCGTTACTATTGCCCGCGCTCCGCCCGAAAGTACAACCGAGCCTGCGTGGAGCATATTTGCCATCTCCTTAGCCCTTTGCTCATTTGGTGCGGTAACGCCATCGGCATATTTTTCAAGAATTGCGTACTCGTCACGAGAAACACGCATTTTTACCCTTAAGTCGTCTGATGTTACTATTCTCGCATCTACGCAAAGAATATCCCCTTTTTCAAGTAGGATAACGTCCCCAACAACAACCGAACGAAAATCAACACAGTAAAGTCTGCCACCTCTTATAACCTTTGCTGAGGGATAGAAAAACGAATTGAGAGATTCAGTCATTCTTTGCGAACGGAAATACATTATACCGCAAAACGCGATCGCCCCTACCGCTATTGCAAGAACAACTCCGCCTCTTACTCGCTCTTCCACCTCAAAAGCCAACGAAAATATAGCGCCAAGCAAAAGTATTACTAAAGAAAAATCCGACATTAATTCAAAGATCAACCGCCATACCGATTTTTTGGGGAGATAGAACAAATGCCCCGCCCCTCTGTTTCCACGAGAACGAGCCGCCTTTGGGGAAAGCCCCGAGGCGGCGTTGGTCTTTAGCTTTTTCTCAATATCAGCAATACTTAATCCAAACCATTTTTCGTTCATTTTCAAATACACTCAATAACTAATTTATCTTCCTTTTTGGAATACTTTAATGCAATTCCCGCGATAGTTCTGTTATAGTCCGAAACTATCTTTTCAGCCATAAGATCTTCCACGTTGGTTCTTATAAATCTGCGCATATTTCTCGCGCCGAATTTCTTAGAATAGGAATTTTTCGCTATATAATCAACAGACGGCTGAGAATACGTGAAAAGTATATTCTTCTCAGCAAGGGCGCTCTTAAGCTCCTCAAGCATAATAACGGCAATCTTTGCAAAATTGTCTTCGGTCAAGGAATTAAAGGTAATTATCTCGTCAACTCGGTTTATAAACTCGGGGCGCAAAAATTTCGACAGAGCTTTCATTGTATTGTCGTTATCCGTTGTGCCCTCCTGTACCGAAAATCCTACCGTTGCGGATGAGCGGTCAGAGCCTGCGTTGGTCGTCATTACCAAAACGGTGTTTTCAAAGTTAACAGTCTTACCGTGAGCATCGGTTATTCTTCCGTCATCAAGTATCTGCAAAAGAATATTCAACACATCGGGATGCGCCTTTTCGATCTCATCAAACAGCACCACCGAGTAAGGACGGCGGCGTATTTTTTCAGTAAGCTGTCCCGCGTCATCATATCCAACGTATCCGGGAGGCGCTCCGATGATTCTTGATACAGAATGCTTCTCCATAAACTCGGACATATCAAGTCTTATAAGCGTTTCGGGAGAATGGAACAAATCCGCCGCAAGTGTTTTGACAAGCTCGGTCTTTCCCACGCCCGTAGGCCCTGCGAATATAAAGGAAACAGGCTTTCTCTTATAAGAAATTCCCGCGCGGTTTCTCTTTATAGCCTTTGCCACGGCAACAACTGCCTCATCCTGTCCGATTATTCTTGCCCTTAAACGGCTCTCAAGCTTATCTATCTGTTCAAATTCATTTTCATCAATATCCATAGCGGGCACACCTGTCCATACCTCTATAACCGCCGCTATATCCGATGTTGTCAGATAAATGTTATCACACTGAGGCTCTATTTCCTTAAGTCTCTCGGACAGCTTGATCTCCTCGGCTTTTATCCCCGCTATCTCTTCATAGCATTTCTGCGCCTGCTTTTCATCTGTGGGCGCGGCGGCCTCCAGCGCCTCCCGTCTCTCTCTCAGATTCAACAGCTTTTCCCTTATGTCAAGCGTTTCATTAAGCTCTGCGCTGTTCAAAGAAAGTCTTGATGCCGCTTCGTCGATAAGGTCAATTGCCTTATCGGGCAGATATCTGTCGGTTATATATCTTTCGGATAATACAACCGCCCTGTTTATAACCGCATCGGGGATTTTTATAGAATGAAATTCCTCATAGTAGTGCTTGATACCCTCAAGCATTTTTACTGTTTCAGAGAGTGACGGCTCATTGACCGTTACAGGCTGAAAACGCCTTTCAAGGGCGGAATCCTTTTCGATATATTTCCTGTATTCGTTAAGCGTAGTAGCGCCTATTATGCGGACCTCACCTCTTGACAGTGCGGGCTTAAGGATATTAGCGGCGTTAACACTACCCTCAGCATCTCCCGCGCCCACAATATTATGGACCTCGTCGATGACAAGGATAACGTTTCCCGCTTCCTTGACTTCGTTTAAAAGCCCTAATATCCTAGATTCAAACTGACCTCTGAATTGAGTTCCCGCGACTATTGCCGTAAGATCGACTAAATATATCTGCTTTCCTCTCAGCTTATACGGTACGTCTCCATCCGCGATCTTTTGGGCAAGCGCCTCTGCGATAGCTGTTTTACCCACACCCGGCTCACCTATGAGGCAGGGGTTATTTTTTTGCCGTCTGCAAAGTATCTGTATAACTCGGTCAAGCTCCTTATCTCTGCCTATTATTCTGTCAAGCTTGCCCATTTCAGCGCGTCTTGTCAGATTTCGGCAATATGTGTCAAGGAACTTGTATTTTTTTCTTGTCTTTTCGCCTTTATCGTTTTTCTTTCCGTTATCTCCCTTGTTAGGTTGCGGTGCTTTGGGGAGGGGAAAGCCGGCGTCGCCAAAAAGCTGGGGCAGATCGATAGCGGGAGCTCCGCCCTCTTCAAGGTCGTCATTATCCGTAGGAAGATTTTGCGCCTCATTAATATAATTGTTTATATCGTCTTCCATATTTTCAAGCTGTTCGGGAGATATGCCCATCTGGTTCATCATATTTCCAAGCATATTATCCACAGGAATCCCCAGCTCTCTGGCGCACTTAAGGCACAAGCCCTCGGATATCTTGTTTCCGTTATCTATTTTATTTACAAACACAACCGCAACGCGTTTGTGACATTTTGAACACATTACCATAATAAAACCTTAAGCGAATGAATCGCTTCACTGTTCCTTTCGTCCTTTTATCAAATTCCCTTTTTTAATCGCCTCGTGCTTCAGCCAAGCGTAATGTCTCACGTACGCTGCAAATGAGAAGATGCCGAAAAATACGGCGGGAATATAAATTAATATATTAAGCACAATATGCTCTGAAAAGAAATCGTTAAAAAGAATAGATGCCGCTATCGTAGCGTAAAAAAGGCACACGGTAAGCTTTCCGTACCATTTACTTACCACCGTAACGTCTCGGCGCTTGATAACTATAAAGCCCATAAGCAAGGTTCCAAGCTCCTTTAGGAAAAACACAACGGCAAACCACGCGGGAATATACTTACCTATACAAAGACAAACAAGCACTGTGCATTGCATCAGCTTGTCCGCGACAGGGTCAAGTATCTTTCCGAGGTTTGTTATCCAGTTATACCGTCTTGCCAGATATCCGTCAACAATATCGGTTGCCCCCGCTAGCAAAAATACAATGAGGGCAGGAATTACCATATCGTTGAAGAACAACGCTACAAAAACAAATACAAGACAAATTCTTATTATCGATAAAATATTTGGAATATTTTTTAATTTCATCGACTGTTAGTCCTTTCCAAGGCATTTTGCAAAAAGCAATAATTAACTGTTAAATACAAGATATTCAGCCTTTGACTCGCCGCATACCAGCGCTGTGCTCTTGTTATATATCAGCATCTTTCCGTTGCCGGCATTCAAAAGCTGTCTTTCATCGTTATCGGGGTTTAATCTTACGACCCCCTGGTCTATCTGAAGAAAGATAATACCGTCGCAAACGCTCAGATCCAAAACGTTGTACGAGATATTACCGTTATGAAGTTCGTCTCCCTCGCCGTTATAGGCAATAACCTTACAGCTTGACACATCCACAACAGATACCGCCGCACCGTGGTCTCCTAGATAATATCCCGTCAAGCTACCGCCCGAAAAATCAGAGCTTTCCTCGAAAACATCATATCCTCGGTCAAGTATACGTACACGGCTATCGGTTATTAAAGCCAGGTAACCGTTATCTATAAAACCGCACTTTATAGGAAATTCTCCGTCATAGGTAAGCTTTTCCTCAAGCTCTATCTCATTTCCCTTTTTGTCGCTCATCATAGAAAGGTCATAGACCGAAAGCACAGTCTGTCCCGTTCCGTTGCCTGCTTCATAGGAAAGAACACAAAGCTTTTCCTCATCGCTGTCAAGGTGTATGCCGAATATATAATTGCTTGAGGGAATTGTTGCTTTATGATTGAAATTTTTTGTATATATTCTCGTTGTCCAATATCCTGTGCTTGCCTGTGTAACAACGGCAAAGGAGCCGTCTTCAGCAAGGCTTGCGCATTTAACGGGATGCTCCAATGTCTCGCTATATACTCGCGCAAAGGAATTATATATTGAAAAAGTGTTCCCCGCTGTATCAAAAAACATAACATATTTATCCGACGCGGCAGCATAAGGTGAAGAAAACTGAGACGTTTCGTTAAGCGTACGTCTGCCTGTTGCGGTAAATATTGATATTTTAGATGGGCTTACCGTGGCTATTCCACCTCTGTACAGCACAAAATTCTGACGTGAATCCGATTCGTAGGAAAGAGTTTCATAGCTATTGTTCCCCGCATCAGCGGCACTTGTAAAGTCCTTTAACAAATAATAAAAGTTATCATAGGTTATTTCACTGAAATTGGTTATAATCGAAAAAACAAGGAAAAATACAAAGAAAATAAAAAGTATTCTCTGCGCTACCTTGTAATGAGCGGACACATTGGCATAATAGGTATCACCGGCAGCATCGAAATCCTCGTGAGCAAGTACCTTTTCCTTTTGAGGCTCGGTGCTAAAATATTCGCCTATTTTTTTTGCGACAGAGGGTATTCCGTCATTCTTGGAAACTTCAATATCCTTTTGTTCGCTTTTCTTTTTTTTAATTATATCGAAAAATCCCATAGCACAGCCTCCTTTCGTAAAAATCAGTAAATAACTTTATTAAGATACAAGCCTTCGGCAGGCGCGGTTATTCCCGCCCTGCGTCTATCCTTTGACAGTGTGACCGCTTCTATCTCATCAGGAGATATTTTCCCCTCGGCAACTGCAATAAGAGTTCCTGTAAGTATTCTGACCATATTGTAGAGAAATCCGTTTGCCGACACTCGAAATTCAATTATGTTTCCGTCTCTTGTAACGTCCGCTTCGTACACCGTCCGTACTGTGTCCTGAATTTTTGTGTCAGCCGACATATACGTTGCAAAATCGTGTGTTCCCACAAACGCAGCTGCGGCTTTTCTCATTTTTTCCAAGGTGTCATCGTTTATTTCTTTTGGATAATGCCACGTTCTTCCGTTTACAAACGGATCTCTTTGCTGTCTGTTCCAAATACGGTAAACGTATTCCTTGTATTTTACATCGTACCTGGGATGAAAGGAGCCATCCACCGCCTTTGCGTCAAAAACCGCGATATCATCGGGCAGATAGTTAGCAATGGCAAGAGGAATTTTATCCACAGGTATCGTAGTAATCAACTCATCGCACCCTTTTTTAGACACTGTAGCGCAAAAGCAATTAGCGTGCACGCCGCTGTCTGTTCTACTGCACCCTACTATATCGCAGTCATATCCAAAAAGAGCCTTTGTAGCTTCATTAAGCTTCTGTTGTACAGTTACTCCGTTAGGCTGTATCTGATATCCGCAATAATTAGTACCCAAAAAAGAAATATATATCAGAGCCTTCATATTGCGATCACCTCATTGTAAATCCAATGCCGAGTATATTCAGCCATATTATCACCCCGCCGAACGCAATGAACATCATAAGATACACAACATCTGTAAATCTGATATGGCGAACCGTCATTCTTGTCCGTCCCTCACCGCCGTGATAACAGCGACATTCCATTGCCGTTGCAAGATCCGACGCTCTGTTAAACGCCGAAACGAATAAAGGGATAAGAACAGGAATAAGCGCCTTTGCTCTTTGTGTAAGGCTTCCGCTTGAAAAATCAGCGCCTCTCGCCTTTTGGGCTGTCATTATTTTATCGGTCTCCTCCATAAGCGTAGGAATGAAACGCAACGCGATAGTCATCATCATAGCAAACTCGTGAACCGGAACACGAAGCTTTTTCAGGGGAGAAAGAAGATCCTCTATTGCATCTGTCAACGCTATTGGAGTTGTGGTATAAGTAAGTAACATACTCGTACCGATTATAAGAGTGACGATACGCACCATTATAAAAATGGCGTTATATATGCCCTCTATATAAATTGTTATTATCCATTTACTGAATATCGGCTCGCCCTCGCCACCTGTCCAAAACACGTTCAGCACAGCCGTAAAGGCTAAAATAAACAATACGGGACGAAGACTTTTGAAAACCAGCTTCAGCGGTACTCTGCCCAATAGCACGAGTATAATAGCCGATAACAACAGCAAAGCGAAGCTTAAAATATTTTTACACAGGAACGTACTGACTATATAAAGGACCGTAATTATTATTTTAATTCGAGGGTCCAGCCTGTGCAATACCGAATCAGACGGATAATACTGTCCGAATGCTATACCTTTCATAAATTTTATGCACTACCAATCATTTATTATAGATTTCCAACAAGCTCTCGAGAGCGTTCTCAACGGTGTAAGCTCCCGTATCGACATCAACGCCCATTTTCTTCAGCATAAGCATCAGCTTGCTTATCTGAGGAATATCCAAGCCTATTTCGGACAGCTCCTCAGAGCGTGAGAATATCTGCGAAGCGTCGCCCTGCATCGCTATCCTTCCGTTGTTCATAACCACAAGGTTCTGACAGTATCTCGCCATATCCTCCATACTGTGGCTGACGATAACAACAGTGCTACCGCTTTTTCTTTGATAATCGACGATATTGTTAAAAATATCCTCTCTGCCTCGGGGGTCAAGCCCCGCCGCAGGCTCATCCAAAACAAGCACGTCGGGACGCATTGCGATTATACCCGCGATAGCTGCCCGTCTCTTTTGTCCGCCCGATAGGTCAAAGGGTGACTTAGAAAGCATTTCAGCGCTCAGCCCCGAAAAGATAGCGGCTTCCTCGACACGCTCCTTTATCTCGGCTTCACTAAGCCCCATATTTCTGGGTCCGAAAGCAATATCCTTATACACGGTATCCTCAAAAAGCTGATATTCGGGATACTGCATTACAAGCCCAACCTTAAATCTGACAGCCCGTATATTTTTAGGCTTGTGCCATATATCCGAGCCAGCCAAAAGCACTCTGCCCCGCTCGGGACGGAGAATTCCGTTGAACATCTGCACAAGAGTAGATTTACCCGAGCCCGTATGACCTATAATTCCCGTTATAACGCCCCTTGGAATTGTCAACGTGACGTTATCAAGAGCCTTTATCTCATAAGGCGTATCCTTACCGTGAAAATAAGTAAGCTCTTCTATTTTTATTTCAGACATATTTCATTCCTTACTGATAGATTTAAAAATCAATTCGGCGCAAGCCTCCACCGAAGTGCATTCTCCGTCAAGCTCTATACCGCGCTCTCTCAATCTGTGAATAAGCTCTGTACATTGGGGCAGATTCAATCCGCATCCACGAAGAACATCCTCTTGGTCAAAGACATATTCGGGAGTTCCGTCCAACACAAGCTGTCCGTCGTTTAAAACCACTATTCTGTCAGCCATAGCGGCCTCTTCCATATAGTGGGTAATTATGATCACAGTTATATTCTTTTCGCGGTTAAGCTTTAATATAGCATCCATAACCTCTTGCCGTCCCACAGGGTCAAGCATAGCGGTGGACTCATCAAAAATAATACACCGAGGGAGCATTGCCATAATACCCGCAATGGCGATGCGCTGCTTTTGACCGCCCGACAGTCTGTGAGGCTCATGCTTTGCGTATTCTGACATTCCAACACCCGCCAATACGCTGTCAACACGCTGTCTTATCTCAGCCGACGGAACACCGAGATTTTCCGGGCCAAACGCCACATCATCCTCAACAATAGTAGCAACGAGCTGATTGTCGGGGTTTTGAAATACCATACCGATATTCTTACGAAGCTCTAAAACATCGGCTTCGGTCATATTCTCGTCGGTTATATCTCTGCCCATAATATATATCTTCCCCTCAACGGGAGTAAGTATCATATTAAGGAGCTTTGCAAGAGTTGATTTACCCGAGCCGTTATGCCCGAGAACAGCGACAAATTCGCCCTCGGATATTTCCAAGGAAAGTCCGTTAAGAACAGGGCTTCCCTGTCCGTCGTCTCCGTCATAACGGTAGGATAGATTTTCTGTTTTAATAAAAGGAGTGTTCATTTAACCACCTTGTTTTTATAAGTACCATCTGGCGCTTGAGCCGCAAGGAACAGAAAGCCCCGACGAGGTCACCGGCAATCCAAGCTCGCCTGCCTCAAGATGTCCGCCGAATTTCGATGCCACACGCAATCCGAGAATATACTGCATAGCCATAGGTGACAGACCAGTGGTATATGAGTTTATGAGAAAGAACAGGGGCTTGTCCGACAAAAGACGCGCGCTGAGAGTTACAAGCTCGTCTACGCAATCCTCTATCTTCCATACCTCTCCCGAAGGACCTCTGCCGTAAGATGGGGGATCCATTATAATAGCATCGTATTTGTTGCCTCTGCGTATCTCACGCTCCACAAATTTTTTGCAATCGTCAACTATATAACGGATAGGGGCGTCGGCAAGCCCTGACAGCGCCGCGTTTTCCTTTGCCTGTGCCACCATTCCCTTTGCCGCGTCAACGTGAACGACAGAAGCGCCCGCGCGAGCCGCCGCAACAGTCGCGCCGCCTGTATACGCAAACATATTTAAAACCTTTATAGGTCTTTTGGATTTAACGATAAGCTCGGAAAACCAATCCCAATTCGCCGCCTGCTCGGGGAAAAGCCCCGTATGCTTAAAGCCCATCGGCTTTAAAACAAACTTCAAATCTCTGTATTTTATATTCCAGGATTCGGGCAATTCGTTTTTCACCCAACCGCCGCCGCCCTTTGATGAGCGCTTGTATACCGCATCGGCATAATTCCACTGTTTTCCGCTTGAAGAGCTTTTCCAAATTATCTGAGGGTCGGGACGTCTTAAAACGTACTGTCCCCAACGCTCAAGTCGCTCTCCGTTAGCTGTATCTATCAGCTCATAATCTTCCCATTTATCTGCAATCCACATAATTTCCGCCTTAGTTTTTATTATAATAGTCCGCAAGCCTTGACGTTCCCGAATGAGCGTGACACACAGCAATAGCCAACGCATCCGCCGTATCGTCGGGCTTTGGAGGCTTAGGCAGTCCCAAAAACATCGTGACCATAGTTATGACCTGCTTTTTTTCTGCCCGTCCGTAACCGACTACCGACTGTTTTACCTGAAGAGGGGTATATTCGAATATTTTGACCCCCATACGGTGAGCGCACATAATAATAACGCCCCTCGCTTCGGCAACTCTTATACCTGTGGTCTGATTGGTATTGAAAAAAAGCTCCTCAATAGCCATCTGCTCCGGTCTGTATTTTTCGATAAGCTTTCCGATACTGTCGTAAATAAGAGACAGCCTTTGCTCGGTAGCCATACCCGCAGGAGTCTCTATCGAACCGTAGCCCAAGGTGGTAAAGCGTGAGCCGCTATAATCTACGACCCCCCATCCCACAATGGCGAGCCCAGGGTCAATTCCGAGAATGATCATTTGCTCCTCCAAAAAATAACTTACTCCTTATTATACCACATCCGAGGCATCAAGTCAAATACTATTTAATAAAAATTGTAAAATTTTATATAGATATTTACAAATTATTGATATTGTGGTAAAATAAAAATATATTATGTTTTAGCGGTGCAAGGATGAATATTATTAAATTTAAACTAAACGATATTATAGAATTAAAAAAGCCTCACCCCTGCGGCTCAAAGCAGTTTAAAATACTTCGCGTGGGCAGTGAGATGAGAGTTGTTTGTCAAGGCTGCGGACGGGATATGAACGTCGACCGCATAAAGCTTGAAAAGGCAACGAAAAAGATAATCTTTTCCGAGGATATGGGAAAGGAGCAAAGCGATGGATAATCAACAAATCACAGAAGCATCTTCAAAAAGAGCTATGCTTAATCCAAGAAAGTACTTAGCTCGCTTGCAGTATAAAATAGCGTCATCGCCATACTCATATCTTTTCTTCTGCTTCGCCGTTCCCGTTGTTATAATGTACCTCGTATACCTTGCTATGGAGATACACCCCTTTGGAGACGGCAGTGTTCTCGTCCTCGACCTCAACGGACAGTACGTATACTATTTTGAAGCACTCAGAAAGATAATTTACGGAGACGGCAGTATGCTATATACCTTTCTTCGCGGTCTAGGCGGAGAGTTTATTGGTATGTACGCATACTATCTCGCAAGCCCTCTTTCGTTTATTGTGGCGCTCTTTCCGCAAACGCGTATTCTTGAAGCTCTGCTTACCATAATTCTCCTAAAGGTTGGGCTTTGCGGTCTTTCCTTCGGCTTTTATCTCCACAAAAATTCTTCCCATCAAAACAAGGTCATCACCGTAGCCTTTTCGGTTATGTACTCGCTCTGCGCATACGCGGTGGTCTACCAGAACAATATGATGTGGATAGATGCCCTTATATGGCTTCCTCTTATCACCTATGGCATCGAACAACTTATAAAGAACCGCAGATATAAGCTATTCGTTATTTCGCTATCCATTGCGATAATGAGCAATTTTTATATTGGATATATGATTTGTATCTATGTAATGCTCTATTATTTTTACTATTGCTTTGCCCACTCGGCAGAGACCCTGAACCCACACAAAGAAAAGCTCCATATGCTTCGCTCCTTTGTAAGAATAGCCTGCTTTTCTCTCCTTGCGGTAGCTATATCCGCATTTATGATACTCGGAGCGTACTATTCTCTCACCTTTGGTAAAACCACGTTTTCAGACCCCAACTGGTCATTTAAAACAAAGTTTGATATTCTTGATTTTCTCACAAAATTTCTCCCCGGCTCTTATGATACAGTAAGACCTCAGGGCTTGCCGTTCGTATATTGCGGTATTTTGACATTGATCCTCGTTCCTGTGTATTTTATGTCAAAAAAGATCGCTTCCCGCGAAAAGGTGGCTTCTCTAATTTTCATTGTCATCTTCGCCTTAAGCTTTATCGCAAGCCCGCTTGATCTTATTTGGCACGGATTTCAAGCGCCCAACTGGCTGAATTACAGATATAGCTTTATGCTGTGCTTTTTCTTGCTTATACTTGCATATAAGGCTTTTGGAAATCTGCGAACGGTCAGCGAAAAATTTTTACTTGGAATAGTCGCGTTTATAATACTTTTCGTGACAGTATGTAACAAGCTTGAATTTGAGACCTACGTTGAAAATAACAGCAAGCTTCTGACACTTGAAACAGTGTGGTTAACCGTAATAGCGGCTGTTGCAATATTAGTGACGCTATGCCTTATAATACGTCAAAAAAATCCGATCAAACGGGAAAATATAACATCTGTTCTCGCAATAATCGTATGTATCGAGATATTTTGCAGCAGTCTTGCTTGTGTGGTTCAGTTTGACGGCGACGTGGCATATTCCTCTTACTCAAAATATAACAATTTTGTGGGGGATCTGCGCCCTATCGTCACCGACATTCAAGAAAGTGACAAGGGCTTTTACAGAGCCGAGAAATTAGCGCACAAAAAATATAACGACAATATGGCGCTTGGATTACACGGAATCTCAAATTCCACCTCAACTTTAAATTCCGAAACCATAACCTTTTTGAGAAGAATGGGATATGCGTCCACCTCTCATCACTCACAATACTACGGCGGAAATCCTGTTACCGATTCCCTGCTCGGTATCAAATATATCATCGATTATGAAACCTCGGACAAGCTTGTAAACACATACGAAGAGTTCAAAACAAATGGGAAGTATACTGCATATTACAATCCGCAGGCGCTATCGGTAGCGTTTGGAGTAGACGACGCAGTTGCAAAATACGATATGTCGCTCCACTCCTCAAACTTCGAGCGGTATTTTGAAAGATTGAATACCCTTGTATCCGCCATGCTTGGGGATAGCTTCTCTTCCAAGCTGTACGTTCCTGTTAACAAGACCGAAATAGACACCGTCAAATCTCCCGACTGCATTCAATCATCGCTCGGATTGTCTATCTCCTATTCAATAGGGATAGAAAATGGGGATAATTCGGTCAGCTATAACTTTACAGCGCCAAAAAGCGCGGAATATTATTTTTATCCCCCAAGCAAGCAAAGCGCCGAGGTGGAGCTGTACGTCAACGGTTCTCTCATAGGAAAATATCTTGGCAGTAATACAAAATATATCGCTTCCCTTGGCTATTTCAACGAGGGCGAGGATGTATCTGTCAAAATAAAATTGATCGAAAAAGACGTCACACTGTATACGGGTTATGACTTTATATGGTATTTGGATGCCGAGGCATATGAAAACGCTTTCGCGCTTCTGAAAGCCAAGCCTCAGTTCAACGTTACCGAATATACAGACGATAACCTTAAGGGCAACATCACCACCGACAAGCAATCGCAAATGATACAAACAACGATTCCCTATGACGAGGGCTGGAAAATATACGTAGACGGCAACGAGGTAGAATTTTATAAGACCCTTGACGCGCTGATCGCCTTTAATATCGACAGCGTCGGTCAGCACAGCCTTGAGTTCAAATACGACCCAAGCATATACAAAACAGGCGCGATAATCTCTATTATCGGAACGTCATTATTTATTATTATTTGCTTAGCTGATGTCATACTTTATTTCACAGTCATAAAAAAGAAGCGCCCGCATATGTACGCGCTTTGCGACAGCAAATGGACGCTCGAAGATTTTGACGTAGATCACGAGGAAATGCTTATTACCCCTAAGCCGCAAAAAAGATCCCTGAGGGATATTTTAAAGGCAAAAAAAGAAAAGTCATCCGCAAGCAATAACAGCAATTCAAAAGGAGACAACTGATGTTTTATTATATTCGCGGTAAGCTGGCGCTTCTCGATCCCTCGTTTGCTGTAATAGACGCAAACGGCGTTGGATACCGCCTTACCATATCACAAACTACCCATTCCCTGCTTTCAAGAAATTCGACAAGCTCAAAAAATGATGACGTGACCTTATATAGCTATATGGCGGTCAGAGAAGACGGCGTGGAGCTTTTCGGCTTCAGTACCGTTGACGAGCTTGATGCGTTCAAGCTTTTGATAACGGTATCGGGAGTAGGTCCTAAGGCAGCAATAGCCATACTGTCACAGCTAACGCCTCAAAAGCTCTCTGTGGCAATATGCTCGGAGGATAAAAAGGCTATATCCTTGGCAAACGGTATAGGTCCGAAAACAGCGGCTCGTGTTATTCTTGAGCTTAAGGATAAGCTTACCAAAGCTCCCATCGGCGCTGATAGCGGTGATTCTTTTGGGGCGGCAGTCTCCAAAACCGTTGGCGCGCAAAGCAAGCTATCCGATGCGCAGGAAGCCCTTATGGCGCTGGGGTATTCGAGAAATGAAGCGTATAGCGTTCTTAAAACACTTGATACCGCAAATTTGGAGCTTGATGATATTATCCGTCTTGCTCTTAAGAAAATTATGAAATAAGGGGGATAACGCATTATGGATATGTCAGATGAATTTGACTTTGAAAACCGAATAATGACCACCTCTTATACAAGAGAGGACAGCGGAACAGACACCTCACTTCGCCCCAAGACCCTTGAAGATTATATCGGACAGGATAAGGTAAAGGAAAATCTGAAAATTTACATTGAAGCCGCCAAAATACGCGGTGAAAGCCTTGACCACGTTTTACTTTACGGACCTCCCGGATTAGGTAAAACCACCCTATCCAACATTATCGCTGCCGAAATGGGCGTAAACATCAGAATCACATCGGGTCCTGCCATAGAAAAGCAGGGAGACCTTGCGGCACTGCTTACCAATCTTTCCGAGGGAGATGTTCTGTTTATAGATGAAATACACCGACTGTCTCGCTCTGTGGAAGAGATACTATATCCCGCTATGGAAGATAATGCCCTGGATATAATAATCGGCAAAGGTCCTGCCGCAAGAAGTATACGCATCGACCTGCCCCGATTTACCTTGATAGGAGCTACCACACGCGCGGGTCAATTAACGCCGCCCCTTCGCGATAGATTTGGTGTGGTGCTGAAATTAGAGCTTTATACACCCGAGGAGCTAACAACGATTGTTATGCGAAGCGCAAACATATTGGGTTTTTCAATAACAGAGGACGGAGCTTACGAAATAGCATCACGCTCCAGAGGAACGCCCCGTATTGCAAACAGGCTTATCAAGCGTGTGCGTGATTTTGCTCAGGTCAGCGGACAGGATAAAATAGACAGCAGAATAGCCAATATAGCTCTTGGCAGGCTTGAAATAGACGGACTTGGACTTGATAACACCGACCGCCGTATGCTTGAAACAATTATAAAGTTTTACGACGGCGGACCCGTAGGACTTGAAACGGTTGCCGCTACTGTTGGCGAGGAAGCAGTAACACTTGAGGACGTATATGAGCCGTATCTGCTCCAAATCGGATTTCTCAGCCGTACTCCGAGAGGACGCTGCGCAACCAGGTTAGCATACGAGCATCTTGGTTTAAATTACACACCAAAACAGCAAAACCGTCCTACTGAACAGATAAACGTTTTTGAAAACGAATAAAAAACACCGCGTTTACTTCTCTTTTCGGAGACAGTAAACGCGGTATTTTTCTTAGTAATAGGGATGCTCGGGATGTATAACGGCAAAACAATCGGGATTTTTTTCTTTTATTTTATCGGCAACCATTCGCGCCGCATCATCATGATTTCCTATATAATCAAGCGGAATAACCATATCAAAAATGACATTTACATATTTTTCGCCCTTTGTCATTCTAAAATCGTGAAGCATAAAATCCTTGTTGACCTCTGTCATACAGTCGATAGCAAAGCGCTTCATTTTTTCAACATCTGCATCGTCTACCGCAATAGGATCGAGGTGAACAGTAACCAATACGTCAAATTCATCATTCATATCACGCTCAAGCCTATCAATAGTCTCGTGCGCCAAATCTACGTTATAATCGGACGGTATCTCAGCGTGAAATGAAATAAACTTTCTTCCAACGCCGTAATCGTGAACCATAAGGTCGTGTATTCCAACGATTTCGGGATATGATCTTGTAAAGTTATATATACGTTCTATATATTCCTTGGTAGGCGGCGCGCCTAAAAGCAGGTCAATGGTTTCCTTTGCCGACTTAATGCCCGCCCAACATATTAAAGCCGCAACAACAATCCCAACGTATCCGTCAACAGTAATATTGAATTGCTTAGACAATATCACCGACACAAGAACGAGAGTTGTTGCGGCACAGTCGGTAATACTGTCTAATGAAGTGGATTTAATTGCAGATGAGCCTATTTTCTTTCCTACTTTACGGTAGAAAAAGAACAGCCACAGCTTTATAAGTATTGAAACGCATAAAACAACAACAGTAAAAATACTGACCTCAGGCTTGGTGGGAGAAATTATTTTTCCAATTGATTCCTTGAATAGCTCAAACCCCACAAGAATTATAAGCATATCAACGATAAAACCCGCCACGTATTCCATTCTGCCGTGACCGAAAGGATGCTTTTTATCAACGTGTTTTACGGATAGCTTAAAGCCGACAAAAGAAACCACAGATGAACCTGCATCGGTTATATTATTAAACGCATCGGCAACCATCGACATCGAACCCGCCAAAATTCCAAACACAAGCTTTCCAACAAACAGCATAACATTTAGCAAAATACCGATAACGCTCGCCAAAGTAACGTATGCAGATCTGACATTTTGAGCTTCAACTTCATCTTTATTCTTAATAAAAAGCTTTATAAGTAGAGTTGTCATTTAAAAGTCTCCGTATTATGAAGTAGATAAAACAATAGGGAGAGCTTAGCTCTCCCTATGTCTGGTGCGGAAAACGGGACTTGAACCCGTACGGTGTAAACCACACGCCCCTCAAACGTGCGCGTCTGCCAGTTCCGCCACTTCCGCATGCCACCGCATCAGCGGCAACATATAATATTATACACTATTTTTCAAAAAAGTCAATAGTTTTTTTGGATTTTTTTAGATTTGTTTTTTTTACCAAAAAACATCCAAATAATATCCGTTATTTGTTCAAACATTTCAAACAAAATACATTTTGTAATAGACTGTTTCCTCATTCTCATATGTATGGATATATATATAACTTTGGAGCTTATTATGAAAATTAAAATAGGCTTTTTTTCCGTAATGCTATTTTTATCGTTGCTTATCTCACATTCATATTTCGCATTGGCGTCCTTTTGCGCTGTTACGGTGCACGAGCTGGGGCATATTATAGCTTCCAAGCTTTGCGGAATACATCTGTATGAATGTAATATAGGAATATACGGAGCAGGCTTGACACCGTATACCGCAAGCTATTCCTACAAAGATGAGATTTTTCTGTGCATATGCGGTCCGCTGATAAATATTTTTTCTGCCATAGCATTAATTCCTGTATACTGTGTTATTCAATATCAAGTCATATTGTATTTTATACTGTCATCCTTAGTTTTAGCCGCTTTAAATCTATTGCCCATTAAAGATTTTGACGGCGGAAGAATATTATATTCACTTTTATGCTTGGCAAAAGAGCCTATATTTGCCGAAAAGGTCATTCTTATAGTTTCTTTTATATTGATTTTTCTCCTTTGGCTGATATCCGTATATCTATTATTAATATCGGGGGCGAATTTATCTTTATTTATATTCTCAATATCCCTTTTTACAAAAATATTTGTTACGAGCTGAAAAAGAAGAAAAACGACGATTTTCCAAGAAATACCGAGATAATACTGTTTTTTTGCCTAAAAATTCAATTTAATCGCGTTTTAACGATTTTAATTAAATTTATTGGCGTTTTTTAAAAATTTTTTTATAAAATATATTGCATTTTTCTTTAATTTCTGTTACAATATTCGCATGGATGCAAAGGGCAGACTTATATGTAATTTTTTGCGTATAATCCTGCCCTTATCCGTATATTTATTTTCCTAAGGAGTTTTTATGCGGAATGAAAACAAAGCTTATAGAACTAAAGAATATCTGCAAGGCATATGACGGCGAGCAAATACTCTCAAACGTTGACCTTTACATCAATGACCACGAATTTATCACGCTTTTAGGACCGTCGGGTTGCGGTAAAACAACGACCCTTCGTATTATAGGCGGATTTGAAGTACCTGACGAGGGAGACGTTTATTTTGACGGAAAACGTATAAACGATGTTCCCGCTCATAAAAGAAACGTAAACACCGTATTTCAGAAATACGCCCTTTTCCCTCACCTGAACGTGTATGATAATATCGCTTTTGGTCTCACCTTGGCAAAGGTGGACAAAAATGAGATCCGCAAGCGTGTTTCGGAAATGCTTGAGCTTGTAAATCTGCGCGGCTTTGAGAAAAGAAACGTTAACAATCTTTCGGGCGGACAGCAACAGCGTGTGGCTATCGCTAGAGCCTTAATAAACAAGCCTCAGGTTCTGCTGTTGGACGAGCCTTTAGGCGCGCTTGACCTGAAGCTCCGCAAGGATATGCAGGTGGAGCTTAAAAATATTCAGGCTAAAACAGGTATCACCTTTATATACGTAACTCACGACCAAGAGGAAGCTCTTTCTATGTCTGACACCGTCGTTGTAATGGCAAACGGTAAGATACAGCAGATCGGAACGCCTACGGATATATACAATGAGCCTATTAACGCTTTTGTTGCCGACTTTATCGGTGAGTCCAATATAATCGACGGTATTATGCTTGACGATTACAGCGTTAAATTCGCAAAGCACACCTTTAACTGCCTTGACAAGGGCTTCGATAAAAACGAGCCTGTTGACGTTGTTATCCGTCCCGAGGACGTAGACGTTGTTCCCATAGAAAAGGGTATGCTCTCAGGAAAGGTTTCTACCGTTACCTTTAAGGGCGTGCACTATGAAATAATAGTTGAAATCGATGGCTTCAAGTGGATGATACAAACCACCGATTACGTAGCGCCCGATTCTGAGATAGGCGTTTATATCGAACCCGATGCAATACATATTATGAAAAAATCCGAGTTTTCGGGAATGTTTGGCGACTATTCGTCGTTCTCTGATGAGCTTGATCATCTTTCCGATATTGTAGATGAGGAGGATGCGTAAGTTGTCAAGACAAAAAAGCAAAGCAGTTGACCGCCGCTCGCCGTTACAAAAACTTGCGGCGACACCTCATATCGTATGGATGATAATGTTTATCGTTGCGCCCATGCTCTTTGTGGTGTATTTCGCTTTTACCGATGAAAACGGATTTTCACTTTCCAACATATCAAATCTGACACAGTATTCAAATGTTTTTATTCTCTCAATCGCCTTTGCCCTTATAGCTACTGTTATATGCCTTATAATAGGCTATCCCTTGGCGTATTTTATGGCAAAGTCGGGACCCAGAGCAAGAACTGTGTTGCTTGTGCTTCTTATGCTACCTATGTGGTGCAATCTCCTTATAAGAACCTACGCCCTTATGGCTTTGCTTGATAACGGCGGGCTTCTCAATTCCCTTTTGGAAAAAATGGGGCTGGACAAGCTGTATATCGTTGGCTCTGACTTTGGCGTAATACTCGGAATGATATACGACTTTCTGCCCTATATGGTGCTTCCTATCTTTACTTCAATATCCAAGATAGACAAGCGTTATACCGAAGCGGCGGCTGACCTTGGCTGTAACAGCTTTCAGGTTATGACAAAGGTCATTTTCCCTCTGTCACTGTCGGGTGTAATTTCTGGAATTACAATGGTATTTGTGCCGTCAATAAGCACCTTCTATATTTCTCAAAAGCTTGGCGCAGGAAAGATAGACCTTATCGGAGACACTATCGAGAGGTTATTCCAAACTCCGTCCACCTACAATATAGGCGCGGCAATATCTCTTGTTATGATGATACTTATTTTGATTTCGGTTGGAATTATGAATAGGTTTTCGGATGACGAAGGGGGGATAATCATATGAAATTTCTGTGGAAAGCATATATGTTTATCATATTCGCCCTGCTGTACGCCCCCATAGTCGTACTTGTTGTGTTTTCATTCAATGAGTCGGGAAGCCTTAGCGAGTTTACAAGGATCTCGCCCATATGGTACATCGAGCTTTTCGGCGACGAGGAAGCCTTTATGGCTCTTAAAAACTCACTTATATTGGCTGTTTGTTCCTCGCTCTGCGCTACGGTCATCGCGACCTTTGCGGCTCTTGGAATACACCATATGCGCAAGAAATACGTAAAGAACGCAATAAAATCGGTTACAAACATACCAATGGTAAACCCCGACATCGTAACGGGCGTATCAATGATGCTTTTGTTTGTTGCCGTAGCGAAAATTCTTAAAACCAATGATTTTCTCGGTTTTGGAACTATGCTTATAGCCCATACGACCTTTAATCTTCCCTACGTTCTTTTGTCGGTGCTTCCGAGATTTAATCAGCTTGACAGCTCGCTGTCGGAGGCGGCTATGGACCTTGGTTGTACGCCTACACGCGCGTTCTTTAAGGTCGAACTCCCCCAGATAGTTCCCGGAATAATATCGGGAGTTATGCTTGCATTTACGATGTCGCTTGACGATTTCGTTATCAGCCATTTTGTAAGCTCTCCCAATTTCCAAACCCTGCCCCTCTACGTTTACAATCAAACGGCACATAACGTAAAATTCAGTATGTACGCGCTCTGCGCGCTTATAATAGCTGTTATTCTCGTCATACTGCTTATTGTTAATTTCACAGGCTCGGTAAACAACCGAAGAAAACAGACGGTAAGGAGGTAAGAGAAAATGAAAAAAATAATTTCTATTATT
Source organism: Eubacteriales bacterium (assembly GCA_045653705.1). GTDB lineage: Bacteria > Bacillota > Clostridia > Oscillospirales > CAG-272 > HGM12713. The sequence goes on along the minus strand of JAZOMG010000006.1, from coordinate 43,689 downwards.
CTCTGCGCTGTCGTATTGATTCTTTCCGTACTTTCATTTTCTTCCTGTGAGGCTGTTAATAACGACGTTATTACACTGTACGTTTATAACTGGGGAGAATATATCTCCGACGGCTCTGAGGACTCTCTTGACGTAAATCAAGCCTTTGAGGATTGGTATAATTCCGAAATAGGCGCAAAAAACGGCACGCGAGTTAAGGTCAACTATTCAACCTATTCAAGTAACGAGGACTTATACGCAAAGATAACGAGCGATGCGGTAAGCTATGACGTTATAGTTCCCTCGGATTATATGGTACAGCGACTCGCCGAGGGCGGATATCTTGCGCCCTTGAATTATGAGAATATTCCAAACATGGAATATATACTTCCAGAATTTAAGGGCGAAAACGCTTACTATGATATCGGAAACGTGTATTCTGTTCCCTACCTTTACGGTATGATAGGAATAATTTACAACACTACGATGGTTGACCCCGAGGATGAAGATATCGGCAGCTGGTCTCTTATGTGGGATGAGGATTATACAGGCAATATACTTCAGTTCAACAACTCCCGCGACGCTTTTGGAACAGCTCAGTACTATCTAGGTGTAGACGTAAACGAAGCTACCGAGGAGCAATGGCGCGATGCCCTTGAATTGCTCAAGGAACAGAAAAAAATAGTTCAGGGTTACGTAATGGATGAGATATTCAACAAAATGGAGAACGGCTCTGCCGCCATTGCCGCTTATTATGCGGGAGACTATCTCACAATGTACGAGGAAAACAACAACCTTGAGTTTTACTACCCCAAGGAAGGCACTAACCTTTACGTAGATGCTATGTGTGTTCCCACATCCTCTAAAAACAAGGATATTGCGGAGATGTATATTAACTTTATGCTCAGCGAGGAAATTGCTGTGGCTAACGCGGAATATACCTACTATGCCTCTCCAAACAGCCTTGTTGTGGAAAACGAGGAATATCGGGAATATATGTCCGAAATAAAAGAGGATGCCTATGAGAAAATGTATCCGTCCGATACAGTCAAGGCAACGTCCTATAAAAATCTCACAGAGGACAAGCTGGTGCTTCTCAATACCCTTTGGGAAGAGTTAAAATCCGATATTGAAATCGGTATAGGCATCTACATCATCTGCGGAGTTATAATTATTTCAATGATTCTGCTGTTTCTTGCGTATGTCATCAAGAGACGGTCAATGAAAAAATTATACGAAAATCCATAAAAATATGTTCTCATATAATATAGCAAAAGCTGTACAAAAAGGCTGGCTCAAATGCAATAATTTGAGCCAGCCCATTTTTACTGTAATTATTTTAATTTTTAATATGCGCCACCGCTGTCAATATTCTTCATTATTGCCACAAGTCGGCTTGTGCCCAAGCGGTCTGCGCCGAGAGATATAAACCTTTCGGCATCGTCAAAGCTTTTTATACCGCCTGCCGCCTTTATCTTAACGTTCTCTCCGATATGCTCGGCAAAAAGCTTAATATCCTCAAAGGTAGCTCCACCGCTTGAAAAGCCTGTTGAAGTCTTGATGTAATCCGCGCCTGCTTCTGTTACAAGCTCGCACATTTTTATCTTCTCATCGTCGGTAAGGAGACAGGTCTCTATGATTACCTTTAATATCCGCTCTTTGCAAACAGCCTTTATCTCTTTTATTTCATTAAGAATATACGCGTAATCCTTTTCACGGAGCTTGCCAATATGAATTACCATATCTATCTCATCAGCTCCGTTTTTTATAGCATCGGCAGTTTCAAAGGATTTTACCGCTGTGGTTTGGTAGCCGTTAGGAAAGCCTATTACAGTGCATACAGCTATTCTGCCGTCAAGATATTCCCTTACCTGTTTTACAAAGGCAGGCGGAATACATACCGAGGCGGTTTCATATTTAAGGGCATCGTCACATATTTTCCGTATATCTTCCCAAGTAGCTCCCTGTAAAAGCAAGGTATGGTCTACTTTACTCAAAATATCATTTTTATCCATTTTTTCTCCTCATTTTAATTTGAAAAATCAAAGGCGCATTTATCTCCGTCTATTTTCAAAGACGCGTCAAAGGGTTTACCCGCTTTTGAAACAAAGCCCTTTATGGTCTCGGTACGTCCCTTTTCCAAGAGCTGTCTTGCGTGGTTTATTGATATAACTCTACCCGACATAGACATATATATTCTGAATTTGCAGCCGTCCTTATATCCGCTGCATCCGTAGTTAAATTTATACCGTTTTACATCCTTTCCGCAGAGCGGACATTTACCTACCGTTTCACCGAAAAATCCTATGTCGTTATCAAGCTCTAAGGGTAGCTGAGGGCTGTCAAAATATCGCTTTATCTCTTCAACGGCAAAGCCTACGCTGTCGCTCACGCCTATTTCACCGCGGTAAACTCTTTTGAGCGCCTTGCCCATCTCCGAGGTCTTAAACTTATCCATGGATATATTCATTTTATCCAAGGATTCAATAAGGTATATTCCCTCGGGGAGAATAGTATATACGTCCTTTTTAAGCTGTATATAGCCACTGCTTCTCGCGTTATCTATTATACCCGTTCTTGTGGCTTCTGTGCCAAGCTCAACGCCCTCAAGCATTGCTCTGTACTCCTCGGCGTCATCCGCACCCATAGAATCGTCAATAGCCGCCTTTTCCTCTCTGAAGGGATTTTTAAGATAGTTATTCAGGGTTTCTATGGTGTAGTGCTTTGGCGGTGTCGTTTCCTTTTCGACGGGCGCAAAATTTATATTGACCTTATCGCCTTTTTGGAGCTGTGGCAAAAGCTTGTCCTTTTGGGTACTGTCATCATATTTCATCCAACCCTTTTCACGTATGGAAAGTCCTTTAAGAACAAAATCCTCAAGCTCACCTACGCTCACTGTTATCTCAACCTTTTCGGCAATACAGTCCTCGGCGCAAAATACGGCGATAAATCTTCTGAATACGGTAGAATATACCTGCATTTCTTTTTCGCTCAGGCGACTTTTATCGGGTATCTTATAGGTTGGCGTAATAGCCGAGTGAGACTCTATCTTGCTATCGTCGAAAATCGTCTTTTTATCCTTGAATACCACAGGATAGCCTATTTTTTTACAGTTTTCAAGAATACTCTTTATTTTTCCCTTTTCGGCAGTGGCAAGATACTCCGAGTTAGTTCTCGGATAGGTCAGATAGCCGTTCTCGTAAAGCTTTTGAACTATCTCCAAGCTCTCCGCCATTGACATTTTATATTTTTTACCAAGGGCGTTTTGAAGCTTTGACAGCGAATAGAGCTTACCCGGTGACAGGGTGTCTTTTTTTCGCTTTACAGAGGTTACTATAGCATCACAGGCGTTATATCTTTCACAGGTGCTAAGCGCCTTGTTATATTCCTGCGCCGAAAACTTACATTTGCTTTGAAGCTCCACTACCTCGTCGCCTGTTTTTTCTTTGCTCGCGATAGAATAATATTTTTCGGGGGTAAAATTTTTGATTGCCATATCCCTGTCGTAAATAGCTCTTACGATAGGCACGATAACTCTGCCTACGCGAAGCAGACTTCCCGAGCGAAGTGTGGCGTATCTTGTCAGATTAACTCCGTAAAGCCAATCTATGTAGGTTCTGGCATATCCCTCGTTCGCAAGATTATTATATTCTCCGTCGTCGCGCATTTCGGCAAACGCATTTCGGACGGTTTCGGGGGTCTGATCGGGGAGCCAAAGCCTTTTTACGGGCTTTGCGCTGCGTAACGCTTTTTTTATACAGGTCCTGACTATTATCTCTCCCTCACGGTCTGCGTCCCCCGCGTTTACGATAGCTTCAACATCCTCTCGGTTGCACAGATATTCAATAGTTTTAAACTGCTTTATAACGCCGCTATCCGCCTGCTTGTCCTTTCCTTTTCTCAATTCAAAATGAAATTCTTCGGGAAAGCAAGGAAGATTGTCCATCGTCCAGCGCCCGCTTTCGGTAGGACTGTAATATTCTATATCCGCCAAGGAAAACAGATGTCCGAATGCCCACGTTATTATGTAAGCCTCGTTCTCTAAATACCCATCCCTTCGCTGAAAATTGCCAAGTCCCGCGGCAATATTTCTGCCAAGGCTTGGCTTCTCAGCAATTATTAATATCATAAAAGTTCTCCCAAATATTTTAATAAAGCCTTAGACGTTGCCACGCCTAAGGCTTTATATGTGAATTAAAGATATTTTTGAACAGTCTCGCTTGCATCCTCAACAGGAATAGACGATGTCATAACAACGTTTACGCCAAGCTTTTCAACAAGTGCGTTGATCTCTTCAACAAACTTGTCAAATGCGACGGTATCGTTTCCGCATATCTTGAGCGCGGAATCGATAAACAGATCCGTAACATCGTGGTTGCTTGCGAATATTCCCGCTACAAATCCGTACAGGGACTGCGCGTCGGAAACAAAATATTGTTTTGTATCAATCAATCTTGCCTGATGCTTTACATCATAAGTAAGCTTATCGCCTTTTTCAATACATACAACGTTGCCGTGAGAGCTTTCAACAGCCGCGTTTACTAAATTGATGAGAGCCTTGGTTTTTCCTGTTCCTTTTACACCGATTATTAACTTTAACATTTCGGACCTCCGATTAATTTATTGAGCTAAAATTTGCTCATATATATGATATCATATTTTTATAAATTTTTCAAGAGGTAATTTGAAATTTTTGTAATAAATTTCTAAAAATTATCTTACTTCAATCTTGCTTCAAGGGCTTTCTTCTGTTCCTCGTATCCGGGCTTGCCGAGAAGCGCAAACATATTCTTTTTGTATGCCTCAACACCGGGCTGATTAAAGGGATTTACACCGAGAACGTAACCCGAAACTCCGCAAGCAAATTCAAAGAAATAAAGGAGATATCCAAGGGAGTATTCATCCTTATTTTCAATTTCAACAAGAATGTTGGGCGCGCCGCCGTCGATGTGCGCAAGTATAGTTCCCTGCATTGCAACCTTATTTATTTCGTTAAGGTCTGTTCCCGCAAGGAAGTTGAGACCGTCAATGTTTGCCTCGTCATAGGGCACCGCAAGCTTGCTATCGGCATTCTTTACAGATACGATAGTCTCGAATACGTTACGGCTTCCGTCCTGAATAAACTGACCCAAGGAATGGAGGTCGGTGGAGAAAATAACCGATGCGGGGAACAGACCCTTTCCGTCCTTACCCTCACTCTCTCCGTAAAGCTGCTTCCACCACTCGTTGAACATAGCCGCATAAGGCTCGTAGCTAACGAGTATTTCGGTAGCCATTCCCTTGCGGTACAATATGTTACGAAGAGCGGCATACTTTAAGCACTCGTTCTCGTTTACGTCAGCAACTGTCGTATATCTTGCGGCAGCATCGGAAGCACCTTTCATAAGGGCATCTATGTCAACACCCGATACAGCGATAGGAAGAAGTCCTACTGCGGTCAAAACAGAGAAACGTCCGCCTACGTCATCCGGTACTACAAAGGTCTCATATCCCGCCTCATCGGCAAATTTCTTCAACGTTCCCTTTGCCTTATCGGTTGTTACAAAAATACGCTCACGGGCTCCGTCCTTGCCGTATTTCTTTTCAAGAAGGTCTCTGAATACTCGGAAAGCAACCGCAGGCTCTGTGGTAGTGCCGGATTTCGAGATTACGTTTATGCAAACGTCCTTACCCTCGCAAAGAGCCAAAAGCTCATTAAGAGACTGTGCGCTTATGTTACAACCCGAAAAATAAACATCGGGGGTGTCTTTCTTTAAGCTATTGTAAAGAGGAGACTTCAAAAATTCAACAACAGCTCTCGCGCCAAGATAAGAGCCGCCTATTCCTATGGCTATAAATACGTCGCAAGATGTCTGTATCTTTGCGGCAGCCTTTTTTATTCTGTCAAATTCTTCCTTGTCGTAATCATCGGGCAGAGTTATCCAACCGAGAAAATCATTTCCCTGTCCGTCCTTTGCAAGCAGACTCTTTTGAGCCGCAAGCACCTCTGTACCGATAGCGGCAAGCTCGTCATCGCTGACAAATGGTTTTACGTACGCGTCCGTTAATTTGAGTGTCATTTTACTATCCCCCACTGTAACTATATAAAATCTTAGAACCATATTATATAATATTGCGAGAGAATATTTTATAACAAACTGTTACTTTTTTGACAACTAATTGTTAAAAAATCGAAATAGAGCAAAAAATACTAAATAAAAGGTCTAAAAAGGTAATCTTTTTTATAAATTGGTCTGCATATATATCGACACTGCCTATCTCCGTATCCCCCACTGTATATTTAACACACCCTATTTTTGTTCCCTGCTCCACGGGTGCGGAGACATTTTCGGGAAGCTCCACAGTAAATTCGATTTTATCGGCAATTCCTTTATCAACGACAAGATTCAGTTCCTTGCATGAAAGCGAGCATTTAGCATTTTTACCACCCACAACCTTTATATCGGGTAGCTCTATTTTGGGAGACGTATATATTTTATGATTAGCAAATCCCCAGTCGAGCAAGGCGGTTGCGGCAGCATTCCTTATATCCCTCGTAGGCGACGCCATAATAACACAAATAAGTGTCATTCCGTCTCTCTCAGCCGTTGCTGAAATACAAAAGCCCGCTTTTGACGTAGAACCCGTCTTAAGCCCCGTAGCCCCCTTATAAAACCGCACAAGTCGATTTGTGTTTGTAAGACCGAACGCCCCGTCTCGCACAGTATCCATCCATATAGAGCTATACTCGGTTATTTTCTTATGCTTTATCAACTCTCGGGACATTATTGCAATATCCCTTGCCGATGCCAGGTGATTTTTTGCGGTATCGTCAAGCCCGTTGGTATTTTCAAAGGTTGTGTGGAACATTCCAAGCTCAGCTGCTCGCTTGTTCATCTCCGAAACAAAGGCTTCCTCACTTCCCGATATATGCTCGGCTAAGGCTACCGCCGCATCGTTAGCCGAAGCGATAACTACGCTCTTTATCATATCCTCAACGGTCATTTGCTCGCCCTCTTTAAGATATATCTGAGAGCCGCCCATTGAACAGGCATGGGCGCTTGCCGTAACCATATCGTCATATTTTAATTTTCCCTTTTCTATTGCTTCCATAACCAAAAGAAGCGTCATGATCTTTGTTACCGATGCCGGCGGCAGAGCCTCATCGGCATTTTGCTCATAAAGCACCTGCCCTGTTGATGCTTCCATTAAAATTGCCGATTTGCACTCAACATAAGGGGCTGTCGCGGTCACACCCGTAATACTATCGGTTGCATTCACGGTAACAATAAAAGCGGTAAAAACTATCGAAAGAGACGTTACAAAAGATAGTATTTTTAAAAAAATTTTCATATTTCATCACCTCAAAACAATATATGTGAGCTATGATGAAAATATGAAAAGAGCCGCATCAAAGCGGCTCTTTTCATATTATTTTACAGAAAAACGGTATTCTGTTGTATAGTCGTATTTCTCCTCGGGCTTTAATACGCAATTTGTAAAGTTATCGTGGTTTACACTGTCGGGCATATGCTGTGTTTCAAGGCAAAGCAAGGTTTGAAGGCTCTGCTTATAACCGCCCTTAAAGGGAAATTCCGCATTGTTAAGGAAGTTGCCCGAATAGAGCTGTACGCAAGGCTGATTTGTGAAAACTTCCATTACGCGACCGCTTTCGGGATCGTAAAGCTCTGCTCTTTTAACAGGCTCTTTTGTCTCTCCACCAACAAAGTTGAGGCAATGGTCATATCCGCCCGCAAGACGGAGATCCTCATTGTCACAGTTAATATCGCGACCTACGGTCTTAGGCGTTCTGAAATCAAAGGGGGTTCCCTCAACGCTTCTTATCTCACCTGTAGGAATAAGGGTTTCATCCGTAGGAAGATACGTATCCGCATCTATCCAAAGCACCAACGGATGTATGCTTCCCGAAGCGTATCCCGCCAAATTGAAATACGTATGGTTGGTAAGGTTAATAACTGTGGTTTTATCGGTTGTAGCCTCATATCTTATAGACAATCCGTTTTGAGCACTAAGCTTATAGGTAACGGTAAGGTCAAGATTTCCGGGGTATCCCTCATCTCCGTCGGGAGAAAGTATATGGAGCTTCAGCACAGGCTCGTCTCCGTCAATTTCGGTAACGTCCCATACCTTTGCATTATAGCCGAACTCACCGCCGTGAAGATGATTTACGCCGTTATTGATAAACAAGCTGTAATCCTTGCCCTCAAGCGTAAATTTTCCTCTGGCGATTCTGTTACCCCATCTTCCTATAAGCGCGCCCTGATAACCGTCGCCTCTAACGTAAGAGTCAAGGCAGTCATACCCGCCTATAACGTCGGTGTAGCATCCCTTTTTATCGGGAACCTTTATCTGTGCAATAGCGCCGCCGTAGCTGAGTATTTTCACTTTCATTCCATTTGCGTTACGCATTGTATATGAATACACCTCTGTACCGTCGGAAAGTACTCCAAAAAGCTTCTTCTTTATACTCATTTCAAATTCTCCTATCAATTGTCGTATCCGTTGGGATTCTGCCGCTGCCAATTATAGGAATCGCGACACATATCCTCAATATTGTATTCCGCTGCCCAACCAAGAACCTCATACGCTTTCTTGGGGTTAGCATAGCATTCATCGATGTCACCGGGACGGCGAGCGGTTATTTTATAATTTATCTTTATTCCCGTTGCCTTTTCGTAAGCGTTGATAATATCGAGAACAGAATAGCCAACGCCCGTTCCGATATTAAAATAATCAATTCCCGTAACAGTCTCGGCAAGCTCAATAGCCTTAAGATGCGCACGCGCAAGGTCTACAACGTGAATATAGTCACGTACGCCTGTTCCGTCGGGAGTATTATAGTCGTTACCGAAAACAGACAGGCACTCGCGTCTGCCCGCCGCTACCTGTGTTATGTAAGGAAGCAGGTTGTTAGGTATACCCTGAGGATCCTCACCGATAAGTCCGCTCTTATGCGCTCCGATCGGATTGAAATAGCGAAGAACAGATATGCTCCACTCGTTATCGGCGTTGTATATATCCTTTAAAATTCTCTCTATCATCAATTTTGTTTCACCGTAAGGGTTGGTGGTAGAAAGGGGGAAATCCTCGGTTATCGGAACACTTGCGGGGTTGCCGTATACGGTTGCGGAGGAGCTGAACACCATTCTCTTTGCGCCGTATTTGCTGAGGACATCGCAAAGATTAAGCGTGCCCGTAATGTTATTGTGATAATAAAGCATGGGCTTTGCGCAGGATTCACCAACAGCCTTAAGACCCGCAAAGTGTATACAGCTGTCTATGTTATTTTCGCGAACTACCTTGTCAAGGGCTTCCTTGTCAAGAAGGTCTACCTGATAAAATTTAAAGTCTTTACCCGTTATCTTTTTTACTCTCTCCAAGGATTCGGGCTTACTGTTCATAAAGTTATCAACAACTACAAGCTCTCTTCCCGCGTTCAAAAATTCAACCATTGTGTGTGAGCCGATATATCCCGCTCCACCAGTTATTAAAATAGCCATTAAAATTCTCCTATGCAATAAATATTTATAATAATTTATAATATTAGTTAAGACTTTCGGGATATTCCCCGCTGTCCTTAAGGGACTGTATGCTTGCCATTACCTTTTCCTTATCTTCATGATAAGTAACGCCGTACCAAGCTCCCTCCGACGCATATACCTTAACGGCGCACTTGTCGGCATCCATCAGCTCGCGCACTGCGAAAGGAAGATAATACTCAGCCTTCTGAGGATTGGGCGTTGTGTTAACGCCATCAAGAAATTTCTTGAAGCCATCCATCACGCCGTCGAAAATATCGGGAGTAAAGCCCCAGCAGTTCATAGAAGCTATTGAATCGAGAGGAAGCTCCGTATCCACTCCGTTCTCCTCGTAAAGAGCAGTACCGTCGCCTCTGCGTATACTTGTACGCTCCACAACGTCAACAAGATATCCGTCGTCCCCTACGTTGCATATTCCTCTTGAAACAGTTCCGTTTTCCGTAAGTGTATTTTCCAGAATATATCCAACCATACAGTACTCAGATCTATCAGACATGCTGACACCGTCAAAGTGCTTGGCTATAAGGGAGTATGCGCTTTTTCCGTAGAAATCGTCGGCATTTATAACCGCAAAGTTATCCTTTACAATGTCTCTTGCCGCAAGGAGTGCGTGAGCTGTACCCCAAGGCTTGACCCTGCCCTCGGGTATCTCATATCCCTCGGGAATATCATCAAGCTTCTGGAAAGCGTATTCAACCTTTATTTTATTTTCAAAGCGCTTTCCGATAGTTGATTTAAACTCGTTAAGATTTTCTTCCTTAATAACAAAAACTATCTTATCAAAGCCTGCGCGTATGGCATCGAAAACAGAAAAATCAATAATAAATTCGCCGTTTTTAGTAATGGGATCGATCTGCTTAAGTCCACCGTATCGCGAGCCCATTCCCGCCGCCAAAATAACAAGTGTCATATTGTACCCCTTTAATCTTTGTTAAGTAATAATTACAGCCTACATTATACCATAAACCTCTTTTTATTTAAATACATTTATCTTTATTTAACATTTTGTTTACATTTTTTGCCGACAAAATATTGACTTTTTATTTAAAATGTGTTACAATCTAAATGTCTCATATGAGACATTTAGATTGCGAGGTGGATCATGATATATTCCCTTATACCCGATTTGGAAAATCATCCTCTTTTCAAGAACGTTGCTAAAGCCCATACAAACCAATATATCAACAGTAATACCGCAAGCGTAAAGGAATATTCACCAAACACCATTGCCTATTCTTCCCGTAATGAATATATGCAGGTAGCTTTTGTCATTAGCGGTACGGCAAAGGTATATATGGGAGACAGCGAAGAAAGCGCTCTTATCCGTACCTTAAACGCGGGAGATATGTTCGGTATTGCAAACCTTTATGACGAGGACGAGCCATTTCCAAGCTACATAATAACCGCCACAGATGCGAAAATTCTGTTTATAAGTGGCGAAGCATTCAAGGCGTTTATAGAAAATGACAGTACCGCTATGAAGAACTATCTGTCGCTTCTGTCAAAAAAAATAGTGTATCTTAACCGAAAGCTTGCAACGCTTACAGCGGGTAGCGCGGAAAAGAAGCTTGCTTCGTACATTTTGGAAAACGCAACGGATAATGTATTTTCTCCGCCGTCGTCGCTCTCCGAGCTTGCATGTATTCTGCAAATGGGAAGAGCCTCACTGTACCGAGCTATGGATAATCTTGTTGACAATCGGCTCATTGAAAAGCAAGGTAAAAAAATCATTATACTTGATAATCAAAATTTAAAAAACATATAAACGAAAGGAATTAAAAAAATGAAAAAAATCACCTTAAAATTAACAACCTTACTCTTAGCATTAGTTATGCTTATTCCCTTTTCTCTTGTGTCCTGCAACAAGGTAGATAACGAGCTTGAAATAACCGTTTACGCTCTTAACGGAACTACCGCTCTCGGTATGGCGCAAATGATCGATAATGCAGGCACAGACTCGGACGATATGAACTATGATATTCAGCTTTACGATGCCGCCGATAAGGTAACAAGCGCTGTACTTACAGGCGAGTGCGCGATTGCCGCTCTTCCCACAAACGTTGCGGCAAAGCTTTACAAAAAAAGCGAGGGTAAGATACAGCTACTTGCTCTAAATACCCTCGGTGTCCTCTACGTTCTTGATACCACAGGAACCGTAAAAACACTTTCCGACCTTGAGGGCAAAACCGTATACGTGCCCGGTAGCGGCTCAAACCCCGAATATATTACCGCCGCTCTTATAAAAGGCGCGGGAGTTGCTAACGTTACGATAGATACCGATTCATATGCCAGTCCCGATGCTCTTCAAGGCGCTATCATTGCAGGTCAAGCGGAGATCGCTGTTCTCCCCGAGCCTAAGGTCAGCGTTGTAACAGGACAAAAGGAGGGCGTTAGCGTCGCCATAGACCTTACGGCTGAATGGGAAAAGCTTTACGGAGAAAACACTCTCGTGCAGGGCTGTCTTGTAGTAAATAAGGCTTTCGCCGAGGAGCATCCCAACGAGATAAAGAAATTCCTTGATGATTACAAAGCATCGGTTGAATTTATATCGGCAGGGTCCGATGAGGCTGTGAATATGATAGTGAATGCAAAAATACTGCCCAAAGCCGCTATTGCAAAAAAAGCTCTGCCAAAGTGCAACATCTGCTGTATCACAGGAAGCGAAATGAAAGCATCCATAGGTGTATTTTACGAAAAGCTTTTTGCCCTTGACCCCTCATCTATAGCCGCAATTCCCGATGACGGATTTTACTATATAACAAAATGACCTCGGTAAAAAAAATTGCTATAAATATGGGCAAAAACACCGCGGCTATTGCATTTTGGGTAGCGATATGGTCGATTGCTGCAATAGCTGTGAATGAAAAGCTGATCGTTCCCACCCCTTGGGCAGTACTGAGATCGTTATGGGAAATAATTACAACATCTGAATTTTGGATACCCGCTGTAATGTCCTTTCTAAGGGTAATATTAGGGGTGACCGCATCGGTGGTAATTGGATGTATAACGGCGTATTTGATTTCTAAATCAAAGCTTTTGAACACTGTCGTCTCTCCCCTGCTCTCAATCATCAAAGCCACCCCTGTTGCATCCTTTATCGTAATAGCGTGGGTATGGATCGACACGGGATATCTACCGATATTTATCGCATCCCTCATAGTAATTCCCATTATAACATCAAATGTTTTACAGGGTATCTCAGCTATCGATAAGGAGCTTTTGGACGTAGCTCGCGTGTACAGGCTTTCACCGATAAAAAAGCTATACAGGCTCTATATTCCCACCGTTGCGCCTTACTTTTTAGCCGCATGCAAGTCATCCCTCGGTATGGCTTGGAAAGCAAGCGTCGCCGCTGAAATGATAGTACTTACGCGAAGCTCTATCGGACGGGAGATATATTACGCAAAAACCAACTTTGAGACAGCTCCCGTATTCGCTTGGACAATAATTGTGATAATACTTAGCGTTGTAATTGAAAAAAGTATAGTTTTGATGCTCAACAGGCTCGGTCGCTCATTGCGGTTAGTTGCGAAAGGAGACATCTATGCTGAAAATTGAAGATCTGCTGGCAACCTATAATGAGGACGTAATAATAGACGGGCTTTCATATACCTTTGAAAATGGTAAAAATTACGCCATTACAGGTTCATCCGGTATAGGAAAAACCACCCTTTTAAATATCATTTCGGGACTAAAAAAGCCAACGCGAGGAAACGTTACATTAGAAAACGAAAAACTCTCTTACATATTTCAAGAGCCACGCCTGTTTCCTTGGCTTACCGCTGTCGAAAACGTAAAGCTCGTATGCGGTAGTGCTGAAAAGGCATCATCACTTATCGACACTCTCATAAAGGATATTGATGCTAAAGAAAAATACCCCTCGGAGCTATCGGGAGGAATGAAGCAACGAATAGCTATCGCCAGAGCATTGTCATATGATGGAGATATAATCCTTATGGACGAGCCTTTTAAGGGCTTGGATGCCGAGCTTAAAGATGACGTGCGGCGTTTTGTATTTGAATATCTCAAGGATAAAACTGTTATACTTGTAACCCACGATCATGATGACCTCGTCTACTGCGATACCGTGCTGAAAATGTGCGGAGCTCCCGTGTCGCATTTTCAATCGGCAGAAAGTGGAAATTATAAAACTGAATAACTCTCGGCTGTATCTGTCAATACTCCTGACATAAGGTAATTTATGTCGGGAGTATTTTTATGTATTATAACAAGGTTGAAATATGCGGTGTTAACACATCAAAGCTTAAGGTCCTGACAGATGAAGAGAAAAAGACGCTTTTATTAAAGGTTAAGGCGGGAGATGAAGAGGCAAGACAGGAGCTTATCTGCGGTAATATACGCTTGGTTTTGAGTATCATCCAACGCTTTACAAACAGAAAGGAAAATATCGATGATCTTTTTCAAGTTGGCTGTATCGGTCTTGTAAAGGCGGTAGACAATTTTAATACAGACCTTGACGTTAAATTTTCCACTTATGCTGTGCCGATGATAATAGGAGAGATCCGCCGATATCTGAGGGATAACAATTCAATACGGATAAGCCGTTCTGTACGCGACCTTGCATACAGGGCACTTCAAGCCAGAGAGGAGCTTATTCGCGAAAAGGAAGGCGAGCCTGACGTTGAGGAAATTGCCAAGAGAATCGGTGAAAAAAAGGAAGCCGTGGTGCACGCTATGGAAGCCATTATAGAACCCATATCTCTTTATGAACCTATATACAGCGACAACGGAGACTCAATATACGTTATGGACCAGATAAGCGACACTAACAGCTCAGAGGAGCTGTGGCTTGAGAACATTGCCATAAAGGAAGCTATGCAAAAGCTTACCGAAAGAGAACGAACTATTATCAGTATGCGATATTACAAAAACAAAACGCAAATGGAAATAGCCGACGAAATAGGAATTTCCCAAGCTCAGGTATCAAGACTTGAAAAGGGCGCTCTTGAGCATATGAAAAAGCAAGTATAAAAACAAGGGGCTGTTTCATTTAGATGCAGAAGTCGTGATTTCATGGATTTTTTCTGCGCTAAATGAGACAGCCCTATTGTTTTTTATATTATGGACGTGACCTTATACCCGTCAGCTTCGATCAACTTAACGAACGTATCTTTGGAAATATCCTTTGAAAGAGTAACTGTGGCAGTTCCCTTTTCGTGACTTACGTCAGCGGATACAACGCCGTCGATACCCTCAAGAAGCTTTTTCACTCTTGCCTCGCAATGCGTACACATCATCCCTGTAATATTCAAAGTCTTTACCATTGTTTTTTGTTCCCCTTTATTTTTCTTTGTAAGCTTTATAAAATTTAATCTCAGCGCATTCGAAACGACCAAAAAGCTTGAAATACTCATAGCCGCCGCACCGAATATAGGCTGAAGCTCCCAGCCTAAAAGCGGTATAAAAACACCCGCCGCCAATGGAATTCCGATAAGGTTATATCCGAAAGCCCAAAACAAGTTTTCGCATATATTTCTCCTCACCCCACGGCTTAGCTTAATAGCCGAAACAACGTCGGACAGCTTGCTTTTTACAACCACAACGTCGGCAGATTCAATAGCAACGTCAGTGCCACTTCCGATAGCGACACCTACGTCGGCACGTGTCAGGGCGGGAGCGTCATTTATTCCGTCACCCACCATACACACTATTCCGTTCGTCTGCAACGTTCTTATTTGTTCTTCCTTTTGCTGAGGTTTTATACCCGCTATTATCTCATCAATGCACGCATCCTTACCTATTGCCGCCGCAGTAGCTTGATTATCACCTGTCAGCATAACGACCCGAACACCCATACGCTTCAATTCGTCAACCGATTCTCTGCTGTCCTCGCGTATTTTATCTGATACGGCTATGATTCCCATAAACGTATTTTCAACAGCAAAGAATAAAGGAGTTTTTCCTTTATTCGCAAGCTCCGAGGATATATCCTCATACTTTTGGGGTATTTCTGAAAATTCCCTAATAAATGCGTAATTACCGCCGTATATCTTTTTATCATCAAAATATGCCTTTACACCGCTACCCGACATATTCTCAAAGCCCCTCACATTGGGTATTTCAGTACCTCTTTCCTTTGCATAGCTCATCACAGCTTTTGCCAGAGGATGCTCACTGTTTTGCTCAACAGCCGAGGCTATACGTAAAAGCTCATCGGCATCTGTATTATCATTGCATATAATATCGGTGACGCAGGGCTGTCCTTGGGTCACAGTACCTGTTTTGTCTAGAGCCACTATTTTCGCTCGTCCGAGTGTTTCAAGAGCCGTAGCATTTTTAAAAAGCACTCCCCGCTTTGCTCCTACGCCGCTTCCTACCATTATAGCCACAGGCGTTGCAAGCCCGAGAGCGCAAGGGCAGCTAATGACTAAAACCGATATAGCTCTTGCCAATGAGAAGCCAAAATCCTTGCTAACTACAAGCCAGACGGCTAAGGTTACCGCAGCTATGGCAATAACCACAGGCACAAATATGCCCGACACTTTATCCGCGATCTTTGCAATAGGCGCTTTTGTAGCCGATGCTTCATTAACCGTTTTTATGATTTGAGACAAGGTTGTATCCTCACCGACCCGTTTTGCCTCACAGCGTAAAAAACCAGATGTGTTTATTGTAGCGGCGGAAACAGCATCGCCTATTTTTTTATCAACAGGTATACTCTCCCCTGTCAGCGCCGACTCATCCACCGAGCTTGCGCCATCAATAACCGTGCCGTCAACGGGAATACTGTCGCCCGGTCTTACAATAAAGATATCTCCTATCCTTACCTCATCCACGGATATTTTAATTTCTTCTCCGTTTCTTACGACAACTGCCGTTTTGGGAGCTAAATCCATAAGCTCCCTTATTGCGTTGGTTGTCTTACCTTTTGCCTTAGCCTCGAGAAGCTTTCCAAGGGTTATAAGGGTAAGAACCATAGCGGCGGACTCAAAGTACAGTCCGTGCAGGCTCTGGTGCAGTAAATGCGCATCACGCTCGGCTGTCATAGTGTAGAGGCTTACAACGCTATATGCAAATGCGGACAGCGAACCTATTGATACAAGGGTATCCATATTAGTAGATAGATATATAAGCCCCCGAAAACCCTTTATAAAAAAGCTTTGATTTATCACCATTATTATGGCGGATAAAATAAGCTCTACAAGCCCAAGACCCACAGGGTTATCTGCTAAAAAGGCAGGCAGAGGCGCGCCCCACATAATATGCCCCATTGATATATACATCAGGGCTGTTAAAAACAGCGCCGAAAATACAAGCCTATATATAAGCTTTTTATCTTCGCTATCTTTATCGGTCGCATTACTTTTTTTATCTTCACGGAGTTTTTTGCTATCTACGGGAATTGCTCCATAGCCCGCTCGCTCAACTGCCGCTATAATGTCGCTGTCAGATATACTGCCCTCTACGGTCATTGAGTTCGTCAATAGATTTACAGCGCAAGCGTCTACGCCTTCAAGCTTCTCCACAGCCTTTTGCACCCGCGCGCTACAGGCGGCACAGCTCATTCCCGTTATATCATATTTTTTCAAATTCTTACGCTCCCCACACTCTGTAATGCGCTACAAGGGATGCGAAAAATTCACACCCCTTTAGCATTTATTTTTTTGTTTGATCACAAGAGCAATTCATACCGCAAGCTCCGCAGGAACCGCCGCAGGAGCAAGAGCCCTTGCCTTGTTTTTTCTTTTTTATTTCATTGACAATAACGGCAACAAAAACAGCCGCTATCGCAACGGTAATTATAACAGTAAGTTCCATTATTCCCCCTGAAATTCAATTTTTAATTAACCTTACCGGTCGTTTTTTTCTTTCGGAAGATCATATATCCCATTACGCCAATACAAATGACAGCAAAAGCCGTACCGATAACGTTATCAATGTAGCTTGTGCCCGCGTTCAGAACAGGGCTGTATACAGGGCTGAACCACGCGCCTATCTGATATATGATAAGAGATATAACGTATGCAAAGCCGCACATATATCCTATGGCGCCTAAGGTCCATTTCCAGTTATTCATTTCCCGACGTATAGCTCCCATAGCCGCAAAGCAGGGCGCGCACAGCAGATTAAACATCATAAAAGAGAATGCAGCAAGACCGCTTCCCTCAAACACTCCCGAAAAGTACTCGTAAGCGTTAGAAGAAGACAGTGCGCCGAATACACCCACAACCTCTTCCTTGGCTACAAGTCCGAGAATGGTAGCCACAGCGGCCTGCCACTTTCCAAAACCGAGGGGTGTGAATACCCACGCAAGAACAGAGCCCAGGAGCTCAAGAACAGACGCGCCGCCCCTATCTTCTGTTATGTAATGGAATCCGCCGTCAAAGGACAGATTGTTCAGCGTCCAGATTATAATGCTTGCCGCAAATATTACAGTGCCCGCTCTTTTTACAAAGGACCAGCCTCTGTCCCACGTAGTTCTGACTGTATTTTTAAGTACGGGCATATGGTATGACGGAAGCTCCATAACGAAAGCCGCAGGATCTCCCGCAAAGGGCTTGGTCTTTTTGAGAATAAGCCCCGAGATAACCACAGCTAATATACCCGCAAAATACGCAACTACCGCTATCCACGCGCCCTCAAGCCAACTGTTGCTGAACAGCGCCGCCGTTATAAGTCCTACAATCGGCATTTTCGCGCTACAAGGAATAAACGCCGCCGTCATAACCGTCATCTTACGGTCACGGTCTTGTTCTATTGTTCGGGATGACATAATTCCCGGTACGGCGCAACCGCTTGCCACAAGCAACGGAATAAAGGATTTACCCGACAGACCGAATTTACGGAATATTCTGTCCATAATAAAGGCAACTCTTGACATATATCCGCAATCCTCAAGCAAGGAAAGCAACAAAAACAGAATAACCATTTGAGGGATAAAGCCAAGAACAGCACCAACACCGCCTACTATACCGTCTTGTATAAGCGAATACAACCATTCGGATATTCTAAGCTCGCCCTCGGCGTTATGAAGAAGCATATCCAAAAGCTCGGGAATACTCTTCCAATTCTCCATAAACGTTCCCGAATAGGCTTCCGAAAAAGAACCGAACAAGCCCTCATTCATAAAATCGGTGGTAAACGCGCCAACTGTACCGATAGATAAAGCATATACAAGGAACATCACAACAGCAAATATGGGTATTGCCAGCCACCTGTTGGTAACGATAGAATCTATCTTATCCGACGCACTCATTCTGTTATTATTTTTTCTTGTATAGCATTTTTTTATTACACTTTCTATATACGTGTAACGCTCGTTTATTATAATGCTTTCGGAATCGTCGTCCAATTCCTGCTCAACGGTCTTAATATCCTTTTCAATATGGCGTAATACGCCGTCGGAAAGCTTTAATTCATCAAGAACTCTCTTGTCTCTCTCAAAAATTTTTATTGCATACCACCTCTGGCGGATATCCTCAAAATTATGAACCGTAGCTTCCTCTATGTGGGCGATAGCATGCTCTATATTACCCGAAAAGAAACGCGTGGGAACTTTCTTTCTCTCTTTTGCGGCAGCTATAACAGCCTGCGCGGCCTCATCTATACCCGTACCCTTAAGAGCCGATATTTCAACCACCTTACAGCGAAGGCTTTTTTCAAGCTGAGCCTTGTCGATCTTATCTCCCTTTTTATTAACCGCGTCCATCATATTTATGGCAATAACCACAGGGATGCCAAGCTCCATAAGCTGTGTTGTAAGATACAAATTACGCTCGAGATTTGTTCCGTCTACTATGTTAAGTATAGCATCGGGCTTTTCATCAAGCAAATAATTTCTTGCTACCACCTCTTCAAGAGTATAAGGTGACAGAGAATATATACCCGGCAAATCGGTAAATATTACATCTGAATTCCCTTTCAGCTTGCCCTCTTTTTTCTCAACGGTAACGCCGGGCCAGTTTCCCACGTACTGATTGGAGCCTGTAAGGGCATTAAATAACGTAGTCTTTCCGCTGTTGGGGTTACCCGCAAGAGCAATTTTAATTTCCATAAATAAACACCTTTCCAAAAGTTAGCCACAGCTAACCACAAAGTCAAAATAAAACATCGGTCTACTGTAATTGTTAAACTATCTCAACCATTTCCGCGTCGGCTTTTCTAAGGCTCAATTCATATCCTCGAAGATTTATTTCAATGGGGTCACCTAAAGGCGCGACCTTTCTAACGTAAATGTCAACTCCCTTTGTAATTCCCATATCCATGATCCTACGCTTTACAGCCCCCTCGCCGTGAAGCTTTACTACCTTGACAGTTTCACCTATCTTAACATTTTTCAATGTTTTCATATCCGTTCTCCTTTGCGCGCAAATATGTAACATCCAATACAGAGCCACGAGTTAGCATACGCTAACTGATAAAATTATACTCCCGTTTTACCTATTTGTCAAGTACTTTTTCTATATTTTGCAAATTTGTAAGATTTTACATTTATAAAATAATCTCTTTAATTTCATATAGTTATTTCAAACAAATCTCAATGTTCGCATCAATACTTATGTATTGACAAAATCTGAAATATATGATATAATACAACGGTAACTGTTAATTTTGGGAGGTGAATCGGTTGGCATTACAGGAATCGGGTGAAATGTACCTAGAATCAATATATATGCTTTCAAAGCAAAAAAGCACCGTTCACGCCATCGACGTTAGCGACTATTTAGGGTATTCCAAGCCATCGGTCAGCCGCGCTATGGGAATTTTGAAAAAAGGCGGTTATATAGTTGTTGAAGCTGACGGCAATATACAGCTTACCGAAGAGGGACACAAGGTAGCAGAAGCTATGTATGAAAGGCACACACATCTCACCGCCTTTCTCGTCAGTATCGGTGTCGATGAGGAGACAGCCTCAAAGGATGCCTGCAAAATAGAACACGTAATAAGCGAAACGTCCTTTGAAGCAATGAAAAAGCATATAAAATAAGAGCCTAACTTTCGTTAGGCTCTTATTTTATTCTATAAAGGGTCCTTTTTGAGTAAATACCCCTGTGGGATTTTTTTGTTTTTGTATGAGTGTATAAATACCGCCTAACCGTTTCATAAAAACATTTTGTTTAAGCTCATTATTAAGGTCGGCAGGCTTGGTTACTATTCTCGTACCGCTTTTTCTGTTTTTAGACAGTAGCTCCCTACCCTTTGAATTTGCGGCTAACAGTAAAGCTTCCCGAGGCAAGCCATCCAAATCACTTTTCGTTACCCCCGCCATACAGTAAAGCATCGTTCGTTTCATATTGGAATCCGTATATCTTTTATTAGCTATAAGCGCAATAAGCTCGTCGTAGCTACGCGCCTTGTGTGACATTTCGCAAACTCGGTTTGCAACACCTCCGGACGCGCCCGCAATATCCTTAAAATCTTCTCCCTTATGCGTTCTGAAAAAGGTCAGATAGATCAAATCAAGAGCCTTTACGTCTAAAATATTTCCCTTTTGTATAGCTTTTTCATATACGTCTACCGCCTGCATAGGCATATACGCATTCATTCCCTCGGTATTGTCGGAATTCCAAAGCTCACGTATCGCCATTGCCGACGGATAGGAAATATTTTCGGCAACAGACGATGTATAAGCATCACCCTGTCTTAAAATAGTTTTAAAATCAAGTTTACCCGACAGCACGTCGTTAGCTTTTATATATTCTATTCCCAAAAGGTCGTTTGAACTAAAACGCTGCCCCGTAAATTCCTCAAGCAAGTCAAAATACAAGCCCGCGGCAGGCTTACCCTCGGATAACCCCGCCTCATATCTCTCCTTGAAAATATCGCCTTGCGCCAAAGCCGCCCCGCGCTTTAATTTATCAATATCTCCGCATTCAGAACCAAACACTACCGTATCACACAGATTTTTCAATATTGACACGGATGCTTTTGAAAAATATTCGGCACTGCCACTACACCACGGAAAAGGAAGCTCCAAAACAAGGTCAGCGCCGCACTTCAATAGTGCCTCTGCTCTTGCATATTTATCAACAATAGCAAATTCGCCCCTTTGAGTAGTATTTCCACTCATAACGCAAACTATATGCTCAGCTCCCAGCCCCACTGCCGAATCAATAAGCAGCTTATGACCGTTGTGAATTGGGTTTGTCTCACAGATAATACCGAAAACAGACATTGTCATCTCCCATAATAATTAAAAGTTTTTACAAATTAAAAAATTATATCGAATTTCTATTGAAAAATATAGAAAAAAGTAGTATAATATAAACATTAAATATAAAGCTTGGAGGAATTTTAAAATGAACATTCTTGTTGTAAACGCAGGCTCAAGCTCTCTTAAGTATCAGCTTATCGACACCGACACCGATACCCTTTACGCTAAAGGTATATGCGAGAGAATCGGCGGCGAGGGCTCTCTTATCGAGCATAAGCAAATAGTTAAGGGCATAAAGGTAAAAAAGGAAAGCCCGATGAAAGACCACGCAGAAGCAATGAAGCTCGTTGTTGAACACCTCACAGACCCCGAGGTTGGCTGTATTTCGAGCATGGATGAAATACAGGCGATAGGTCATCGCGTTGTTCACGGCGGCACATACTTCTCAAAATCTATTCTTGTAGATGATGAGGTAATCGCAAAGCTGGAAAAATGCCGCGATTTCGCACCCCTGCACACAGTAGCTCACCTTATGGGTATAAAGGGTTGTTTGGAAACTATGCCCGGTAAGCCTCAGGCGCTTGTTTTCGATACAGCATTCCATCAGACAATGGCTCCCGAAGCATACGTTTACGCGCTTCCATATGAGATGTACGAAAAGTACGGTATCCGCCGTTACGGTATGCACGGCACGTCTCACAGATACGTAAGCGCTGAAATGGCGAAGATACTCGGCAAGCCTATCGAGGACACCAAAATAGTTACCTGCCACATCGGTAACGGCTCGTCTATAAGTGCTGTTAAGGGTGGAAAGGTTATGGATACGTCTATGGGCTTCACACCTCTCGCAGGCGTCGAAATGGGTACTCGTTGCGGAGATATTGACCCCGCTATCGTTCCCTTTATTATGGAAAAGGAAAATCTGACCACCGCGGAAGTCAATGACCTTATGAATAAGAAATCAGGCTTCCTTGGAATTTCGGGCTTCTCTTCCGACTCGAGAGATCTGGAGAGCGCAATAGCCGACGGACCCTCGAACCCCAAATATGAACGCGCAAATCTTGCAGTTAATATCCTTAAGCACAACATCAAGAAATATATCGGCGCATACAGTGCAATTATGAACGGTCTTGACGCGGTTGTATTTACAGCAGGAATAGGTGAAAACAATCCTCATCTTCGCGAACTGGTATGCACGGATTTGGAATTCTTCGGAATTAAGTTTGACAAGGCAGCAAACGATGCCGCTCCTCATGTTTCGGAAAACACCAAGATCTCCGCAGACGATTCTAAGGTTGCCGTTTACGTAATTCCTACCAACGAAGAGCTCGTAATCGCTAAAGATACTGCGGCTTTCGTTGCCGATATGTGATATTATACCACATTAAAACAAAAAAATCAACAAAAAATAAAGGACTGCTTCAACCGAAGCAGTCTTTTATTTTGCTGACTTAAAAAATATCAATTTTATTTTGATACGGTTTAACCCTGCTGAGCATTCTTGATTTCTTCAAAACATGCGCTGCAATAAACAGGCCTGTCGTTGGAAGGCTGGAAAATAACCTTTGCAACGCCGCCGCACTTAGCGCACGTTGTCTCGAAGTATTCACGAGGAGCTCTTCCCGCGTTCTTCTTAGCGTCACGGCAAGCCTTGCAGCTCTTAGGCTTATTCATAAAGCCCTTTTCCTTGTAGAATGCCTGCTCACCTGCTGTGAAAACGAACTCGTTTCCGCACTCCTTACAAACAAGAGTCTCGTCAACAAACTCGTTCTCCGCTACTTCTCCAACTTTTACTTCTTCGTTCATGATTTTACCTCGCTTTGCAAAATGGTATTGTTTTAGACTGATAATGCTGAAGTATACATTACAAGCCTTTTATATGATCGGCTTTCACCGTATCAACCTAATATTGTCATATCAGCAACGCTCTAAGCTTCTTTCGTATTCGGTATATCGCATTGCCCACCGATTTTTCGTCAGCATCTACGATACCGCCGATATCCTTAGCCGTAAGTCCCGACATATACAAATTCCATATGCGGTACTCATATTGTGAAAGATTTTTTCGTATCAAGGAATGCAGCGCCCTCACTCTTTCCTCTTCCAATATCCTACCCGACGGGTCTTCCAATTCGTCTATATCAAGCACTCCCCCTAAGGGGTCGATGCTCGGTTGCTCCGCGCTGTGCTTTTTGTGTAGCCTTAGCTGTGAAACAAGGGCGTTTGAAACGCAGACCTTTGCGTATAGTCCAAACTCTACATCGGACTGCTCGGCATCATACGTTAAGATAGAGTTATAAAATCTCAATCTTGCCTCTTGGCGCATATCGTCCTTACTCAATCCGACTATATCTCCGTCGTAAAACTTAAACACAAGAGATTCAATCAACGGAGTATATCTTTTCACCAACTCGGAAAAAGCGACCTGATCGCCGTTTCTTACCTTTTCAATAAGCGAACTGACCTCTCCGTATTCTGTGACCTTATCCGAACCGTTCACATTTTCCTCCGTTAGGTATTTCCCCTAAAACTATACGGCATAAATTAATTATATCATAAAAATGTATAATGTCAATAGTATTTTTAAAATTATTTTTGTAAAAATATAACGAATTTTGCGGTTTCTTGTCAATATAGACAAATTGCGACATAATTTATTGTCAAAAACGCTTAACAGTTTGTTAAAAACTCAATCGAACAAGAAATTAACATTTCCTGCCATAAGCGCCAATACCCCCCTATATATAGCCTCGGGACGCTCATAGAAATTGTCTCTCATTCTTTCCGCTCTGTTCAAGGTATCTACTACCACGCTTTGAGAGAAAATGAGCTTCTTTTTTTCAACAAAGGAACAGGTAACCAAAAACTTGCCATCCTCATCCTTTTCTATAACACATTTTGCAACAATACCTCTTTTCTTAAAATCGAGATATCTAAGTGCCGCCGTCAGGGATTTATCAAGTATAGACGATAAAATATCGCTTTTCAGCTCCCTGGCAACAATACTTCCCTTTTCGGTAATAGCGTAGACCTTATCTCCGTCAACCTCGTACTCCGCAATAAGATCTCCGTCAAGCATTTCGTTAAATGCTTCTGCAAAATCCAGATACATTACGTAATCTGTCTGCATCACTATATCATTTATCGTAACAAAATCCATTGGATAATTTATATTTTCCATTAGGTATAGGACAAATATTTTAACATTTCTGATACTTGAAATAGCCGCGCTCATAAAAACAACCTTTCCCAAAAAATATTACTGTAAAATATTTTACCATAAAATTATTTTTTTTTCAATATTTATTTGCAATTCTTAGAAAAATGTGGTATTATATATATACGCGTTTGATTTTTAATATAAAAACGCCCAATTTTAAAAAAGCCATGTGAGGAAAAACAGTATGATAAACATTGCCATACTCGGTTTCGGTGTCGTAGGAAGCGGAACTGCTGAGGTATTAACCGAAAATAAAGCTATAATCGAGGAGCGTATGGGATGCGAATATAACATAAAGTATATACTCGACCTGAGAGATTTTCCCGACAGTCCCTTTTCTTCCTTGATAACCCACGACTTTAATGATATCCTAAATGACCCTGAGGTAAGCATAGTTGCCGAAATGATGGGCGGCTCACACCCCGCTTACGATTTCACAAAGGCTTGTCTTATGGCGGGTAAAAACGTGGTTACCTCAAACAAAGAGGTGGTATCCACCTTTGGCGTTGAGCTTTGCGAGCTTGCGAGAAACAACGGCGTAAGGTATCTTTTTGAGGCAAGCGTAGGCGGCGGTATTCCCGTTATACGTCCGATGATAAACGACCTGTCCTCAAATAAGATAACCAACATAAACGGTATTCTTAACGGAACAACAAACTATATCCTCACCTCAATGCGTGATAAGGGCGCTTCCTTTCAGGATGCGCTTGCAACGGCTCAGAAGCTTGGCTATGCCGAGGCAAATCCATCTGCCGACGTAGACGGTATCGATGCCGCACGAAAAATTGTAATTTTGGCGGCACTGGCATCGGGCAAGCTTGCCGACCCCAAAAAGATACCTACTTTCGGTATTACGGATATAACCCTTGAGGATACCAAGATTGCGGAGGCGTTTGGATGCTCCATTAAGCTAATCGGACACGCAACGGTTACCGACGACAAGATAACCGCTTTCGTATCCCCGAGAATGGTTCCCGCTTCCAATCCTCTTTCCAGAATCGACGATGTATTTAACGGAATCCTTGTAAGCGCAAATATGGTTGGCGAGGTTATGTTTTACGGTCCCGGAGCGGGCAAGCTTCCCACGGCAAGCGCAGTCGTAGCGGATATAATTGACATAATCGCTAACAGAGACACTGACGTTAAGCCTATTTCATGGAAGTCTGCCGATACTACCGATATGAATGACTTTGATAAATATTCCTGTCGCCGAGTATTTATCACGAAAGAGCCTTCGGATATCGTATCGGGAGAGATCAAGCGCGTAGATGGACTTGTGGGCGTTATGACAAGTGAAATGAGCGAGGCTGAGGCTGACAATATTGCAGCAAAGCTTGGCGATACGCTTGTTTCGTTTTACAGAGTTTTATAAATTGATTAAGAGCAGGATGCGTTGCACCCTGCTCTTAATTTTTACGCTGTCAGCTTCCGCATCCGCACTTAGGTCCGTGATCTCCCTTTGGGGGAATAAAATCGGGAGGACAGAATTCCTGAGTCGGGAACGCCATACTGCGGAATATAGCGCAAGGATCGTCATCCTCAGAGGATACACACTCCTTATCTGGAACACAGTACTCGGTAGCATTTATAAGATATTGGGCGCTTCTTACTATTCTCACTACGGAGAAAATTCCGAGAGATACAGAAAGATATCTTCCGTCGCTGTCAGAAAGCGAGCCATTTATCACAGAGGAAATACTGTCGGGTATATCGTTACAGCAGCAACAGCAGCAACAATGCTCGTGAGGCTCTTTAACCTTTACGTTAAGGATCACGGGATCGACAACTTCTACAATGGCAGCAGGGGTATTTTTAGTCGAGCAGCAGGGCTCGGGAATTGCGCAGTAATCGGAGGCATCCGGGTTGCTCTTGAACATGCTTACGTTGCTCTCGCTACCGTAAAGTATAACTTTCTTTTCAAGAACCGCAATGCCCTCAAATTCCTGACTGCGTCCACCGCACAGGCAAGCCTCAAAGGTTATTTTAACATAGAACTTAATCGTTACGGAATAAAATCCCCTGTTGAATTTTACAGGGTCTATTCCAATGTATGTCCACGTTATACATGCGTTTTTAGCGCGAATATTTGTGGTATGCTCCAGAATATCGTTGCCAAAATCGGTAAGCAATACCTTCACATCCTCAAAGCAGTCCTTATCTCGGCAGGAATCAAGAATTCGGTTTGCTTCTATGCACACCATTTCCGATTTAGACTGATTTTTATCCGAGGGAAAACAAGAAAATCTGTTGTCTAACATATTGTAGCTTCTCCTTTTCAAACTTACAAGAAAGCATAACGCTCTCTTCTTTATCATTATATGTAAACGCGAATTTTTTGATAATATGTATTAATACCATAAGAATATGATAAAAATTAAAATATATTTACAATAACCCCTTGAAAAAAAAAGAAAAATGTATTAAAATATATGTATTGATTATTTTTTACAGTGAGGACGTTATGCAATCTATCGGATTTGACAACGATAAATATATTCAGCTTCAATCTCAAAAGATACAGGAGAGAATATCCGGCTTCGGCGGAAAGCTCTATCTTGAATTTGGCGGAAAGCTTTTCGATGATTATCACGCATCTCGCGTGCTTCCCGGATTTCAGCCCGACAGTAAGATACGTATGCTTTTGAGCATGAAAGACGATGCCGAAATGATAATCGTGGTATCGGCTACAGCTATCGAGCAAAACAAGATGAGAGGAGATCTCGGAATATCCTACGATATGGACGCTCTCCGTCTTATAGACACGTTTAACGACATAGGCATATACGTTGGCGGCGTTGTTATTACACAG
The DNA here is from genome assembly GCA_045653705.1 of Eubacteriales bacterium. Lineage (GTDB taxonomy): Bacteria > Bacillota > Clostridia > Oscillospirales > CAG-272 > HGM12713. Next base: position 16,027 of record JAZOMG010000006.1, on the reverse strand, counting down.
TATATGCAACAGCCCTCTGTTGATGTTTTTATCAAGCGTCTTGAAAATCTCGGTATTAGGGTGTACCGCCATTATCCCATTGAAGGATATCCTACAAACGTACGCAAGATAGTAAGCAACAACGGATACGGAAAAAATGAATATATAGAAACCACAAAATCCTTGGTGGTTGTAACAGCCCCCGGCCCCGGAAGCGGAAAAATGGCTACCTGTCTATCACAGCTTTACCACGACCATATGAGAGGAATTAAGGCGGGATACGCAAAATTCGAGACCTTCCCTATCTGGAATCTTCCTCTTAATCACCCCGTTAATATGGCGTACGAGGCGGCTACAATCGACCTCAACGACGTAAACATGATAGATCCATTTCACCTCGAGGCAACAGGCATTACCACTGTAAACTATAACAGAGATATTGAGATATTCCCTGTTCTTAAGGCAATTTTTGAAAAGATATACGGAACGTGTCCGTATAAATCTCCCACAGATATGGGTGTAAATATGGTGGGCTTCTGTATTACAGATGACGAGATAGTTTCAAGGGCCTCAAAAATGGAGATAATACGCCGCTACTATGACACCCTTTGCAGAAAGCGTAACGGCACGGCAGATGCTGATGAGGTAATTCAAGCTGAGCTTATTATGAATAAGGTTGGGGTCGATACGAGCTTTAGACAAGTCGTCAAGCACGCACTGACTAAAGCGGAAGAAACAGGCGAGCCTGCGGCGGCTATTGAGCTTCCGGATGGAGTTATTGTAACAGGAAAAACTTCGAACCTGATGGGTCCCGCCGCCGCCGCGTTGTTGAATGCCCTAAAGAAGCTTGGCGGTATCAACGATGAATTTTTACTCCTTCCTCCTGTGGTTATCGAGCCTTTGCAGAAGCTGAAAATAGAAAATCTCGGAAATCAAAATCCGAGACTTCACGCAGACGAGATACTTATGGCTCTCGCAATTTCAGCTACTACCAATCCCGTAGCCGCATTGGCTATGGAGCAGCTCCACAAGCTTAAGGGCTGTCAGGCTCATATCAGCGTTATAGTTTCGGGAGTTGACAAGAACATTTACCGCAAGCTTGGTATCGAGCTTACATGCGAGCCTGTATACGAAAGAAAAAAATTCTATAACAAATAATGAAATATAAAAACGGTTGCTCCGAACTAAGACGGGGCAACCGTTTTTTTTACATATGTTTTTTCTTAAAATATATTCTCATTATAGCCGTTAAAACCAAGCCCAACACAGGAAAAGCAGCCGCTACAAGTATTCCCGCTCGCATTCCTATTTGCTCTGCGCTCATATTCAAGGCGTTGGATAATTTATGCCCAAGCTCGGACACCGACACTGCATCTACCACCACACCCACAAGCTGCGGCGCTACCGAGCATCCCATATCTCCCCCCGCCGCCATAAGAGCATATGCGGCAACACCTGCAGCGGGAAATTTCTCTCCTACCAAGATAATATTTCCGGGCCAAAGCATAGAAACACACAGACCTGTTAAAACACAGGCAGCAAGCCCTACATATGCGTTGCCTATTAATGAAGCCACAATATAGCACGCGGCAGATCCCGCCATACCTATCATCATAAAATTCAATATATTTCTTCCGTATTTTGCATACAGGCTGCGCCCCAAGCCAAGCGACGCCGCAAACATTGCCATACCCAATATGTCTCCGACTATTTTGGATATTCCAAGGGCGTTTTCTATATATCCCGAGATCCATTGGGTCATAGCGCCCTCGGCAGCTCCGCCGAGAAATATACAGAAGAAACACATTATAAGACCCACACTGAAAACCCTGCTCTTTTCATCCTTGTTTTTAGGGTCGGCAACCGATACCTCGGGTAACGGTGAAAGCATAAACATAATGAAAACAGCAAGGGGTAAAATCACAAAGCTGAGCGCAAGGTATTTCCAATTTTCCGCGCCGAAAATTTTTAGAAAGAGTGTAGAATAAATTACTACGCCAACTAAGCCCCAAGCATAAATCGAATGAAGCTTGCTCATAGCTCTCTCGGGATTGTCCGAGGGTATGGCGGCTACAAGAGGGCTTATCAACACCTCGCAAAGCCCCGCAGAAGCCGAAAACACCACTGTACCTATGGCAAGCCAAACATACGCGCTTTCGGGAAATAAAGACGGCAATATAGAATAAATAAGCAACCCCAGTATTGTCAATACAGGCATAAGCCTTACAGTTTTATGTATATTAAAAATGTTTGGTAGGAATGTAAATATCAAATCAATCGCCAGCTGTGTGCAAAAATTAATCACAACCAACAGCCCCAACAAGGTATACGATATTCCGTACTGCTCTCTGAACGTTACAAAAAGCAAGGGGGATATGGCGCAGACCGCTGCCATACTCACGTTCGTGGCGTAACAAGCAAGCTTTGTTGTCCTAAAATCTCTACTGTCCGATGATATCATTAATTTTCTTGGCTCCTTTCGACGCATAAAACAACCAGCTCATCAAAGGGTACTGCCTCACCCGATGAAAATGATATATATTTCTCATAGCTGTCAATATTTTCTATTCTTCCCTTTAGTGTACGGTATTCTCCGCCGCTTTTTTTATTATGGGGAACAAAATACGTAGCAGTAGCCATAGGTCTTTCATCTATGAGATCCATAGCATACTGTAGCTCGCGGTTTATTAGCTCTATCTGATAGTCATCGAGACACACCCGCTGTGAAGTGAGCCGTCCTGTTTCGTCAACTATGTCAGAATACCCCGTAAGAGCCGAGAATGGCGCAAATTGCGCCGCACGGTCATGAGCTGACATATGGGCGCGCGCATCGGATTTTACGTAGGGCATACTAATTATATCTTCATATTCGTCTATCACGCCTTATGTCCTCCTATCTGTCTGTTCCTGCTCATTGCGGTAGCTCCGTCCTGTAAGTTCATTCCCTTAATAATGGCGTTTTTGCCGTATTTCTTTTTTATATTTATCATTGCTTCCTGCTTTTTACGCTCCCGGTCGCTATCCTGTGACAAGCTATTATCTCCCTCAATGGGAGCGCTGAATATATCAAGCTGTTCCGCTGTCTGAAGCTTTGGTCTATCATCCTCGCTCAACAGGCGGTTAGCCGTTATGGTTACCCGTCTTACAAGAAGATTTTTATTTATTATTCTTTCAAACAGCTCCGAAACCGCAGTTATTATCTCCTTTGTAGATGACGTATATCCGTCAAGATTGGCTGTGCCGTGGGCGTGCTTAGGTATATTTCTTCCATAACGGTCAACGGTTATTTCTCCGTCATACATTCCGTCTTCGTTAATATTGTCGATATCATATCCCACAGTAAGCACTATCTGGTCTGTTACAAGTCTTTTATCTACGAGGTCCAGCGCTAACAGGTCTGCCATTTCTCTTACGACAAGCCTTGCCTTATCATAGGGGTAAGGCGTTTGAAGCACCTGCCCCGAGCATATGCTGGTATTTTCTGGGCTATACGCTTTGATGTCCGCTATGGTACATGGCTCATATCCCCACGCGTGATCTATTAACAGCTCGGCGTTCACACCGAAAAGTCTGTATAATAGCTCCTCGTGCTTCAAGGAGCATCGCGCCACGTCTCCCATCGTATACATTCCATGCTCTTCAAGCTTTTTCGCATACCCACGCCCCACTCTCCAAAAATCGGTTATGGGCGTATGGGACCACAAATTCCGTCTGTACTTTTGCTCATCAAGCTCGGCGATCCTCACGCCGTTTTCATCGGGACATATATGCTTTGCTTCTATGTCCAACGCAATTTTACAAAGATAAAGATTTGTTCCTATCCCCACCGTGGCAGTTATACCCGTTGTATTAAATACGTCGCGCAAAATTTTTACAGCCAACTCCTTAGCGGTAAGCTTATAGGTGTTCAAATAATCGGTTACGTCTATAAACACCTCATCGATAGAATATACGTGTATATCCTCGGGAGCTACGTATTTAAGGTACACGTTATATATTTTAGCGGAGTATTCCATATAATATGCCATTCTTGGCGGCGCAATAATATAATCTACCGCGAGACGTCCGTCATCTCTCAGCGCGTGAGCGCTGTAGCTCTTACCGTGAAGAAACATTCCTGTAGGTAACGCTCTTTGCCTCTTGTAATTAACGTTCTCTATTTTTTCAACAACCTCAAAAAGTCTTGCCCTGCCCGATATTCCGTAGCTTTTTAGAGACGGAGTAACAGCAAGACATATTGTTTTTTCGGTTCTTGTTGAATCGGCAACCACAAGATTTGTATCTAAAGGATCCAAGCCCCTTTCTATACATTCAACGGAAGCATAAAACGATTTCAAATCAATAGCAATATATATTTTATTTTTACCGCTTTTCATACACTACCCCCGTCTACATATCCTCACATAATATTATAATTCCCTTTTACATTATTGTCAAGCGGATAATCGAGGAAATAAAAAAATCCGTTGCAGTTACAACGGATTTTTTATTTATTTTCGGTTATTACTTTTCAGCATCCTTGAGGTTCTTTGACAAACCGATCAGCGCTCTGATTCCTATAGCGATCAATGCCACGACCATAACACCGACCAAAACGTAGCTTATTATCATTCCTACCTGCTGAACAGGCATCTTCTCCTCAACCTCTGCAATCTTCTGCGTATAATTTGCGATATCCTTATCCTTGACAGCTTCCGCAAGCTTTGTCTTATACGTATCAAGATTCTTAGATGCGGTAGCCAAATAGTCAGCAGCCTCTTTCGCTCTCTGAAGCAGAATTATATTCGAGTATGCAAATACAAACGTAGGAACTCCGGCATAAATAATATTCTGAGTAAGGTTATAAAGAAGTCCCGAAACTATGCAAGCCATAGAAACCACAACAAACATCAGTACAGCTTTTATAATAAGCTCGACCATATTCCAACTCTTGACAAATTCGCTCATATGCGTTATAAGAGAGCCAACGCCTGCAAAGTGAAGACCTACAGTAGCGCCTACGGAAAGCACAAGAGCAACAGCAGACGTCAAAATCATCATAAGCGTAGTTAACGTATATTTTTTAGAAAGAGACACTCTTGCTCTCTGAAGAATATATGTACCGAGATAATAGAATACTGTTACGGAGGTGAATATCTGAAGCGCGAGATTCAAGGCAACGAACATATACGCCGAGGTAAAAACACCAACCATACAAAGAACAACAGGCACGATGCAAACAAGTCCTACAACTACGTACATTACGATATTAGCCGCCTTGCTGTTAAACGAGGGGAAAAGAGGGCTTTCTATCTCGTTATCATAAGCGCCGTTTGTAAATCTGAGTATCATAGGCAGGATGAGAGGAAGCGCGAACAAAAGAACCATGAACACGTAATTCAAAAAGCTTACGCTTGTATCGGGTCCCTCAAGAGCGATCTTGTCATATATAGAACCGTAAACAAGAGCCATTCCTACGTCACGTATGACCATAGCGATACACACTACAGCCATTATACCGAATATCTTCCCTTTAGTCCAGGTCTTACCTTGGTATGCGCTTTCAAATTCATCAACGTACTGTTTTTCAGCAGTCATTTTTAAAATCTCCTTAATCTATTAATTATCACTGTATATTTTAACATATTCACTGACAGTTTGTCAAGATATAATAACATAAATATTGAATATTTTACGTAAATATTTTTAAAAAAGCTCTTGACAAAAGAAAAAGATTATGGTATACTTGTAAAGCATTTTGGTTTACACCTATATTTCAAAGGAGCTTTGACTAAGATATGTTTGAAAAAAATCTTAACGTCGGATATCTTTTGGATTTCTACGGCGAGCTGCTTCCCGAAAGGAAAAGAGCCGCCCTTGATATGTACTATAACGAGGATTTCTCTCTTGCGGAAATAGCTGATGAGTTCGGTATTTCTCGGCAGGGCGTTCGGAACATTATAAAAAAAGCCGAAACAGAGCTGTTCTTTTACGAGGAAAAGCTCGGTCTTGCTCAAAAGCTTTTGACGGTTGAAAAATATTCCGACACACTGTGCCGACTTGCAGAGGGAAATGAGCTTCCCTCAGACGTCAAAGCCGAAATATTGCGCTTAGCCGAAGCGATCAAACAATAGGAGAGTAAATCAAGTTACAATTCACTACCCCGAAAGGAGGATGACGTCTTGTTTCAAAGTCTTAGTGAAAAATTAGAAAATGCCTTTAAGAAGTTTAAAAATAAAGGAAAGCTTACCGAAGCCGATATAAAAGCCGGCATGCGTGAGATAAAGCTCGCGTTGCTCGAAGCCGACGTTAACTTTAAGGTCGTAAAGGAATTTATAGCCACGGTTTCTGAGCGCGCGGTCGGAACAGAGGTTCTCGAATCCCTGCTCCCTGCCCAACAAATAGTTAAAATCGTAAACGAGGAGCTTACCGCTCTTATGGGCGGAACGCAGTCCAAGCTTCAGATATCCTCTAAGCCCCCCACCGTTGTTATGATGGTAGGTTTACAGGGCGCGGGTAAAACCACCCACGCGGGAAAGCTTGCGGGAATGTACAAAAAGCAAGGAAAAAATCCTTTGCTTGTTGCCTGCGACGTTTACAGACCAGCCGCAATCAAACAGCTCGAGATAGTCGGTGAAAAGCTCGGTATCCCCGTTTTCTCATTAGGCGATAAGGAATCTCCCGTAAAAATCGCCGAAGAGGGTCTTGCCTTTGCAAAGAAAAAAGGCTACGACATGGTGTTTATCGATACCGCGGGAAGACTTCATATTGATGAAGAGCTTATGCAAGAGCTTCAGAATATAAAAATCAAGGTCGAGCCCACCGAAATACTTTTGACCATAGACGCTATGATAGGACAGGATGCTGTTACAGTCGCTAAGACTTTTAACGAGCTTCTCGATATCACGGGCGTTATACTGACGAAGCTGGACGGTGACACCCGAGGTGGCGCGGCGCTTTCTGTAAAGCACGTTACGGGCAAGCCCATAAAATTCATAGGTACAGGCGAGAAGCTTGACGCCATAGAACCTTTCCACCCCGACAGAATGGCATCGAGAATTTTAGGAATGGGCGACGTTATTTCTCTTATTGAAAAAGCCGAGCAAGCCTATGACGAGAAGAAAGCCGCAGAGCTTGAAAAAAAGTTACGTGAGTCAACGTTTACCTTAGACGATTACCTTGAGCAGTTCGGACAGATAAAGAATATGGGAAGTCTTGACCAGCTTATGGGTATGATGCCCGGGGTAAAGCCCGGTGCGCTCAAGGATGCGAAAATAGATGAAAAAGCGATAGCACATATGGAAGCTATTATAAAATCTATGACCGCCTATGAAAGAGAAAAGCCCGAGGTCTTAAACGCTTCGCGCAAAAAGCGTATTGCCGCGGGAAGCGGTACGACAGTTGAAGAGGTCAACAGGCTTATAAAGCAGTTCGACCAGACCAGAAAGCTTATGAAGCAATTTGCCAATCCGAAGCAAATGTCAAAATTCGGACGTAGAAGAATGAAAATTCCGTTTTAATTAACTACGGATTTTTATAAATTAAAAATAAAAAAATTATATTTTTGGAGGAAACAAAAATGGCAGTTAAAATGAGACTTAGAAGAATGGGCGCAAAGAAAGCCCCCACATACCGTGTTATCGTTGCTGACAGCCGCTCGCCCAGAGACGGAAGATTCATCGAGGAGATCGGTTTCTTCAATCCCCGCACCGATGAGTTGAAGATAGACGCTGACAAGGCAAAGACTTGGATATCTAACGGCGCTCAGCCCACCGATACTGTAAAGGCTCTGCTCAAAAAGTCTAACATAGTTGACTGATTAGTATCGGTGAATTCATATGACTGATTTAAAAGAAACCTTATGCGGTATAGCCAAAGCTATCGTTGACGATCCCGATGCAGTTTCCGTAGCCGAAACGGTAAACGGAAACAAGGTTTCCTTGGTGCTCAGCGTTGCAGAGCCCGATATGGGAATGGTTATCGGTAAAAACGGAAAAATTGCAAAGGCTATACGCACTGTAATGAGAGCTGCGGCAAATACCGACGGCAAGGAAGTTACCGTTGATATTCGCTAATCAATGAAAAACAGAAAAACAGGCGCCAAATTCTTTTTTGAATTGACGCCTGATTTTCTTTTTGGGAGAAATTATGAAGATAGATTACACTGAAAGATTAAAGCAAATATCGACATCGGTAAAAGCAGAGCTTTTTTTGATCTTAAAATACAGCGATGATTATTCAAGAGCTTTTCCCTCTGATATACGTTCGGGTATTTTTTCTTTTGAATGCGATTCAAAGAAGCTCACCGCCGAATACTACGGCTTTATTTCATCGGTTTCAAAATCACTTTCAAATATTGACGATGCTTTTTCGGGTATTTCCTCAGTAATAACCGATGCGGATAGAAAGGGAGACACCGAGAAAATACATATTTGCGACCAAGCACTCAACAGGTACAGTGAATTACGAACAAACATTAACGATTTTGCAAGTAAAAACGAGACCGATATTATAAATAAATGCTTTAGCGCGACTAACGCATATAAATACCTGAGCGAGCTAAACTACAAGCTCAATTATTTTCTAAAATTTTTGGATGCTCTGAATATCTGAGCGTCCAATTTTTATTGTACAGAAAATAGGTTTTTTCGGTCATTTTTTTTGCGTTCAATTCCCTTTCAAATCTTTCATAAGCCCCCTCTGACAGTTTTTTATACAGTGTAACATCGTTTAGAATACTGCTTATTCTGTTTGCCAATGCTACATGGTCTCCTACGGGATAGATCAACCCGTTTATTCCGTTTTCGACCATATATACGTTCCCACCGTAGTTGCTCGCAACGGCGGGTATTCCAAGACTCATTCCCTCTGACAGCGCCAACGAAGACGTTTCTGTACCGTAGGAGCAATTTACGTTTATATCTGTAATATTAAAAAACGGAGAAACATCATCTACAAATCCCGTAAAAATTACTTTTTCGAATAGCCCTCTGCGCTGAAATTCGAGCTTTAGCTCCCTTTCCATACTTCCGCTACCAACTATGAGTATTCTGTAGTCGTATCCTTTTTCGGTGAGAAGCTCGGATGCTCTTATAAGATCAATGTGCCCCTTATATTTTTCAAGTCTTGCAAATATGCCTATCACCTTTGAGCTTGCCTCTATTTCGAGGCTCTTTTTTATTTCTGCTTTCTCTTCCTCGGAAATAGGCTGCAAGCCCCTTACGCCGTTTATTATTACCGTCACCCGGCTCCGCGGCACTCCCATATCAATAAGATTTTCTTTGGCGGCTTCGGCAACCGCTATGATCACGTTGGATAAAACGGTTTGCGCTGTACCTATAACCAATCGAGATACAATATTTTTTTGCCACCGCTTCAAGGGAAAAGCACAATGCCTTGTGTATATCCTTACAGGTACACCGCACAAAAAAGCGGCAATTCTAAATGCAAGACAGCCGTGACAGTTCACAACATCGGGAGATAATCTCTTTATCACGCCTATAAATTTAAACACGGCGCTAAGCTCAAAGGAGCGGTCTTTACAGGCATCTACCTCTAAAAAGGCTATGCCGTATTTTTCAAAACGGGATTTCAGCTTGCTCCCCGTAGGAATAACGACCACGGTATCCTTACACATCTGAGCATCGGTAAGAAGTCTTGTCAAAAGCAACACCCCTGCACCGCCTATATTCATATCGCTTATAGCTTCGAGAATTTTCATATTTTACCTTTCAAAAATATTAAGTTAGCCTAATATTAAAATTCCCCTAAAAAGCAAAAAAATTCCCCTATGCAAAGCATAGAGGAATTTTACTGTTATTTTCGTTTAAGCTTTCCTACAACACGTCCGCAGCAAACCGCTTCGGCATATTCCTTAAGAAGTATATCACCGTATTCGGGATTGAGAGAAACGAGAGTATCTCCGCCATACTTTTTGAAATATCCGTTTCCGTCAAGTATAAATATACCTAACTCTCCAACCTCAACCGACTCGCAGTTTTCAACCAGCAAAACGTCTCCGTCGTGATACTTAGGCTCCATACTGTTTCCGCTTATACGCAAAGCAAAATCGGCAATCTGCGTTTTCTCGTTATCGGGAATATTGATGCTCTCGGCGGTTGCGTCATCAAGATATACACCCGGACCCGCAGACACAGGCAGGTCGTAAAGCAACAGAGAGCGCTTTCCAATTCTTGAGGTTTTCGCGGAAACAGGCGGAAGTATCTTTGTTTCCGCTTTCTTGCGTACAACCGCTCCCGACAGCTCCGGACTGCCGTAAGCGCCTATACGCTCGCTCTCCTTATCGATTACCATTTTAACAAGCTCCTGTCCGAAGCCGTCAAGGGTTCTGTAGCTCTCCACCAAGGCTATCTCATCGTTACTAAGGGTATAATTGTTCGTATTTTTGGGCTCTCCGCTTACAAGATAGTCCACAGAGCAATCTAAGGCTTCGGCAATAGCCACAATATTTACAAGCTTCGGAGAATCACTGATACCCGCTAATATCTTGCTAAGTGTTCCAAGAGGAATACCCGTAAGCTCTGACAGGCGGTCATTAGTTATCTTCTTTTCATTTTTCAGCTTTTTAATTCTGTCAATATAATTCATAAAAGCCCCCATATTTCCTGTTCTGGAATTATTATAACATATTCAGGTCGATTTGTAAAGGCTTTTTTGAAAATATTTTTCCGATTTTGAAGTTAAATTTCTTTAATCACGTTTTTAAGAGCATCTGCAATAAGCTCTGCGGAAAGAAGCGCCTCTTCTATGCTATTACCGCTAGCTCCCACCTCTAATAAAAGCGAATACGGAGCAATCTCCTGATTATAGGTCGCTTCCTTTAAATATACTGGGCGGCACAGGCTCTGTGAGCTATCGTTCAGCTCTTGTCGAAGCTTCAGCGCAAGGGCAAGATTAGTTTCCCATTTATCATTATTCTCTCCCCCCCAATTACTACCAACAACGCACATAATCTGCGCCGCTGCCTTTCCGTCCACCACAGTGACGGGTCGAACAAGCTCACCGCTCGATTTCACTACCGAATCTCTATGCAAATCGATAACCAGCTTTATAGAGGGATAACGCTTAAGATATGAACGTATAGTCTCCTCGGCTCTTTCATATGCTTCTCGGTAACCGTTTTTGTCGTGCATTATCTCACAGTGTACGCTTTTTATTCCCTTTTTCTCTAAAGCGGCCGTCAGGGCGCTCCCTACGGCTACTACATTTTTTTGAGAATCATCGGTTCTTGCAAGCTCTCCGCCGTCATCTAAATATGATATAGCCCCATTTTTGCTGTACGCCTCTGTTCCGTGAGTGTGAATTATCAAAACGGTCGGTGATGATGACGATAAATATTCTAAAGGTATTCTATCACTAAAGTCCATATTCAAGAGCATTTCGGTATTAGGGAATAAGCCCGTTGAATTATGTATATAGGCAGGTCCGTAGGACGTGAGCGATAGATCCATAGGTATTATGGGAGTATGTCCCGAGGGTACCGCCGTATAATCAAATTTATAAATTGTATCTAAGCTTATTCCACTGTTACTTTCAGCTTCGGTATCATCGGGCTTGACAGAGGGCTTGACGGTTACATTTTTATCGGGATAAAGCACCCCCTCGGTAAACTCCAGCAATCCACCTGTGGGTATACTTGCGCCTTCGAACAAAAATGACATATCCAAAAAATTGTTTTTTATTACAAAGCCTGTCATTTGCGCTATAACGTTGTTGATTACGGGCGCGCGATTACCGCCCATATTTCCAAAAAGCAATAAGCACGTACAAAGCAGAATTATAATTCCTGTTGTGACGATATAAGTGTAATACACCGTTTTTAATTTTCGGCTTTTTTGTCTTTCAAAGCGCGCTTTATCATATTCCACGCGCCCTGTCAACAGACCGCCACAGATATGTGACGGAAGCATTTTACATCTTTTTTTCATTTTATTTTCCCCCGCAATATACTCGGTTAAGTATATGCGAGGAAAAATATCCTTATGCCCCGTAAAATTTAGAAAGCGCCAAATCAATTGACGTGGATAGAAGAAGCGCCGCTGATTGCACCGCAATATCGGCTTCTTTAGGGGTTACAAAAAAATTCAAGCCGTTGTTTAACAGCTCTGAAACACCATCGGGTATATGAGTCATACCGCCCTTTTTCAGTGTCTCGGCAATCATCGTGGAAGAATTTACAGCCATAGGAATGCCAATGGAAATAACGGGAGCCCCAACACTGTTTATACTTAATTCTTGTCTTGTAGCCCCAAGACCGCCTCCGGGGGTGATACCGCCATCTGAGATTTGTACGGTAGACGCTAACCGTTCATAACTTTTTGCCATAAGAGCATCAACGGCTATTACAACAGAGGGCTTTACAAGTCCAACGTATGCTTTTATAGCGTCAACCGTATCTATCCCCGTATTTCCCATAACGTCGGGAGTAATGGCATACACCGATATGCTTTTCGCGTTGCGCGTCACAGTAATTTTTTTTACAGTTTCCGCCCCCAAGGCATCGGAAGTAAGATGTGGGTTTCCCAGCCCCACCACAAGTACAGAAAATCCGTTTTTTGTTTTTAGACCGAGGCTCGAAAAAATTGTCGCATAAATGTCCTCCGAAACAGCATTATACAGCAGTGTAAACTCTTTGTCATTTAATCGCCAAATCTTGGGTAAGAAAAATACTGTGTGCCGTATTTTAGCATTGTGTTTATAATCAAAAACCGTTATTTTTTTTATTGTTTCGGAAATTATTTTTTCCTGTCTGTCTTTTTCATCAGCCATCTCACAGGCAAGATCGGTAAAAATATATTTTTCCATTTTATTCCCCTTTCATTATGTAAATATGCACAATACGCAACAAGGTAAATTGTGCACATATCCAAAAGTAAAATTGTTTATGAGAATAAGATTGATTTTATAAGAAAAAAATGTTATAATTATATGAAAATAGCCCGACTATGGGTTACAGATAAATACCTCAGGAGGATTTCCAAAAAATGATGAAAAAAATCATCTCACTTACGCTTTGTTTGCTGATGCTCATCCCTGTTTTTGCAGGATGCTCAAACGCAAATGATGATGACAAGGGTGCATACATAACTATGTATCTGACAGAGCCTGTTTACAACTTCGACCCCGCCCGCGCATACGGCAACGAGGCTGCACTCAAGATTGTAAGTCTTTTGTTCGACAACCTGTTTGTTCTTGACAGCAACGGTAAGGTAAAAAAGTCTTTGGCAAAGGACTACAAGATATATGAAAGCGAAGAACTTGACGAGTACAAAATGATCATTGAGATCAAGGAAACAGCTTGGGATGACAATACAACGCTTACTGCTCAGGACGTTGTTGACTCCTGGAGACGTATACTTAACGTTACAAATTCCTTCGACGCCGCTGTGCTTCTCTATGACATAAAGAATGCTAAGGAAGCTAAGCAAGGCGACGTAAGTATTGACGACGTTGGTATCTCCGCTCTCAATGACAAGGAGATAGAAATTTATTTCACCGGAAAGATCGACTACGATCAGTTTCTCCTCAAGCTGACAAGCTATGCGTTAGCTCCTATAAGAGAAACTATTGTTAACCGTTCCGAGAATGTATTTGACTGGGCAAAGAAGCCTTCTATATTCTCCGCAAGCGGTCCTTTCAAGATTCGTGAAATATCCTACGAGAAAGGCGCTGAGGGGCTTGTTCTTGAGAGAAACAGCTACTATTTCAGAGACGTCGAAAAAGACGCTATCGACAAAACGGTCAAGCCTTACAGACTTATCGTGGATTACACTATGACCGATGAAGAGATAATGCAGGCGTATAACGACGGCAAGATATTCTACGTTGGAAACATTCCCCTTTCGGTAAGAGGTAATTGGGACGGTATTGCCGAGGAATCCGATGCTCTAAGCACACATACTTTCGTACTCAATCAGAACAAGGTTGAAATCTTCAAAAACCCCGCCGTTCGCCAAGCATTGTCAATGGCTCTTGACCGTGATACAATTGCAAAGGATATCGTATTTGCAAAGCCCGCTACAGGTCTTGTTCCCGACGGCGTATTCAATGCTTCTTCCAAAAAGCAGACTTTCCGTGACAAGGGTGAAGCGCTTATAACAACCACAGCTAACATTACCGCCGCTAAGCAGCTTCTTACAGATGCAGGCGTTGACGCAAAGGAATATGAATTTTCTATTTCTGTTCCCGCATACGATGAAGTACACATGGAGATCGCCAAGTCCGCTAAGAGCGCTTGGGAAGCTCTTGGATTTAAGGTTAATATTGATGCTATTGACGTTATCGTAAACCAGCATAAGGATACCCAGACCGATGAGGAGATCGACGGAATAAGAGATGATATTTTTGCTGAAAAATACGCAAGCGGAGATTTTGAGGTAGCGGCAATAGACTACACTGCTCTTAGCGCAGATCCCTTCTCCGTTCTCGCTCCTTTCGCTTTCGGCTATACAGGCGGTGCGGCAATCAAGGAAAACAGCCCCGAATTTAATATACCCACACATATTACAGGTTATAACAGCGAGGATTACAATAAGAAGATAGACGAAGCATATGCCGAAAAGGATGCAGAGGCTCGCGCTACGATACTTCACGAGGCAGAAAAGATACTTATGAAAGATATGCCCATTATCCCTGTAATATTTAACGTAAACGCTACGCTTACAAGCAAGGAGCTTTCGGGTGAAAAGACATCCTATTACGGAACTCCCATATTTACAAAGCTCAAGCTCAGAAATTACAAAAAATATCTTCCCTCTGGTGAAGAAGAATAATCTAAAAAACGGCTTTGCATAATGCAAAGCCGTTTTTTAGGGCGCAGATATATTTAAACACTGCGCCCCTTTTTTATTTGTTTTTCTTTTTGAGCTGTTTCAGCTCCGACAAAAAGGTTTCTATATCCTTAAACTCTCTGTAAACAGATGCAAATCTAACGTATGCAACCTCATCGCGAGCCTTAAGATGCTTCATAACAAGCTCGCCTATTTCTTCTGTTGTAATTTCTGTTGACAAGGAATTTTGCAACTCACTTTCAACCTCGGCAACTATCTCTTCTGCATTAACAGGACGCTTCTGACACGCCTTAAGTAAGCCCGACAAAAGCTTATTGCGGTCAAAAAGCTCCTTTGAACCGTCTTTCTTTATAACAATTGTCTGTATCGTTTCTATCATTTCAAAGGTCGTAAATCTCTTTTGACACGAAAGGCACTCGCGTCTTCTGCGAATACTGTTTCCCTCTTCCACAGGACGGGAATCTACAACCTTACTATCCGAATAACCGCATGCGGGACATCTCATAATCAAAAACGCCTTTCTCTGTTGAACTATATTCACAATTATACCACAAAAATTCAAATAAGTAAAGTACTTAATGTTAATTTTTTGTTATTTTCCCTTTTATCCACTATTGAAAAAAGTACAAAAAATGGTATAATTAATTTATTGTTATTAGGAGGTGACGCACTGTGAAAATAAAAAAGAACATCCCTGTTCCCTGTTCTATATCGAAACAGGTATTGCTTTATGGATTTTTTGCTGTTTTATGTCAGCTTGTCTTTATGATATTAAACATAAATCTGTTACTTGCATCGCACAGTATCGAGTTTGTAAGGTATACATACATTCCGTATTTAGAATTTCCTCTTGTCAGCGTAGCATTAATTATTGGCGGAGCATTTCTTGTAGACTATATCACAATAAAATTATAACTATTTTTTGCTTTAAGTAAATTTGCAAAAAGTTATTGACTTTTACAGCTTTATATGATATAATACTATTCGTTCCGCCGGTGTGATGGAATTGGCAGACGTGCTGGACTCAAAATCCAGTGGTAGCGATACCGTGTCGGTTCGACCCCGACCACCGGCACCAAACTCACCCACAGATATAATGTCTGTGGGTGAGTTTTTTGTTGTTTCCGAAAACCACCAGCGGTGCTGGTGGTTCCAAAAAGCTTTAGCTATGCGTAGAGTATTTATCCGAGCGAAGTAAGGAATCAGTAAGCCTTCCCCAGCGGGGAAGGGGGACCACGAAGTGGTGGATGAGGAGAACA
>JAZOMG010000005.1:0-8063 GCA_045653705.1 Eubacteriales bacterium | reverse complement strand
ACTGCACAAACGGCGATCTCCTCATCCGTCACTCGCAAGCTCGTGCCACCTTCTCCGCTGGAGAAGGCTTATAGTTAGAGCCGCATTTGCGGCGGCATGGCAACCCTCGCAAGTGGAAAATTATTCGACGAGCCTATAGGCCCAGCGTGTGGGATGCCCCAAGGGGGCTATCGCAAGCCACCAGCACGGCTGGTGGTCATGACTGGTCTATAAAAAACAAGGGAAAGATAAAACATCTTTCCCTTGTTTTTTAACTCTGCCTGTAAGCCGGGTTCTGTCGTGAACGGTCATCTATCTTCGCTTACCGTCACCGATAAGCTTCGGGTCTCCCCGTGCCACCTGCGGATATACGTCGGGCAAACATCCGCGTACGGTGTTGCTTCGGATAAGGTTTACAGCAAACCTATGTTACCATAGGAGTGGGTGAGCTCTTACCTCACCTTTCCACCCTTACCTTTTTCAAGGCGGTTTATTTCTGTTGCACTTTCTCGGTAGTCACCTACGGCTGACGTTATCAGCTATCCTGCCCTATGAAGCCCGGACTTTCCTCACGATAATACCTTTCGGCGCAATATCGCGCGACCGTTTAGCAAAGTTACAACCAAGATTATAACATACGGAATAGCTTTTGTCAAGTTTATTCTTCCGCTTTTTTGATGTTGGGTATCTTCGATACACCAATCGCGGCGATAGAAGTAATTATTATCTCGGGTATCATATACAATCCGTTATAAAATACAGAATATACCAATGATAATCCCTTTCCGCTAAAGGCATTCAGTATCCAACCACCGATAGAATAAAAATTATCCTGTGTGAAGAACCATTCTGCCCACGCTCCGTAAAATATATAACCCGAAGCAATATGCGCAAGATATCTCAATGAAAGCGCCAACACAGTTCCGAGAACCATAGCAAGCATCTTATTCTTTATCTTTTTTCTGAATATTCCTCCAAAGCCTAAAAGCGTATATGCAACAAGATAATCTATTATGAGTATTGCAACAGCGGCGCCATATCCCATAAAATCATCGCTGTTAGGCGTGAACAACGCCATTATGGTTGAGCCCTTTCCCAAATACAGATCCATTACTATTTGTATTACAGAATACACCCCTGCGGTAAAGAAGCCCCATTTTACTCCGTACATATACGAAACTACTATAACAGGAAGCATACTTGCAATAGTATAACCGCCGCCAAACGGAAGATTAAGAAAAGGAAGCACTGCGCATATCATTGCCAGCGCTGTGGAAAGAGCGAGCATTACAGCGGATGTAGTAAGGCGCTCTGTTTTAAATGTTTTTGTTCGACCCATAGTCAAACCTCCAAAAATAAATTCAAAACCGCACGGAAATCTCCGTGCGGTAAGTTCGTTTATCATGGAAGTCTTGACATGTCGACCTGCCAAAATCCGAAATTAGCAATCTTCCTACGCCGGTATTATCCGTATCAGGTTAAAGGGTTTGACTTTCGTCATCTCAGCCGATGTAAGGCACCCCTGATTTCTATGCGATTTTGTAGTGTTATTTTAACACATAAAGCCCTCTCTGTCAAGTGTTTTTTATAATTTTTAAAATCAATAATTAAAATTAGGCTTTACGCTTTTCATATCAACGCCTTCAAGAACAGCCTCGTCTATAATTATTTTGCTTTTGTGCTGTTCGAGATACGCGGACATAAGCTGATTTTTTATATCCCCCATAAAGACATAGTTTCCTGTCGATGTACTGATAAAGAAATCCGAATTATCTTTCTTATTATATCCGTCTTCCTCAAGCTCATATCTCATTATTATGTAAATACCGTATTCCGAGCTTACAGTGCGGATTTCACCTACTTTCATATCAAAAAGCTCTTCCTTAATTACATCAAGAGAACCGTAGCTCATATTCTTTGACATGTAATATCCGTTGGGATTAGGCTCGTCGTCGCTGACAATTTTCTCAAAAGAGTCGAAATCGTTTTCCTTAACCTTTTCCAAAGTAGCGGCAACGCTATCCATTACAGCCTGAAGCTCAGCCCCCTCGAAATCGGCAATAAGAGCATTCCCCTTTTCGTCAGTCTTATGTCTGCGGCTTCCTTTTGATTTATCATAGGCTACCCTTGACTTACCGTCCTCATCAACGGTTATATATATTCTGTTATTATCTGCATCGTAAACGGGGTTTCCGTCGCTGTCTGTTTTAGGCGTAGCGTTTGTATCGTAAACTATTTTCCCGTCTTTATCGTAATAAATAGCATCACCGTTTTCATCGGTATCGTATACGTAATCCCGTGTTGGGAAAAGCACCTGCTTATATCGACCGTAGTTCTCTTTATAGTAATCGTTTACGAGACTTTTTGCGATAAGCTCGCCATCCTTACCATAAACAGTATCCTTAAGAAGCTCTATTTTCTCCTCAATAATATAAGCCTCACGCAATATCTTATAATTAACTCCGTACTCTGCAAGCTTTGAATTAAAGTTGGTCTTTGAGCCGCCCGCATCCTGATTAATAAGGTCTTCTATTCTCTCGTCTATCTCATCAAGGGTCTCTTTTGGAAGCTTGAGCCCTCTCAGCTCAAACTCATACATAGCAGACAGATAGGTCTTTGTATTTTCGAGGATAGAATTCTTATAATAGGTATTGTAGGTCATTCCGTCCTTGCTCATAACGGTATCCCAAAAGGAATCCTCCTCAGCAGCCGCTCCAAAGGAATAAGCCGAGCAAAGCATACCTTTTAAGCGTGACAGGTAGAGCTTATACAAATTTACCGATATTTCGGTATCTTCTATTTTCATTAAGGTCTTCCCCTTTGACGAACAGCCTGCAAAACAGGATACAGCCATTATCAAGGTCAGAACTACAGCAAGCAGCCTTTTAGATAAATTTTTCATCATAAATCCTTTCATTTTTACATCATATATAGTTTTGCAATATCTCGTAATACTTACAGAACAGCTTATAAAGCATATTCAGCACGTCGTCATCCCTATGCTTTTTGAATATTATATTGGGAGATTCCGACATAACAACACGTATTCTGCCCTTGTAGATATCGGCAAGCTCCGACCACACCTCAAAATCAAATATGTGCGGGTGTATCTTTATCTCGCTTTGCTCCTCGATAATAGTGGTTATCTCGCATTTCTTAGCCGCCGCACGCACAAGCGCCGCCGACAAAAGATTGGCGGTTTGCTTTGGAACATCTCCGTATCTGTCTATAAGCTCGTCAATAATATCATCCCTGTCCTCAGGGGTTTCTATCATAGCTATACGCTTATAAAGCCCCATTCGTTGAGATGAATACGGAACGTATTTTTCGGGAATAAAGGCGTCGCATCTGAGAGTTACCGTACATTCGAGCTTCTCGGGTACTTTTTCGCCCTTTTCTTCAAGAACCGCCTCGTTAAGGAGCTTAATATAAAGCTCATATCCCACAGCGTCAAGATGACCGTGCTGTTCTGCTCCGAGAAGATTTCCCGCACCGCGTATCTCCATATCTCTTATAGCTATCTTAAAGCCCGCGCCGAACTCCGCGTAGTCTCTTATAGCCTCAAGCCGTTTCGTAGCTACCTCGTTTACCGTCTTATCTCTCGGATACGTAAAGTAGGCGTACGCTCTTCTTGACGAGCGTCCTACACGGCCTCTTATCTGATGGAGCTGTGAAAGCCCAAGCCTCTGTGAGTTTTCAACTATTAGGGTATTCGCGTTAGGAATATCCACGCCTGTTTCGATAATAGTGGTACAAACAAGTATATCAATATCACCCGAAAGCATTTCTCCCCAGATATCCTCAAGCTGTTCCTTGTCCATTTTTCCGTGAGCTACGGTAATTCTCGCCTCGGGTATAGCCGCCGCAAGCTTTGCCGCGCATCTGTCGATAGACTCTACAAAATTGTAAAGATAAAATACCTGTCCGCCACGTCTCAGCTCCCTGCGTATGGCTTCGATAAGTATAAGCTCATCATATTCAAGAACGTAGGTCTGTACGGGAAGTCTGTCAACGGGAGCCTCGTCAAGCACCGATATATCTCTTATTCCGCCCATAGCCATATTAAGAGTACGTGGAATAGGAGTTGCGGTAAGCGTAAGCACATCCACGTTGCTTGATATCTGCTTCAGCTTTTCCTTTTGAGCTACGCCAAAGCGTTGTTCCTCATCTATTACTAGAAGTCCAAGGTCTTTAAACTCTATATCCTTAGATACAAGACGGTGCGTACCAACGATTATATCGGTATCTCCTCTTTTCAGCCGACGCAAGGATTGCGCCTGTTGCTTCGGAGTACGAAATCTTGATATCATATCTACATTTACCGAAAAGGCTCTCATACGGCTTGTAAGGGTCTGAAAATGCTGTAAAGCAAGCAAGGTCGTAGGAACGAGAATAGCTACCTGTTTTCCGCCAAGCACCGCCTTATATGCAGCGCGCATAGCAACCTCGGTCTTACCGAAGCCAACGTCACCGCACAGTATTCTGTCCATAGGCGTGGGCTTCATCATATCTTCCTTTATATCGGCAATAGCATCAAGCTGACCCTCTGTCTCCTCATATTCAAACGCCGCCTCAAAATCCGCCTGTAGATCGTCATCATCCGGGAAAGCGAAGCCCGGGCGTCTGCTTCTCTCTGCATAGAGCTTTATCAGATCCTTAGCTATATCCTTAACAGCCGCGCGAGCTCTCGATTTCGCCCTGCCCCATTCTCCGCCGCCAAACCGAGACAGCTTTACAAGTCCGTCATCCGAATGGGCGCCGATATATTTTGACACCATATCAAGCTTATCAACAGGTAAAAACAATCTGTCGCTTCCCGCATAACGGATATTTATATAGTCTCGGCTTACGCCGTCTACGGTAAGATTTTCAATGCCCATATACTGACCTATTCCGTGTATTTCGTGTACTACGAAATCCCCCACCTCAAGGTCATTATACGAAAGTATAGCTTCTGTTCCGCTTTTCTTTTTCTTTCGCTTTTTCAAGCCACTCGCGCTGTATTTTGAGCCGTCTCGGCTCTCGGGAGAGGTAGAGATTACGGCAATCTTAGGTATCGTAAGCTCATATCCGCGGATATAATGCTTCCATACCACCGTTATGACCGAATCGGATGCCGTATCGCTCTCAGAGCCGTCTATTACGGCTACAAATCCTCTGTCGCGTAAAAGTCCGCACAAATTTTTAGCCGCCGCCTCATTCTCGGCAGTCAAAATAACCTTATACCCGCTTCTGCCATATCCCTCGAGATCCTCGCAAAGAAGCTCAAGATTTTCACAATAGGATACCATATGCTTGGTTTTAAAGGTAAATATACCGCCAAGCTTGCCCGACATTCCCTGACCGAGAGAATCGAAATGAACTGCGGAGCTATTACCGAGAAAAAGCTCAAACGCGGTCTCGGGTTTTGAGTAATCGGTATATTTGGGGGCAATCGTTCCCGCCGTCAGTAATTCCTCTACGGTTTGGTTCAAATGCCATTCCGACGCCTTTATTCTTTCAAGAACAGCCGTGGTATTACGTAAAAAAACTGTAGAACGAGCGCTGAAATAATCTAAAAGGCATATCCTTTCGGGATATATCAAGGTAATATATTTATCGGCAAAATTTATCTCCGTGCCCGCTTCTATGGCGTTCAGCTCTACGGTCATTTCCCCTTTTGCCCTGTCGTCTCTGCTCTTTGCCCGCCAAGCCTCAATTGCTCTCTTTAATTCGTCTCTCTTGCCATCATCAATTAAAAGCTCACGGGCGGGAGAAAACTCCACGACATCCAGCGTAGCCGTCATTCTCTGCGTGGTGGCGTCAAATATCTCCATTCTGTCTATCTCATCGCCAAACAGCTCTATGCGGAAAGGATACGCCCCCGAGCTTATCTGCCCGTCAATATCGGTAAACGTAGCAAAGGTAGGATATACGTCAACTATTCCGCCACGCACCGCAAACTGACCTGCCGCCTCAACCATTTCTACTCTTACGTATCCCGCATCCACAAGACGCTTTGACAGCTCCGCAGGCTCTATCTGTGTGTTGGAATATTCTATTTTCATAGTAGAAGATATAAGCTTTTCAGCGGGAACTGTATAGCTAAGCGCAGCATCGGGCGTTGTAACAACAGCATCCAAGTCGTTGTTCAATATTCCCGAAAGCACCTTAAGCCTCTCATGCTCATACTCATGGGAGGCTGTAATATTATAGAACGTCAGGTCTCGCCCAACGTAAAATTCGCTTTTATATCCGAAATGTCGCAGAAGCTGTTTGACCCTTACACATTCCTTTTCCTCGGAGCAAATAATGAGGATCGGGCGACCGTCCTTTTGCTTTATATCCTCAATAAGAGAAAGATATACCGCATCCGTCGCTCCGTCGCAGAGCCCCGAAACCAGAATGGGTAAAGAGGTTCTTGCTGTTTTTGAAGCAAGGACAGTTCTCAAAAGCTCCCCATATTCCTTGTCCTTTCGGATACAATCGGTTAAAATATTCATTTTGTTATCCTGTTACAAGATTATTTTTTATTGCATATTTGCATTGCCCCGTCGATATCGCCGAGGATCATCTTTTCTATTCCTTTGGCAACGGTGTCATTAAGCTCTGAAAGGCGCTTCATCTCTTCTTCTGTAAAAGAAGAAAGCACCCAATCGGCAAGGTCGTAATCGGGATGAGGCTTTTGACCTACACCTATCTTTATTCTCGGGTATTCATCCGAGCCTATACGCTCGTTAATACTCTTAAGTCCGTTGTGTCCCCCCGCGCTTCCTTTTCTGCGCACGCGAAGCTTTCCCACGTCAAGACTTATATCGTCGGAAAGAACGATTATGTTGGACGGAGCTATTTTATAAAACCTCGCCGCCTCACCGACAGCATCTCCGGAAAGATTCATAAAAGTCTGAGGCTTCATAAGAAGAACTTTTTTACCGCATACGGTAGCTTCCGCCGTCAATGCCTTATATTTTATCCTGTCAATTTTTACAGAGTATTTTTCAGCCAGAGCATCTATAAGAATAAATCCCGCGTTATGCCGTGTTTTACAATACTGCATTCCCGGGTTTCCGAGCCCAACGATTATGTATTCCACAGGCGCGGCGGACTGCTGATTTTCCTTAGATATCTGTTTAAAGAGGTCAAATATATTAGCCATTTTTTCTCCGTCTTTCAAATTCAACTTTCTTACCAATTTTATATTATATTATATTCCCTGTCAAAAATCAACCGCATTATTTTTTATTTACATTTGTTCACAGAAAATTTACTATTGAATCTTGATATTTTTTGCAAATAATATGGAAAAAAGAACCGTTATATGTTATAATATTTGGTGCGATATGCGGGCTTAAAAAAGCTACGTTCAGCGCGAACAATTTTTGTCAAAATTTTTTATTTATACGGAGGTATTTACCAATGGCAAAAAAGTATTGCTACCTTTTTAAAGAGGGTAATGCAAACATGCGTGAGCTTCTCGGTGGTAAGGGCGCTAACCTTGCAGAGATGACCAACATCGGTCTTCCTGTTCCTCAGGGCTTTACTATCACAACAGAGGCTTGTACACAGTACTATGAGGACGGCCGTCAGATCAATGACAGCATTCAGGCTGAAATCAACGAGTACATTGTAAAAATGGAAGAAATCACCGGAAAGAAATTCGGCGACCTCGAGAATCCTCTTCTCGTTTCTGTTCGTTCGGGCGCTCGCGCGTCTATGCCCGGTATGATGGACACCATTCTTAACCTTGGTCTTAACGAGGAAGTTGTTGAGGTTATGGCTAAGAAGTCGGGTAACGGTCGTTGGGCTTACAACTGCTACAGAAGATTTATCCAGATGTACTCCGACGTCGTTATGGAAGTCGGCAAAAAGTACTTCGAGGAGCTCATCGATAAGATGAAAGAGGAAAAGGGCGTTAAGCAGGACGTTGAGCTTACTGCTGATGACCTTAAGGAGCTTGCTAACCAGTTCAAGGCTGAATATAAGGCTAAGATCGGCGCAGACTTCCCCTCCGATCCTAAGGAACAGCTTATGGGCGCAGTTAAGGCTGTGTTCCGTTCTTGGGACAACCCCCGTGCAAACGTATACCGTCGTGACAACGATATTCC
>JAZOMG010000004.1:0-34211 GCA_045653705.1 Eubacteriales bacterium | reverse complement strand
CGGCAGGCGTAAGGGTAGCCGAAAAAAGCACCGCGCCCTTAGCTCTTTTAAGCAGCGTATTCATCGTAGGCGACGGGTCAAGGCAATAGGTCTTTACCGTTATATCCCCGCCTAAAAGCTCAACGTAGCACAAAAATCCCTTGTCGAAATATTCGTTTACGGCAAGGTATCGCCTTATTGACGAGGACAGCCCAAGTACCTCGCCGCTTATGGGATGGTCTTTATTCTTTTTAAGCCAGCCGTCGCATTTCTTTTTGAAGGCGTCCAGCTCCTTATTGTAATTTTCAAGTGGTGAGCGGCTCATATAAAAGCCTTGGTCGTTCCCGTTCTCATCCTTTGTCATATCCTCTCGGCAGAGCTTTTTCAATCTGTCAGTAGCCATTATCAAAGCATCCGCCGCAACTCTAAGCTCATCGGAAACAGCCCCCACAGTACGGCGAAGCTCATAAAGCTCCGAGCGCTTGACCACAGCAGAATACATATCCCTCGCTCTGTCGGCGAGATTATGCGCCTCGTCTATGAGAAAGGCATAGCGTTCCTTTCGTCCGAGGTCTGAAAAATATCTCCTGAAATAAACACAGGGGTCAAAGGCGTAGTTGTAGTCACATATGATTATGTCGCAAAGCTCGGAAAGGTCTAAGGACAGCTCGTAGGGACAAACCGAATATTTTTCCGCCGTCTTACAAATAAGAGCTCTCGGGTATCCGTTTTTTTCGGTTATAAGCTCCCGAATAGCTTCGCCAACTCGGTCGTAATATCCCCTTGCATAAGGACAGCTTGCGGCATCGCACATATTTCTCGCCCCCGACATCGCCGCCTCACACTTCATAGGACAGACCTGTTCCTTGGCGGTTATAACCACCGTTCTAAGCCGAGCGCCGCCCTCAAAAAGCTTACCTGCCGCCAAATATGCCTCTCGCCTTACACTCGCCTTAGCGGTAAGATAGAATATCTTATCTATATGCCCCTCGCCGAGGGCTCTTACGGCGGGATAAAGTGAGGACACAGTTTTTCCCGTACCAGTAGGCGCTTCGATAAAGGCGCGCTTTCCTCTTTTGATAGCAGCATAACATTCCTTTATCATTATCTCCTGTCCCTCTCGAAGCTCGGGGTAAGGAAATCTCGCCGCCGCGGCTGAGGGAAGAGCCGAGACCGTTCGCTCTATCTCCGCTCTTGCGCGCCATTCTATTTTCGATAACAGGTCAAGATAAAAGGCTTTCAGCTCCTCTGTCCTCAATCTGTAATTAAAGTATTTTATGTTTTTGTTGTCAACATTGTAATATGTCAGTCTGCCCCGTAGGCTTTCTAGCCCGTCACGAACACAGAGAAAATATGCGTAGCATTTCATTTGAGCGAGAAAATGAGCCCTTGGGGGCGCAAAAAATTCAAATCCCCTTACGCATTTTATCTCGTCAACGCAAAGAAAGCCGTCGGCTTCACGTATAACGCCGTCAGCGCGTCCGCTTACCGTATAGTACACGCCATTCAGACTTACCGTATTTGTGAGAGTTACCTCGGGATTATAGAATCCCCCCGCTTCTTTTTGAAGCCTTTTGTGTATCTCTCTTCCCTCTGTCAGCGCCGCCGCGCCCGCGCCAACGCCCCCAAGGTCTCCCGAAGAAAGCGCCCATTCGCAAAGCTCTCTTACCGAAAGCTCCACAGCACAGCTGTCCGTATTGTATTTCATATAGCGCTCCTTTCAAAAGATATACTATATTATAACATTTTTCACTCCCCGCCGTCAATATGAATTTTGAGAAATCGGAAAGGGGTTTTATAATTATTTTCAAATAAAGAAAGGGTGTGTCTACGAAAATTAACTTACCCTGTCATCCCTACCCCAAAGCACGTCTTGTAAATTTCCATATTTTTAGGGGTTACATTTTCTCGCGCTTCGGCTTATAATGTAGTTAGTACCAAAGGGGGGAGCTAACTATGGAATTTATACTGATAAACGATATGAAGCTCAAAATAATGCTGTCTCGGAGCGACCTTGAGGAATTTGACGTAAGGGCAAATGAGCTGGACTACTCCAACACCGAAACCAAGCGTATGTTTTGGGATATTATCGGCAGAGCAAAAAAGAGCGTCGGCTTCTGCTGTGACGGTATGAGAGTGCTTGTACAGCTTTATGCTTCCCGTGACGGCGGCTGTGAAATGTTTGTTTCAAAGCTGGGTGACGCTTACCGAGATTATCTCCCCCTTGAGGGCGGTGAGAGCTCGTCTCTTCACTGTCAACCTCTCTACAAACGCGACAGGCAGTACACAACAAAGGGCGTTTTCCGCTTTGACAGGCTTGAATGGCTCATAACAGTTTGCCGCCGTCTTTTCGATATAGGCTATTCGGGGGAAAGCTCGGCATACATAGGAGACGACCGAAGCTTTTATCTCTTCCTGGACGGACTTGACGCCACGGGATATGTGCCCCTTGACGAATATTCCTTCATAAGTGAGTACGGCTCGGCGGTAAATATGGAAGCCACAGCGGAGCTTCTTTGCGAGCGTGGAAAGCAGATATGTACCCAGCATGCGGTGGAAATTCTTTCGAAACTGTAAAAATCTATGTCATATTGCTTTTATTTACATATGCTGTTATATTGAAAGGATGTAACAACAGAACTTCAAGAAAGGACATAGGCTATGAACATCTCCAATCAAGCTGTAGGCTACCTTACGGTACGGGTCACCACCGCCCGAGGCGCTATCCCCTTAGAGGGGGCGACAGTAAACATACGGGGGAACGAGGAGGACAGCTCGTCTGTACTCTATTCGCTTCTCTCCGGACGAGACGGCAAAACGCCAAGGGTTGCTCTTAACACTCCCCCAAAGGAAAATTCGGATACCCCCGGCGGCGCGGCGGCATTCTCTACTTACAACATCGACGTTTTCAAGGAAGGCTACGTTCCCCTGTATTTTCAAAACGTACCCATATTCCCCGGTATCATATCGGTACAGCCTGCGGTAATGGTTCCCTCAAACAGCCTTTCGGGCGGCGGACAGTCGAACATCGTTGACGAATCTCCCGAATCGAGTATCGAGTGAGGTGATCTGTAAGCTATGAACGCAAATCTACCCTTTATTCCAGAAACCATAACAGTACATCTCGGCGCTCCAAGTCAAGATGCCGAAAACGTGACGTTACCCTTTGTGGAATATATCTCCAACGTAGCGTCAAGTGAAATTTTTCCCACCTGGCCCGAAAACGCCATAAGAGCGAACATATACGCTCAGATATCCTTTGCTCTCAACAGAATATACACCGAGTATTACAGAGTTCGGGGCTATGACTTTGATATTACAAATTCAACCGCCTACGACCAATATTTTGTAAAGGACAGAGATTTCTTTGAGAATATCACGCAAATAGTTAACGAGATATTTAACGACTACCTTGTGCGTCGGGGAAACGTAGAGCCTCTGTTCGCTCAGTATTGCGACGGCGTTGAGGTCACCTGTAACGGACTTTCTCAATGGGGCACGGTGGAGCTTGCCAATCAGGGCTACACCCCCTATGAGATACTGCAATACTACTACGGCGAGGACATAGACATCGTTCGAAATGCCCCCGTTATGAGCATCACGTCAAGCCTACCCGACAGGCTTCTCCGTCTCGGCACGGCGGGAGATGACGTTCGTCAGATTCAGATAAGGCTCAACCGAATATCCGACAACTATCCCTCTATCCCCAAAATAGCTCTGCCCGACGGCGTATTTTCCTTTGACACCGAGGATGCCGTAAGGCAATTTCAAGAAATATTTTCATTGCCTGCCGACGGAATAGTAGGAAAATCCACGTGGTACGCCATACAGTTTATCTACAATGCCGTCAAACGTCTCAACGAGCTTGATTCCGAGGGAATAGAGCTATCCGAGGTCACTCAGCAATACGCAGGGGAGAAATCCGAGGGCGACAGCGGCGTAGAGGTTCAGAACATACAGTATCTTATCGCCTATCTCTCGCAGTTTTACAGCACTATCCCCGCCGTTGCCATAGACGGCATTTACGGACCCTCCACGGCAGATGCCGTAAGGGCGGTACAGCGCACCTTTGAGCTCCCAATTACAGGGGCGGTGGATTTCGACACGTGGGACGTTATGTACAGGACCTACCTGGGATTTATCGAGACCATCCCCTTTGAATACGTAGAGGGAAACATTCTTCCCTACCCGGGGATTCCCCTACGGATAGGCTCAGAGGACGACAGCGTGCGGGTGCTTCAGGAATACCTGAATTTTATATCCCGTTCCATTCCCGAAATACCCGCGGTAAACCCCACGGGATATTTCGGCACACAGACAAGAGCCGCGGTCACCGCCTTTCAGGAGCTTTACGGAATACCCGCTACGGGAACGGTGGCAAGCGTTACCTGGAACGCCATTGCCGACCTTTACAGCGACCTCTATAACGGAAGCCGTCTGGGCGAGGGGCAATACCCGGGCTATGAAATAGGTTAGGAGGTTATATGACAGACCACGCAACTTACAGAACAGCCGTAAGAAATCTTCAGCGCTATCTCCGCCGTCTGTCCGATGGCAGTGACGGCGCCGATATATTCGCGGTACCTATCGACGGAATTTTTGGCACTGCCACCGCCGACGCAGTCTCCGAATACCAACGCAGAAAAGGGCTAGGCGTAACAGGTCGGGCAGACAAAATTACGTGGGACACCCTGTTTGCCGAGTACCTTGAACGCACCGCCGAGGAGAGAAGAAAGACCGACCCCGACCTTTTTCCCGCCTTTCCCGACGGCTACGAAACCGAATTTGGCGAAACAGGCGCGTTTATTACGATGCTACAGTTTACCCTTGACGAGCTGAGGCAAAGCTATGACACCCTGCCCGGATTCGCCATAAACGGAACTTTTGACGGGGATACCTCTCTTGCGGTCAAGGAATTTCAGCGGATACATTCGCTTCCCATGACAGGCAGAGTTAACAGGCGCACCTGGAACGAAATTGCCATAGCATATAACAGATACGGAAGATATGGCGGATAATACAGTATTTTTCAGACCCTCTCAGCGTACAATAAAGTAATAGATATTTTGCCCCATCGGCAGTTTAAAATAGGCTGTTGTGGGGCAATAATATTCCGCCCGAGGCATTCACCATAACAAAATCAAAAGAAGGTCATAAATATGTCAAACAAATTCACTCAAAAGGCGCAGAATACTCTCAATCACGCCCTAAGCATCGCCCGTGAGCTTGGTCACACCTATATAGGCTCGGAGCATATACTGCTTGGACTTCTTTCCGAGAGCGACAGCATAGCCTCGCGTCTGCTTACATCAAGGGGAGCTGACCCCAAAAAGCTCAGGCGAACGGTAATCGATATCTCGGGTGTAGGCTCGCGCAGTCAAGTAACCCCCGCCGATATGACACCCCGCGCCAAAAGGGTAATAGAGGCTTCCGCCGCCGAGTCGGCAAGAAGCGGTAACAATTACATCGGCACAGAGCATATACTCTACGCTCTTCTTGCCGAGCGCGACTGCGTGGCGGTAAGGCTTCTTGAAGCGGAGGGCATTCCCGCATCAGAGGTAATAGGCGACCTCAACTCATTCATCAGCGCCTCATCGGGTGGGAAAGCCGAAAAGCAATCCTCAAAGCAGGACGGCAGGGCAAATTCCGATGACAGGTTGAAGATCAAGGGAGCGCCCATGCTCAGCGCCCACGGCAGAGATCTGACAGCCGCAGCCCGCGACGGAAAATTAGACCCTCTCATAGGCAGACAAAAGGAGACTGAGCGGCTCATACAGATACTTTCCCGCAGAACAAAAAACAACCCCTGTCTCATCGGGGAGCCGGGGGTAGGCAAAACGGCGGTAGTAGAGGGGCTTGCCGAGAGAATAGTTACAAGGCGCGTGCCCGACAGCCTTGCGGGTAAGCGGATAGTTACCCTTAATATTCCCTCTATGATAGCGGGGGCAAAATACAGGGGCGAATTTGAGGACAGAATGAAAACGGTTATGGAAGAGGTAGAGAAAAATCCCGACATAATCCTCTTTATAGACGAGATACACGTTATTATCGGAGCGGGGGCGGCAGAGGGCGCTGTGGACGCGGCGAATATCATAAAGCCCGCCCTTGCCCGAGGACAGCTTCAGGTAATAGGCGCTACCACTGTTTCGGAATACCGAACAAGAATCGAAAAGGATTCCGCCCTTGAGCGGCGCTTTCAATCCATATACGTCAGCGAGCCGACCGAAGCTGAAGCCCTTGAAATATTGACGGGACTTAGGGAGAAATACGAGGAGCATCACCGCCTGACTATCAGCGACGAAGCTCTTGAAGCCGCCATTGCCTTTTCCACGCGCTATATACCCGACAGATTTTTACCCGACAAGGCAATAGACCTTATTGACGAGGCGGCATCAAAGGTACGCATTGCGCAAAATGCCCATCCCCCTGCCCTTTCTCTCCTTGAGGGCGAGCTTGCCGACCTGTCTGCCGAAAAGGAACGGGCGGTGGAATGTCAGGATTTCGAGCTTGCCGCCAACGTCCGCGACCGAGAGATCGCCGTTCGCAGACGGCTCACCGAGGCGCAAAAGCAGAGCGAGCTGTTTACCAAGGACAATACCCCAACGGTAACTAAAGCAAATATTGCCGACGTTGTTACCGAATGGACGGGTATTCCCGTAAATCGCATACTCGAGGATGAAAACCGTAAACTTCTGTCTCTTGAGAGTAACCTCTGTTCAAGGGTGGTTGGTCAGGAGAAAGCCATAAGTGCCGTATCCCTCGCCATACGCCGCGGACGGATAGGCTTCAAAAACCCTCGCAGACCCATAGGCTCCTTTGTTTTTATAGGTAGAACGGGAGTTGGCAAGACCGAACTGTCGGCGGCTCTTGCCGCGGAGATATTCGGAAGTGAAAAGGCGCTCATAAAGCTTGATATGTCCGAATATATGGAGAAGCACTCGGTTTCAAGACTTATCGGCTCACCCCCGGGCTATGTTGGGTATGAGGACGGCGGACAGCTCACCGAAAGAATACGCCGCCGACCTTACGCCGTGGTGCTTTTTGACGAGATAGAAAAGGCGCATCCCGATGTTTTCAATCTTCTTTTGCAGATACTTGAGGACGGAAGCCTTACGGACAGTCAGGGACGGCGAGCTGATTTTTCAAATGCCGTAATTATTATGACCTCTAACGCAGGCGCAGGCGAGAGCAGGCGGATACTTGGCTTTTCCGACAGCTCAGACACCGAAAAAAGGCGGCTTGCCGAAAAAAGCGAAATGCTTGCCGCTCTGAGATCCCGCTTTCGCCCCGAATTTCTCAACCGCGTAGACGAAATTATAGTTTTCCGTTCCTTAGAGCCTGCGGATATTGAGAAGATAGCAAAAAATATGCTCTCCGAGATATCCGAGCGGGCAAAGCTTTTGGAGCTTGAGCTGAGCTTTGCAGATGGAGTGCCCGAGTATCTGTCAAAGCTCAGTGACTCGCAAAGCTTTGGCGCAAGACAGCTCAGACGGGATATAACAAGGCTTATTGAAAATCCCCTTTCGGAGGAATTTTTAGAGGGGAAGATAAAAAAGGACAGCCGAGTTCTCGCCACGGTCTGCGACGGAAATATCGTTTTCAAAACGGTGGTATAAAATTGATGGTATAGATGAAAATTCTGCGTAGGGCGGGGGGCTTGCTCCCGCCCTAGGAGTGTAATCATAAACAAAACAACACACCTCGGTCTGCCGTTATCGGCAACCCGAGGTGTGTTCAATTTTGCAATCAGCTTGCAAGCCTTTCATTTATTTCGGTATAAAGGGCATCATAGTCGGCTCGCATATTATCGGGAATACGGTATTCTATCAAGCTGCCGTTTTTCTCCAAATATATGCTTTCGGCATCTACGTAGACACGAAGCTCGTGTGTTGTATTATATATCACTATTTTAGTTTTCCATATCCCTGTGTCTGCCTTTTCTATACTCGAATATTTTACATTTTTAAGTATAATAAAAAGCCTATCGGTAAAACTCCTCGATGCTTCCTCATCCATAATATACTCAGCGTCGGCAAGGATACCGCCACTTTGCTTAGGTGAGTTCAGAACTATCTTAACCTCTGTGGTATTTTCTATAAAATCCCTGCTCCGCGAAAGCTCCACAGCGCCGATTATTGGCTCGGGAAGTACAATTGCGCCAATCACCGCCAAAGCCAATCCCACGCAAAGACATATAGCTATAACAAGGCTCTTATCTACCCTTTTCTTTTCGTTTTTCCTTTGATCTTTCAACATTTATTTTTTCCTTTCCGATGCTCTTACAGCATTTAATACTGCCGCCAAAGCCGCGCCTACGTCGGCGATTACGGCAAGCTCCAAGGGAACTCTCAACCCGACCGCCGACAGAGCTATACTTGCCGCCATTACACAAAGCTTTATTCCAAGAGAAATAACAATATTCTGCGTGGCTATGCGTGAAGTCCTTTTTGATATCTTAATAGCCATAGGAAGCTTATCTATTCTTCCGTCCATCAAAACAATGTCCGCGCTTTCGGCAGTAAGCGCCGCGCCGCTGTCTCCCATTGCCACACCTATATCCGCCATAGCGATAACGGCAGAATCGTTAAGCCCGTCTCCAAGATAGACAGCGCGGCTCTTCTTGTTCTTTTGTTTTTCCTCACCTTGTATCCTCTCGAAAACGCGAGCTTTTTCGTGGGGCATGACCGATGGGTAATATTCTTCAATATTCAAGACGTGGGCTGTTTGTCTTACAGCGTCATCTCCGTCTCCGCTTATGATAGCCATACGCTCTATTCCCATTTTTCTGAGCTTATCTATCGCCTCGGCAGTTTCGGGCTTGATATGAGAAGAAAAATCCATCCGTCCTATAAGACATCCGTCAACAGCCATAAATATAGCCGTACCCTTGCTGTCCTCAATATCTATGCCATTCTCGCGCATCAAAGCGCCGTTGCCAAAAAGTGCCATTTGTCCGTCAACCGTACATACAAGCCCTCTGCCGCCGATATTTTCGGCATTTTCTATCTTATGACCCCCTGACGAGCTGTAAGCCTTGCAAAAGGACACCGCCGCAAGGTGTGTACTGAACGCAAGAGCGGAACGAGCCATAGAAAGAGCTTCGCTTTTGTCAGTATCTCCGTACAATTCAAACCTATCAAATGACATCTCAAGCTCGGTAAGCGTTCCCGTTTTGTCA
This sequence comes from Eubacteriales bacterium, assembly GCA_045653705.1. Lineage (GTDB taxonomy): Bacteria > Bacillota > Clostridia > Oscillospirales > CAG-272 > HGM12713. Next base: position 25,054 of record JAZOMG010000004.1, on the reverse strand, counting down.
AAAGCAACGGCAGACGCGTTCTTTAAGCTGTCCATTACCTCTCCGCCTTTGAATACTATTCCGTGGGATGCGGCAGAGCCAATTCCCGCAAAATAGGTAAGAGGTACAGACAGCACAAGGGAGCAAGGACAGGAAACCACAAGCACAGCAATGCCCGCCCTTATCCAAGACGCCACATCCTTTGTTACAATACTGCCCACCAAAGCCACGGCTATCGCCACTAAAAAGGCAATAGGTGTAAACACCCTTGCGAATGCCGATATTTTCTTTTCAGCCGCCGCCTTTCGTTTCGATGCGTCCTCAACAGCCCTTGTAAGCTTAGACACAACCGAGTTTCGGTAGGTGTTTACCGCTCTGAGCTTAACACTTCCGTTCAACAGAACCGCCCCCGACGGACAGCTCACACCCGAATAGAGCGACAGGGGCAGAGCCTCGCCCGTTACCGACGAGGTGTCGGCATCGGCATTTCCCTCGATCACAACTCCGTCAAGAGCAACCCTTTCTCCCGACAGAACAATAAAAGTCTCTCCCACAGCCACGTCCTCGGGAGATACGCGAATACTCACGCCATCTCTTATTACGGTAGCATACTCTGGGGCTATCTCCATAAGCTCGGATATACTCCGCTTGGAGCGAGCATAGGCGCTATTCGACAGAGCTTCACCCAGTGAATAGAGATATACCACAGCCGCTCCGTCGGCGTATTCTCCTATGGCAAACGCCCCCACCGACGCAACGCACATAAGCGTAAATTCGGTAAATATCTTCTTCCCAAAAAATCCCTTTATCATATCTCTCCAGACCGCAAAGCCGAAAACGGCATAGGCGATAAGAGAAAATATTATTCTGACAGGCGTGGGAACAAAGGGCAAAAAGCCTATTATTACGGGAATTGCCCCCAAGCAATATTTCAAGATGAGAAAGAGAGTACTTTTGTTTTTCTCTTCGTGGCAATGTCCGCACCCACAGCCGTCGTTATGTTCGTGAGCGTGATGCTCACAGCCGCAGTCACTGTGCTCGTGGCAGTGACATTCTTTTTTATTACAAGACATATGTTCCCCCTATTAGAAAGCTTTATCCTCGTTTACGTGAAGCATTGCCATATCAAGCATCAGTCTTACGTGCTCGTCGGATATGGAATATACGGCGGTCTTTCCCTTTCTTGTCATTCTCACAAGGTCTGCCTGTCTGAGTACCGCCAATTGATGGGAAATTGCCGATTGGCTCATTCCAAGTTTCTCGCTTATGTGCATAACGCAAAGCTTTCCGTCCATAAGCGCAATGAGAATACGAAGCCGTGTGCTGTCTCCCATTATTTTAAAAAATACGCTCATCCGTTCAATTTCGGAAGCCCCTATATCTATTCCGTGCTTTTGCATATATCCACCTCTATTCATATGTATGTTTATTCATATGAATAGTTTATCATATATATTGGTTTTTGTCAATAATTTTTTCTAATATTGCCCTTTGTTTACACGGCGTTCAAATTTATAGTATATAATATTTTATATATTATTAAAATGTAAGGATACGTTATGAACGAAAATTCAAAAAAAGGGGCGGGCATTGCTTTTTTTGTAAGCGCTTTGTCCTTAGCTATGATATCGGCAATACTTCGAGCTCTCAATTTATTTTTCTTTTTCGACAGCAGTCTCGGCTACTATGAAAGCGGAGCGGCTCTGCCCTTAGTATCAAATATACTGTTGGGCGTTGGGGCTATATTCTTTATCGTCTTTGCCTTCTGCTTTTTCAGAAAAGAAAAAACCGAATATTCCGCTCCGTCCGTAATACAGATATCAGCTTCTGCCATCTCGGCTGCCTCTGCTCTGGCGCTTACGGTAGGTGACGTAATAAATGCCGTCAAGGGTGATCGCCTCGGAATACTGACAGCCGCCCTGTCCCTTATGTGCGCTCTTTACTTTATATGCGCTCTTGTGGATATAAATCCTATATTTAAAGCTCTTGCGGGAATATTTACTATTGCCCGTCTGACCTTTATGCTTGGAGCTTCATACTTTAATCAAAGCGTACAGATGAACGCCCCCGACAAAATAATGTTCGGACTTGCTTGCGTTTTCTCTATGCTCTTTGTAGCTTCGGAGCTAAAGGTATTTGTGGGAACTGCGAGAACACCTATCTATCTTATATCCGCCGCTTTGACAACCGTTTTTTCGGCAAGCTCCTCGATCCCCTCAATAATTGCCGCACACGCAGGCAGACTTCCCGAAAGCAACGGACTGTATATGGAATATTATCTGCTGTTGGGCTTTGCCCTGTACGCAGGCACTCGCTTGACCCTGTCAACGCTGAATATCATTAAAGATAAAAAAGCCGAAGCCGACGGTGAGAATGACACGGCAACGGCTGACTGTGAGGAATAATATGAGCGCAAATGACCGCATACAGTGGTTGCACAAAAAAATATCCGCAGGCTGTTACCCCAACGCCTCTCACCTGTCCGAGAAATTTAACATTTCTCACAGACAAGCTCAAAGAGACGTTGAGTTTCTCCGAAAAGAGCTTTCCGCGCCTTTATGCTACAGCGCCGCAAAAAAGGGCTTTTATTACGGCGAGGATTTTATATTACCTCTCATTGTTGAATCGGAAAACGACGCCGACTACCAAGCTGTAATATCGGGACTTCGGGCGTATAGCGACCTTAGTGCCGAGCGCTCTGTAATACAGATGCAGCTCCCCTATTCCGCAACACTGGAGATAACCGACAAAATGACGGTTATGAATCTGCGCTCGTTCATAGTTGCCGAAGAGCCACGCCACAGATACCGTTGCGAGTTTCCCAGCATTGAGCTTTTTCTCGGCATAATAGTTTCGGCAGATGCCAATATCCGAGTTATCTCCCCCGATTGGCTGAGAGTAAGACTTGTGGAGCTTGCCGAAAGAATAATTGAAAAAAATAAATAAATTATTTTCAAAAAACTATTGACAAACGAATTTTTTATGATATAATATATCTGTTATCCAAAGACAGCAGGTTTCCGTAAAGGCTTATGCTTCCCTGCCGAGGATTGATATATGAAATATTTTTCTTTATCTTTCTTCGCAGTGGGTCTATGCCTAACGGAAGAAAGTTTTTTTATTCCCTGCGAAAATTTAATAGGAGGTAAAAAAAGTGCCAAGCAAATCTATACTCGAACAAAAGCAGGCTATCGTTGCCGATCTTGCCGAAAAGCTGAAGGCTTCTTCCGCAGGCGTTGTCGTTAACTATCAGGGTACCACCGTTGATGACGACACAAAAATGCGTAAGGCTCTCCGTGAGGCAGGCGTTACCTACACTGTTATGAAGAATTCTCTTACAGGCAGAGCTTGCGAAGAGGTTGGAATGGGCGATATGAAGCAGTACCTCACAGGTATGACTGCTATTGCTATTGCCGGTGAAAACCCCGTAGCACCCGCTAAGGTTCTTAAGGAGTACGCTGAGAAGATCGAATCTTTCCAGATTCTCGCAGGATACCTTGACGGTCAGGTTGTTGATAAGGACACAGTGACAAAGCTCGCTGACATTCCCTCTAAGGAAGTTCTTATTGCAAAACTCCTTGGAAGCATCAAGTCTCCTCTTTATGGTCTTGCATATGCTCTCCAGGCAGTCGTCGACAAGGACGGCGAAGCTGCTCCCGCAGAAGAAGCGGCAGCAGAAGCAGCAGAGGCGTAAGCCAAAGCATACAAAAAATTGCGTAAAATACGCGGCGTGAAAACGCAAAAAAAATTTAAATTAAAAAATTATCTTAAAATTTAGGAGGAAAATTAAAATGGCATCTGAAAAGATTACAAACATTCTTGAAGAGATAAAGTCTCTTACTATCATTGAACTCGCTGACCTTGTAAAGGCAGTTGAAGAGGAATTCGGCGTATCCGCAGCAGCTCCTGTAGGCGTTGTAGCAGCAGCTGGCGCAGCAGCAGCTCCCGCAGCAGAGGAGAAGACTGAGTTCGACGTTATCCTTAAGTCCTTCGGAGCTAAGAAGCTCGACGTTATCAAGGCTGTTCGTGAGATCACAGGTCTTGGTCTTAAGGAAGCTAAGGAAATGGTTGAGGGTGCTCCCAAGGCTGTTAAGGAAGGCGTTTCCAAGGACGAGGCTGAGTCTGTTAAGAAGACTCTCGAAGAGGCTGGCGCTGAGGTTGAGGTTAAGTAATTTAACCCTAACATACAAAAAGGTCGTTGCATTGCAACGACCTTTTTAATTTTCAATTAACACAAAATAAAATTGCAACGCATATAAAAACGAAACCTCTCGGTAGCGAAGCTGTCCGAGAGGTTTCTACATCAGAGAAAAACAATAATATTTAATTTAAATAACGGTCGAGAAATCAAATATAAATTTGCAGAATTTTCTTTGCGCTACTTTCTTTTTTAAAAGAAAGTAGCAATACCCCTAAAGAAAGTAGCAAAAACAAACCCAACACAAACTATCTATTACAGATTACCGAAGAAATCGTCAAGCAGGTCGCCGCTCTTTGCCGCAACTGCTTCCTCTTCCTTTACTGCCTCTTCCTTAGCCGCTCCGTTACCCTCGAAGCCTGCGGCTACGATGGTAATGCGCATCTCGTCCTCAAGGTCGGGATTGAACGCAACACCCCAGATAACGCTTGCGTCAAGGTCACATTCCTCAGATATCATTCTGGAAGCAAGGTCAACGTCCTCGAGTCCAACGTCCGCGGACGCGGAAATGCTGATAATAACACCCTTTGCTCCCTTAATGGATGCTTCAAGGAGAGGACTGGAGATAGCCATATTAGCGGCAATCTGAGCCTTATCCTTACCTGTCGCGCTACCCATACCCATATAAGCCTTACCCGAGCCTGCGATAATGGAAGTAACGTCCGCAAAGTCGATATTGATAAAGCCGGGAATATTGATAAGGTCGGAAATACTCTGTACCGCTCTGCGAAGAACCTCATCAGCCTCGGTGAAGGCGTTGAGAAGTGTGATGCGAGTATCGGTAACGAGCTTCAGTCTGTCGTTAGGAATTACAACAAGAGAATCAACATACTGCTCTATCTCACGAATGCCATCCTCGGCTCTCTTCATCTTCATCTTACCCTCAAAGCCAAAGGGTGTGGTAACTACGCCTACGGTGAGAATTTCCATCTCCATAGCGATTCTCGCCACAACGGGAGCCGCGCCCGTACCCGTTCCGCCGCCCATACCTGCGGTAATAAATACCATATCCGCGCCGGAAAGAAGCTTCTTTATTTCGTTTACAGCCTCTTCAGCAGCTCTCTCGCCTATTTCGGGATTAGAGCCTGCGCCAAAGCCGTTTGTTATCTTTTCACCGATAACAAGCTGTGTGGGAGCGGTGCATTTTTTCAGCGCCTGCTTGTCCGTGTTGATAGCGATAAAGTCAACGCCCTTTACGCCGCTTGCTATCATACGGTTAACAGCGTTGTTTCCGCCGCCGCCTACGCCTATGACCTTAATGTTAACACCATACTCATTTACTGTCTCGTGTTCAAATGCCATTGATATCTTCCCCCTATGTATTTTTCTTTAAATTACATATCTCCGAAGAAATCGTCAACGTCAAAGCCTGTTACCGATTTCTTTTTGGGAGCTTCCTCAGCGGAAGTCTCCTCGCTGTCCTCTGTCTTAGCCTCAGCTGTTGCAGCCGCCTCAGCCTTTGCCTTTGCTTCTGCCTCAAGCTTCATAGCCGCCTCGTTGGACTCCTTTGTAAAGCCTGTGGAAATGATGGTAATACGCATCTCGTCCTGAAGCTCGGGGTCAAACGCAACTCCCCAAATAACGTTAGCTTCATCGTTGCACTCGTCGGAGATCATAGAGGAAGCAAGCTCAATGTCCTCAAGTCCAACGTCGGGAGATGCGGAAATGCTGATAACAACGCCCATAGCGCCCTTGATAGAGGTCTCAAGCAGAGGGCTGGCAATTGCCATTTTAGCCGCATTTTCTGCCTTATCCTTGCCGTTTGCGCTACCCATACCCATATGAGCAAGTCCCGAATTTTTCATTATAGAGGTTATGTCCGCAAAGTCAAGGTTTACAAATCCAGTTACGTTGATAAGCTCGGAAATACTCTGAACAGCTCTGCGAAGCACGTCGTCTGCTACCGAGAAAGCGTTGAAGAGAGTGATTCTCGTATCGGAAACAAGCTTAAGTCTCTCGTTGGGGATAACAACGAGGGAGTCAACGTACTGACTGAGCTCATCGATACCCGCAAGCGCCTGATCCATTCTGCGCTTACCCTCGAAAGCGAAAGGCTTTGTAACAACGCCTACGGTAAGGATTCCCATTTCGTGAGCTACTCGAGCCACAACGGGAGCCGCTCCCGTACCTGTTCCGCCTCCCATACCCGCGGTAACGAATACCATATCTGCGCCCTTAAGAATATTCTTGATATCGTCAATAGACTCCTCGGCGGATCTTTCGCCGATGCTGGGATTTGCGCCCGCGCCAAAGCCGTTTGTAATCTTCTCGCCTATAACTATCTGGTTCTGAGCAACAGAATTTCTGAGAGCCTGTCTATCGGTGTTGATGGTAATGAAATCCACACCCTGTACATTCGCCTTGATCATTCGGTTAACAGCGTTATTACCGCCGCCGCCGACACCTATAACCTTGATACATACGCCGCGCTCACGGCTTTCGTCACGTTCAAAAGACATTATCTGATCCTCCATTTTTCCGCCTACCTGTACAAGTCGGCAACACAATATAAATACATAACTATATAATAATATATTTTTCGATTTTTTGCAATAGGTTTTAGAAAATTTAATGATATTTTTACAATTTTTTTGAATATTTTGTGGTCAGAGAGAATATATGACCCAATATATAGGGAATTTCTATATTTTTCGCGTAGAAAAAGTTATTGAAAGGAACTCGTCAAAAAAAGCAAAAAGCAGGCGCATTAGACTATCAGTCTCCAGCCTGCTTTTTATTATTGAAGCCCCGCGCCTGCGGCGACAAAGGATGCGTATCCGTTTTCAGAATAGGTGGATGCGTAAATATCTCCGCCCGAGGAATTTTTAACGCTATCTACGGCAAGGGTGTTCTTCACCATGATCAGCTTTCCCGCAAGGTCGGATGAATCCCCGAGATGCACCGTATATTTTCCGTCCACCACCATCGTGATAGTCGTTCTGTTGCTTACGTCAAGCTCTGTAACTCTCGAACGTATATCACAGCTTCTCACAACGTCTACTATTTCAAGGGTCTTTTTTATCTCGGTCTCGCTTTGCCCGAACTTTGGCACTTCCCGCTCCATGACCCGCTTCACCGTCGGAAGCGTCAGCTTGGTTATCCCATCCGTGTCTCTCATTTCCTCGATAACGTACAAGTCACCGTCGAGGGCATATTTTCTTCCCGACAGGTCTATATACCAACGGGGAGTTCTGCTTTTCACTATCTCTATTTCTAATTTATTGGGGAGCTTTTTGGATATCTTCACCTCTTCGATAAGCTGTCTGCCGTCAAGCAGCTTTTCTTCAAGCTCACCCTCGTCTAAGGTCCACCAAAAATCGCTTTTTCTTATTTGCAGAGTTTCCATTATCTCGGTTTTCTCGTAGGGACATATTCCGACAATTCGAACGTCGCCAACTCTCAAAAAACGCAATACCGTGAAGCAAAGAGGAACGAGAGCTATAAGAGCCATAACAACAGTCACAGCGGCAAATATCTGCTTTAGAGTAACAGACAAAGAGGGCTTTTTGAATATTTTTATTTTTTTGTTTATATCCATTTTCGCCCCCAAATTTCCTTATTTTTTCTTTTCCGTAAGCTTTAATATCTCCGAGTATATTCGCTCGCCTGCGTCGGGTCGCGCCAATGCGCTCATAGCCTTACTCATTTCGTTTCTTAATTTTTTGTCAGCCCATAGGCTTTCTACTGCCTTACATACACGAGCCGCCGTTTCTTCTCCCTCTTTTACAAGGAACGCTCCCCCTCTGTCGGCAACCACCTTTGCGTTTTTATACTGGTGGTCATCGGTGACGTTAGGCGAGGGTATGAGTATAGCGGGCTTACCCATCATTGCAAGCTCTGACAATGTCATCGCTCCCGCTCTGCATATGACCACGTCAGCCGCCGCCATATAAAGAGGCATATCGAAAATGTAATCGGAGATAACTATATGTTGATTCTTGTCAAGCCCCTCTATTTGAGCCTGCTTTGAAAATTCCTCAAAAAAGCGCGAGCCACAGGCGTGGTAATGAAGCGTATCTGTCTTTTTTGACGAAAAGCTCCTCATTATCTCCATTGCCGCATCGTTTATCCCCTTTGCCCCAAGACTTCCGCCAAAGGAAAGGACAACAAAATCCTTACCGTCCGCTATACCAAGCTTGCGCCGAGCGTCGGTCTTGCTATATGCGGCACAATTCATTCTCAAGGGATTGCCCACGTTTACTATCTTATCCCTTGCCCGAAGTCTTTCTGCCGTTTCTTCAAAGCTTGTAAGAACCTTGTCAACGCTTCCCTGCACCTGACGAACAGCAAGCCCTGCGTAAGCATTGGATTCGTGTACCATACAAGGCACGCCCATAGATGCCGCCGCCCGAAGCAAGGGCCAGCAAACGTATCCACCCGTGCCTATTACGATATCGGGGCGAAACTCCTTTATTATCTTTTTCGCCTTTGCGGGGGATACCATTATGAGATATGCGGTTTTGATATTTCTCGGGGAAAGAGAGCGTGATATTCCCTGTATCTGTACGTGGTAGAGCTTATAGCCCGCCTTGGGCACAAGCTTGTTTTCTATTCCCTTTTCCGTACCGACAAAGGCTATCTCGGAATCGGGCTCTTTTGCTTTTATATATTCGGCTATGGCAAGAGCGGGATAAACGTGTCCGCCTGTGCCGCCCCCTGTCATAAGAACTCTCATAGCTTTGCTTCTCCAAAAAAATTATTTTTTCTGAGTTGAAAACCGTGATATGGAAAGTATTATTCCTATCTCGAATATCTGAATCATCAGCGACGAGCCGCCCGTGCTGAAGAAAGGCAGAGATATACCCGTATTGGGCATCATGTTGGTTACAACGGCTATATTCATAAGCACCTGAAGAGCTATCTTAAAGGTAAGTCCCCACACCACAAGCGCCGAGAATTTATCGGGGGCGTGCTGACCTATGCGTATTCCTCTCCATATGAGCATTACGAAAAGCAGTACCACAAGGAGCGCTCCCAAAAAGCCAAGCTCCTCACATATAATGGTAAAAATAAAGTCATTCTGCGGCTGTGACACGTAGCCGAATTTCTGTCGGCTAAAGCCAAGCCCCAAGCCGAAAAATCCGCCCGAGCCTATGGCGTACATTCCCTGCAAGGTCTGCCAGCCGTCTCCCAAGGGGTCGCTTTCAAGATTTATCCAGCTCATTACTCTGTCTTGCGCATAGCTTGACACCGCTATGAGGAACACACCCGCAAACGCGATTATCCCAAGAAACGCCGCAAGATATTTCATTCTTGTACCGCCGAGGAACATAACCGCCATACCGATAATACCTACTATCATAAGTCCCGAGATATGTCTCTCCAGAGCAATAAGACCGCAGATAAAGCCGATGATCACCATAGGCATAAAGAAACCGTGCTTAAAGCTTCCCGTAAATTTTCCGTTACGGCATATTTTATCCTCGTATTTAGCCATGTATAGCGCAAGCATCATAACCACGGCAAGCTTTGACAGCTCCGAGGGCTGTACCGATATAGGTCCTATGTAAAGCCATCTTTGGGCAACTCCCTCAGCCGCTCCCACTATAAGCACCAAAATAAGCAGTACTATGGATACCGCATACATTCCCGCGCCGAATACTCGCCAAAACCAAGGTCTTGCGAAAATAACAAAAAGCACGGTAATGACAGATGCAACTATGGCGAACAGGATATATCTCCACAAATAGTAAGAGGAGCTTCCGTATTCGCGCTCTGCGTATACCGCGCTGGCGCTGTAAGACATTACGGCGCCAAGACAGACAAGCAGCATAGCCCAAAGCAGAAACCACATATCTATGCTTCCCTTTTTCAGAGGGGCAGTTTCGTCCGCTTTAGGCTTGGGGGTCAACGGCTCGTTAAAAACATCGTCTCTTTCGAGCCGCCAATCGGACACCCTGCTTCCAATATCCTTAACCTTTTCCGTAAGCTTAAATTTATTCTCTTTTTCAATTTTTTGAGGCATATTCTGCTCTTGACCGTTTTCTTTTTTCTTCAAAACAGATACCCCCTATACTAACTCAAAGACCGAACCAAGCTATAACGCACAGCGCTACGGTCACGGCGCTGAATACGATAACGATTTTATTTTCCTTCCAACCGCACTTCTCAAAGTGATGATGAATGGGAGCCATTTTGAATATTCTCTTGTGTCTGAGCTTAAAGCTTCCAACCTGTAAAATTACCGACAGGGATTCAACGGCATACATACCGCCGATAATGAAAACTATAATAGGCTCGTCGATAACAAACGCCGTTCCGACCACCGCTCCCCCAAGGAAGAGAGAGCCTGTATCTCCCATAAAAACTCTTGCAGGATTGAGATTGAATATCAAAAATCCTATCATTCCGCCAATGAGCGCACCCGATATAAGCGCAAGTGAGCTGTTCTCCGCGTTATACTTCAAAAACGCGCTAAGGGCGAAGAATATGAACACAACGAGAGTCACGCTTGACGCGAGTCCGTCTATTCCGTCGGTAAGATTTACGCTGTTTACTATTCCAACGATAGTGAGAAGCGCAAAAATATAATAAACAAATCCAAGCTCTACGTTAATATTCGTAAAGGGAATATGCAGCACCGTATCAATACAGCCGCAAAGCTTCATAACCGCAAGATATATTATCGCCGCTATGACCTGTAAGGCAAATTTCTGATATGCCTTAAGCCCCTCGTTCTGCTTTTTCATAAGCTTGCAGAAATCGTCAAAGAAGCCTATCATTCCGTTCATTACGGCAAGCCCCACAGTCAGCGCGAGAGGAACAAGCTCGGTCTGCTTACCCTTAACGATATAATAGATAGATATACCGAGAAGCGATATAAGTATCGCCATTATAAAGCCTATTCCGCCCATAGTAGGCGTTCCCTCTTTTGAGCTGTGCCAACGGGGACCTATTTCAAGTATATGCTGTCTTACCTTTTTTCCTTTGAGTATGGGTATGATAAAATACGTAAGAACAGCCGTAAGCGCCAAGGACGCTACGCACACTATTCCGAACTCTATCAAAAGCTCTGTCATCTTCCCACCTCAAATAACTCTCACCGCAATCTGCCGCTGTTTTCCTTTAGATACTCTATTATCCGCTCTGCCGCCGCTCCTCGGCTTGCCTTTACAAGCAGAGTATCCCCTGCCCGCAAGGAATGCAAAAGCATTTCGCCCGTTACGTGGGGCGCTCTTATATCGCTGTTTCTGTATATATTCTCGGGATAGATTCCGCCAAGAACAGCTCCGCCCGCGATATGCTCGGCATTCTGTCCAAAGGTATAGAGCAAGGAACCGCCCTGCTTTGCGAAATAAAGTCCAACGTCCTCGTGGAACATATAGGTATTCTCGCCAAGCTCATACATATCTCCGAGAACAGCCGCCATTCTACCTGCCTTTTTCCGAGCAGTCAGATTTTGAAGCACGTTAATAGCCGCTCTCATAGACTCGGGGCTTGCGTTGTAGCAATCCTCGATAACAGTAATACCGCCAAGCTCGTATATCCTCTGTCTCATACCTACGGGACGGTATCTCGTAAGTCCGTTTATAACCGTCTTTTCGTCAAGTCCGAGACGCACGCCTACCGCAAAGGCGTAAAGCGCCGCGTATACGTTATGCTTACCTATTACGGGAATAGTTATGTTCTCCAAAACCTTTCCGTTATAGGCTATATCAAAAACAGTATTTCCTATACCGCCGCGGATATTCAGCGCTCTGAAATCACAGGGCGTATCTATTCCCACGAATACGGGAGTAACTCCGGGTGTAAGGTATGCCCGAAGCATTGGGTCGTCGCCGTTGAGCAGCAAGGTTCCCCCTGCCTTAAGTCCCTTCACTATCTCCATTTTCGCATGGCAGATATTCTCTCTTGAGCCAAGATGCTCCATATGAGAAGAGCCTATATTGGTAACGATAGCTATATCGGGCTCCGCAATTCTCGAAAGATACTCTATCTCTCCGCGATTGCTCATTCCCATTTCAAGAACCGACACCTCGGTATCGTTCTGCATAGAAAGCATAGAAAGAGGCATACCTATGTTACTGTTGTAATTGCCCTCGGTCTTATGCACACGGAAGCCCTCGGACAGCACCGACGCTACAAATTCCTTTGTAGTGGTCTTTCCAACGCTTCCCGTAATAGCCACCTTGCGGTGGTTTATTCTGCGATCGTAAGCCTTTGCAAGCTCACCCACTGCCCGAAGAGAATCGTCAACAACAACGGCAACGTATTTTCTGTCAATAGCCTGAGGGATCCTCTCGCAAAGCACGCAATCGTTGCCCGAGGAAACCGCCGCCGCTATATAATCGTGACCGTCCACACGCTCTCCTCCGAGAGCCACGAACAGAGTACCCTCTGCCGCCTCGCGGGAGTCTGTGCAAACAGAACGGAAAGGTATATCACGGTTGACCTCGCCGCCGACACAGCAAAGCATACCGCCGCATATCTCGGCAAGCTCTGTCATTGTCAATCCGTTACATCCTACGTTGACCTTCATTTTAACTCTCCTTTCGTAGCTTCTGCTGTCAATACCGCCTGCTTTTCACGGCGGCTCTTACAATTTTTGTTTCGTCGAAGAAATGCTTTCCCTCGGCGTTTATCTCATACTTTTCGTGCCCCTTACCCGCAAGAACTATAACGTCTCCGTCTGATGCCGACAGCACCGCGCTTTCTATGGCGGCTTTTCTGTCCTTTATTACGGTATAGGGTCTTTCCTTATCTATTCCTTTTAATATGTCGGTAAATATCTGCTCGGGGTCTTCTCCCCTGCTATTATCCGACGTCACTATTACCATATCCGAATACCGCGAGGCTATTCTCGCCATTGCGGGTCTTTTCGTTCTGTCACGCTCTCCGCCGCAACCGAAAACGAGGATAATATGCCCTCTATCGGTCTTTAGCCTGCGAACAGACTGCAAAAGTCTTTCAAGAGCATCGGGCGTATGGGCATAGTCGATGATAACCGACAGCTCATCCGTTCCGATATCCACCCTTTCCATTCTTCCCGAAACACCCCTTGTTTCATACAGCGCTTTTGCCACGATCTCTTTGGGTATTCCGTAGCTGAGCGCCATTGACGCCGCCATAAGGGAATTTTCCACGGCAAAGCTGCCAAGCAAGGGCAGATTTATTTCGGTATCTCCGTAAGGGCTCTTCAGAATATAGGACACGCCCCCAAGACCTCTGTAGCTTACGTCAAGAGCGTAAAAGTCCCCCTCTGTCACCGAGCAGGTGAAAAAAGGGCAAGGGCACTCAAGGGCAAGCCTTTTTCCGAAGTCGCCGCCTATATTTATAAGTCCGCGGCGGCTTCGGCTAAACAGCTCGCTCTTCGCCTTGTAATATTCATTCATATCGCCGTGAAAATCGAGGTGGTCCTGAGTGAGATTGGTAAATATCGCTCCGTCAAAATCTATGGCATCCACTCTGCCCTGACTGAGAGCGTGAGAGGAGACCTCCATAAACACGTACTCAACACCGTCTTTTGCCATTTTGGCGAGCGTGCGGTATAGCTCATCGGGGTCGGGAGTTGTCATATTTGCCCTACTGTCATTTTTGCGGGCAAGAACCTTGCCGTCTGCCGAAAGCTGACACACGGTTCCCATAAGCCCCACAGAATACCCTGCCTTACGGAATATCTCATAAAGCATAAAGCAGACAGACGTCTTTCCGTTAGTTCCCGTTACTCCGATTATTTTAAGCTTTTTGACAGGCTCGCCGTACAGAGCGTTATAGAGCAGCGCAGCCACACTCCTTGTGTTATCAAGCAAAATATATGCTGCGGCACCACCCACACACGCGTCACGCACTTGCTCCGCTACTATAACAGAAGCCCCCGCACGTATTGCGCTGTCTATATAATCGTGACCGTCGGTATGCAGACCCTTTACGCACACAAACAAGCTGTCCTTGCCTGCCCGCCTTGAATCGGTCACAATATTTTTTACGTTAATGTTTTTTGCTTCCTCGGGACATTCAAGCCCCGCCTTAGAAAAAAGCTCCCAAAGCCGCATACGCACCCCCGAAGTATTTTTTTATCTACTTCCTCGGCGCATAGCGCTCGCTTTTTTATTCCTGTACCGCCTTTTCTATTCCAAGATAGGGCAGTATCTTTTCAAGGGCATCGGATACGTAAGGCGCGGCTACCGTGCTTCCGTAGAGAGAGCCCTTTGTAGGTTCGTCAACTATTATTATAATGGCAACCTGAGGGTCATCGGCGGGAGCGTATGCTACCGTAGAGCAAACGTATCCCTCGGGGAAGGTAAGCTTTATCACGCTTCCCTTTTCCACGAACATTCCCGACGTTACCGACTGATCGATTATCTTTGAGTGTATACCTGTATTTTCAATAGTAAAATTGAGTCCCGCTTCCGCAAGAAGTCTCTTAGCCTCAACAAGTGTTTTACCGCGAAGCATGGGCACTGCAACTGTGGAGCTGCTGTCGGCTGAGGTATAAAGGTATACCACACCGCCGTCAACCGCCATTCTAGATGCCGCCACGGGAGACTGAGACGCTATCTTTGCGTTAGGGTCGGAGCTTCCGACTACAACGCACTTAAGTCCTACCGCTTCTATATCGGCGCGAGCCGCCGACACGGACGCGTTCCTGTAATCCTTAAGGGTCACTAAGGTATGACCCGTTTCCTTTTTCTCGGACGTTCCTGTTTTAGCGGCTACCAAATAGCCCTTTACAGCCGCATTTTTAGCGCCACCCGTACCCGATACACCCTCTTCAAGTATGCGGGATATCTCCTCGCACACCTCGGAGCTTACTACCTGACGCTTCGCCTGTGTTTCGCGCTGATATATTACGTTGCCCTCATCGTCGGATATCTGCTGAACGATGTAAGGGGTCATCAGATGTCCGCCGTTAGCCACAGCCGAAATAGCCGTTATCTGCTGAATGGGGGTTACGTTAAAGTTCTGTCCGAATGCGTATATTACAAGGTCAAGGGGGGTCATCTGCGAGGTAAAAATACCCGATGCTTCACCCGGCAGGTCTATGTCTGTTATCTCCCTATAACCAAACGCTCTTACGTATTTTGTAAAGTTATCTATTCCAACAAGCTTTCCAAGGGTCATAAACCAAACGTTGCAGGAATCCTGCAAGCCCTTTGTAAAGGGTATGCTGCCGTGTCCCGTAAGCTTGTGGCAATGTATTCTCGTTTTTGAGGTTTCCTCCACCAGCGAGCCTGTGCAGGTCACGCTTGATGGTATCTGACCCTCTTTTTCCTCAAGCGCCATTGCCGAGGTGATTATTTTAAAGGTAGAACCGGGGATATAGCTCTGCGCAACAGGCTTATTTGACCACATCTCGGTCAAAAGGTCGCGCTGATAATCGGAATACTCATCTGTTCCCGAAGCGTAGCCGCTTGTGGCAAGCATAGCCTTGGATATTGCGTCAAGCTCCCACGGGTCGTTAAGGTCAAAGGGCGATGAGGTCGCCATCGCAAGTATCGCGCCTGTCTTAACGTCCATTACTATACCGCAGGCTCTGTTTGTAGCCTCGTGCTTAAGCACCGTGGCTTCAAGCTGTTCCTCAAGATAATTCTGTATAGAAATATCGATGGTGGTTTGCAGATTGTATCCGTCCACCGCCTCAATTGTACTTCCGTACTCAATAGGCATTTCGTTTCCGTAGGAGTCTCTGGCTGTTATATAATATCCGTCAACTCCGCGAAGATATTCATCGTACTGATATTCTAGCCCGTAAAGTCCCTCGCCGTCCGAGCTTGTAAAGCCAAGCATATGCGCGGCAAGCGTTCCGCCGGGGTAGTATCTCGTATCCTGAGCTTCAAGGTATATCATAGATTGAAGCTTATTATCACCGATGTACTCGGTAACCTTTGCGGCAGTCTCCTTATCGACTCTCCGCTGTATGGTTCTGTCAAGCTTATTTGAATAGTTATCTATCTGCGCCTCAACAAACGCCTTGTCAACGCCCAACGTCTCGGCAAGACCCGCGCTGACCAGCTCTCGGTAATCCTTTGTGTCTCCCTCGGCGCGATTATCCATGGCGTTTTTTATACTTGACGGAGAAATAAACACGCGGTAGGTAACCGTGTTACTTGCGAGAATATTTCCGTTTCTGTCGTAAATATTTCCGCGGGTGGCGGGAATGGGAGTTTCGGTAGTTATCTGACTGAGAACCTTATCCTGATACTCCTCAAATTTTACAGTCTGTATAAACAGTATTCTTATAAGCAGTACTGCAAAGGCGGCGCAAATTATTATACCTAACCAGACCGATCTTATTATCGACCTTGTGACTATCGAGCCAACACCCATTTGCGTCCCCTCCCATAAAATCAATTTCAAATTATATTATGATAAGTTCAGCGTTTATATTCGTCAGTCAAGCTCAATTCCAAAGGATGCGAGCAGGGATGCGAGAGATACCTTCTCTCCCTCTCCGTCCTCGTACACTACTATCTGTTCCTCTCCGTTTAGCGTGATGTATTCGTTATCGACGTTCTGACGCTTTACCATTCCGAGGCTTTGCATCTCGGCTTCTATTTCGTCAATGTTATATTTTATATCAAGCATTTCCTGAAGCTCGCTTTGCTTAGCCTCCAGAGTAGCTATGGTGGAATCCAGCCTGCTTACCTCACCCGATGCGTTACCGAGCATTACAGAGCCGCCCACGATAAGACCGAGGGAAACGGCAAACACCGCTATACCCGACATAGCCGCCGCAGGGAAACGAAAGCCGCCAAGCTCTGCTCTTCCCTCGCGTCTCTCAATAGGAAACCACTTTTCCCTAAATACCTTTAACGCCGATATTGCGGCCTGTAAATGACCCTCCTTTCCGCCCGACTCGCCGCTTACGAGTCCTGAGCGGATAGCGCCCTTACCTCTCTTGTTAAGAGCCGCCGATCTGAGCTCCGCATCCTCGGGGAGCTTTTCCTTTTCAAGCTGAGGCATATAGAATGCCCGTCTTGTTTTAAAGTAACGGACGAAATCGTCAGAGGTCATGTATTTAGAGCCGTTGTATTCGCCGCTTCTGTATATATCGGCTATCTTGCTTCTTGAATCAAAAAGCACGTATGCGGTAGGTGCCATAGCCCTTGTTCCCGCTTCGTTTTTAGCCTGAAGCTTAGCTTCGCCTCTGGCATTTTCGGATATACCTCTGCCCTTATATCTCTCGCGAAGCTCTGTTAAACAGCGATTGTAGGAATCGTTCATAAAATCAACAGCCATCTTTACCTTCCTCTCCGTTCCGCCCTCGGAACTCTCTTACAAAATCTTATATCTATAAATCCGTATTTTTAAAATTTCAAAGCCTTACAGCTTTTCAGCCACTCTCAGCTTCGCGCTTCTTGACCTGGGGTTTTCCTCAAGCTCAAGTCGGCTGGGCAGTATAGGCTTTTTGTTTACCTGCTTTAAAACAGGCTTTCTTCCGCATACGCATACAGGCAGCTCCCTCGGACAAACACAACCCTTTGCAAGGTTCGCAAAGGTCTGCTTCACAATTCTGTCCTCTAAGGAATGGAACGTGATTATCGCTATCCGTCCGCCCTTTTTCAGCATTGACACCGCGTCTCTTATAGCGGGCTCTATAACGTCGAGCTCGGAATTTACCTCGATACGTATTGCCTGAAAGCTCCGCTTTGCGGGATGGTGCCCGCCCTCTCTTGCCGCAGGGGGCATTGCGTATTTGATTATATCGGAAAGCTCGGCTGTTGTTTCGATAGGCTTCTTTTCTCTCTTTCTTACTATCGCCGCCGCGATAGCCGCCGAAAATCTTTCCTCGCCGTATTCGTAAAGTATCTTTTTTATTTTTTCCTCGGAATACTCGTTTACCACCTCGTATGCCGACAGAGACTTTCTTTTGTCCATTCGCATATCAAGGGGCGCATCCGCGCTGTAGGAAAATCCACGCTCGGGAGTATCAAGCTGATAGGAGGAAACTCCAAGGTCCAAGAGAAGTCCGTCGATAGCGTCTATCCCAAGGTCTGTGCAAACCGTCGCGATCTCGCAGAAGTTACTGCGTACCACCGTTGCCCTCTCACCGAGAGGCGCAAGCCTTGCCGATGCCGCCGACACAGCCGCCTCGTCTTGGTCTATGGCGATAAGCTTACCGCCTGTAAGTCTCGAGGCAATCTCAAAGGAGTGACCGCCGCCACCCGCCGTACCGTCTACGTATATCCCATTCGGGTCAATATCAAGTCCGTCTATGCACTCGTCAAGCAGCACAGAGCGGTGGGAGAATTTCGTTTCTTCCATATCAGAGTCCGTAGGATTCGAGAAGCTCTCTCATATCGGCAAGATCCTCTTCGTTTACCATTGCCTCGTAGTTTGCTTCCGACCATATCTCTGAATAATGTCCACAGCCTACAATGTAGGTATTTTTATCTATTTCGGCGTATTTGATAAGGTCGGGGGTAAGAACTACTCTTCCCTGAGTATCAGGAGACACCTGCGCCGCGTTTCGGCTGAGAGCTCTGACTATTCTTTCCTTATCCTTTCCGTCCAACGCCTCTATGGGTCGGATATAAGCCGCCCATTCTTCCATAGAATATACTCGGAGACACTTTTCGCGTATGCTCTTAGCTACAACAAAGCATTCGCCCAGCTCTTCTCTGTGCTTTGCGGGTATGAAAAGTCGATTTTTGGCATCTATACCGTGTTTGTATTCACCTGACAGCATTTTGTATCTCCTTTCGTATGTTTTGGGGTGTTTTTCTCGCGCCCACGCGTATATTAATAGGTAGACGGCGTATTTTTTGGGGCTACCCGTGCAACTACGCTACACTTTGCCCCACTTTTCACCACTTCGATGTCAATATTATAAATCATAATATAAAATAACGCAAGAGGATTTCAAAAAATAATTTAAAATTTTTTTATTTTTTATTTTTTCACCCAACTGTTTTTTCGAAAATCCCCCATTTTTTCACCTTATTTCCCATATTTTTACAATTATTTACAATTATTTACATTTTTATGCTTTTATACGCTTCGTCTGTTAGGCATTTATGTCGTTCACCTTACTGCGACAATTAAAAATTCAGTGTTTTGCGCACATTTTTCTCTCTGTGTGACGTCCCAACAGCGCCTTGTATTACCGCCAAAGAAAAGTCACCGCAATTTTCCAAAAAATGTATAGATATCCTCTTGAAATAAAAAAAGAGATGTGTTATAATATAGACATCAAATAAAAAATAAAGGAGAAAATAAAGATGAAAAAGGTCATTTGCAAGGTAGAATACGATACCGATGCCGCTTCCGTTGTTGAAAAGCGCACCTTTGGCGCGTTTGGCGATGCTGACGGATACGAGGAGACCCTTTACGTTACTGCTGACGGCAAGTACTTCCTTTATGTAAACGGCGGAGAGGACTCCATCTACCCCACCGAGAACATCAAGAGAATGTCCGCGGCTAAGGCTGAGGAATGGAAGGCAGCTAAGTAATCAGTTACTTAAAAGCAACACTCATTCAAAGGGTAAAATACGAAAAAATCCCGCTTTTGCTTGCATAGCAAAAGCCCTATTTTTTATTGTATTCTCTTATACAGCTCGTCCGACAGAGCGGCAAATTCTTCAACAGACAGCTTCTCGCCGCGTATGTTGGGCGAATGACCGCAGCCCTCTATTATCTCGGTTATCTCCTCTTTGGATATTTCTCCAAACACCGCCGACAGGGCGTTTGGCAGGGTCTTTCTTCTCTGCTCAAAGGCGGCGCGTACCGTTCTGAAAAAGGTAGCCTCGTCAAGGGGCTTCACAGGCTTTTCCGAATAAAGCCTTATACGTACCACCGAGGAATCCACCTTTGGCGCGGGAATGAAATTATCCGCCCTTACCGTAAAGAGCTTTTCGGGTTGACCGTAGTAATTGAGGACCGCCGTAATAGCTCCGCAGTTCTTTCCCCCCGCAGGAGCGCAAAGCCTGTCTGCTACCTCGGACTGGATCATAATAGTTATATTCTCAAAAGGCAAGCCCGACTCCAGAAGCTTCATAAGTATTGGGGTAGTTATATAATACGGAAGATTGGCGCACACAGACACGGGACCCTTTTCAAAATAGGGGGCAAGTATGGCAGATAGGTCGGCTTTCATAACGTCCTCGTTAATAACGGTCACGTTTCTGTAATCTCCGAGAGTATATTTAAGCACAGGGATAAGACCTCGGTCTATCTCAAGAGCCACTACCCTTTCGTAACGCTCCGCAAGCTCTCTTGTCAACGAGCCGATACCCGGACCTATCTCCAATATGGTGCTGTCCGCTCTGTCGCAGCAGTTGTCGGCTATATCCTCAACTACCGATATATTAGTGAGAAAGTTCTGCCCGAACTCCTTACGGAAATTCAGAGAGAACATCGCCATTATCTGTTTAATTGTCTTTATATCGCAAAGATTCATAAAATACCGACCTTTAAATAATATTTTAGAATATTCTAACACAAAATCTCTGCAAAATCAAGTATTATACCGAAGTTATATCACCTTTTTTCGATTTTTAGAAAAAAAGTCTTGACAAAAACGCCGTTATAGATTATAATAATAGGGTCGTAACGCTGGTGTAGCACAGTCGGTAGTGCAGCTGATTCGTAATCAGCAGGTCGTGTGTTCGAGTCACATCACCAGCTCCATATACAAAAAGCGAAGAGTCTTTATCGGCTCTTCGCTTTTTGTGTGTAAACTCAATTACTATCTTGTCGGCAAGGATACGGCGTTAAAGATATTATCAAAAAGCTCCGTGTCGTTAAATTCAAGCCGAGCGCCGTCTATATGTATCACCCGCAAGGATGCGTAATTATAGGTAGACAGTCTGCGGTCAAGGGCATCGTCAGAATGGGCGCATACAAGAATATCGGCGTCGGTAAAGCCGCTTATTATCAACGTATGATAATATTCTCCCTCGGCGTTTCTGAGCTGTATCACGTCTCCTATCTCCACGGTCTGTGCCGCCATAGCGTCTCTGCCGTACGGACCTATGCCACCGTTTTCGGCTTCAAATCCGTTCTCTCCCGTAAGAAAATTATAAAGCTCGTCAACTCCCGTCCACGCAGGAGCGCGGTCGTCTGCCGAAATATAATACCACCCAAAGGTAGGCGTATAGTTCATAACTCCGCACCCCGCAAAAATACATTGAGAAACGAAGCTGGTACAGTTTCCGCCTCTTCCCGTAAAATCCAAAAACAAAGGATTTCTCGACAGCGCCCATTTTCTTGCGTATTCCACCGCACGTTCTCTGTTATATGGTACTTCCAAAAGCAAAGTATATCCCCCCTTAATAAATACTTTTATAAGTATATGCAAAAAGTTATGGCTCGATGTTGAACTTCTATAAAAAATATGATATAATATACGTAATAAAGCGTAGAAAAAAGGAAGATTTGAAATGAAGCTCCTACATACGGCAGACCTACATCTTGACAGCCCCTTTTCATCCTCGGATATATTTACGGCGGAGAGCCGAAGAGCCGAGCAAAGGGCTCTTCTCGGACGAATTTTTGCCCTTGCAAAAGCCGAGGAATGTGATATGATACTTATAGCGGGCGACCTTTTCGACGGAAAGTACGTTACCCCCGAAACAGCCTCATACGTAAAAGCCCTTTTTGCCGAGGCGGGCGTTCCCGTAATAATTGCCCCCGGCAACCACGACCCTTACGTTAACGGCTCGTTTTACAAGGACGGCGAGCTTCCCGAAAACGTGTACGTGTTCAGCTCATCGGAGCTTCAGCGCTTTGATTTTCCCGACCTGCGCGTATCTGTTTTCGGCTATGCCTTTACATCCTCTGTGCTTAGCGAAAGCCCTCTCGGCGGGCAGAACGAAGCCGAGGATAACGGATATACAAGGCTTCTCTGCGCCCATGCAGACCTGTCGGCTCCCATTTCGAGATACTGCCCACTTAACACCGCCGCCGTTGCCGAGCTGGGGATAGCCTACGCCGCTCTCGGGCACATTCACAACCGAGACACAGACGACAGCTTTGGCGGCTCTGTCATACGCTACTGCGGCTTTCCCGAGGGCAGAAGCTTTGACGAGCTTGGAGACGGCGGCGTTATCATTGCCGAAATTGACGAAGACGAGGTACACCTCAGCCGCAAATGCGTATCCTCTCAACGCTACGGCATTTGCGAGCTTGACGTCAGCAACCTTTCGGAACGCGCCGAGATAATATCGAAAATAAGAGAGGCTGCGAAAAACGCGTCAAAAGACAAGCCCACTCACCTAAGACTTACGCTTACCGGAGTTGCCGACGCAGACGAGCTTCCCGACCTTTCATCTGTCACGAGCCAGCTTGTTGGCGGTAATCTTTTATCCTTAGAGCTTATAGACACCACCATACCCGTAGCCGATATTTCCGCCCTACAGGTCGACGTATCTCTGAGAGGAGAATTTTACAGGGCGCTCTATTCGGGTCTTACAGACAGCGACCCCGACCAAAGAAGAAAGACAGCTCTTGCCCTGCAGATCGGACTTGCGGCTATTGAGGGGAGAAGAATAACGGGGGGAAAGGACGAGCTATGAGGATAGACGAGCTGAATATCATAGAATTTGGCGGACTTTCCGACCGTCATTACAGGCTTTCCGAGGGGCTCAACATATTTGAGGGCGACAACGAAGCGGGCAAAAGCACCCTTTGGCTCTTTATTAAATTTATGCTCTACGGTATGCCAAAAAAAGGACATCCCGAGCGACAGAAATCGGTAAACAGAGCCTCTCATACCGCATCAGGCTCAATGACCGTTATAAAGGACGGAGAGACTTACAGAATAGAGCGGAGCTTTTCCGAAAATTCAAAGAGCAAAGCCACTGTATACAGAATATCCGACGGAGAAAAGGTATTTGCGGGGGAAGAGCCTGGCGAGGCGCTTCTGGGCGTTACCAAGGATATTTTTGAAAACAGCGTCAGCGTAGGTCAGACCGCTTGCGCTTCCCTTGGCGGAGAAAAGGGCGCGGCGGCGATACGCAATATCCTTTCATCAGCCAACGAGGACGTTGACATTGAAAAGATACAGAAAAAGCTTGACAGTATACGTGTTTACTACCGCCACAGAAACGGAAAGGGCGGCAAGCTTTTCGAGCTTTCCCAAAGCATAAACCTACTTGAGAGCCGCTTGGACAAGGCGACCGAAAGCCGTTTAAAAATAGCCGATACCGAGAAAAGGTTGGGCGGTGTGTCCGAAAATATACGCAACACCGAGGACGAGCTAAAAGCCGTTGCCGAGCTTAACGACACCCTGCAAAGACAGGAGATTCTTTCAAGATTTGACAGGCTGGCGGAGAGCCGCCAACAGCTTTCCGAGCTTTGCGAAGCCCGTGACACTCTTGTAAAATCCGAAGCCAAGGGTGGGTATATCCCCACGGCGGCAGACGCCGCAAGCCTTGCCGCAGCCGCCAACAGCTGCGCAAGAGCCGAAACCGCAAAAAAGGATGCCGATGCCCGTCTTGCGCGCCTTTCTACCGAAAAGCTCGCCTTAGATAGCCAAGCCGCGCTTGTTGAATCAGGCAAGCTCATAGAAAACGGGGGCGGCGCTGAAAAGGTGCTTTCAGCTTATACAAAAGCGGGCGTGCAAAAGGTAGCGGGCTTTTCCCTTTCAGGTGTGGGAGCAGTTCTTCTCATAGCCTCTGTTGCCCTTATACTTTCGTTAAGCAAGCTCTTTGCCATTTCGGCAGCTGTGGGCTTGATCCTTGCAATTGTCGGACTCGTTGTGGGCATCACAGGAGCATCAAAAAGCAAAGACAGTGTTCTTGCCCACGTTAAAAAGGGCGCGGATATTCAAGCCTATTTAAAGGAATGTGTTGACGCCTATAAAACAGACGGGGCTCTTTCAGCAGAGCTGACAAAAGCAGAAGCGAACAAAAAGAGCGCCGATGAGCATTGCCTGTATCTCTACGGGCTTATGGGCGCTGAAATGAAAAGGCTTTGCCCTACCCTGTCTGTCAACATAGAAAACGCCCGCGCCGAAGCTATACGGCTTAACGGCTTTGTTGAGAGCCACAGGAGATATTGCGAAAAAGCAGAGGCTCTGAGAGGACTTATTGAGGGTGAAGAAAAGCTACTTTCGGTATATGACGAAAAAGAGCTGAGAGATGCCCTTAACAGCTCTGCGCTTCCCGCACTCTCCCGTAGCGAAGCGGAAAAGAAAAAGCGATTCTACGAGGAGCGTTTGCGTACACTCAGACAAAAGGATAAGGACCTGCGAACCGAGCTTATCAATCTAAAGGCTTTGAGTGACGACCCCACCGCTCTCCGTGATGAGCTTCTTGACAAAAAGAAGCAATACGCAGAGGCAGAGGAATATTACAACGCCGTTGTTACCGCCATAGACGGCATAGAGCGCGCCGCATCGGCTATGAGAGGCAATATTACTCCCGCCATAGGTCAAAAAGCGGCAGAGCTTATCGGAAGCATCTGCGACGAAAGATACACCTCGGTCATGATGGGGCGCAATATGGATATTTCTCTTATCGACAAAAACGGAACTACTACCACGGTAGATATGATGAGCGGCGGTATGAGAGACGCGGCATACATTGCTTTGCGAATCGCTCTTATGCTCCGTATATTCGGCGGTGACACGCCCCCTCTTATGTTGGACGAGGCGCTGTGCCAGCTTGATGACGGACGAATGAAGCGCATATTGGAAATTCTGTCAAGGCTTTGCCAAATGAATTCCCAATGTATTCTATTCACCTGTCACAAACGAGAGGCTATCGCCTGCCACGAGCTTGGAATACAGGCGGAAATTTTTAAAATGTAACATTTTGTTACAAACCATAGGAGCTGTTGCATTCAAGTAATATTGCCCAAAAAGCCTCCCCTGTGTAAGGGGAGGTGGCTTGCGAAGCGAGACGGAGGGGTTGTAAAATATAAAAATATGTCAAAAACAATCCCTCACCGCCTTCGGCGGAGCTCCCTTTACACAAGGGAGCCTTTCTCATTTCC
>JAZOMG010000003.1:0-3558 GCA_045653705.1 Eubacteriales bacterium | reverse complement strand
GAAGGCTTATAGTTAGAGCCGCATTTGTGGCTGTAGGGCGGGGGTGCGAGTGTTAGATTTTTCGGTGGGCTTTCAGCCCCGCCAGTAATATGCCCTTATAGGGCTGAGCAAGCCACCGGCTTAGCCGGTGGTTATGACTGTAAAACTAATTTTACACAAATAAGACAAAGATTTGAAAAATTCATTGACTTTTTTATTTACCTGTGTTATACTTAATTATGTATGTAAAATTGTCATAGCTATAATTTTTACCGTATAAAGAAAGGAAATCGGCAAATGCAGGAAAAGTTTGACACAAAGTATTCCTTTGTTGAAAATGAAAAAGAAATTCTCGCTTTCTGGAAAGAAAACGAGTGCTTCAAAAAGCTTAAGGCTAAAAATGAGGGCGGGAAAAAATACCGCTTCATTGACGGTCCTATAACCGCCAATAATCCTATGGGTATCCACCACGTTTGGGGTCGTACCCTTAAGGACACGTTTATTAAATATCACGCTATGAAGGGCTGTGATACCCACTACCGCAACGGCTTTGACTCTCAGGGTCTTTGGGTAGAGGTAGAGGTGGAAAAGGAGCTTGGATTTAAGACAAAGCACGACATCGAGGCTTACGGTCTTGATAAGTTCACCGACAAATGTATCGAGCGCGTTAAGAAATTCTCGGGTGTTATTACCGAGCAGTCCGAGCGCCTCGGTCAGTGGATGGACTGGGATAACTCCTACTTCACCTACACCGACGAAAATATCACAGGCATCTGGACATTCCTTAAGAAGTGCCACGAGGGCGGCTGGATACGTCAGGTCTATAAGCCTATGCCCTGGTGCTCCCGTTGCGGAACCTCTCTCTCCGAGCATGAAATGACAGGCTCTTATAAGGAGATAGAGCATGAGGCTGTATTCTTCAAGCTCCCCATAAAGGACACGAACGACTACATTCTCGTATGGACTACCACTCCTTGGACCCTGTCGGCAAACGTAGCTCTCGCCGTAAATCCCGAGATGACCTACGTAAGACTTCACGTTGAGGGTGAGGAGCATAACTACGTAACAAGTGAAAATTACTTCAAGCAGAAGTTTGCGGGCAAGGACGGCGTTACTCTCCTTGACACAATGAAAGGTACTGACCTTGCAGGCAAGGAGTACGAGACCTGCTTCCCCGAAATGGCAGAGCAGAACTTCGCCCACAAGATAGTTCTTTGGGATGAGGTTGCGGACAACGAGGGATGCGGAGTTGTTCACATCGCCCCCGGATGCGGAGCTGAGGACTTCGCTTTGGGTGAAAGTATAGGACTTCCCAAGATAATCCCCGTTGACGAATACGGTATCTTCTACGACGGCTTCTCATTCCTTTCGGGTCTTGACGCTCAGGAGTGCAGACAGCTTGTATTCGAGGAGCTGAAAAAGAGAAATAAGCTCTTCTACACACATAAATATAAGCACAGCTACCCCGTATGCTGGAGATGTAAAAAGGAAATAATCTTCCGTCTCGGCAAGGAGTGGGCTATTGCGGTTGACGAGCTTCGTCCCCGCCTTATCGCTAACGCTAACAAGGTTCGTTGGGAGCCTGCTTATCAGGGCAAGCGTATGCTTGACTGGCTTGAGAATATGTCCGACTGGAATATTTCCCGTAAGCGCTTCTACGGTCTGCCCCTGCCCTTCTATCTCTGCCCCGACTGCGGCAAGCTGACGGTTATCGGCTCTAAGGAAGAGCTTTATGAGAGAGCCGTTGACAAGTCCAAGGTTGACGCTATACCACACCTCCACCGTCCTTGCATAGACGAGGTAAAGGTAAGATGTGAGTGCGGCGCTGAGGTGGAGAGAGTTTCTCAGGTCGGTGACGTATGGCTTGACGCGGGTATAGTTCCTTTCTCGACTCTGAAATATCAGACAGACAAGGACTACTGGAAGCAGTACTTCCCCGCAGAGCACGTGCTTGAAATGAAAGAGCAGATAAGACTTTGGTTCTACTCTATGCTCTTTATGAGTACCGTTCTTGTTGACGAGCCCCCCTATGAGAGAGTAAGCACACACGGAATGGTAGTTTCCGAGGACGGAAGCAGATTCTCAAAGACAGGCTTTATGATACGCTTTGACGAAGCGGCAGACATTATCGGCGCAGACGCGTCCAGATATATCTTCGCATCCTCGTCCACCTCCAACGACGTGCGCTTTGGCTTCACCCTCGGTGAGGAAGCAAGAAGAAAGCTTCTGGCTTATTGGAATTTGGAAACATTCTTCGCTACCTACGCCGATATCGATAAGGTAAAGGTTGACCTTTCCGCACTTGACGCAAGCACTCTCTGTCCTATCGACCGTTGGCTTCTTATCAAGACCAACCGCTTCATAAGGGAAGCCGCTAAGTTTATGGACGACTACTCCACAAGAGAGGTAGTTACCTACTTTGAGGGCTTTGTAAACGATATCTCCAACTTCTACATCCGCGTAAACAGAGGCCGCTTCTGGTCTACCGAGAACAACGCCGACAAGCAGAACGCTTACGCAGTGCTGTTCTACGCTATCAAGACTATTACACAGGTAATGGCGCCTATCGTTCCCTTTATTACCGAGTACACCTGGCAGAATTTTGTCAAGAGATATTCCGATGAGACGGCAGTTTCGGTATTCCTTACCGACTACCCCACAGTTTGCGAGAAGCTTGACATCTGTGACGACAGAATACTTTCCGACGTTGAAAAGGCAAGAGATATTATCTCTCTCGGTCTGAAGCTCCGTAACGAAAAGCAGATAAAGATACGTCAGCCCCTGCCCGCTATCTACGTAAGCGAGAACGAGGCAAGCCACAGCGCTATCGACACCTTTGGGGCGGTCATCCGCAGTGAGCTTAACGTAGGTGAGATATACGAGCTTACCGACACAAGCTCTCTTGAAGCTAACTTCCTCACCGTAAACTTCAAGGTTGCGGGTCGCGTGCTGAAGAACCGCGCAAACGACGTAAAGGCATATCTTGCTACTCTCTCGGCAGAGGAGCAGCAGAAGCTTTCCGACGAGGTCAAGGCGGGACGCGCGCTCAGCTTTGATACCCTTGGAATTGCCGACGTTGAGCCTGACGTGTTCACAGTAAACGCGGTAGCTCGCGACAGCGTGGCTATCTACAAGAACGGCGATGATTTCGTAGCTCTTGACACCACCATTTCCGAAGAGCTTCAAAGAGCGGGTATACTCCGTGACATCGTTCGTCAGTGTCAGGTATTCCGTAAGACGGCAGGCTTTGACGTAAGCGACAGAATATACGTAAGCTTTGTCACCGATTCCGAGTATATCAAGAGCATTATCGAGGAAAAAGAGGCAACCCTTACCCACGACCTGCTGGCAACTATCGCTAAGCCCGAAAAGGTTGAATACACGGGAGTTATCGACCTCGACGGCGTAGCCGTTACGGTTGAGCTTCAAAGACAATAAAGTCATAACCACCGGCTAAGCCGGTGGCTTGCTCAGCCCTATAAGGGCATATTACTGGCGGGGCTGAAAGCCCACCGAAAAATCTAACACTCGCACCCCCGCCCTACAGCCACAAATGCGGCTCTAACTATAAGCCTTCTC
>JAZOMG010000002.1:0-44100 GCA_045653705.1 Eubacteriales bacterium | reverse complement strand
CCCAGCGGGGAAGGTGGCACGACGTAAGGAGTGACGGATGAGGAGAACACCTTTTTGTGTGTTTGTATCCACTCTCCTCATCCACCACTACCGTGGTCCCCCTTCCCCGCTGGGGAAGGCTAAGGATTGTCGCCGCATTTGTGGCTGTAGTGCGGGGTTGCGAGTGTTAGATTTTTCGGTGGGCTTTCAGCCCCTCCAGTAATATGCCTTTATAGGGCTGAGCAAGCCACCGGCTTAGCCGGTGGTGAGATAATAGATGATAGATGATTGAGGAAAGGAGATAGGCGTGCGTATATTCGGTGAGAGCTTAAAGACGAGAATAAGCCGTATAGACCCCATACTTTTTGCCGCTACCAGCTTTTTGTCGGTCATAAGTATACTGACGGTATTCGGAGCTGTTGACAATTTCGGAAAAAGTAAGCTTATTATGCAGGTTGCAATGACTCTTGCGGGTATTGTAGCCGTGTTCATTATCTCCAATCTTGACTATAAATTCATAGTAGACCGATTCTGGCTCTTTTTACTTGTTGGCTCGGCTATACTTTTGTCGGTTACACTGATTTTCGGTAGTACGGGCGAGAATATGGAGACGGCGAACAAAAGCTGGCTGAGGCTTCCCATTATAGGTATCGCCGTACAGCCCTCGGAATTTGTAAAGGTGGCGTTTCTATGCAGCTTTTCTTATCATCTCGACAAGGTAAAGGATAGGATAAATCAGCCTAAGACTCTTTTGTGGATAGCTGCTCATGCGGGACTTATCGTAGGTCTTATACTTATGTCGGGCGACCTTGGCGTTGCTCTTGTGTATATGGGTATTATTGCGGTAATGCTTTTTTGCGCAGGGCTTTCGGTATGGTATTTTGTGGGGGCTATCGTAATAGCCGTCATAGCCTTTCCGTTTTTGTGGGATTTCCTCGCGCCCTATCAGCAAAACAGAATAATTTTCGGCTTCGCTCCCGAGCTTGACCCCAATGAGGTAGGTAAACAGCCCCTTTTCAGCAGGGGAACTATCGCGGCGGGGGGACTTTTCGGAATAGGACTTATGACCCCGGGGTACTATGAGGACCTTGCCGCATCCCATACCGATTTTATCTTTGCTACCGTTTGCGAAAAGTTTGGATTTGTTGGCGGCGCGTTGGTAGTTGCCGCTCTTGTTACCCTTGCCGTAAGGCTTCTAGTTATTGCGGTAAAAAGCAGGGATACCGTGGGCAAGCTTATTTGCGCGGGGCTTTCCGCTATAATAATAGTGCAATCCTTGGAAAATCTTTGGATGTGCTTGGCTCTCGTTCCTGTGGTGGGAATAACGCTGCCCTTTGTTAGCTGCGGAGGCTCATCGGTGCTGTCTACGTATATTCTTATGGGACTTGCCCACAGCGTCAGAGCAAGAGAAAAGAAATTTTATTTTGCGTCAAGCTATCCCACAGGCAGACCTAATTGAAAGCTAATAAGGAATAAAAATCCCCCCGACGTAATATAATTGATTAGAATTATATTACCTAATTTCGGGGGGATATTTTATGTTTATTTATTCGGTAAAAGCAAGTACCATTAAATTTTTTGCGGTCATATGCGTTTCCTTGGCGGCAATAATTACGCTTATAGCCTTTGTGCCCGCTTACGGAGAAAACAGTCTTGCGGCGGGGGCTGACACGGAGATAAGCTATACGGGGGTAAAGACCAACGAGGACAGAATTGAATTTCTTTCGCAATTTGGCTGGGAGGTCAAGAGCGAGCCTGTGCAGACCTGTAACGTAACGATACCCGCAGAGTTCGATAAGATATTTACGGGATATAACGAGATACAGAAGCGTCAGGGGCTTGACCTTTCGGATTACAAAAAGAAAAAGGCTACGCGATATACATATGAGGTGACCAATTACGAGGGTCAAGAGGGCACTGTTTACGCAAACGTCATAATTTACAGAAACCGAGTAATAGGCGGTGATATCTGTTCGGCTGACGTAACAGGATTTATACACGGATTTGAAAAATAATTTTATATTTTGTCTATTGAAAAAATCCTCAATGTGTGGTATAATATAGTTGTAGCAAAATAAGGAATGCTTGAGGATTGAGGAATGAAACCTAAAGTAACTTTGAATCCCGACAAGGAGACCGTTAAAAGGATAAAAGAGGGGCTTCGGCAAAAGGACGGCTACTGTCCCTGTCGGATACCGAAAAACGAGGAGTTTAAGTGTATCTGTAAGGAGTTCCGTGAGCAGATAGCAGATCCCGATTTTGAGGGCTTTTGCCACTGTATGCTATACTACAAATCAAAAGGATGATGAAAAATGTCAATTATAAAGGTAAACAAAGCTAATTTTGACACTGATATAAAGGCGAGTGAAAGGGTAGTGCTTCTCGATTTCTATGCAGATTGGTGCGGACCCTGCCGTATGGTAGCTCCCATAATCGAGGAGATAGCCGAGGAGCGCTCGGATATTCTTGTCGGAAAAGTCAACGTAGACGAAGCACCCGAGCTTGCTATGCAGTTCGGTATTGTCAGCATACCCACCATTATCGTTATGGATAAGGGTGAGGCTGTAAATAAGATAGTGGGCGCGCGCCCTAAAGCGGAGATACTGTCTCTGATTGACGTAAAGTAAATTAATATTGGGTCTGTCAAATTTTTGACAGACCCAATATTTTGTTTGATAAATAAAAAAACGGAGGAAGAAAAAATGAACATTGCTGTTGCACAATCGGGAGGACCAACCTGCGCTATCAACGCGTCACTTCTCGGCGTATACAGACACGCCGCAAAATTTGAGGAGATAGACAAAATATACGGCTCGGTAAACGGAATCGAGGGGCTTATAAACGACTACCTTGTAGACCTTAGAGAGCTTATCGGAGAGGACGAGGACGTTGAGCTTATACGTCAGACACCCTCTACCATTCTTGGCTCTTGCAGATATAAGCTGCCGAATTTTGAAAAAGCGCCCGAGGTGTACGAGAAGATAACCGAAACTCTCAGAAAATACGGAATAGGTGCATTCTTTTATATCGGCGGTAACGATTCTATGGATACCGTTATGAAGCTTCACGGATATTTTACGTCTAAAAACATAGATATACGTGTGGTGGGAATACCTAAGACCATTGATAACGACCTGCCATGTACCGACCATACACCGGGCTTTGGCTCGGCGGCGAAATACGTAGCTACTACCTTGCAGGAAATAACCCGCGACAGTAGCGTGTATTCAATTCCGTCTGTAACACTTGTTGAGATAATGGGAAGAGATACGGGCTGGCTTACGGCTTCATCGGCTATACTCAGAGTAAACGGAGAGGCATCTCCCCACCTCATCTATCTACCCGAAAGTAAATTTTCCGTAAAGAAGTTCCTGGATGATATCCGTGAGGCTCAAAAGACGCATTACGCCGTAGTAGTTGCTATTTCCGAGGGTGTTGAGCCTGACCACGATGAGGTAGGCGGTGATTTTCAGTGGGGATACGTTGACAATTTCGGTCATAAGTATCTTGCGGGCATAGCTACCGCCCTGTCCAAGATAGTGGCGAGAGAAATTGGCTGTAAGGTAAGAGCCATCGAGCTTAACGTAATGCAGAGATGCTCTTCTCACATAAGCTCTAAGCGTGACATAACCGAGGCTGAGCGTATTGGCGGAGCGGCGGTAAAGGTAGCCCTTGACGGCGGCTCGGGTAAGGCTATGATATTCAAAAGAGTATCTAACCATCCGTATAACGTGCGTATAGACAGCGTTGACGTGTCATTGGTGGCAAATAAGGTCAAATATTTCCCCAAGGAATGGATAAGTGATAACGGTCACGACGTAACGTACGAGGCGGTAGAATACTGCCTGCCACTTATTCAGGGAGAGCAGAATATTCAAATGAGAAACGGTCTGCCCATACAGTTCGTGTTGAAAAAGCCTCTGAAATAAGCTAAGTGATATAAAAATCTACATATATTAGATTTAGCTCTTTACTTTTTTAATTAGGTGATGTAAAATAAAAGAGAAAGATACACATCAAACCTAAAAGGAGAGAGCTATGGATAAGGAAAACGGCGGTGGTGCTGTCAGTAAAGCCGCCGACGGGAAAAAGAAGATAATTTTTGAGTTTTTAAGATACGTTCTTGTAGGCGGCATCTGTTTTGTAGTCGATACGGGGGTTATGACCCTTGTAAAAGAAATATTTTTCAGGGAAAATTGTACAGGTCTGCAAATGGCTATATGCGTAGCCGTTGGATTTATTGCGGGTATCGTGTGCAATTATCTGCTGTCAAATCTTATCGTTTTTAAGAGCGAGGAGCAGAAAAAGCAGGGCCGCAATTTTGGAGCTTGTATGATATTTTTTGCGGTGGGGCTTATGGGCTTCGGACTTACCGAGCTTGGAATGTGGCTGGGAGTTAAGATAGTCGGAGCGGACGGGCTTTGGTATATACTCGTGAAATGCTTTGTCGCGGGCGTGGTAATGATATGGAATTACCTCGGAAGAAAAATATTTGTCTATCGCGGAAAATAAGATGGGAGAATTAAAAATGGAAAACAAGACAAAGACAGCTCTTATAATCGGCGCGGGTCCTGCGGGACTTACCGCGGCATACGAGCTACTGAAAAATACCGATATCAAGCCTGTTATTATTGAGGAAAGCGATACCATAGGCGGTATATCCCGTACTGCCGAATATAACGGAAACAGAATAGATATCGGCGGACACAGATTCTTTTCAAAGAGCGAGGAGGTAAACGCCCTTTGGCAGGAGCTTATGCCCCTGCAGGCAAAGCCCTCGAAGGATGACATTATACTCGAAAACGAAAAGCCCATAGCGCCGACGGGTCCCGACCCCGAGCAGGATGAGGTGGTAATGCTTCTCCGTAACCGTGTGTCCCGTATATACTTCTTAAAGAAGTTCTTTAAGTACCCTATTTCTATGAGCGTTGAGACCTTTAAGAATATGGGCTTTAAGAATACAGTGAGAGCGGGATTTGGTTATCTGTGGTCCTGTGTTCATAAGCTACCCGAGGATAATCTTGAGAATTTCTATATAAACCGATTCGGACGCCCCCTTTACGAGATGTTCTTTGAGGATTATACCACAAAGCTTTGGGGTGTAAGCCCTAAAAATCTTTCGGCGGATTGGGGCGCACAGAGAGTTAAGGGGCTTTCCTTGTGGAAGGCTCTTGCGGATGCTCTTACCAAGCCTTTTAAGAAGGACACATCAAAGGTAGAGACCTCTCTTATCGAGCAGTTCTACTATCCTAAAAAAGGTCCCGGACAGCTTTGGGAGACCCTTGCCCATAAGGTTGAAGAGATGGGCGGAGAGATAATTATGAATTGCAAGGCAGTAAAGATAGAAACCGACGGAAAGGCTATTCTTTCCGTTGTGGCAGAGCGCGATGGCAAGGAAGAGCGCTTTGAGGCTGACCAGTATTTCTCCACTATGCCCGTAAAGGACCTTGTGGACGGAATGGGTGACACGCCCCCCGAGGAGGTAAGACGCACGGCAACCGAGCTTCCGTACAGAGACTTCATCACCGTTGGCCTGCTTGTAAATAAGCTCAATATAAACAACCACACAAAGATAAAAACCGTTGGTAATATCGTTCCCGACTGTTGGATATACATTCAGGAAAGGGAAGTGAAGCTTGGTCGCTTGCAGATATTCAACAACTGGTCTCCTTATATGGTAAAGGATTTCGAGAATACCGTTTGGGTGGGGCTTGAATACTTCTGCACCGAGGGTGACGAGATGTGGAATATGGCGGATGAGGACTTCATTAAATTTGCCATAGGCGAGCTTGCGCAGATAGGCGTTATTTCCGAGGAGAATGTGCTTGACAGCGTGAGAATAAAGATAAAGAAGGCGTATCCCGCATATTTCGGAAGCTATGATAACTTTGACGTTGTAAAGGATTATCTCAGCGGAATTGAAAACCTGTGGTGTATCGGACGTAACGGTCAGCACAGATACAATAATATGGACCACTCTATGCTTACCGCAATAGAGGCGGCAAGAGCTGTTGCAAACGATGATAGCTCCAAGGAGCTTGTTTGGGCGGTCAATACCGAAAAGGAATACCACGAGCAGAAATCGGCAGAGGAAAAGACGGCGTGACGGATATACTAAGCATATCTACGTTTTATTTTACGATTGTGGGAGAATATGTCTCGCTTCGCTCGACTCAGAGTTTGCCTCGACGGCTGAACACCGTCGTTTTGCAAGCAAAAACGGCAAACGTCTGCGAACTGTCTGCCCATAGGGCAGACGTTCGATTTCTTTAGGGGCAGCAAAAAAAGACACAGGAAATGGCACGTACTCTTAAGGACAGTTTTATTTATTATTACAAAAGCGCTACAGGAATCTGTAGCGCTTTTGTCTTATGCTTTGTATTCGTGATTAAATCCACATTTTCCGCAATAATAGTAAACCTTTTTCTTTCCCAACGCGCCGCCTATAAGTCCAACAGGGCCGAACAATATTCCGCCTACTGCAGCTTTTCCAACGCTAAATCCTTTGTTTTGCTGATCCACCTTTTTCCAATTAATAGACTCGCCACACATTGGGCACTTACTTGGTGCAGACATTTTGTTTCCTCCTTCAAAAAAATAAAAAAAGTGCGGCAACCAGAGTTACCGCACCGAAAAACGCAAACTCCGATTGCTGCTACACAAAACCAGATAAACGGGATAATGGTATCCGACATACTACCTGTTGGAATTGGCGCTTTTACCAAATTCAAAAGTAGTATGCCTAAAAAAGGGTATAATATCCCCTATATAAATAGAAAGACCATTAGCCCCAAAAGTTTATTCGGTTTTGTGTAGCGAACTTATTATATCACAATTATTGCGATTTGTAAACATATTTCGAGAAATTTTATCCCATTACCTTCCGGGAGGTGAAAAAAGCGCCTCCCTTGTGTAAAGGGAGGTGGCACGCGAAGCGTGACGGAGGGATTGTAAAAAGCAAGAATTTCTTGGAAACAATCCCTCAGCCGCCTACGGCGTCAGCTCCCTTTACACAAGGGAGCCTTTTCTATGTTCATCTATGACTTATCAATTTTCCTGACAAGCACTGCATTTGTGGACACAAACGCAAAATACGGCATACCTCTTTCGAGATATACCGTATTTCTGAAAACTGTCCTTTAGAGTAACGCTCTAAAATCCTGTGTCTTTTTTTGGTGACCCGTGGGAGAATCGAACTCCCGTTACCGCCGTGAAAGGGCGGTGTCTTAGCCGCTTGACCAACGGGCCTTATATTCAGTTATCCGCCATTTAGGCGGATAACTGCTGGTAGCGGGAATTGGACTTGAACCCATGACCTACCGGGTATGAACCGGTTGCTCTAGCCAACTGAGCTATCCCGCCATTCGCCCGACTTTTGCCGAACGCTTGACTATTATACCACATAAAGCAACCTTTGTCAACACTTTTTTGAAAAATAATTTTAAAAAATTAGGTAATTTTAAAGGGGCTCTCGCATTTAGATGCCTAAGTCATCAAATGAAACAGCCCCTGTTTAGTTTTTGCTTTTTTATCTCATTTTAGCGAGAGCCGAAAGAACGCCGTCGAGATTTTCGCGATACTTTTCAAGCTTAGCTTTCTCTCCCTCAACTACCGCTGCGGGAGCTTTAGCTACGAAGCCCTCGTTTGAAAGCTTCTTTTCAAGTCTTTCAATCTCACCCATAAGCTTTTTCTGCTCTGCTTCAAGTCTTGCAATTTCCTTTTCGGTATCGATAATATCCGAAAGAGGCAGGAAGATAGTTGCCGAGTCGGTAATTATCTGCACCGCGTTATCCGCTGATACAACACCCTCAAGGCTTTCCACGTTATCGGTTATTTCTACCTCGGAAGCCGATGCAAGTCGGGTAAAGAATACAGCCGTTTCCGCGTTAAAGGAATCCGCGTACTTGGTAGCTATATACACCTTCGCCTTGCGTGAGGGAACTACGTTCATCTCGTTTCTGCGGGCGCGGATAGCCTTAATAGCGGCTATAACACGGCTCATCTTTTCTGCGTCAGCCTCAAATACAAGACTATCGTCAAACTTAGGATATTCGGATATCATAATGCTGTCGTCGCTGTGAGGAAGCGCAAGGTATATCTCCTCGGTAATAAAGGGCATAAAGGGATGGAGAAGCTTCAACGTTCCCGTAAGCACGTAGCCAAGTACGTTCTGAGCTACTATATTACCCTCGGTATCCTTGTCGTTAAGTCTGGATTTGGTAAGTTCGATATACCAGTCGCAGAAAATATCCCAAGTGAAGTCGTATATAGCTGCGAGGGCTACGCCAACCTCGTATTTGTCGAGAGCGGCTGTTACGTTGCCTACAAGCTTATTAAACTCGTTGAGTATCCACTTATCCTCGGAGGAGAGCTTGGCTGTCTCGGGCAGCTTTATTTCGTCTACGGTAAGATTCATTCTTACAAAGCGGGATGCGTTCCAAAGCTTATTCGCGAAGTTTCTTGCCGCCTCTATCTTCTCGTCGGAAAAACGCATATCGTTTCCGGGGGAGTTACCCGTAGCAAGGGCGTATCTGAGAGCGTCTGCTCCGTATTTGTCGATTATTTCAAGAGGGTCGATGCCGTTTCCGAGGGATTTAGACATCTTTCTGCCCTGCGCATCTCTTACAAGTCCGTGAATAAACACGGTGGAGAAAGGCTCTTTATCCATATGCTCGAGACCCGAGAATATCATTCGTGCAACACAGAAGAATATAATGTCGTAGCCTGTAACGAGAGCGCTTGTGGGGTAGTATTTTGCAAGCTCCTCGGTCTTATCGGGCCAGCCCATAGTGGAGAAGGGCCAAAGGGCAGAGGAGAACCAGGTGTCAAGAACGTCGTTTTCCTGTCTCACCTTAGCTTTGCAATGAGGACAGGTATCTATATCCGTCTTTGATACGGTCATTTCTCCGCAGGCATCGCAGTAGAATGCGGGGATTCTGTGACCCCACCAGAGCTGACGGGAAATACACCAATCGTGTACGTTTTCCATCCAGTTTACGTAGGTCTTGCTGAAGCGCTCGGGTACAAACTTAACTCTGCCGTCACGAACAACGTCGAGAGCAGGACCTGCAAGAGGCTCCATCTTTACAAACCACTGGTTAGAGGTGATAGGCTCAACAGTCGTACCGCAACGGTAGCAAGCGCCCACGTTGTGCTTGTGGGGAACTACCTTAATGAGCAATCCCGCTTCCTCAAGGTCTGCAACGAGCGCCTTGCGGCAGGTATATCTGTCCATTCCGTTATATTTACCTGCGTGAGCGTTCATTGTGGCATCATCGTTCATAACCTTTATCTGCTCAAGTCCGTGTCTCTGACCTACAAGGAAGTCGTTGGGGTCGTGAGCGGGGGTAAACTTAACACACCCCGTACCGAATCCTATTTCAACGTATTCGCTGGCTATAACGGGAATTCCACGGTTTACGATAGGAAGTATAAGGGTCTTGCCGATAAGGTGCTTTGTAGCCTCGTCGTTGGGGTTTACTGCAACGGCGGTATCACCGAACATTGTCTCGGGACGGGTGGTAGCTACCTCAACGTAGCCGTCCTCTCCCTTAATGGGGTATTTGATATGCCAGAAGTAGCCATCCTGCTCGGAGTATTCTACCTCAGCGTCGGAAAGGGCGGTGATACAGTGAGGACACCAGTTGATTATTCTGTTTCCGCGGTAGATAAGCCCCTTGTCGTAAAGGTTAACGAAAACCTCGCGAACAGCGCGGGAGCATCCCTCGTCCATTGTGAAGCGCTCTCTTGACCAGTCGCAGGATGCGCCAAGCTTTTTGAGCTGGCTTATTATGCGGTTGCCGTACTGATGCTTCCAATCCCATACACGCTCAAGGAATTTCTCGCGTCCGAGGTCGTAGCGAGTAAGTCCCTCGTTTACGCGAAGCTGCTCCTCAACCTTTATCTGAGTAGCAATTCCCGCGTGGTCTGTACCGGGGACCCACAGGGTGTTAAAGCCCTGCATTCTCTTATAGCGAACGAGTATGTCCTGTAAGGTCTCGTCAAGGGCATGACCCATATGAAGCTGTCCTGTTACGTTTGGGGGCGGGATAACGATGGAAAAAGAGGGGGCGGGGTTCTTTACGTCGGGGGTAAAGTAGCCCTTGTCGCACCAATTCTGATAAATTCGGTCTTCAAATTCCGAGGGGGAATATACCTTCGGAAGCTCGTTGTAGGAATTCATTTTTGTCTCCTTTATATATAGAATAATTTTTTGCAAAATAAAAAGCCCCCAAGTCCGTATCAGGACGTGGAAGCACGCGGTACCACCTGATTTTGCCCGCATAATGACAGGCACAACTCAAAGCCGATAACGGCGGCGACCGTTGCGGACTACTGGGTTCACCCGCAAAGCTCCAAGGCGACTTCAGCCCCTCCGACACGAGCTTACACCGACCGCTCGTTCTCTATGCTCGGGAAAGGTAACCTACTACTCCTTATCAAAGCCTTTGATTTGCTAATAAATTATAGCATATTATTCTTTTTGTGTCAATACGTTTTGGGAAATTAGAACTGCTTTTTGAAAATTAAAATTATGATTTGTGATTTTACGTTCGTGGCTTTTGCGTAGCAAAAAGAAGTTCGTGGCTTTTGCGAAGCAAAAAAGCTTAGAGATGATATAAGGGGAGGGCGGTTGTAATAAGTAGTGCATTCGTTTGTAAAAACAAAAAGCACTTCGTACGAAGTGCTTTTTTGGAGCTGGTAATCAGAATCGAACTGATGACCTCGTCATTACCAATGACGTGCTCTACCGACTGAGCCATACCAGCATCGCTATGCGACTATGATATTATATCAAAGTAAATAAGATTTGTCAAGGGGATTTGCAAAAAAAGTCATAAATAATTTTTTTAAAATTTTTTTAGAAATTATTGTAACCTTTTTCCTCGGATGCCGACTTATAGGGTGAAAGGCAAAAAAATCAAAAAAAGGAGACTTATTATGAAAAACAAAAAAACAGTAAGAATACTCGCGTTGGCGGCGGCGCTTCTCGCGTCTGTAGTTATGTTGGCATCCTGCTCATCGGCATCCAAGAACGGTATGGCAATGAATGATGCAGAGATCGAGATAATTCCAAAGGACGAAATTGAAAATTCAGGCTCAACTATTCCGTCTTATGACGAAAAGGGCGAGATGGCTGACAGCGCCACAGGCGGAGAAAATAATGCGGAGTTTGCACCCAAGATAATCCGCACTGCAAATCTTACGGCGGAGACGCAGAATTTTACAGATGCCATAGCCGAGATAGAAAACAACGTCAAGGAGCTTGGCGGATACATCGAAAGCTGTAATATTCAAAATCTAAATAAGGGCTACAATAACAGCTCGGCAGTGGTTAGAAACGCAAGCTACGTTCTGCGCATACCTGCCGAAAATCTTGATGCCTTTTTAGCAGAGGCGGGAGAGCTTCTTAACGTCACCTCGTCCTCGTCTAACGCAGAGGACGTAAGCGGTGAGTATTACGATATGGAAGCTCGAATAAGCGTTCTGGAAACCGAAAGACAGCTTGTTGAAAAAATGCTTTCCGAGACTACGACCATAAACAATATGATAACTCTTGAAGAACGCCTGTATGAAATTATTTATGAGATAGAGTCCTACAAGACCGCAATAAAGGTATATGACAGCAAGGTTCCATACTCTACGGTAAATCTCACTGTTCGCGAGGTGGCAAACCTTACTCCCATAGTTGAGGATACGAGCTTTGGCGCACGCTTCAAGAACGCCGCAAAGGAGAGCTGGCAGAATTTCTTGGAGTTCTCTCAGGAGCTTGTAATAGTGCTTGTATACGTAGCTCCCGTTATTATAGTTATAGGTACGATAGCTGTTGCTGTGGGTGTGGTTGCGCTCATAGTTGTGGCTATAGTAAAGAAAAGGGTCCGCAAGGCAAGAGCTGACAAAAAATAAGCCTTACGGACACCTACCATAAAGCAGGTTTTAGCAACCTCAAATATAATAAAAGGAGTATGGGCAAAATTTGCTCGTACTCCTTTTCACACGCCTTGCCCTGCAAGGTATAGTGTGTTATACATTTGTTTTTCGGGTGGTAATATGTGAAGTTTTCGCTATTGCGAAAGTGAAGTTGCTACGCAGTGAAGTTTGTGCTTAGCACAAGTGAAGTTAAGTTTGCCCGCTTTGCCAAAGGCAAAACTTAACTATCCGCAGGATAACTTCACTTACGCAGTAAACTTCACTTGCCCGAATGGGCAAACTTAGTAGGTCGCCCTGCTTTATCGCAGGTCGACCTAACGGTTCTTTCTGTAATTGTTAGGCGTAATGCCAAAGCGTTTTTTAAATTCCTTGTGAAAATAACTGCTGTTTTCATAGCCTACTCGGTTTATGATATCCCCGATGGGCATATCGGTAGATAATAGCAGGGAGCAGGCGGTATCAAAGCGTACAGAGGTCAACAGCTTTTTAAAGGAAACACCGAAATATTCGCTGATAAGGCGGCAGAGATATGAGGGAGAAAGCCCAAGCATTTCTGCCGCCTCTGTCAGTGTAGCGGTACTGTATGAGCTTTCAATATATCCGAGTATCTTTTTCTTTATCCGCTCGTTTTCGTTGGATACCGCTGAGCTTTCGGGGGAAAGGGCGGAAAGATAGGATATGAGCAGACTTACCGATTGCTTCAGTATATATCCATTGGAGTTTTTGTCGCATATAACCGAGGATATCATACTCTCGATTATATTCTGAACGGGAATATTGTCCTTAGCCGAAAAAACGCAAAATGATGCTCCGCTACCCATTAACAGCTCCTCAAGCCTCTTGTTTGACAGCAGGGAGCTTTTTTTCATCGTGTTGTAGCTGTCCTCGAAAAGCTCGGCGGCGATAATTAGATTTATTCCTATATCCCCCTCATCTGCCGACATAATAGAGTGCCTTGCGTCTTTTCCCAAAATTATCAGCTCGTCGGAGTATAGAGTTACCGTCT
Source organism: Eubacteriales bacterium (assembly GCA_045653705.1). Lineage (GTDB taxonomy): Bacteria > Bacillota > Clostridia > Oscillospirales > CAG-272 > HGM12713. Next base: position 31,184 of record JAZOMG010000002.1, on the reverse strand, counting down.
CACCGTCTATTTTATGTGTTATACTTCCGTCGCATACGTACATTATTTCTATGTAATCGTGTGAGTGGAGAGGAAACTCGCGAAATCTCGGATGGGGGCGCAGACAGACGGCGGCGGTGGATTCACCCAAGGACATGCTTGACATTCGTCTGCGCTCTATTATAAATCTTCCCGAGCGGGAATAGAGCGCCCTCGGGTCGGGGGCTTTTTCTACAAGTATGTATTGCTCCTCTTCGGTTATTTGCGAGAGCCTTGAGAGTAGTTCCTTTTTCATTTTTGTCGCTCCTTTTCTGTGTCTTGAATTATTTTAACACAGTTCAGGTCTTTTTTCAATAGTGAATGTCAAAAAAAGACACAAAACAGGTAAAAAACGACCTTATTTTCACGGACAAGGTATGCTATAATTATAGTGCAAAATAAAATTCACTATATAGGGGGAATGTTATGTCAAAGTATTTTCTTGCTGTGGATATAGGCGCGTCGAGCGGCAGACATATTCTCGGTTGGCTTGAGGACGGCAAGCTTTGCCTTGAGGAGGTTTACAGATTTCCCAACGGCACGAGCCTCAAAAACGGACATCAGTGCTGGGATCACGAGGGGCTTTTTTGCAGCATACTTGAGGGAATGAAAAAGTGTGCGGAGATAGGTAAAATACCCACCTATATGGGTATCGATACGTGGGGCGTGGATTTCCTTTTGCTTGACAAGGACGGTGAGGTCATTGGCGATGCCGTAGGCTACCGCGACAGCCGTACCGAGGGAATAGACAAAAAGGTTTACGAATACATAACCGAGAGCGAGCTGTATGCCCGTACGGGAATACAAAAGCAGCTCTATAATACCGTATATCAGCTTATGGCGCTTCGCAAGCAAGCTCCCGAGCAGCTTGAACGTGCCGAGAAGCTTTTGATGATGCCCGATTACCTTGGATATAGGCTTACAGGTGTTTGCCATCAGGAATATACTAATGCTACCACGGGTCAGCTTGTTAATATAAACACGGGCGAGTGGGATATGGAGCTTATAAGACGGCTTGGCTACCCCGAAAGGCTTTTCGGAAAGCTCAGTATGCCCGGGGAAACGCTTGGCAGACTTTCTCCCGAAATTGCAGAGGCTGTTGGCTATGACCTTACGGTAATACATCCCGCCTCACACGATACAGGCTCTGCGGTACTTGCGGTTCCTACAAATTCCGATAATATAGCTTATCTCAGCTCGGGCACTTGGTCGCTTATGGGTATTGAGCGGCTCGTCCCGGATGCGTCTCCCGAGGCGCGCGCCCATAACTTTACCAACGAGGGCGGTTACGACCGAAGATACAGATATCTGAAAAATATAATGGGTCTTTGGATAATCCAATCTGTTCGCCGCGAGCTTGATGGCAAATATTCCTTCTCGGAGCTTTGCGATATGGCGACAGCCGTAGGGGATACGGAGTACAGAATAAACGTAAACGACAACAGATTTTTAGCGCCCAAGAGTATGATGGGTGCAATACGCGAGGCGTGCGGCGCTCCCGATATGCCTCTTGACGTTCTGCTTTGCTGTGTTTACCACAGCCTTGCGGAGTGCTATGCGGAGACGATAAAGGAAATAACCGAAATGACGGGAAAAGCACCCGACGCGCTTCATATTATAGGCGGCGGAAGCAAGGACGGATATCTGAACAGTCTTACCGCCAAGGCTCTTGATATTCCCGTTTACACAGGACCTACCGAGGCGACGGCGATAGGTAATATTCTTTCTCAGATGCTCGGCGTTGGAGTATTTGAAAATATTGCCAAGGCTCGGGAAACTGTATTTAATTCATTTGACGTAAAGAAAATTGAAAAATAATAAAGGAGATATAAAAATGACACAGGAATATTTGTTAGCCAAAGAAAAATACGCTAAGATAGGAATTGACACCGACAAGGTCATCGAGAAGCTTCGTGACGTGCCCGTATCGCTTCATTGTTGGCAGGGAGACGACGTTGTAGGATTTGACTTTAAGGGTGCCCTTTCGGGCGGTATACAGACAACGGGAAATTATCCCGGAAAAGCTACTACCCCCGCCGAGCTTATGGCGGATATCGATAAGGTGCTGTCTCTTGACGGCGGAAAACACAAGCTTAATCTTCACGCCTGCTATGCCATATTTGAGGATGGCGAATGGGCTGATAGAGACGAGCTTCAGCCCAAGCACTTTGCAAAATGGGTAGAGTTCGCAAAAGAGCGGGGAATGGGTATTGATTTCAACCCCACCTTCTTCTCTCACCCCAAGGCAGGGGGACTTACTCTGTCCTCTCCCGATGAGGAGATAAGAAAATTCTGGGTGCGCCACGGACAGGCTTGCCTGCGTATTTCGGAGTATTTCGCGGAACAGACAGGTGTACCCTGTGTAATGAACATATGGATCCCCGACGGATACAAGGATATCCCCGCCGACAGATTTTCTCCCAGAGCGCGCTTTGCGCAGTCTGTGGACGAGATACTCGGCATAGGCTATGACAGAGAAAAGGTTTACGTAGCCCTTGAATCCAAGGTGTTCGGAATAGGACTTGAATCCTATACCGTAGGCTCGGCAGAGTTCGGACTTGGCTACGTTCTCAGCCGCGGTATTACCCCCCTTATGGACAACGGTCACTATCATCCTACCGAGGTGGTATCCGATAAGATATCCTCTATGCTCCTATTTTCTAAGAAGCTTGCGCTTCACGTTACACGTTCCGTAAGATGGGACAGCGACCACGTTATCCGTCTTGACGATGAGACAAAGGAGATAGCAAAGGAGATAGTGGCAAGCGGAAGAATAGACGATATAGCTATTGCCCTCGATTACTTTGACGCAAGCATCAACCGAATAGCGGCGTGGACTATGGGACTTCGTAATTTCCGTAAGGCTATGCTTATAGCTATGCTGACCCCTCACGCAGAGCTTGCAAAGCTTCAGGCAGAGGATAGATATACAGAGCTTATGCTCCGTCAGGAAGAGCTTAAGAGCTATCCTTGGGGAGCTGTATGGCAGGAATATTGCGAGCGTTGCGGTGTGTGCGGTACCGAGGCTTGGTTTGACGAGGTAGTGGCGTACGAAAGAGACGTGCTTTCCAAAAGAGCGTAATTGAATATAAAAAAAGGCTACTTTGTTCAGTACGGAAGCATAGTTTCTGTATTTGAATAAAGTAGCTTTTTGTTGATATATATTATAACAAAGAGCAGGTCGGTTTTTTTAGCTGACCTGCTCTTAAAAATTCAATTTACCATTCAAGATCCTCGGGGATAGTTATGCCGAATGCGATACTTGCGCAATCATTAATATCATTGATAGCCTTGAAGCTGTTTCCGTTGGAGCTGTAATATACTGTGTATTTACCCGAGTTTTCATCTTGAACTACAGCGTAGCACTTGCCGTCGGTCTGGCTTGAGAAATAGGGAAGCGCGCTAAGCTCGGTAGAGCCAAACTTTGCTACGTCCTGATCGTTGCTTTCCTCGGACATATATACAACGGGGTTTTCAATAATGGAATAGTAGATCTTGTTAGAGCCTCTGTGGTAGGAAAATGCTGTGACATCACTGATTCTTGACGGTCTGGGTTTCTTTGCGGAAATTACCTTTCCGTATGTTAGATAATCCTCGTCTAAGTAATAAAGATTTCCTTTCTTTGTTACTGTGAAATCCAAAACGTCGGACTCAATAGTTTTACCCTTGCGGGAATCCATATCGCTCAGGTCGAACTGAAGAAGATCACCGTCATCCAAGCAGTAGAAATAATCTCCGTCGGGGTCGAACATACCCTTGAAATCGCTGATGGTCTTCATTTCGTACTTCTTGGAAAGGTAATACGTTTTAAGCTTAGCGTCGGAATCAAATGCCGCGGTAGTCTCAAAATACTTGTCCGCAAAGCTCTTGTAAATAGCTATCTCAGGGTCTATCTTAACGCTTGTTATAAAATTGTCGCCAAGCTTAACGATGCACTCATCGTCTGACGCGTTATGTCTGTAGAGATATGACGTAGCGAATTCCTCGGCGGTTTCCGTGTTGATACCCTTTGTGCAGAAGATGACCTCATCACCCTTTACGTTCATTTCAAGAACGCCGTAGAAGCCGACGCTGTTGGGAACGTCGTAGGTTTCCTCGCTTTTCAGATCGGTTACAGCCAATACGGTCTCGCCGTCCTTATTTTGATAGGTGGAGTAAACGTATTTTCCGTTTCTCGAAATTGCAACGGGAATGGAATTCTTTGCAATGGGAGCCTTTTCCGGAACCTCGTCAAATATGTAAGGTACTCTGTCAGCTGCATCTTTTCCCGATATCGTATATACAACGATGCTTCCGTCATCCGAAATAATGAAATCTTCGGGGGAATCACCGCCCTTTACAATGCTCGCTGTGTATCCGTTATAGTAATGAACGTAGTTAGTTTTTCCTGAATTGGATATTTCCGAAAAAACGACACCGGGCTTCAAGCCCGCGCTTGTTATATATTTCTCCACGTTATCGGAAACGAGAGTAAGCTCCTTGCCCTTAAGTATGTAGATGCTATTGTCTTCTCCCTCGTGAATAACGTACGCAAAGGAATTGTCTGCAGCGGGGATAAGCTTAAGGTTGCCTTCAAAGGTCTCCTCAAGAAGCTCGCCGTTAGATACTATGCGGTAGTTATCCTGACTGTCTACGTATGCCATATAGGCATTGTTCTCATATCTTATATTTCCGTCACCTGAAAAAAGGGCAACTCCAAGAACAGCCGCAACTACGACCACCGCTACTGCGGCTATTGCTGCGATTATCAAGGTTTTTTTGTCTAATTTAAAACCGCCCTTTTTATTTCTGCCACCGCGGTTTTGCGAGGGCGCAGGTCTTTCGGGCTCGTCACCGAAAGCACCGAAATCAGCCGATTCGGCAGCTCCGTTGCTGAACATCATAGATGTAAGCTTTCTTGATTGCTTGATGTCGGGACCGCCGACACCTGCCATTGCGGGGCGCATATTGCTCTTTAAAAACATAGATACCTCCATAGAGTATATAGTCCAATCCATTCTATATTATTTTACCATATATATAATAGTTAAACAATACAATATTATTAAATAATTGTGAACTTACAGTTAACACTCAAAAGAAAAACTGTCAAAAATGCCGAAAAATGTCGTATATACTCTATTAAAATGTCGTATTAAATTTTACAAATCAACATAAATTGGAAATTTTTCGTGTATTGTCATAGAATTTTCCTCGGGAGCATATGCTTTAACAAAAAGACGGGAGCGAAGGATAAGATGAGCGTAAGGATAAATATGCGTAAAAATGATAGCGGCACGGCGCTTCCCGCAGCTCTTTCCAAGATACTTCCGTACAAGCTTTACGGCGAGCTAATAAAAAAGCTTCCCACCCTCGGACGGATAGAGGAGATAAGGTGCAGAACCAATTGCAGAGCCTTTATAACCTCTGCATCGGGAAACGTGGAGCTTTCGTATATACCCGAAAAGGCCGATATGGAAGCTATGACAGACAAGCTGTGCGGCGGCTCTCTTTATGCCCACAGGGATACTCTGACAGAGGGGTACGTAACGGTTGAGGGCGGTATACGGGTGGGGGTATGCGGACGAGCCGCAGTTGAGGGCGGAAGAATAATCGGAATATATGACGTGTCAAGCCTTAATTTTCGGTTGCCCTCGGCTGTTTTTTTCTTGGGTGAGCCTGTTGAAAGGCTTCTTAGGCAGGGGGGCGGAGCTCTTGTTTATTCACCGCCGGGTGTGGGAAAGACCACCCTGCTTCGGTCGGTGGCGAGGCGTATGTCCTCGGGGGCTTGTCCTATCAGGGTGTGTGTTATCGACACAAGAGGGGAGCTTTCGGCAGGGCTTGAGATTGGCAATACGGCAGATATTCTTCTCGGATACCCCAAGGGAAAGGGAATAGAGATAGCCACTCGCACAATGAATCCTCAGCTTATAATCTGTGACGAGATAGGCGATGACCGAGAGGCTGACGCCATACTTTCGGCGCAGAACAGCGGAGTTCCCCTTTTGGCAAGCGCCCACGCGGACAGCGCGCACTCACTTCTCAGACGGAGAGGAATACGCCTGCTTCACGACAGCGGAGTGTTTTCCCATTACGTGGGAATAAGCAGAAGTGGGGGAGAGCTTCATTACGATATTTGCGCGCGGAGTGAGGTGAACGCCTGTGTATAAGCTTATCGGAGCGGTGCTCATAGCTCTCAGCGGCGGTCTTACTGCATATCGGTTAAACAGAAAGGCGTCTGATGCTTTTCACAGAGCCGCCGCCCTCTGCCGTTTCTTAGGATACGTGAAGAATGAAATAGAGTGCTTTGCTTTGCCTATTTCGCAAATACTTTCAAGAGCCGACAGGGAGCTTCTTGACAGGTGCGGTTACGTTGGTAAGAATGCGCCGCAGAGCCTTTTTGAGCTTTGCCAAAATATAAGGTGGGCTGACGGAGAGACGAAAATACTTATGGAGCGCTTTTGCTCCGAGTTTGGCAGATGCTATAAGGACGAGCAGGTACAAAGATGCGCATATTTTCTGTCGGGGCTTGAGGAGCGCAAGCGCACCCTTGAGAGGGAACTGCCGTCAAGGAAAAAGCTCAACTCCACCCTTTGTCTGTCGGGAAGTCTTGCTTTGCTCATATTTTTTTTGTAGAAATTAACGGGGGATATAAAAATGGACGTAAGCCTTATTTTGAAGATCGCGGGTGTGGGGGTGCTGGTGTCCAGCGCGTCCGCCATACTTTCAAAATCGGGAAGAGACGAGCAGGCAACGCTGGTTACCATAGCGGGCTTTATAGCCGTAATGCTTATGCTTGTAGGCGAGATAGGACAGCTTTTTGATACGGTCCAGTCGGTGTTCGGATTTTAGCTATGGATATATTCAAGCTATGCGGAATAGGACTTCTTTGCGCCCTTACAGGGGTAATTCTCAGACAGATAAAGGGGGAATACGCCGCCCTTGCGAGAGTATCGGGCAGTGTGCTTATTTTCGGTTCGTTGGCTATCGGCGCGTCTGAGATATTCTCGCAAATAAGCGGACAGCTTCTGGGGGACGAGCTTTCGGGCTATGCCAAAATAATGCTTAAGGCTTTGGGAATAGCCATAGTATGCAGGCTGTGCGGAGATATATGCCGTGACCTTGGAGAGGGGGCTGTGGGGAGCGGCGTAGAGCTTGGGGGGAAGCTCGCTATCCTTGCGCTGTGCATTCCTCTTATCGGAGAGCTTATGGGCTATGCCGTTAAGCTTTTGGAGCTTGGATGAATATGAGAAGGTTCATAAGGATAATTGCGGTAATTTTTATTTTGTGCTCTCTGCCTCTTTTATTTTCCTTGCCTGTTTTCGGCGCGGACGGGCTTCCTGATGGCTTCTCGGAGCTTGCGGACAGCCTGCCCGAGGACATACGGGGTGAGCTTCCCGATGGTATCTTTGCCGATGACCCAGAGGCTGTGGGGAACGCCCTTACGGAAATTACCGACACCAAAAATATTTTCTCCTTTATTTTACAGCTTCTCCGCGCCGAAATGCTTTCCGCCATATCGCTTTTTGCCTATATATGCGGACTTTTGCTTATTTCGTCGGTGTTCAACGCGCTTCAAAGGTCGCTTTCAAGCGATGCTATGTCGGGGGCGGTCAGATTTTGCACCGCCACGGCAATATTCGCGTCTGTCATAAATATACAGTGGCATCATATCGAATCGGTCAAGCTTTTCTTTGATAGGCTGACGGCTCTTATGACCGCTATGATACCCATTACGGGAGCCGTGTGGGCTATGGGGGGAAACGTAAGCACGGCATCGGTGGGAACGTCTGCTCTGTACGTATTTATAAGCGCTTGCGAGGGGCTGTGCGCCAAGAGTGTTGTTCCGATATGCTGTGTGTTTACCGCGCTTGCCCTGTGCAACACCCTGTCTCCCGAAATGGGGCTCAGAGGTCTTTCGGGGGCGCTGAAGAAGATATACACATTTTTTCTTGGGGCGGTTATGACGGTCATGATAGCCTCTCTGTCGGCTCAGAGCACCCTCACCGCCGCCGCTGACAGCACGGCGGCGAGAGCGGCAAGGCTTGTAAGCGCAAATATTATTCCCGTTGTTGGCGGCTCGGTGGGGGATACCTTGCGCACGGTAGCCACGGGAGTGCAATATCTTAAGAGTGTAGTGGGCATATGGGGAATCGCTCTTATCGCAATGCTTTTGCTGCCCGTTCTTATATCCCTTATTACTACCCGTCTTGCCTTTTTACTTGGAAGCGGAGTGGCGGATATGCTTGGCTGTGATACAGAGGGAAAGCTACTGTCTGAGCTTGGCGGTGTATATGCCATTATGGTGGCTGTGGTGGCTATGAGCTCGGTTATGTTTATATTTGCTCTCACCATATTCTCCAAAACTGTGGTGGCGATAATGTGAAAAAGAAGATGAAGCTATGGGAAAATACATAATAACGCTAATATCGGTAGCCCTGCTCAGCGGAATAATGGGTATGCTTTCTCCCGAGGGAGATATAAAAAAGTACGTGCGGCTTGCAGGCTCTCTATGCCTTTTGTGCGCCCTTGCCGTGCCTGTTTACAGCTTTATATCCGAGGGTGGGGTTGATTTTGAGGGGCTTTTCTCCTTTTCGGGAGAGACAGATACGGGCTACGAGGAAATATACAGGGATGCTTTGGCGGATGGAGCGAGGGATAATGCCGAAGCCGCCATAAAGGCAGGGCTTGTTGAGCGATTCAAGCTATCCGCAGACAGCCTTGACGTAGAGCTGACGGTTGAATATGACGGAGAAAAATATTACATAAGCGTCGCTCGCGTTCTCTTGCATAATAGCGCTGTTTTTGCCGACCCAAGGGATATTTCGGCATACGTTAACGAGAACTGCGGATGCGCTTGCACCGTGGAATACGGTTAATTATTGAAAGGATTTTGTATGGGAGAGACACAGAAAAAAGCCTTTTGGCTTGACGGAAAGATACTTGTATTTATTTTGATTGGATTGCTTGGGCTAGGTCTTTTGGTATACAGCACGCTTGCTTCCTCAAAAAAGGACCAAAAGGCGGTAGAAGCAGAGCAGACCGCACTTGACCCCGAGGCTTACGCAAATACTGTAGAGGAGAGGGTGGAGAGCATATGCCGAGGAGTTGCGGGGGGATGCGCCGCCGAGGCTGTGGTGAGCCTTGAGGGTGGCTACAGAGCGGTCTATGCCACCGATTCCCAAAGCTCGGGGAGCGGATATAAAAACAGTATGGTGCTTGTGGGAAGCGGTAGCTCCGAGGGAGCTGTGCTTGTCTGCTATGAAAATCCGCGAATATCGGGAATAGGTATCGTTCTTTCCTGTAAAGAAAGCGACCAAGTACGCAAAGACGTTATTTCTCTCGTTTCCGCGGCGTTTTCGGTAAGCACAAATAAAATCTACGTGGCGTTCTCATCTTAGGCAAGAGAGAATAATCCGTGTCCGGATTTATTCTCTCTTGCCTAGTCATAAACAGAGAGGATGAGCCATATATATTTAGCGTAATAAAAAATTCTAAGGAGCGAATTATGAAATTTGAAAATCTGAAAGAGAAAGTAAAAGGCTTTTGCGTTAAGGTGGGTAAGAGAAACTTTATAATCTTCGGGGCTATGGCGTTGATCATCGGTGCGGTTGCGGTAAACCTCATCATATTTTCACAGGATAAGGACGACGGCTACGACTACAACTCCCCCGCGGGTATGTCACCAAGCGATACAACAGGGCAGAACGATAACACTGACGCATCGGCAGATTCCTACTTTTCAAGTGTACAGGTAAGCCGTCAGCGTACCCGTGATGAGGCTATCGAGGTGCTTCAGGCAGTAGTTGACAATCAGTCGTCCACCGAAACAGCTAAAAACGAGGCGCTTGCAGAAATTAATAAGCTTGCCACCGTAATGGCTACTGAGGCTAATATTGAAACTCTCGTTGTAGCAAAGGGCTTTGAGGAGTGCGTTGCCGTTATCAGCGGCGAGAGCGCAAGCATAGTAGTAAAAAGCGACGGCTTGAACGTAGCTCAGATATCCCAGATAAACGAGATAGTATACAGCGAAGCGGGCATAAGCCCTGTAAATATAACCATCATCGAAAGGTAATGGGCGCAGGCGTAACGCAGGACAGCGTGGCAGCATATACTTTATTGCGAGAATAAAAATGCTGGGGGGTATATGCCTGTGAAAAAAACAGAACCGACAGTTATCGGAAATGCTCCGATAAATACGCGATTTGCCGCGGTAAACAGCGGAAAGGGATTTCTTTGCTTCTATTCCGAGGCTTTCGGCGGAAAGCAGATAAAACGCAGATACATAATAAAGGGCGGACCCGGTACGGGAAAAAGCAGCTTTATGAGACGCGTTGCGGAATACGCCGAAAAAAAGGGCAGAGACGTGGAGCATATACGTTGCTCCTCTGACCCGAAATCCTTGGACGGAATTATAGTTGATGGGGAGCTTGCTGTTCTTGACGGAACAGCGCCCCATATCTATGACCCCGTTATAGCAGGGGCGGCGGATGAGATAGTTAATCTCGGTGAGTTTTGGGATGCCGACAGGCTTTATCGCGACTATAACGAAATAGCCGCCCTGTCGGCATTGAGGGGGAACGCCTATTCCAAGGCGTATAAATTCCTATCGGGGGCGCTTTCGGTCAGCGAGGCTAACGATATCATAGCTGAGAGTGCATTGCTTGCCGATAAAATGGAAGCGGCGGTAGGGCGACTTATGCGGCAGATTCCCGACGGTGGGGGATATGCCCTTGAATATGGCTTTGTTAACGCCATAGGAATGAGCGGAGCCGTTCATATTTCCACCTACGAGCGAAAGGCGAAAAAGCTTTATACAGTTTATGACAGCTTTGGGCTGGGATACAGATTTATGCTTGCTTTGCTTTGCGAGGCAAGGAAGAAAGGGCTGAGGGCGCAGGTGTCCTATACACCCTTGGATATTTCAAAGCCCGATGCGGTTTATTTTTTGGATAGCGGTATTGCCTTTGTCTTGGGCGGAGAGGACAGGGAAGACGCTCTGCGGATAAATATGAACCGCTTTATTGACAGCGAGAAAATAAATGAGGTAAAGGCAGAGTACCGCGCAAATCACCGCCTGTATGAGGCGCTGATGAGCTCTGCCGTTGAAGCACTTGCCGAGGCTGGGCGGTATCATTTCCGACTTGAGGACATATACGTTAAGTGTATGGATTTTGAAGCCGAAAGCAGATTTACAGCCGAGTTTTGCGAAAGGCTGTTTGGAAAATAACAGTGAAATATTACAATTATATAGAAGAATGAAAAACAACAGGCTGAGCCGCGGCTCAGCCTGTTGTTTATTATAATTTTACTGCGCGTCGGTCTTGGAAAAGAGCTTATGCTTTTCTTCTTCCTCGGCTTCTTCCTCGGGTTGTCTGAGGTTTACGGTAGCCTTTTCTATCTTATGCTCTGTGAATTCGAGTATCTGTATTTCCATAAGGTCTGTTGTGACCTCAAAGGTCGATCCGTCCTCGGGGATAGCTCCGTATATTCCAAGCACGTAGCCGTTAAAGGTATCGGAATCGCAATCCTCAAGCTTAATGTCAAGAGCGTCCTCAATATCGGATATTGCCACCGAGCCGTTTATTTCCCATTTACCGTCCTCAAGAGCGACGATAGGCTCAACCGCTTCGGTGTCCTCGTCTGTCTCGGAAAATTCACCAACAAGACACTCAACAAGGTCTGTAAAGGTTATGATACCGCGAACTCCGCCGTATTCGTCAAGAACGATAGCGATAAATTCCTTGTTTTTCTTCATATTACGGAATAGAACGTCGGCTTTAACTCCCTCGGGTACGAAATAGGCAGGCTTTACGGCATGCTCGAAAATGCTTTCCTTGGTTTTTTCTTCAAGTCTGAAATATTCTCTGGCGTCAAGAATACCAACGATGTCGTCTACGTCCTCGCCGTATACGGGATAGCGTGAGAAACGGCTGTTGGATATCGTTTCATCCCATTCCTCAATGGTGGCATCGGATGCAAGCATCGTGATCTCGGTGCGGTGGGTGGCTATCTCGCCTGCGGAAAGGTCATCGAAATCGAAGATATTTTCAATAAGCTCCTTGCTGTATTCGTCAACGCTTCCGTCCTCGTGTGCCTCGTCAACCAGGGTCAGAAGCTCGCCTTCTGTAACCGTGTCGTTGTTTGTGGGCTTGAATATCTTTGACAGGAGCTTCTTCCAAAGCATAAATATTGCGTTTATGGGGGTAAGTATCACCAAAATAAAGTTCAGGAATGCCGATACAGCCATAGCGAAGCCCTCGGGGTGGTCCTTGGCAATGGATTTAGGCGATATTTCACCGAAGAGAAGCACCACTACCGTAATAACTATGGTAGAAATGGTCGCCGCCATATTAGACGCCCTGGTGTTTGCCAGCAGGGTTACGAAATAAACTGTGCTGACGGATGACAGGGTGATATTTACAATGTTATTACCCACAAGAACTGTGGACAGAAATCTGTCGTAATTTTCGGATTGCTTTAATACTCTCGCGGCTCTTTTATTTCCCTCGGAAGCAAGGTTTTTAAGCTTGGTCTTGTTCATTGACGTGTAGGCTGTCTCCGTGGCTGAGAAAAACGCCGAGAAAATGAGACAAACCAACATAATAGACAGGGGTAATAAATGGTCTTCGACTAACATAATAACTCCTTATTTTAAAATGAACCCACAGGGTTCTCAATTAAAAAGCAAAATTACGGGTACAACGCAAAAAAGCATAGCCTGCGCCTTTATCGCGCCAAGGTTATGCGAACCGTTTTTTATTGATAAGTACTTCGACAGTTACCGTCGTCGCTACCGTCCACTTTGCTTCTCCTTAAAATTCACAGCGGTCTATGCCGTCTGCCGTTGATATCATATTATCAACTTGATTATATTATACCAAAAAAAATCAACTTGTCAATAGTTTTTTACAAATTTGTAGTTAGGTGTGTCTATTCCTGTATTTCCATTGGCAGTTATTCTGGCTTTTGTGTGAGTGTGTAACTACTGGTTATAATAAAGGCTTCTGCGTTTTTATTTATTCTTTTCCTTATACTCCCCAAGGGCTTTGGCAAGCTGGTCGGGACAGGACGTAGACTTGAAGCCGCAACGGATGCCCGAAAGCTTCTCTATGACCTCATCTACCGTCATTCCCACAGCCAGAGCCGCTACTCCTTGGGTGTTTCCCGAGCAACCGCCCTCAAAGGAAACGGCTTTTATTATGCCGTCCTCTACTTCAATTTTTATTTTGCGGGAGCATACTCCGCGGGTGTTGTAAGTTATCTGTTCCATTTTTAATTTTTTCCTTTCCTTGCCGCTACGGGGTAAAGACCGAGGGGGACGTAAGCGGCGTATTCCTCGGACAAAAACAGGTCAAAGCCCGCAATGCTGTTCCGGGATACCTCAAAAGTAAAATAGTATTTTTGCAGCTGCTCGTCATATTCCACAGGCAGGCTGTCGGTCTTTATAAGACGCGCCTCGAATATTTCGCCAATGCGCGAAATATCACCGAGAAGCGCTCCTGTGCCCGAAATAACGGCGCATTCAAAACGCCAACCGAGCTTTTTAGGTATGCGGTCGGGAAGGGACCTGCCGATAAGGGCGTATTTTATGCTTTCCGTAGGCGTTGACCCGTCAAGCTCGCAAAGGGCGCATATTTTCAGCTCATAGCGGTCAAGCATAGAATAAAAGCCGAAAAGCCTGCCGCTTTGAGAATTTTCTACGGGAAGAATACAAAACTCGCACCGTCCGTCAAAAACGTCCTCGCAAGCTTCCGTAAATGAGGAAGCGTATACCGTTTTGGGATTGCTTATCATTTCGGAGAAAACAGAATATGCTGTTTCGTTGTATTTATTGCGTACTATGGATACCCTTCCGTGAGAGCCGGCGGGAATGCTTTCCCTTACAAAGAAGCCCCTTTGCCGAAGCTCTCCCGTGTGCTTTGGGGATGCCGCAAGGGCGCGGCAGAGCATAGCTTTATCGGTAGGGGTAGCGCAGGGAAGAGCGCCCGTAAATCCTTTGAATACCGAATGGCAGTCGTCCTCGGCTGAGCCTTTTATAAACGTATCGATAAGCTCGGATACCTCAAGGCTTCTTTGAAGCTCGGACAGGCGCGAACGCCTTGAAAATTCCCCGATATTTTCAAGGTGAATGCTTATGATGTCGGTGCTTTTCATCGTCACAGCTTAAGGAGAAGCTCAAAGCTGTCGTTCATAAATGCCTGCATTTCCTCAGAGGAAAGCTTTTTCTGAGAGAGCAGAGAGATTTTGTAGATATAGGATGCCATTGCCCTTGCCTTGTCGGGGTCGGTCTCGGCTGTTGCTTCAAGCTTTGATATAAGGGGAGACGCGCTGTTTATTACAAGGGTGCTCTCAACGGGAAAATCACCGTTTGGCATATTGTAAAGGCGCATCATCTCTCCCATACGTCTCGATTCCTCTGAAACGTTCAGCACCGCGGGCACGCTTTCGTTCTTGAAACGGTCAAATCTGACGGCAGTTTTTTCACCCGCAACCGACGTAAACAGCTCCTTGAGGGTCTGGCTTTCGGTTATTTCTCCGTCACCCTTTATAGCATCGGCAACGTCGGCGTCAACTCTGAAGAACTTAACGTCTGTCATATACTGCTCAAGGAGGGAAGCAAACTGAGTGTCTATGGGGCGCTCAAGGAGAGCTACCTTTATCCCCTCGGCTTCAAGCATGGAGATATACTGACTCTGAAGCGCCGAATCGGTAGCGTAATATATCTTGTTTTCGTGCTTTTCCTTTGCCGCTTCCAAATACTCGGTAAAGGATACCTTTGATCCGTCTGTAAGCTTCAGCAACAGAGCGTTTTTCGTTCTGTCGTAGAACTTTTTGTCTCTCATACACGCGTATTCGATAAAGGGGGCGATATCGTCCCATATCTCGGCGTATTTTTCACGGTCGTTATTGCAGAGAGAAACCAGCTTGTCGGCAACCTTTTTTACAATATGCGCCGATACCTTTGAAACGTAGGTGTTAGTTTGGAGATAGCTTCTCGATACGTTGAGAGGAAGCTCGGGGCAGTCAAGGACGCCCTTTAGCATAAGGAGATATTCGGGAATGACCTCTTTTATGTTGTCGGCAACGTATACCTGATTGTAATAGAGCTTTACCTGACCCTCAATAGTCTCGTACTCGTTTGCAAGCTTGGGGAAATAAAGTATACCCTTGAAGTTTAAGGGATAGTCCGCGTTTATATGGATATGGAACAGAGGCTCTCTGTAATCAAGGAAAGCCTTGCGGTAAAATTCCTTGTATTCCTCATCCGTACACTCGGATGCGGGCTTTTGCCAAAGGGGAGTTTTATCGTTGATAGGCTCTGCCTTTTTTTCTTCGTCCGCCTCGTCCGAGCCGTCCTCAAAGTAGATATCAACAGGCATAAAGGAGCAGTATTTATCGAGCATAGCTCTTATTTTTGATGCGGAAAGGTATTCCTTTTCGCTCTCGGAAACGTGCATGACCACAGCTGTTCCGCGCTCTTGGCGGTCGGAAGCCGAAAGCTCGTATTCACCCGCCTCGTTACAGCTCCAAAATACTGCGGGGGCATCTGTGTAGGATTTGGTTATAACGTCTACTCTGTCGCTTACCATAAACGCCGAGTAGAAGCCGAGACCGAAGTGACCGATAATGCCGTTCTTAGAATCTCCGCTTTCGTTTTCGTATTTCTTTATAAAGTCCACAGCTCCCGACAGAGCGATACTGCAAATATATTTTTCAAGCTCCTCTTCGGTCATACCTATGCCGTTGTCCTCAACCGTAAGCGTGCCTGCCGCACTGTCGAGCTTTACCGTTATTGTATACTCCTCGTCTGTGCCCTCGCGGATACCGAGAGCCTCAAGGCGCTTGAGCTTGGTTATGGCGTCGGAGGCGTTGGAAACTATTTCACGGAGAAATATATCCTTTTCCGAATAAAGCCATTTTTTGATTATGGGGAATATATGCTCGGTATCAACCGAGATACCGCCTTTTTTTGCGTTTTGTTCATTGCTGTTCATCGCTGTTATTTTCCTTTTCCGTATCTGTATTTTTATTTTTTCTGAATATCAGTTTAAATAGCTTGCCAAATACGCTTCCGGTTGCTGAGAAGAACCAATGAGAGAGTGTCTCGTTTGGAGCGTAGGGG
This sequence comes from Eubacteriales bacterium, assembly GCA_045653705.1. Classification (GTDB taxonomy): domain Bacteria; phylum Bacillota; class Clostridia; order Oscillospirales; family CAG-272; genus HGM12713. The sequence goes on along the minus strand of JAZOMG010000002.1, from coordinate 15,061 downwards.
TCAACAAGAGAGTCTGCGGAATAATATTCCGCTGTGTTTATAGGTAGATTCTTTTTCCTCAGTCTGTCCTCGGAAAGCTCGTTTACGATAGCCAAAGCCACCGCGAAGATCGGAACGCCCAGTATCATTCCCACAACTCCGAACAGATCTCCCATAATGATTATGGAAACCATAACGCCGAGAGAGCCCATGCCCGTGGAGTTTCCGAGTATCTTAGGACCTATTACGTTTCCGTCAAGCTGTTGGATAAGCAATATGAGTATGAGAAACAGAAACGCCTTTGAGGGGTCAACTATGAGAATTATGAAGAACGAGGGAATAGCGCCGATAAAGGGACCGAACACGGGGATAACGTTGGTAACGCATACGATAGCCGAAACGAGAAGATAAAAGGGCATCTTGAAGAAGAAAAGCACCACGAGAGTAATAAGCCCGATTATAAGGGAATCGACTATTTTTCCTATTAGGAAGCCGCCAAACGTGCGATTGCAAAGGTTTACGTATCTGTAAAATTTCTTTTTGGATTCGGGCTTGAGGACAGCCGTGGCTATCTTGTTCGCCTGAGCCTTAAGACGCTCCTTGGATATGAGGATGTAAAGAGATATAAACAGCGCGAAGATGAAATTTTTGATACCCACTACGAGACTGCTCAGATATTCAAGGGCTAACGCACCGATGCCTTGGAAAAGGTCGCCAGATTCGCTGAAGAATTTTGCGATAAAGCCGAGAAGCTGCTCTCGGTTTACCTTTATTTCGGTGTGAGCGCTCAGATATTTGCCTATAAGTCCGTTTATTGTATTTACGGTGTTGTCAATGTAGCCGTTCAAGGTCTTTTCGTCAAGCAACGCCGTGACGCTTTCAAAGAGCTGAGGCGCAACTAAGAACACTACTGCCGTTAAGAAGCCGAGGGCTACCGCATAGGTGCAGATAAGGGATAGCGTTCTGAGTATCTTTTTATTTTTTATCCACTTGAACGCCTTGTATTCAAAGAATTTCAGTATGGGGTTGAGAAGATATGCAAAGCCCGCTCCGAGAATAATGGGAGCCAGCACCGACATGACCCCCGACATAGTTGCCGACAGGCTCGATATATTTACAACAGCGTACAGCAAAATAAACGCGATAAAGCAGATAAGCGTTGCCGTACCTGCTCTCTGACCGCGTTTTTTGTTTTTGCCGCCCGACTTTTGAGCTTCTTCTTTTTGAGCTTCGGTTTTATTGTCCTCAGCTTCCTTGCGATTATAATCTTGGTTCATTTAATTTTCTTATCTTCCTTTCGGGAATACAAACTTCGTCAGATACTATTTTATAATTTTTTAGCTCTTTCGTCAATAGAAAAATTAAAATTTAACATATAAAAAAACATTTTTTAACGATTTATCTTGAAAAAGGGAAGATATTGTGGTATATTCTAAATGACGAGACGAAAAGGAGTGGCGTATGTTAAAAACTGTAACAAAAAAAGGATATGCAAAGATAAATCTCCACCTTGATATAGATGGGCTTATGGATGGGGGATATCATTCGGTCAGAACGGTTATGCAGACCGTTTCTCTTTGCGATGAGATAACTCTATCGGATATTGAAAGAACCGAGGGCGAGCCCCGATTTTTTCTTAGCTGTAACGTAGAGGGCGTACCCTGTGACGAAAGAAATCTTGCGGTAAGGGCGGCGCTTTTGTTCTGTGAAAGAACAGGCGTGTCTCTTTGCGCGAAAATACACATACAAAAAAATATCCCTATGGCGGCGGGAATGGCAGGGGGAAGCGCGGACGGTGCGGCAACCCTAAGAGCCCTTAACGAGGCGTTTGGATTTCCTCTTACAGTAGGCGAGCTGTGCGAGCTTGGCTCGGCGCTTGGAGCGGACGTACCCTTTTGTATAGTGGGCGGTACGCTTTATGCCGACGGAAAGGGAGACGTTCTCCGTGACTTTCCGAAAATGCCCGATTGCGTAGTGGTCGCCGCCTGCGAGGGCGAGGGGGTATCCACCCCTTGGGCGTATCGGCTTATGGATGAGACCTATGGCAATTTCGAGGGCGGAAGATATATTCCGAGAGACACCGAGGGGCTGAAAAACGCCTTGCTGTCGGGAGATATTCGACAGGTGACGGAAAATATATACAACATTTTTGAAACGCCTGTTCTGTCACAGCGCCCCGTGGCGGCAGAGGTGAAGAAAATTATGTTGGACGGCGGTGCGCTGTCAGCAATGATGAGCGGAAGCGGCCCGTCGGTGTTTGGAATATTCGAATGTGACAAATGCGCCGCCCGCGCCGTAGAGCTTTTGAGAGAAAAGGGATATCGGGGATATATCTGCCGACCTTGCGATATTAAATAGGGATATGGACTGCTTCGCCTTCTTTGCGGAGCAGTCCATTTTTAAATTATTTGTAAAATGCAAAAATAAGGGACAAAGGTCATTGACAAAAACGGCGGTCTGTTGTATAATAATTATGTATGTTCTTTTATTACATAAATGTAATAAATTTTTAAAAATAGGTTTTTACAGTGAGGTGCTGTTGAATGATAAATAAAAAAACGATGTGGAAAATAATTACCGTAACAATGGTCGTTCTTGCGGTGTCGATACTGGTTACCGCGGTGGGCGGTGTGGTTATGCTGTTTGGGGATAAAAAGCCCCCTGTTATAGAAGCGGTAAACGGAGATGTGGTCACCATAACCGTTGGAGATAATTTTTCGTTCCGAAATCAGGTAAACGTTACCGACAACAGCGGTAAGGAATGTAACTTGGAATGGACTTCTAACCTTAAACAGGACAAGGCGGGAACTTATAAGATCAAATATACCGCGACAGATCCTGCCGGAAACGTTCAGACCTTTACTCTTACCGTTAAGGTCAAAGAGGTAAACGTGCAAGACGATGAGCTTATGACTCTTGTGGAGACCTTTGCTAAAAACGTGCTAAAATACACAAGAGAAGAGGCGCGAGTAAACGGATATTCCAAGGAGAAGATAGTAAGAGATATTCATAAATTCGTAAGCGGTCCCTACGGTTCAAGCAAAAATGACGCTAATATCTATTTCAGCGATGTCTCAAATACGCCCTCTCAACAGACACAGGCGAAAGAAAATCCCAAGGCAAGAGAGGGTTGGAAAACCGATTGGCGCGAGGAAGCTTTGCGCACCTTGAAGATGAATAGAATGGAAGGCGATTGCTATACTTACTATTCTGTATCAAAGGCGTTCTTCGAGTATTTTGGCATAGATAACGTGGGAATACAGCGCGGTGTTAATTCAAGCCTTAAAGGTACGCACTATTGGCAGATAGTGAACATAGGTACGGATGAGTCTCCAAAGTGGTATTATTATGACAGCACACGCTTCGCCGGAACCTTTACGGACGGCTCACCGAATGCTTGCTTGGTAATAGAGGATACTCTTCTGAAATATAAGGCAAGCGCGACTAATAATTACGCAACAGATTATTACGTTATCGACAAGAAAAATTCCGATTTCTTCGATGCCGATGACAACGGCGGAAAATTCCCAAAAATCGAAACGACAAAGTTGAGTTAAAATGCGAAAGAATATACTGACATATCTTGAAGAAACAGCCGAAAGGCTGACGGGAAAGCTTGCCTTTTCCACAGGCAAGGACGGGATGAGCTTCGGAGAGCTGAGGCGTTCGGCAGAGGCTGTGGGAAGCTACCTTATATCCGAGGGCGCTAAAGCCGAGCCTGTCATAATTTTTATGGACAAGCATCCTAAAACCCTCGCCGCCTTTTTCGGGGCTATATACGCGGGCTGCTTTTACGTTTGCCTTGACGAGAAGATGCCCGAGGCGAGAATGAGGGCTATCCTTGAAAACGTCTCGCCGAGATTTCTTATAAGCGACAAAAAGAATTATTCGAGAGCTGTGGCTCTTGGAGTGGAAAATACCTATCTCTATGACGGTATATGTAATACCGAAGCAGACACAGAGGGACTTTTGGCGGTAAGGTCAGCCCAATGCGACACCGACCCTATATACGTTGTATTTACCTCGGGGTCTACGGGTGTGCCAAAGGGCGTGGTTGCCTGCCACCGCTCGGTCATTGATTATACCGAGTCACTGGTTGACGCCATCGGTTTTTCCGAGGACACCGTGTTCGGAAATCAAACGCCCCTTTATTTCGACGCGCCTCTAAAGGAGATAATGCCTACCTTGAAGCTTGGGGCTACCACCTATTTTATCCCCAAGGTAAATTTTTCTTTTCCGATACGGCTTATCGAATATCTTAACGAATATAAGATAAATACTATTTGTTGGGTGGTGTCCGCGCTTACGCAAATATCCTCTCTTGGCGCCCTGGAAAACAACGCGCCAAAGCATCTCACCACCATATGCTTTGGAAGCGAGGTCTTTCCGAGAAAGCAATACGACCTGTGGCGCAAGGCTTTGCCCGATGCGAGATTTTTCAATCTTTACGGACCTACCGAGGCTACGGGAATGTCCTGTTATTGGAAAGCAGAGCGTCAGCTTGCCGAGGACGAGCCTATACCCGTTGGCAGACCCTTTGATAACACCCATATAATTCTCTTGACCGACGAAAACAAGGAAGCGGCGGCGGGAGAGACAGGGGAGATATGTATAAGAGGTACTTGCCTTACAATGGGGTATTACAATAATCCCGAAAAGACCGCCGAGGTGCTCCCGCAGAACCCCATGCGAAAGGCATACCCCGAGCTTATCTACCGCACGGGAGATATAGGACGCTATAACGAATACGGCGAGCTTTGCTTTGTTTGCCGTAAGGATAACCAGATAAAGCATATGGGGCACAGGATAGAGCTTGGCGAGATAGAGGCTGCCGCGCTTAAATGCGAGGGCGTAGACCGCGCCGCCTGCGTTTATGACGGCGAGGGAAAGAGGATCGCTCTTTTCTACGTAGGAAGCATAAGCGAGAGCGAGCTGCTTATCCGTCTTTCGGACTATCTGCCGAGATATATGCTTCCCTCACTGCTTACCCGCCTTGAGGCGTTGCCCCTGACCGACAACGGAAAAACAGACCGCCGTACTCTCAAAGAGACGGCTGTGAAAATGTAAAGGAGAACTTATGGAAAAGCTGCTTGAAATACTTTCCTCACTTCACCCCGAGGTGGATTTTGAGAATACAGAGGACCTTATAGACGACGGTATACTTGATTCTCTTGATATAGTTACCCTCGTTACTGAGATAAACGCCGAGCTTGACGTTACTATCCCCGCTGAGGAGATAGTACCCGAAAATTTCAATTCGGCAAAGGCTCTTTGGGAGCTCATAGAAAAGCTCGATGACTAAAAAATAAAATTCGGAGACTGTATGCTTTTTACATCTTACGGCTTTATTGCCTTTTTATGCGTACTGTTCGCGGCGTATTATCTTTTACCGAAAAAGAGCCAATGGGGCATTTTGCTTGCCGCAAGCTATATTTTTTATGCCTTTGCGGGGCTCGACTGCCTTGTGTTTATTCTCACCACCACTCTCTCCGCGTATTTTGTGGCGAGACTTATGGGCCGGATGACGAAAAAGGAAGCTCTTTACCTTGAAGCCAACAGGGACAGTATGGATAAGGACGCAAGGAAAAAATATAAGGCGTCGGTAAAAAAACGACGCTTTCATATATTGCTCTGCGGACTTGTGCTGAATTTCGGCATACTTGCCGTTATCAAATATTCGGCTTTTGCCGTGTTTAACCTGAATAGCGTAATGGGGCTTTTCGGCAGAGACGGATTTTCGATTCCCGACCTGCTTTTGCCTATGGGAATTTCCTTTTACATATTCCAGACTATGGGCTATCTTATAGACGTATACAGGCAAAAGACCGAGGTTGAGAGAAATCCCCTAAGGCTTGCGCTGTTCGTCAGCTTTTTCCCTCAGCTCGTTCAAGGTCCTATATCGAGACACAGCGACCTTGCCCCCCAGCTTTACGCTGAGCATAAATTTGAGCTTCGGGGATTTACATACGGCTTGCAGAGAATACTGTGGGGATATTTCAAAAAGCTGGTCATAGCCGACAGGGCGCTTGTGGCTATGAAGACCCTCTTAAAGACCCCCGCCGAGGGTGAGCCCGAGCAGTTTGCGGGTATTTACGTGCTTTTGCTCATACTTATATATTCGCTTCAGATATACGCCGACTTTACAGGCGGTATAGATATTACCATAGGTATAGCCGAAGCGTTGGGAATTAAGCTGAAAGAAAACTTCATCCGCCCATTTTCGTCCAAGTCCACAAAGGAATATTGGAACCGTTGGCATATCACTATGGGTACGTGGTTTACCGATTACGTTTTTTATCCCGTATCGGTCTGCAAGCCTATGATGAAGCTGTCAAAGTGGTCGAGAAAGGTATTCGGAAATAATATAGGAAAGAGGATACCCGTTTATCTTGCTACTATACTTACGTGGTTTCTGACAGGTCTTTGGCACGGAGCGGGCTGGAACTTTATAGTTTGGGGTCTGCTCAATTGCGCCGTTATACTTGTGTCGCAGGAGCTTGAGCCACTGTACGCTAAATTCAGAGGACGTTTTTCGAGGCTTACCGCATCCCACCTTTACGGCGGCTTTATGGCGGTGAGGACCTTTATGCTTATGGGACTTATACGCTCCCTCGACTGTTATCGTGACGTGGGCAGAACCTTTTCGCTTTGGGGCAGTATGTTTACAGAGTGGAATATTGGAAAGGTATTTTCCGAGATAAGCTCTCTGTTTACGTCAGCGACAAATACGTTTCTTGGCTTGAAGCTTTCCGATTACATAATCATAGCCGTGGGTATTGCGGCTATGGCGACCGTCAGCTCACTGTCGGCGAAGCGTAGCGTAAGAGAACGCCTATACGATAAGCCCTTGCTTGGATGGGCTCTTTGCGGTTGTCTTATCTTCGCGGTGGTCATGCTTGGCGCGTACAGTATAGGTTACGACGCGTCACAGTTTATTTACAATCAATTTTAATAAGGATTAAAATGAAAAAGAGAATAATAATTTCGGTCTGCGCCATTCTCGCTCTTGCCGCGGTTTTCTCTCTTTGCTCCTTTTTGGTCGTTCCCAAATACACCGACGAAAAGCAGCTTGAGGGCAGACTTGTAGGCGAGTATTACCGAGAAGCGGGCGGACACGACGTGATCTTCATAGGGGATTGCGAGACCTATGAAAGCTTTGTTCCCGCCGTTATGTGGGAAAAATACGGAATTTCCTCGTACGTACGGGGAAGCGCTCAACAGCTTACGTGGCATTCCTACTATATTTTAGAGGATACCTTTAAATACGAGACCCCCAAGGCAGTGGTGTACAACGTGTACGCGGTGAAGCACGGAGAGCCGCAAAGTGAAGCTTTCAACCGAATGACCCTTGTCGGTATGCGGTGGTCGTGGGCAAAGATAAAAGCCATAAGGGCTTCTATGACCGAGGAAGAGAGCTTTCTCGATTACGTTTTCCCACTGCTTCGTTATCATTCAAGGATAACCGAACTGACAGGCGACGATTTTAAATATGCGTTCAGCGCGCCGCCCGCCGTTTCACACAGCGGTTATCTTATGCAAACGGCTATAAAGCCTATGCCCGAGGGCGAGATGCAGGGCGAGACCCTTGACGATTACACGCTTCCCGAAAGCTCTATGGAATATCTTGAAAAAATGAGGCTGCTCTGCGTGGAAAAGGGTGTGGAGCTTATACTTGTAAAAGCTCCCACAAACTCGTGGAGATATTGGTGGTATGACGAGTGGGAGGAACAGATAACCGATTACGCCGAGGAAAAGGGGCTTACGTACTACAATTTTATTCCTCTTTGCGAGGAAATGGGAATAGACTTTGCAACCGATACCTATGACGGCGGCTTGCACCTTAACGTGTACGGGGCTGAAAAACTGTCCGATTATTTTGGAAAGATACTTGCCGAAAAGCACGGCGTTGCCGACAGGCGTGCCGACGTACAGGCGGCAGGGCTTTGGCAGGGAAGAGTAAACAGATATTACGAGGATAAAAAATCAAGGGAGAGTAATTGATCATGAAAAAATTATTATCTATTGCGTTGGCGCTTCTTTGTTTCATAGGCGCCCTTGGAAGCCTTGCTTCCTGCGATAACGGCAGCGCGAATAAAAATGACGAAGCCGATATATTTGAAATAAAATACAACGGTGCCACAGTAGAGCTTGGCGCAAAGGCTGATGGGGCGCTCTCAAAGCTTGGCGCTCCCGTATCGAAGCAGAATACGGGTAACTGCGGCGGTCTTGGAGAGACCACAAGATACGACTACTCGGCTTTTTGGCTGGTGGTTGTAGACTACGAGGACGGAGATAAAATAATCGACCGCATAGAATTTAAAAATGACGCTGTTGAGACCTCAAAGGGAATTTATATAGGCTCTTCCGAAAATGCGGTTAAGGAAGCCTACGGAGAAGCGGACAGCGCCGTAAAGAGCACCCTTATATATAAAGGTAATAACAAGGAGCTTGCTATCGGTATCACCAACGGCGCGGTCAGCTCCATAGTGTTCAGATGTGTTGAGGCTGATAGTTAAGTTTGCGACAGCCCCGCAAAGAAAACCTTGCAAAAAGGGATATTAGCAGCTTAACTATTATTTTGCTTAAATTTTATAGTTTATTTTCAATGAAGAAATAGGTCGGGAACGTAAGCGCATTTTTGCTTATGTTCCCGACCTATTTCATTTAATAATTGAACAAGGTAGTAGGGACAGGCATCCTCGACTGTCCAATCACCTCAACCTGTCCGAAAAATGAATATTTCTTATGTTGTTTATTCATCATAAAGAATATAAAACCCGCAAATAATAATAAAAAGCCGTAATTTTAGCACTGTTCACAAATAATTAACAAAAAACTTTTAAAAAACTCTTGACAAAAAGGAAGAAAAGTGATAAATTTTATACAGCAGCTTAGCACTCAAAGAAAAAGAGTGCTAAAGGCAACAAAAAACGGTATCGAAAGGGGGATGGCAGATGGGAACGAAGGAAAAAGAGCTCAGCGAACGGAAAAAGCTTATTCTTAAAGCCTTAGTCGAAGCGCATATTGAGGGCGGTGAGCCTGTGGGTTCAAAGTATATCGTGCAGAACAATCTGCTGACCTGCTCATCGGCTACCATAAGAAACGAAATGGCGGAGCTTGAACAAATGGGCTACCTTGTTCAGCCTCACACTTCGGCAGGCAGAGTGCCAAGTGAGCTTGGATACCGATTTTACGTTGACCAGCTTGTAGAGCAGTACGCCACGGCAACAAGAGAGGTAGCGCAGATAAATCAGCTCCTAAAGGCAAAAATGGCAGAGATAGACCAGATACTTGATACAGCCTCAAGGCTTGCTTCGAGTATGACTAATTATACGGGTATTGCCATTAAGCCAAAGGCATCGTCGGCAACAATGCAAAAGTTCGAGATCGTATCCATAGACGAGCAAAATTTTGCTATACTTATGATAACCTCGGGCGGTGTGGTCAAGACTAAAAAGGTAAAGACCTACAACAGCTTTTCCGCCGAGTCGCTGCGACAGCTTGCAACGCTTCTTAACGAAAACATCTGCGGACTTTCCGCCGATATGATAACGCTTCCTATTATAATGGAAATGGAAAGCGCTATGGGCGAGTTTGCATACCTTGTAAACCCTGCCGTTAAATCGGTATATGAGGTCATGAACGAGCTTGACGGCGGTGAAATGAGATATTCGGGCATAAATCACTTGCTGAAATACCCCGAGTATTCCGATACACAGCAGTTTGGTCAGCTTCTCGGAACGCTGGAAAATCAAGACGAGATACTTGACCTTGTTTCAAAGGCCGACAGCGATGACATCAATGTGCTTATCGGCTCTGAAAGTCCCGTTCAGGTTATGAACAATTCTTCACTTGTGTTCAAGCCCATAAAAAAGAACGGACGGACAATAGGAGTTATAGGCGTTCTCGGACCCAGACGAATGAATTACAAGCAGGTGCTTAAGACCATCGATGAGATTACGGGCAGTATCTCCACTATGATAGACGGAGAGGGACCGCCAAAAAATCAAATTCCCGAAAAAGGAGAAAGCAATGGAAGAGAATAAGACTAACGTTCCCGAGACAGAGGAAGAGACAGTATGCGCCGAGACAGAGGAAGTCTTAGAGGATGCGGCTGACGAAAAGCCTGCCAAGGGAGAGAAAAAGAAGCTGAAAAAGGCGGAAGCCGAGATAGCCGAGCTGAAAAAGGCGCTTGAAGCTAAGGAAGCCGAGGTTGCTGAGCTTAACGACCGCTACGCAAGGCTTTATGCCGAATACGATAATTTCCGCAAGCGTACCGCAAAGGAGCTTGAGGGTAAGGCGGCAGACGCGGCGTGCGATACTCTCGCTCAGATACTTCCCGTTCTTGACAATCTCGAAAGAGCGGCGCAGTACAACACAGAGGATAGTGCCTGCGCAGAGACACCTATGGGTAAGGGACTTGAGCTGACCTTGAAGAGCTTTATAGAAACACTTTCTAAGCTTGGTGTAAACGAGATCGAAGCAGAGGGAAAGCAATTCGACCCCAATTTCCACAACGCGGTTATGCACGTTGAGGATGAAAACCTTGGTGAGAATGAGGTGGTCGAGGTATTTATGAAGGGCTACGCCAAGGGCGATAAGGTTCTTCGCCACTCAATGGTAAAGGTTGCCAACTGACAAACATATAATTAAACTAATTAAGTAAACAAAACAAAATTAAAAATTTTTTATCCCAAAGGAGGAATTTTATTATGGGAAAGATTATTGGAATAGATTTAGGAACAACAAACTCTTGCGTAGCGGTATTTGAGGGCGGAGAGCCTATCGTTATACCCAATCCCGAAGGCTCGCGCACAACTCCCTCTGTTGTTGCTTTCACAAAGACAGGTGAGAGAATGGTAGGTCAGGTCGCTAAGCGTCAGGCTATCACCAACCCCGACAGAACGGTTATCAGTATCAAGCGTGAGATGGGTACTGCTTTCAAGAAGAGCATCGACGGCAAGAATTACACACCTCAGGAAATATCCGCAATGGTGCTTCAGAAGCTTAAGGCTGATGCTGAGGCATATCTCGGAACAAGCGTAAATCAGGCTGTTATCACGGTTCCCGCATACTTCTCCGACGCCCAGAGACAGGCAACAAAGGATGCAGGTAAGATAGCAGGACTTGAGGTGCTCAGAATTATAAACGAGCCTACCGCGGCGGCTCTCGCTTACGGTATGGATAAGGAGACCGACCAGAAGATACTTGTGTTCGACCTTGGCGGCGGTACCTTTGACGTATCTCTTATGGAGATATCCGACGGCGTATTTGAGGTTCTCGCAACCGCGGGTAACAACCGTCTCGGCGGCGACGACTTCGACGAAAGAGTTATCAACTGGATGGCAGACCGCTTCAAGGCTGAAAACGGCGTTGACCTCAGAAACGATAAGATGGTAATGCAGAGACTTAAGGAAGCGGCTGAGAAGGCTAAGATAGAGCTTTCGGGTATGTCAAGCACGAACATCAATCTGCCCTTTATTACGGCAACGGCGGCAGGTCCTCTCCACTTCGACGCTACCCTCACAAGAGCAGAGTTCGACAGAATTACCGCAGACCTCGTTGAGGCTACGATGGCTCCTCTCCGTCAGGTTCTTTCTGATGCGGGCGTATCGGCTTCCGAGGTTGACAAGGTGCTTCTCGTAGGCGGTTCTACAAGAATACCCGCCGTACAGGAGGCTGTTAAGAAGTTCCTCGGCAAAGAGCCCTTTAAGGGAATCAACCCCGACGAGTGCGTAGCTATCGGCGCGGCTATTCAGGGCGGTGTCCTCGGCGGCGACGTTAAGGATCTTCTTCTCCTTGACGTTACTCCCCTTTCTCTCGGTATCGAGACTCTCGGCGGAGTATTCAACAAGATAATCGACAGAAATACCACCATTCCCGTAAAGAAGAGTCAGGTATATTCTACCGCGGCTGACGGACAGACGTCGGTTGAGATACACGTGCTTCAGGGTGAGCGCGAGATGGCAAGATACAACACCACTCTCGGCAGATTTAACCTTGATGGCATTCCCGCCGCTCCCCGTGGCGTTCCTCAGATAGAGGTAACCTTTGATATCGACGCTAACGGCATCGTAAACGTAAGCGCAAAGGATCTTGGAACAGGTAAGGAGCAGCACATCACCATCACATCCTCTACCAATATGTCTCAGGAGGACATCGACAAGGCAGTCAGAGACGCCGAGATGTTTGCTGAGGAGGATAAGAAGCAGAAAGAAGCTGTTGACGTTAAGAACCGCGCGGACAGTATGATATTCCAGTCCGAAAAGACTATGAGCGAGGTAGGCGATAAGGTTCCCGCTGAGGATAAGGCGGCTGTTGAGGCGGCTATCGAGAAGCTGAAAGCAACTGTAGCTACCAACGATACAGAAGCTATCAAGGCTGACACCGAGGCTCTTGAAAAGGCGTTCTACGCTCTTTCCGAGAAGCTTTACGCTCAGCAGGGCGGCGCTCAGGGACAGGGCTTTGATCCCAACGCAGGCGCTGACGGCGGCGCTCAGGGCGGCGACGGCACTTACTACAATGCCGATTACGAGGATAAGACCAACGGCTGATAAACGGCTAAATACTATGCGGGAAAGGGATTTTACGCCCTTTCCCGCGAAAGCGTATAAAAAAGCGGTTTGTTAAACCGCAAACGAACATAAAAACGAGCCGCTTTTGCGGCAGGGAGCATATATGGCAGATAAAAGAGACTATTATGAGGTGTTAGGACTTAGCAAGGGCGCGGGCGAGGCTGAGATAAAAAAGGCTTACCGAAGCCTTGCGAAGAAATACCACCCCGACTTAAATCCGGGAAACGCTGAGGCTGAGGCTAAATTCAAGGAAATAAACGAAGCCTATGACGTGCTGTCCGATGCCGACAAGAAGGCTAAATACGACCAGTTCGGTCACTCGGCGTTCGACCCTACGGCTGGTGGCGGCTACGGCGGCGCGTATGGCGGCGGCTTTGGAGATTTTGGCGATATAGGCGATATATTCAGTAGCTTTTTCGGTGGCGGCTTCGGAGGCTCTTCGGGGCAGAGAAGAAACGCGCCTACAAGGGGAGAGGATATTGCCGTAAGAGTGACAGTTACCTTTGAGGAGGCGGCGTTCGGCGTAAAGAAGGACGTTACCTATAACAGAATACAGAAGTGCGCCGATTGCGGCGGCTCGGGCGCGGCTAAGGGTACTCATGCGGAGACATGTAAGACCTGCGGCGGCTCGGGACAGCGGAGAGTTACGCAGCGTATCGGCGGTATGGCGTTTCAGTCTACCACTACCTGTGACGCTTGTCGCGGTACGGGTAAGATAATCAAGACCCCCTGTAACGAATGTAACGGCAAGGGATACGTTAAGGTCAGCAAAAAGCTCAGCGTAAATATCCCCGCGGGTATTGACGACGGGGAGAGAATTGCTCTTCGCGGTCAGGGCTGTGACGGCAGAAACGGAGGACCTGCGGGTGACCTTATTATAACCGTCAGCATAAAGAAGCACAGTGTTTTCGAGCGTGACGGATACAATATTTACTGTGAGGTTCCGATAACCGTTACCGAGGCAACCTTGGGAGCTGAGATAGACGTTCCTACCCTTGAGGGAAGTCAGAAATTTGAGATACCCGACGGCACACAGCCGGGAACTAAATTTACAATACGGCAAAAGGGAATACCCTATATAAACAATTCCAACAAGCGCGGCGACCTTATATTTACCGTAAACGTAGAGATACCTAAGGGACTGAATAAGGAACAAAAGGAAAAGATGCGCGCCTTTGCCGAAAGCTGTAAGGAAAGCAATTACACGAAGAAGCAGGGCTTTTTCAAGCGTATTTTTGATAAGGACAGAAAATAAAGCTTCAAAGGAGAAAAAATGGACAAGGATTACACCTGTGAGGACTGGGGCGAGGTCAACGAATGGACGCAGATAAAGGTTACCGTTAAGCTTCCTATGCTTGACGAAACGGTAGCAGTTATGAATATGATATCCAACTATCTTCAGATAGAGGATTACAGCGACATAGACCTTAAGACCTGCTACGGCGACCTCATTGACGAAAAAATACTGAACGCCGATAAGACGGTAGCGTCGGTCAGCGTTTATCTGCCCTCGGACGGCGGAGTTGCCGATACCGTTTCATTTCTCCGCGACCGCTTCGATACTCTCGGAGTTGAGGCGAAGCTTGAAATAAGCGGTATCAACGAAGAGGATTGGGCAAATTCATGGAAGGCTTATTACAAGCCTATAAGAATCGGCGAGAGAATTGTTATCGTTCCCGCTTGGGAAAAGTACGATGCGCAAGAGGGGGATATTATTGTAAGAATGGACCCGGGTATGGCATTCGGTACGGGTACTCACGAGACGACGAGACTTGTTATCGGGCTTCTTGAAAAATACGTCGGTGACGGAATGTCGGTTCTTGACGTAGGCTGTGGAAGCGGAATTCTGGCTATTTGCGCGTCAAAGCTTGGCGCGAAAAATTGCAAGGCGTACGATATCGACCCTGTTGCCGTTAAGGTGGCGAGGGAGAATATAAAGGACAGCGGACTTGACAACGTCACCTGTGACGTGTCGGATCTTCTGAAGCAGGTGGATAAGACTGCCGCGCCCTATAACGTTATCTGCGCCAATATCGTTGCCGATATTATTATCCGTATGACCCCCGACGTGGGCGAGCTTATGGATGAAAATTCGGTGATACTCGCTTCGGGTATTATAGTGGAGCGCTCGGCTGACGTTATCGAGTGCTTTGAAAATAATGGCTTCCGCATCGCCGAGCGTGTAGAAGAGAACGGCTGGTGCGCTTTGGTTGTTAAGAAAGCGTGATAGTTAGTTTTGCGATGGGGATTTTTGCTACTTTCTTTTAAAAAAGAAAGTAGCGCAAAGAAAACATTGGAAAAGGGATATTGGTCGCTCGACCGTTGTATTGTTAAAATCTTATAGTTTATTTTTAATGTAGAAACCTCTCGGACGGCTGCTGCGCCACCGAGAGGTTTCGATTTTATTTAAAATCTACGGATAACTGCGCACGAACATAGTTCGTGCCTTTTGCGAAGCAAAAAGCGCCACCGAGAGGTTTCGATTTTATTTAAAATCTACGGATAAC
>JAZOMG010000001.1:0-49783 GCA_045653705.1 Eubacteriales bacterium | reverse complement strand
CATTCCGACGGGCAAAAGCTTGCCCTTAAGCTCGGACAGGTCAATTACGACGAATTTGTTTGAAAGATCTACGTTTGTCTGCCTGTTGAACGAGCTTGCCGAACCCGTAACAAACCTTGACAGTATAACAGCTATACGCTCGGTCATTTTGTTTCCTTGCAGATTTTTGTACAGGTCTCCGAGAATGGGCATAGGCTTCATCTTAGGTGGTACCGCGCTCATATCCTCATACAAACTTACGTTATCATGTGTGATACCGAATTCTGCGTAAGTCTTTAACAAGGCTTCATCGAGCAACTGTTCCTCCTCGTTGGTCATATCGGGTATGAGGAGTGAGAAAAATATCATCAACTGCTGTATTTTTCTTTCAAGTATTGAAACGTCATCACACGGCACATCTCCACCGATAAACATGGCTTCTGGCGATACCGTATGCCGTATCTCCATCACGTTTATGCAATGGGGAGAACCGGGGGAAATCTTTATAAAGCTACCGCCAATACAGTGACAGGCTCTATGAAACTCGTGTCCCTTTATGGGAGCTATTGTAAAGCATTGGATTCCTCTCATCCGCATTCGTAATGCCAAAAGCTGAAGCGTAAATGTCTTGCCTGCTCCGCTTGTTCCGATTATATTCAGATTTGCGTTTTTGTGTTTTTTCGTATTGAACAGATCAAGCATACATAAGGAATTGTTATATCTGTTGACCCCAAGCAAAACGCCTGAATCGTCGAACATTTCGAAGCTCGTGAACATATAAGTGGATGCCGCGCCGCTTGTAAGCACGTTTCTTTTGGACTTTTTATCGAGTGACGGTTCAATATAAAGGAATGGCATTACCGTGCGCAGTGCCGCCTCTTGCTGAAAACGGCATTCGGAAAGCTGCATATCCACAGCCTTCATCATATCCGTTATTTGCTGCTTACGATATAACATATCATCGAAGGTTCTCGCCGAAACAGTAATAAAGATGTTCATATAAAACAGATCCTCGTTGTTATTGGCAAGTCCGTTTTTGATATAATATCCCGCCTCCACGGAATTGGAAAGCTCGTCGTAGTCCGTGCTTGTATCCTGAGAGCCTTTGAGCTTGGTTCTATTCAGTCTTATACGTTGAGCTACCTTATCTATGGCTTTGCTTCGGTTTTCTCGCCTCAAATGGAGATCAACGTCTATGCCTTCACCCGCATTTACAAGAGCAGACAGCCAACCGGCGCCCACGTTTATGGGATATCCGTTTGCCCTAACGTATAGAAAAGAATAGTACATACCGTCCATTATTATGTAGGAGCTATTCGTAAGGTCGATACCGCGAGGAGCTAAAAAGTCCACAACGGGTAATTCGGGGACATCATCAACGCCAAAGATTTTTCCTTGCATTTTCATACGGTCAAGTATGATTCTGTGCACTCTGTCTTTAAACGGTTCATCGGTACATGTACGTCTGTTAAAAATCATATGCAGCATTTCTGCAACCGCTTCATCCTCATTTTCGTGACAAAGTATGCTGTTTCCGCACTGTAAAAAATATGCTCTTGCGTTCTGCTCGGCTGTCTGAAGCATACCGTATCGAACCGTTTTTGAAGATATTAAAATTTAATTATAAGGTTGTAACAAACATATATATCACCACCTCCCTTCATAATACGTTTGCTACCCGGTATAATTTCCGCCCGTGATAAGCGGTTGCAGATATGCAACTATAAGACCGAGTGAATTAAGAATTACCCATGTAATGACGATTCGCTTCAGCCACGCCGTCGCTTCGTCTACAGCCTTCTGATTTCTTGATACCATTCGTATAACAAGAGCCACCGCCGCCATTGTTACCGCAACAATTGTACTTATAGCAAGGACTTGTCCGTAAAAATCCTGCATAATCGTACTGAAGCGATCCCATATGGTTTCCTGTCCAGCTGCCATCACAGGCTGTATTGAAAGTAATATTGCTGACAAAATTGCTACCGCACTCCAATAGGCATTCTTTATTTTTTTGCTTTTTGTTTTCTGTTCCCTCACAGTTCTCCTCCTCTCCTTGTTATTGAATAAAAAAAGCCATTTCAAAGAAATTCTCTGAAATAGCTTTTTCCGCCAATCCCACTTTGGCACGATACCATTATATCACATTTTCATTTACTTGTCATCGGCTACTTATCCGCTTTTTTACGCAAATTTATACGCAATATATAGGCAAAAAAATTACCGCACCTTATGAGAGCTGATCTAAGAATGTGAGGATCTCAAACCAGAATTCGGACTCCTTTGAAAGTGCTGACCATAAGCGAAGCGACAATATGTTCAACGCCTGCTCACGCATACGGTAATACTGTCTTGAGGAAATATTCAAACGAAACAACAACTCGTTATGAGTCATCGTCTCAGGCGCGATATATGATAAGTAAATCAACTCATATAGGCGTTCGCCGTCCCCGGGCTTCTTTTTGAGAACTGTAAGAGCATCGTTTACTCTATCTACAAGCTGTCTCGTTTTTTGAATACTTGCTAATCTCTCTTCAAGCTTCTTATTGCCATATGCAAGCTCTATATCCAGATGGTCGATGATATCATCCAGTCTTTCAAAAGGTTGTTCAAGCTCCGGAGCTATCGTATCGGGAAAACATTCCAGCATCCACGCAATCGTTCGGTAATGCTTCAATAACAGTTTTGTGTTATGATATGCAACCCTGTTCTGCTGTTGCTGCGCATCTCTCCTTTTTACATCTTCTATAGTTTTATCTCCTACAATACCCCTTTCAACGAGTAATGAAAGTATCGCCTCGGGCTTCAGCTCTGAGATATCATTGACTTTTTCTTTCATTTAGGCTTCCTCCCAATCGGGGTGATTACTCCTTGCAATCAAAAAAGCGAGGTACTCAATGTGATCCTCGCTTATCCTTTTATGATGATTTATACGTTTGCAGAACATAAGGAAATAGTAGAGAGCCTCATAGTCATTTCCTATCTTATATTCTATCTGCTGACGACCGTGAGGATGAGTGAAAACGCAAGGCTTTCCATCAAGCCAACGCTCGATATTATTATCCTCATCCGCAAACAACCCTTTAACACGAGCTATCAGCTCCCGATATTTTGTATCAAGGATTTTGGGATAGGACTTCATTTCCTTTTGAATTTTCTTATAGGTCTGCAAATTTTCTATATATCTGCAAAATTCATTTAATTCCATTTTTTATTCCTTTCGCTTGTTATATTAATTTATATGTGTCATCAGGCGTCCGATAGCAAGTCGGATCCATAGGCTTTCGCCTCCCCCGTTATCTCCGCAGGCTGCTCCCATTGGGCTACAGAAGTATCATTATTCCCCATCGTTTGTCTTTGCCACCGCCGAGTGCCCTCGGTTTTCTTCGTGTAGGTTTGATCGCTCGCATAAAGGTCTTGGCGCACCCACGAAAACGGCTTACGGCTCATCACCGTGTAACAACAGGTAACGTACCTGATGATTTAATATTAAATTTTCAATGACCCCGCCAAGCATTTTTCGTCTCTTTTATCTTGACGGGATAGATTTTATCAAGCGAATAGGCAACCTATTTGCCGGTTCAAATAAAAAATCACACATTTATCAAAAAAATGTGTGATTTTTATATTCATTCAGGTTATAAAAATTGGCGTAAAAATGGCGATATACCGCCGATGACAAATAAAAATTTTTGTGATAAAATAAATATATCCACAAAAATATGCAAATACAGAAAGGATATATATGAAAGCCGAAAACAACATACCCGTTCATCTAAAGCTCACTCTCACGATAAAAGAAGCCTCGGAGTACAGCAATATTGGAATAAATAAAATAGACAGCCTTTTGCGTTCTCCGAATTGTCCTTTCGTACTCTTTGTCGGTACGAAAAAGCTTGTAAAACGCAAGGAGTTCGAAAAATATATCAGCGAAAAGCTTATAATATGATTGGAAAGACAAAAATTTACAAAATATTCTAATGATTTTTTATATAAACGCTTGAGAAAAAATCTAATATATGCTATAATTATTTGATAGTGAGGTGCTCTTTTTCTCAATGCGAGAAAGGAGTTCATTTTTGGGAAAAAATCTTAAAGGAAAAGACTGCGGTAAAGGTATTTATCAAAAAAAGAACGGTTTGTACAGTGCGCGATTCGTAGATAGATCGGGGCAACGGCATGAAAAATACTTCCAAACCATTCCTGAAGCTAAGCGATGGATGGAGGAGTCGAAATATGCTGATGAACACGACGACATTTTTGTTCCAACCGATACAACTGTTGATGAATGGTTTAACTTTTGGATTGTAAACATCGTGGGGGATTTGGCTCCCAACACTCTCCGAAATTATCGAGACCGATATTTCAATAACATTCAACCTGTTATGGGTAAAATGCGAATTGCAAACGTAAAACCAATGCATTGCAAAAGAGTGTTAATACAAATGGATGCAACCTATGCAGGGTCAACTATTCGCCAAGCGTACATCACAATGGGAACGATGTTCAAAGCGGCTAAAATGAACGACTTGATTTCAAAGCATCCAATGGATGGCGTTCGGTATACAAAACCTGTTCGGGCTGTAAATGACATTAAATTTCTCACCCGCGAAGAACAACACAAGTTTCTCGAAACAGCCAAGCGCTCACATAATTATTTCCAATACGCACTCATTCTTGAAACCGGGTTGCGTACAGGTGAAATGATTGGACTTACGTGGGATGCGATTGATTTTGAGAAGCGCACTCTTACGGTAAATAAGACATTGGAGTTTCGCCACGGAGAGCATTTTTGGAGAGCAGGACCGCCCAAGACACCACAAAGTTATAGAACCATTCCTCTGACAAACAGAGCATATGACATTCTAAAAGCCATATGGGATAATCGCAAATACAGAAAGGAATCTCCTCTTTTATCTCAAACCTTGGAGTATATAGACAGACGCACGGGTGCTTCCTCTACTCTTGTTATGCAAGATTTGGTATTTATAAACTTTAGAACGGGTACGCCTACAAAAAACAGTTCTTATGATACTCATCTTTACAAGCTTTGTGATGAGGCTGGAATAAAACGGTTTTGTATGCACGCTTTACGCCATACATACGCCACGCGAGCAATCGAAAGCGGAATGCAACCAAAGATATTGCAACAACTGCTCGGACACGCAAGTATAAAAACGACTATGGACAGATACGTTCACGTTACCACAGCTTCTTTAGAGCAAGCAGTCAATCAATTTCAGCTTAACGCTGTTTCGTAAAAATCTCCTTTTCATTCTCCTAAAAATGGAGTAAAAAATGGAGTAAAAAATCATACAGAATACCTTTACCTGAAAAATTGTAAAATTCAACACAGCATTTTATGCACAAAAAAGGCACAAAAAAAGAGGGTTTTCCATATAAATCCATATAACTCCCTGCAAAAATGGAGTAAAAATGGAGTAAAACGTAAAAAGCCATGTGGCAGAACCCTTGAAAAATAAAGACTTTTAAAGGAGAAATAGATAAAAATGAAACTTGGTATCGTTGGTCTTCCCAACGTAGGAAAAAGCACGCTTTTCAATGCGCTGACGAATGCGGGAGCTGAGTCGGCTAACTACCCTTTCTGCACAATAGAGCCTAACGTGGGTGTTGTTGCAGTTCCCGACGCAAGGCTTGATTTCCTTGCTAAGATGTACTCCCCCGAAAAATACACCCCTGCTGTCATTGAATTTGTTGACATTGCGGGTCTTGTAAAGGGTGCGTCTAAGGGTGAAGGACTTGGAAACAAATTCCTTTCCCATATCCGCGAGGTAGACGCTATCGTTCACGTTATCCGTTGCTTTGAGGACGACAACATAATCCACGTTGACGGAAACATAAATTCGCTTCGCGATCTTGAAACCATAAACTTAGAGCTTATCTTTTCCGATATCGAGATGGTGGAGCGCCGCATTGACCGCACAAAAAAGGCAATGAAGGGTGACAAGACTCTTGCGGCTGAGCTTGAAGTGTTCGAGCGCCTCCACGCCGCTCTCTCCGAGGGAAAGTGCGCTCGCGAATTAGAGCTGGACGAGCAGGAGCTTGAATATCTCTCCGACACACCTCTGCTTACGATGAAGCCTGTTATCTACGTTGCAAACGTAAGCGAAAACGACATTGGCGAAGAGCCTCTTGGAAACCGCGACTATGCGGCGCTTAAGGAGCAGGCAGAGCGCGAGCATTCACAGATAATCGCTGTATGCGCTCAGCTCGAAGCAGAGATCGCCGAGCTTGAGGGTGACGAAAAGGCTATGTTCCTTGAGGATCTCGGCATTGCCGAAAGCGGTCTTGACAGACTTATCAAGGCAAGCTATTCCCTCCTTGGACTTATCAGCTATCTTACGGGCGGTCCTACCGAGGTAAGAGCTTGGACTATCGTAAAGGGAACTAAAGCGCCTCAGGCGGCGGGCAAGATTCACAGCGATTTTGAACGCGGATTTATACGCGCCGAGATAGTATCCTTTGAGGATCTTGAGCGGCTTGGAAGTATGAACGCCGTTAAGGAAGCGGGGCTTTACCGCAGTGAGGGCAAGGATTACGTAATGAAGGACGGAGACATCGTTCTTTTCAGATTTAACGTATAACAAAAACGCGGGGGGATGTTCGTTTTTATTACATCCCCTGCTCTTTTATAAAAATTTTGACTATTAAGGACGAAAAAATGAGAGTACGTAAAAAGAAAAACGGACAGGCTCGCATCGATGCCTGCTCCGAGTTACTTATAGAAAATATTGATGAGCTAAAGGACGGGCTTGGGGGTATATTTGAATGTGAGCGCCCTCTACACCTTGAAATCGGCTGTGGAAAGGGCAACTTTGCCGTAGGAATGGCAAAGAAATATCCCGACGTAAATTTTATCGCCATGGAAAAGGTTGCCGACGTGTGCTGTGTTGCTCTTGAAAAGGCTTACTCCACCAAAGACGACAGAGAAACAGACAATCTCCGTTTTCTCATTGGAGACGCGAAAACTCTTGAAGAGAGCTTTCCGTCAAGCTCACTTGACTGTATCTACCTCAATTTCAGCGACCCTTGGCCAAAATCGGGGCACGCTAAGCGCAGACTTACCCACAGAGGATTTCTTGAAATATACGCAAGAATACTTAAAGAGAACGGACTGCTCCGCTTTAAGACCGACAACGTAGGGCTGTTTGATTTCAGCCTTGAGGAGTTTGAAGCCTTTGGCGCTGAGATAATATGGCAGACCCGCGACTTACACGGCAGTGACAAAAACGCCGACAATATTATGACCGAATATGAAAAGAATTTTTCAGAAAAGGGCTTTACCATATGCTCTGCGTGGGTAAGGCTTCCCAAAAAGGAGAAGAGCAATATGTTATATGAGCTTGTTAAAAAGAGCAGAAGCAACCGCAGCTTCGTTCCAAACAAAAAGATACCTCACGACACTCTGGTTGGGCTTTGCGACACGGCTCGTCTCTGCCCCGCGGCTATGAATATGCAGCCTCTTAAATACAGGCTCGTTGAAAAGCAAGAGGAGATATCGGCTATGCTTGGCGTTACCCGTTGGGCGACCTCTCTTGACAAGAAGCTCCCCCCAAAGGCTCACGAGCCCGCGGCGTTTATAGTTATCTGTCACGACACGGACATCGTTGACCGCAAGCCCATATTTATGATAGACGTGGGCATAGTGGCTCAGACCATAATGCTTGCCGCCTGTGAGCAGGGCTTTGGCGGTTGTATGATAGGCTCGGGAAGCGAAAAGGACATATCCTCTGTTCTCTCCTTGCCCGAAAATCTTGTGCCCGCCCTTGTCCTCGGGCTTGGCGTTCCCGAAGAAAACATTGTGCTTACTGAAGCCGAGAACGGACAGGTAAAATATTTTCGCGACGAAAACGACACCCATTTTGTTCCCAAGCGTCCCTTGGACGAGATAATCATAAAGTAAGCTATGGAAAAGACGTTAAACGAGCCATCGGGCGTGCTTATAATTGACAAGCACGTGGGCGTGACCTCTCACGATATTGTGGGAAAGGTACGCAGGCTTTTCAACACTCGCAGAGTAGGTCACACGGGCACTCTCGACCCCGATGCTTCGGGTGTTCTTGTGGTGCTTGTCGGTCGCGCCGCTAAAGCGGCAGAGTATCTGACGGCAGACACCAAGCACTACACCGCCACGCTTCGGTTAGGGCTTACCACAGATACCGAGGACGCATCGGGCGAGGTGCTTACGAGGTGCGAGGATATTCCCGACTGTGAACGAGTTCTTGGAGTATGCCGACAGTTTGTAGGTGAAATAAAGCAGATTCCGCCTATGTACAGCGCGCTGAAGCGTAACGGACAAAAGCTATGCGACCTTGCAAGGCAAGGGATAACCGTTGAGCGCGAGGCGAGAGACGTAACTGTTTTTGAGCTAATATGTACCCCCACGGATATTCCCACCGATTACAGGCTTGATGTTTTCTGCTCGTCGGGTACGTATATCCGCACTCTCTGCGCTGATATAGGCGCGGCGCTTGGCTGCGGTGGAATTATGGCTGAGCTTAGGCGCACCGAGGCGGGGGGATTTTCTATTGATGATGCCCTTACCGTTGCACAGCTTGAAGAAATGACCTCTGATGAGCGTCTCCGTTGTCTTATACCCATCGAAAGTCTGTTTTCCTCTCTCCCTGCCGTAGATCTGCCCGAATTTTTTGAAAAGCTCTGCCGCGGCGGCTGTGAGATATATCAAAAGAAGCTAAGAACCGATTTTGGCGTAGGCTCACGGGTGCGTTTGCGCGATGCAAACGGCGTATTTTTCGCCCTTGGTGAGGTGGGTGAATACGAAAACGGAAGCGCAATAAAGGCGATAAAGACATTTGAATTGAAATAAGTTTTTAGGTATAGCATAAAAAACGGGCGGTCTCAAAGGAAAGTTTGAGACCGCCCGTATTTTATTCATCTTTAAAAAATCCGTTCTGCCAGACCGTTAACGGCATCCTCATCATATCCGACCACAACGTATGAGCCTTTTCTGACACAGTAATACCTCAATTTGGGATTACTCTCAATACTGTCAGCCCATTTTCTTGCATCGGATATTTTTTTAAATTTATATACGCCCAAGCCGCCGCCCGCCTGATTTATAGCGTAACCTATTATGTATTCGCATTCGTAACCGTTCTTACCGCCGATCGTCTTTCCGTACTCCTTAGAAAGGTACTTTTCAAAATACCCTTCCGGCGTGTTTCCCTGCTCCACGTAGTACTCATAGCAAAACTCTCGCATTTCTTCCTCTATCTTTTCTTCGGATCTTCCGCAAGAGGATAAGGAAAGAACGGATACAAGGGCGATAAGGGTCAAAATTAAAGATAAAATTCGTTTCATTTTTTAATCTCCTTTTATTTTAAAATCATTATTCATGATAGTTGTAATTAAGAATAATATCATACGGAATTCCCGCATTTTGTGCGCCAATATCTCGCCACTGCTCTTGAGTTCCGGTATAATTTATTATTGATAAGCTATCGCAATCATCAAATGCCCATGAGCCTATTACTTTAACACTTTGAGGAATTGTTATAATTCTCAAGCTACCACAACTGTCGAAGGCATATCTTGCTATACACAAAGTTCCGTTTTTAACGGTATATTCCTCGGGAATATCCTCCTTTGCCTCTATCAAGCAATCGTCAATATATAATACGCCGTTCTCCCAATTATCTGAGTTATAGTAATATCCCGTATCTTCAAAAGCTCCCTCACCGATTTCCGTTATACCGCTACCTATCGTTACAGTTGTTAAACTGCCGCAATCGGCAAATGCACTTGCTCCTATTTTTTTTACGTTATCTCCTATTATCACACCGTCAAGCATTTTGCAGCCGTAAAAAGCCGTTTCCTCTATTTCGGTAACGCTGTCGGGTATTGTTACGCTCGTCAGATTTTCACAATCTCTGAAGGAACTCTCATATACGGTTTTCACACCGTTGTAAAAAGCTACGCTTGTAAGACCGTTACAGCTGCCAAATGCTTCTTTTCCCAACGTTGAATTGGGAATTTTAACGCTCGTTAATCCATCACAGCTGTAAAACGCCATATCTCCGATGCGGTGCTTTCGATCGGTTATCTTTAAATTAGTAAGATTATCACAGTTATAAAATGCGCCTTTTCCTACAGTTATCGTTCCCGAATGGAAGGTTAGACTCGTCAAGCCCTTATAACCCACAAAAGCATAAGCTCCTATATCTGAAATGTGGGCGGGTATTTTAAGCTCCGAAACGGGCTCGCCGTTAACGTAAAGCTGTTTAGCTACCATTAAGGGATTTGAATATAACACGTCTGTGGGCAGGGTGTAAAAATCCGCCGGAAGCTCGTATGGGTAGTTATGGGTGTTGAAGTAATTTGATGAGTATTCGCCAAAGTGAATATCGCACCAAGCCTTCAAATCCTCAATGAATACCTCGTCAAGGCTGTCGCATCCGTAAAACGCCGCTGTTCCTATATACGATACGCCTGTACCTATATTTATGCTTTTTATGCCTTTGCAATTGAGAAATGCAGCATCATATATATCGCACACGCTATCGGGAACAGTTACGCTCGTCAAGGCTTCACAGCCCGCAAAGGCTTCGCTTGAAATCCGTTTGACTCCCTGCGGAATAGCTATTTCCGTCAAGCTACGGCAACCGTCAAAGGCATTATGCCCTATTTCTGTCACACCGTTCGGTATTACTACGCTTGTTAAACTGCTACACCCTTTAAACAAGCTGTTTTCTATTCTTGTAACACCGTTAGGGATGGTTACGTCCGTCAAGCTGCTGCAATTTTCGAATGCAGACTCACCTATATAAGTCACGCTATCGGACATAGTCACACTTTTAAGAGCAGCGCAACCTCTGAACGCGCTGTCTTCCACAGAAGTTACACATTCACCTATGTTAACTGTCTCCAGATTTTCACATTTGCTGAACGCATAATCCCCTATCTCGGTTACAGGCTTTCCTCTGTAACGGTTTACAGTTATTTCATTTCCGTCAAATTTAGCCGCGCTGACAAGAGTATAGCTATTCCCGTTGGAATTAAGCTCATACTCCAAAAGCTGACTGCTAATAATGCCGCAGGAATTGAAAACAGCTGTCAGTAACACAACAACAATAACGATTGAAAATACTTTTTTGAGTTTCATTTAAGACCTCCCCTAATATATTAAAAAGTGCGTAGCCGAAGCTACGCACGAAAAATGTGTAGCTCCGATTGCTGCGACACAATTTATTTTCCACATTACACCATAAGCGTACGAAAAAGGAGCGTACATTTTTACCTTAGTAAAAGTATACACTTTCGGCGTAATGATTATTAAATTGTGTCGCAAGTTTATTGTACCACACTTTTACGGATTTGTAAAGTATTTGTACAAAAAAACATATGATATCTTATCACTGAACAGTATTTATTAAAATAAATATTGACAGGTATCAAAACTTGCGGTATAATTTAGATACTCTGGAAAAAGGACGTTATATATGAAACGCATATTTGACCCTCGGGTAATGCTTATACTGTCAATGACCGTTTTTGGCACTATTGGGATCTTTGTCAAGGCGATTCCGCTGTCATCGGGAGAAATAGCCCTATACCGCGCCGTTTTAGCCGCCGCGCTCATAGGCGTATTTCTATTGATAACAAGACAAAGTATCCCCTTTAAAAAAATAAAAAAAGAGATTCCCCTGCTACTCGCCTCGGGCGCGGCTATGGGCTTTAACTGGATATTTTTATTTGAAGCCTACAAGTATACAACGGTATCGGCGGCAACACTCAGCTACTATTTTGCTCCCGTCATAGTCACTGTTGCCTGCCCAATTCTTTTCAAGGAAAAAATGATAGCCAAGCAATGGATATGCTTCGCCATGTCCACGGTCGGCATCGTACTTATTACAGGTGTTGGGGATATGTCGGCAGGCTCAAACCACCTGCTCGGCATCGGCTTTGGGCTTCTTGCGGCGTGCTTTTACGCCACTGTCATTCTCCTCAACAAGTTCATAAAGAACGTTGACGGAATACACAGAACCTTTCTGCAATTCTTAGCCGCAATCATTGTGCTTATTCCCTACGTTGGATTTACAAGTGGCGTAAACGTGACGTCTCTTAACGTAAAGGGTATTGTCTGCCTGCTTGTGGTAGGTCTTGTACACACGGGAGTTACCTACTGTCTCTACTTCTCTTCCCTTAAGGAGCTTTCGGGGCAAAAGGCGGCTATACTCAGCTATATTGACCCCCTCGTTGCCGTAATTGTTTCGGTATTCATTCTCGGTGAGGATATGACGGTTCTTCAGATAATAGGCGGTATTTTGATACTTGGATTTACTCTGTGGAATGAGCTTCCGTCAAGGAAGAAAAAAAGATGAGCTTTCAGCAATTTTACGCTGAAAGCTCATCTTTTTATTATGCCTGATTACAACGCCCCGCCGAGTCTCAGCAAAAACGTAAACAGAAATACCGTAAATCCCGAAGCAAGAGTAGACCAGACCACAAGCTGTCCCGCAAGCGTTACGTCACCGCCCATCTCCTGTACCATAGGCACGCTGGGAACTGCCACAGGAGTGGCAAAAAGAGAAACGAAGGTGGCAAAGTATGCCGCCGAGAAGCGATTGCGGAAAAATATGTACGCAACGCCTAAGGACAGAGCGGGAACTATCACAGTACGCGCTAAGACCCCAAAAATTATCTCTCGCTTCAATTCTCCCACGGCGGACAGCTCAAATTGAGCGCCAAGAACGAGGAGAGCCAGAGGAATAGCCAACGCAGAAAGATACTCCAACGCCTTAAATGCAGGGGCAATATCCGTCAAACGGAAGCCTATTCCGTATTTAACAAATACAGCTCTTATGCCTACGGTTACCAAGCCAAGGGCTATTCCTACTATCAAAGGGTTTTTAATTATATCGACGATTATCTTTTTTATGCTTACTCTTTCCTTGCTCTCATTTCCGATTGCAGTGAGGCTTATAACAGCAAGAACGTTAAACAGCGGAATAACAGCCGCTGATATAAGAACAGCCGCCGCCTCGGCATCATTTCCGCCAAGCTCCTTTGCAAGAGGGATACCTATAAGAGAATAGCCCGAGCGGATAGCCGCCTGTATAAGCACGCCCCTGCGGTTCTTTTTTCTCGCAACTATTACCGATGCGGGAATCGAAAGCAAAAACGCTATAAACACCGCCGCCAACGCATAGCCCACAAAGGTTATATCTATTCCCGACAGATCGTTCATTCCGTATATTTTAACAAAAAGCATCACAGGCATAAAAACCCTGAAAACAAGCTTGTTAGCCACCTTTGCGAAATCGGCGCTTATCCAGCCTATTCTTTTAAGAAAATATCCTATGGCTACCATAATAACGATGGGCGCTACCGCGCTTAAAGCAAATATAAAGGAATCCATACAAGTTACCCTCAAATAAATATTTTTATTCTTAACATTTGTCAAAAAATGTCACCCGAATATTATACCATATTATTCAACAGGTTTCAAGAATAGTTTTTTATCTATTTTGCATATCCAAACGTATATTTTTTGTGAATTATACCCAAAACTTGCTTTCACAACAAAAAAACGCTCCTGCTGAGCGGTCAGAAGCCAAGCAGGAGCGATAGGATGTTATTCACATTTTACGCTATTTACTTTTTACATTTTTTCTCACAGCGGTACTCCGACGGAGTTCCGCCTATGTATTTTGAAAAAGCGTGATAAAATCCGCTTCTGTCCGAAAATCCCGACAGCTCACTTATCTCGTCCACCGAGCGGTCGCTGTTTTCCAAAAGCTCTACCGCATAGTCCAGCCGTTTTCTCGTTACGTATTCCACAAGAGACATTCCGAATTTTTCCTTAAATATACGGCTGAAATAGGATGGATTGTAAAAGCATTTTCCCGCAAGGTCGGAAAGAGTCAGCCGTGAGCTAATGTTTCGGTCTATATATTCCGAAAGCTCGCTCCAGAGCTTTCCAAGCTCATCCCGTTCAACACCTACCTGAGCTTTGCGGAGCATATAGGTTATAACTATATTCAAATAGCTATCCACCACGGTATCCCAAGCGTACAGGCGAGCCTTGTACTGTCTCAGCATTGCCTTTAATATATACTCTATCTCGCTTCGCTCAGCTCCGAAAAAGGATATCTTTCCCCCCTGCGCATCGCACCGCATCTCGTCAAAGGCAGTGAGAGAAAGTATGGAAAAGGCATTTTCTGCCGTTATAATATTTTTTCCAACGGTCTCGGGGGAGAAGCATATATTTATATACGATGACCCCTCGTCATAGGAAAAGGAATGACTGCTTCCGTAATTTATAAAAAGCATATCTCCCCTGGAAACGTCATAGACCTTTCCGTCTATGCTTTCCTTTCCCTTGCCTGAAAGTATATATACTATTTCTATAAAATCATGGGTATGAGGGGCAGTGTCTCTGCCACGGCTTTGAAAAACGTGTACGCTTCTGCCGCTTTCAATAATATCCGCAGTCTTTAATACACGCATATCTATCCCCCTTCGATTTTATATTATCACAGCTTTTTAATGACGACCGACTCTAAAATCCTCTTGATATCCTCTGCCCTCGGCGGTCTTGTACCCTCGGTAAGGCAAGCCGCCGTACCGTAGGCTACCGCCGAGCATAGCTTTTCTGTGCTATCCGCCCCCACCGTCTCGGCGGCAAGGAAGCCAGCTATGGAGCTGTCTCCCGCGCCTATGGTGGACACCGCCTTTATTCTAGGCGGCGTGGCAGTTATAATGCCGCTCCTGTCAGCAAGAAGCGCGCCGTCTGCCCCAAGGCTTATCATTACGTTTTCAACGCCGTTGCGGCAAAGATGCTCTGCCGCTTCCCTTACCTCGTCAAAGCTCTTTATCTGTCTTCCGAGATATTCGGATATTTCCTCTCCGTTGGGCTTTATAAGGTAGGGCTTTATTTCTATGATATCCTCAAGAGAAAAGGATTTTGAGTCTATAACTATTCTCGCCCCTCTGTTCTGAAGCTCCCGCAAAAAGCCTTTAAGGTGGGCAACATCCACCCCTGTGGGTGCTCTGCCGGTAAAGGTTACTATAGCTCCCTCAAGCTTTTCGCCCTCAAGAGCAGAAAGTGCATCCGCAAGCAACGCCTCATCCGCGGAAAAACCCTCAAAGCTTATTCTTGTTTCGTCAGCCCCCTCGGTGTGGACCGTAATATTTTCACGGATCCTACCCGAAACGGTTATGGATCGATAATTTATTTTGTCGGCTTCAAGCGCCCTCGCAAAGCTATCTCGGTTTTCTTCTCCTAAGACAACGAACGCAAGGCTGTCAACGCCCCCCGCCATAAGCGCCCTCGATATATTCACGCCCTTTCCGCCGGCACCTCTTTCGGTAACACTGGCAAGATTTTCGTGATATGGCGCAAATTTCGGGATATAGCAGTGCAGGTCAAATGCAGGGTTAAGGGTAAGAGTAATTATCATATCAGTGAGCGTTTACACTTTTCATTGCGGCAAGCGTCTCAACAAAATCCGAGAAAGGAGCTTTTGCCACGAACATATCGTAAAAGGTCTTTATCATTGCCACGTCATCGGCATCGGTTATATTGCTGTACTTAGCGAGAGCCGCCTCAAGTCCGTTAGCTTTAACGAAATTGGTTATCTCCACAGCGCAGGGGTCGGTGGGCATATCAAAGAGGTAGCCTGCCGCGATACCTACGGCGATATGAGCGGGCACACCGCCCTCTTCCTTGACCATCTTGAAAGCCCCCACAAGTCTGTCGCCCTCGGAAAGCTTTCTCTTGGGGTCGCGCCCTACTCTGTCAAAGGAGTCAACGAGAAGCTTGTTTTCAAAGCGCACCATAAGGTCCTCGACGAACTGCATAGTGTCATCAAGGGGAGCGCCGTGGCGCTTGCAAAGTCCGCGCGCGGATTCAAGCAGAGCGCGTGTAAGCACGTATTTTATCTCGCCGTCGGTCGCCGCCTCAAATATGTAGGTCTGTCCCTTAAGATATCCGTAATACGCCTGAAGCGCGTGACCCATATTGTGTATGAGCAGCTTTCTCTCAATAAAGAAATTAAAGGGAGAGAAAGGAACAAGCTCTAAAATAGGGGGATATTCACAGCCAACGGGGCGGAAGCCCTTAGCATCGACGGGAAGCTCGCTATACGGCTCAGCGCATGCCGCAAGAGGATATTTTTCGGTTATATCGGCAGGGGTGGGGGGAACGGTTCTTCCCACAGACACGCATACGAAGCCTATATTTTCCTCAAACGCCGCCTTTTTATCCTCGGGTATGTAAGGCTCTACAAGTCCGTGCAGATACTCGTTTGAGCCTATCATATTCTCACAGATGAGGATATTCAGAGGCTTGTTTGCATCAAGGCGCTTTTCCACAGCCTTGGCTATAAGGGGGGCTACTCTCGGAAGTATCGGCACACCCAAAGCGGTACAGAGGATATCGCAATCGGCAATAGCGTTTACTACCGCATCTGCATCCTTACCGTTTACAGCGTCTATATTCTCTACCCACTCGGGAACGTATTCGGTTCCTCTCGTAACGAATATGGGATATTTCTTTTCCTTGTTCAAAAGCTCAACGACTGCATCGTTTACGTCAATAAACGTGGTATGATATCCAGACAGGTAAAGTCTCTGTCCGATAAATCCTCTTCCTATGTTACCTGCTCCGTACATTACTGCTTTCATAATTGAAATTCCTTTCAAAAAACAAATTTATACACTATATATTAAACCACAAAACCGTCGAAAAGTCAATATATTCCTATGTTTTTGTTAGCATATAAAGAAAAAAGACCCAAGCGTGCCACATACAAGCGCCCTTGGGTCTTTTTCATACAAGCTCGTTATTTATTATTTCTATCATAAATTCGTACAGCGAATTTCCCCGAAGTCCTGCCGAGAGTCCTATAAGGAGTTTACAGTAGGCAAGCTCCGTAGTATAATTCAACGGTATTATGCCGTCCTTTTTCGCTTCATACACCGATTCGTACTGATTCTCATCGAGAACACAGGGAGCAACGTACAAGGGTATTCCCCGCTCCGCGCACCCCTTGGCAAAGCCCATAACCGAATATGTGCTATTGGCGCTATGGGCGCAAACAGTTCCCGAATGATAAGAGCCGTGAACTATTCCATCCACCCCCCTAAGGTCAATATGGCTGTAATCCAAGCCGACGTAGGGTGTTAAGAGCAAAGCCTGCCCCCTCGGGGCGTTCAAGGCTTTAAAGCTCTCTGCCCTTTGGATATGGCGACTGTCGGACCGCTCCTTACACAAACCAAGGGATTCCCCTGACAGGCGGTTATCTTCGTCAAGCAAAAGGGCGTTTTTTACACTTGCGTTTCTGAAATCCTCTGAAAAGCTCGGGCACTGCATAAGTGTAGAGCCAAGATGCAGATAGGCGCTTCCGTTGCTGTTTCGATACACCGCGTATACGTTTGGAGATAGCCCTCTCGCTATAAGCTCTGCCGCCGCTTTGAAATTTTCATTGGCGTTACTTTCGGGCATATCGGGCGGTCTGTTGCCCGAAACCAATATTACAGGAACAGGCGTGTCGCAAAGTGCGATAGAAAGAAACGCCGCCGAGAACGCAAGCGTATCCGTGCCGTGGAGAATTATCACGCCCTCATAATCGGATAAATTAAATGAACGTACATGCCCATAAATATCAAAAAGCTTTTCGGGCGTCATATTCTCGCTAAGCGTTTTATTCTTATATCCCGAATCCACAAAAAGCCCCTCACCCGTCTCTGCCAAAAAAGAGCCGCTTGCGAAAAAATTACTCATAAGAGTACTGTGAGCTACATCTGCGTTTAACCGCCGACAGCCCCCTATAAGGGAGCTGCCGATAGTGCCGCCTGTGGCGACCGTCAATATTTTCTTCATAGCTTACCGCTTGTTTATCTCGTCGATAAGGAGCGTTCTGAGTATCTGAGGGTCGCAGTTTCCGCGAAGCTCCTTCATACACTTACCGAACAGCGCCATAAGCGCCTTTTCCTTACCGCCCTTATAGTCGGCAACAGACTTGGGGTCGGCGTCAACAACTGCCTTAATGACCGCTTCTATCTTACCCGTATCGTTGGAAACTATAAAGCCCTCTGCCTCGGCGTATTTTGCGGGGTCGATGCTCTCGTCCTCGAACATTGCCGTCAGTATCTTCTTTGCGTTGGCTCTGCCTACCTTGCCGTCGTTGACAAGGATAATAAGCTCGCCGAGAGCCTTACCGCTGATATTAAGCATATCCGCTGTACGCTGACTCTTATTGAGGATATTCATACAGTCGGAAATTATCCAGTTTGCCGCATCCTTTGCAGAGCCGCAAGCAGCGTAAGCCGCCTCGAAGCAATCGCAAAGGGCTATGCTCTTTGTGAGCTGCTCCGCATCGTATTCGCCAAGACCGTACTCGCTCATATATCTTTCGCGCTTTACCTCGGGAAGCTCGGGAAGCGAAGCCTTTACAGTATCAAACCACTGGTCATCAATGACCACAGGCATTACGTTGGGGTCGGGGAAATAACGGTAGTCACCCGCCGTTTCCTTTGTTCTCATAGCGTAGCTTCTGCCCTTTATGTCGTCCCAACGCCTTGTTTCCTGACGAAGGACCTCTGTGCCGTTCTCGATAGCGTCGATGTGTCTTGCCGTTTCATATTCTATGGCGCGCTTTATTGCCTCGATAGAGTTCATATTCTTCATTTCGGCTCTAACGCCAAGCTTATCGCTTCCCTCGGGGCGTACCGAGAGATTTACGTCGCAACGCATCGTTCCGTGCGCCATTTCGCACTCCGCTACTCTCGCGTAGCGCAAAAGTGTCTTAAGGCGTTCAAGATAAGCCTCTACCTCCTCTGCGCTTGACAGGTCGGGCTGGCTGACTATCTCGATAAGGGGAACACTGGTTCTGTGGAAGTCAACGAGGGTGGTATCCTCACGGATATCGTGAACGAGCTTACCCGCATCCTCCTCCATGTGTATCTGCTTTATGCGGATATTTTTCTTTCCCTTGGAGGTCTCGATCTCCACAAGTCCGTTTACGGCAACAGGCGCGAACCACTGCGTGGTCTGATAAGCCGCGGGAAGGTCGGGATAGTAATAGCTCTTTTTATCAAAGGTGGTGGTGCGGTTGATGTGACAGTTCAGCATCATACCCGCTTTCATTCCGTAATCAACTACTCTTTTATTCACCACGGGAAGCATACCCGGCATACCGCAGCAGGCGGGGCATACGTGGGAGTTAGGCTCAGCTCCGTAAGAATGAGCCGAACAGGAACAGAATATTTTGGACTTCGTGGCAAGCTCAACGTGTACCTCAAGTCCGATGACTGTTTCATATCTCATATTATCTGCCCCCCTTTATTATGATATCAGCCGCGCAAAGCAACGCGCGCTCCGAGAAGGCTCTGCCCACGAGCTGTACGCCGCCCGCAACTGCTGCGGGAAGTCCCGTTATCGAGGCGGGAGCTGTGTAGAAATTCTCCTCAAAAGCGATATACTTATTTTCCGATACTTGTTTCTCGGTATAAGCGCAAGCAGCGCATGCAGGCATCATAACAGCATCAAACTCGGAAAACAGCTTCGCAAATTCCTCGACGATAACTCTGCGCACTCTCAGGCATTTATCATAGACCTTCATATAGTTTTCGGTAGACAGCGTCTCAGAGCCGAAGATAACCGCGGTTTTGAGCAGCTCGCCAAAAGCCTCGGTACGGCTATTGGTGTAAAGACTGTCGATGCCCGAAAAGCTTTCGGCGCGGTATCCGTATTTTACGCCATCGTAGCGCGACACGTTATTACAAAGCTCAGCGCACATAAGAACGTTCCACGCGGGTCTTGCCGACGCTATTACACTGTTTTCTATAACAGTCACCTCAACACCGCTGTTTTTAAACGCGGCGACAGCCACGTCAAGCTTTGCTCTTACGCCATCATCTATATCCTTTGTCATAGAGCTCAAAAGGGCTACGCGGCGAACGGCAGCTGCGCTCGCATCCTTTTTAAGGCTTGCGCAAAGCTGTTCCGAAAGGCTGGTGCCGTCCTTTGAGTCGTGTCCCGAAATTACGTCAAGTATATCGCGGCATACGTCGGTGCTTCCCGCAAGAACGCTGACCGTCTCTCCCGAGCATGCAACAGGCACAGTTCCGTAACGTGATACAGTGCCGTAGGTAGGCTTCAGGCTCACAAGTCCGCTCTGCGCCGCCGCGCGTCTTACCGAACCGTTAACGTCAAGGCAGAGAGCCGCCACAGCCTCTCCCGAGCCGACTATCTCGGCAGCCGCATTTTTGATAACGCCGCCCTCGGAAAGCGCGCCTCTGTAAGAGGTCTCACCCAAAAGGTCGATGGAGAACTCTCCCACGTCAGCCTTTCCGCTTATCTCGTAGCCCGCGGTCTTAAGACGCGCAAGCGCCTCGGACTCTACAAGGCTCATATATCCGTCAAGCATACGGGAGCCTGCCGTTGTCGGCATATCCACGGTAAGAAGCATATCGTCGGCAACGATAGCTCTATCGGAGGAGATATCTTTTTTTACAGTATAAGCTTTCATTGTTTCATCCTCCTTATTCTACTACCTTGGGAACGCACCAATAGCCCTCGTCGGTCTCGGGCGCGCCCGCCTGAAGCTCCTCACGGGAAAAGGGCTGTGACACCACATCCTCCCGTACTACCGTCATAATAGGCATAACGTGTACCATTCTCTCGGTATTCTCTGTATCTATACCTTCAAGCGCTCTAAGGTCGGCTTCTCTTTTTGCGAAGAAAGCAATCACGTCATCCTTTTGCGCTTCGGTCAAGCTGAGCTGATTTAAAAGCTCAAGCCGTCTAAGTGTTTCTCTTTCCATAAATCAAATTCTCCGTTGCTTAGTCTCTGACCTTTATATGGACCTCTCTGAGCTGCTGCTCGGTAACTTCACCGGGTGCGCCCATCATAAGGTCTTGCGCGTTTCCGTTAAGGGGGAACGCTATAACGTCACGGATAGTCTCTTCCTCGGCAATAAGCATTATCATTCTGTCTACGCCGGGCGCCATTCCCGCGTGAGGAGGCGCACCGTAGGAGAACGCGGTGTAAAGCGCGCCGAACTTAGCCTTAAGGTCGTCCTCGCCGTAGCCCGCTATCTCAAACGCTTTTCTCATTATCTCGGGGTTGTGGTTTCTTACAGCTCCCGAGGAAAGCTCTACGCCGTTACATACGATGTCGTACTGGTATGCGAATATCTCCAAGGGGTCTTTGTTAAGAAGCGCGTCCATTCCGCCCTGAGGCATAGAGAAAGGATTGTGGGTAAAGTCTATCTTACGTGTCTCGGCGTTAAGCTCGTACATGGGGAAATCAACGATAAAGCAGAACTCAAAGCTATCCTTTCTGATAAGTCCAAGCTCAGTCGCTATCCACGTTCTCATCTGACCCGCAAGCTGATTTATTACAGCCGCAGAATCGGAAATGAAGAAGAGAGAATCTCCCTCTTTTATTCCGCACATAGAAACAAGCTCAGCCTTCTGCTCCTCTGTGAGGAACTTGGCGATAGGTCCTTTGAATTCACCCTCCTCGAGAGTGATATATCCGCATCCGAACTTCATTCCGATGCTTCTTGAATATGTGTCGATAGCCTTTTCAAACGCCTTCTTTCCATCACCCTCGCCGTCTCTCTTTACAAGATAGTTGGCACCGATACCGCGAACGAGCTTGTTCTTAAAGGGTACTGTTCTGCCGTTGATATTCAGAAATTCGTGCTTAGCGAAGAAGTCGGTAAGGTCCTGTATCTCGATGGGGTTGCGAAGGTCGGGCTTATCCGTTCCGTACTTCAGCATTGCATCGGCAAAGGTTATGCGGCGGAACGGAGGCTTGGACACCTCTTTATCGGTAAACTTCTTAAAGGTATTGTATACTACCGTCTCGGCTACCTCAAATACGTCCTCCTGTGTTGCGAAAGACATCTCGAAATCAAGCTGATAGAATTCTCCGGGGGAGCGGTCCTGTCTTGCGTCCTCGTCGCGGAAGCAGGGCGCTATCTGGAAATAGCGGTCAAATCCCGAGGTCATAAGCAGCTGCTTGAACTGCTGAGGCGCTTGGGGAAGCGCGTAGAATTTGCCCTTGTGCTTTCTGCTGGGTACAAGGTAGTCGCGAGCGCCCTCGGGGGACGATGCGGTAAGAATAGGCGTCTGTATCTCAAGGAAGCCAAGCTGTTCCATCTGCGAGCGGAGATAGCTGAGTATCTTAGAGCGAAGCACGATATTGTCGTGAAGCTTACGGTTACGCAGGTCAAGATAGCGGTATTTCAGTCTTACCTCTTCTCTTGTCTGCATAGACATATCTATCTCAAAGGGCAGACCGAGCTGACAAGGACCAAGCACCTCGATCTTGTCCGCCTTGACCTCTACCATACCCGTAGCGAGCTTGGGGTTTACCGTCTCCTCGTCTCTCTTTGCCACCTCGCCCTCAATAAGAACTACCGTCTCCTTGGGCATTCCCGCTATCATTCCGTCATCGGAAAGAACTATCTGCGTTATTCCGTAATGGTCGCGCAGGTCAACAAAAAGTACGCCTCCGTGGTCTCTCACTCTGTCTATCCAACCTGTAAGAGTTACGCGCTTACCAATGTGTTCGGTATTAAGTTCATTGCAGTTGTGTGTTCTGAGCATTCTTTTGATCCTCCAATAATATATTATCTTATTTTTTTCCAAAATTATTTATCACGGCAGAATAAAGAAAAACAAAAAGCCTTTCGTCCCACCGTATGGGACGAAAGGCAAGCTTCCGCGATACCACCCAAATTGACTTTTCAAAACGAAAAATCCTCTCAAGCCGCCGTTTCGTGGCGTAACGCGCGAGTCTATTAACCGCTAAGCGGCGTTCTTTCGCGGGCTCGGGAGCGTTTTTCACATATCTGCCGTACCGTCCTTTCAGCCAATGGGACAGCTCTCTGAAACAGGCTCGCTATGCTACTCTTTCCGTCACAGCCTTTATTACACTGAAAATTGTATCACAACTTTTGTCCGTTGTCAATACTTTTGTTTCAAAAAATTCGCAGGCAATTTTTTACGCAAGCGCCAGCATATCCTCGGGTACATCGATAGCGGGTACGTTTTCATACTCGAAATTCATAGTAAGCTTAATGCCTATGCCGTAGAGCTTACCCTCTACCAAGGCCTTTGTAATATCGCCGTTTTCGTCAATAAACACCTTGCAGCCTACCTCTCCCGCGCCGAACTCATCAAGAGTAACGGTGAGCATAACGAATTGCTCTCCGTCCTGCTCGTAGCACGCCGCGTTGGAATTATCGCTCGACTCTATGGTATTGATTATCTTGTCAACTACGTTTGATGGCTTTCTGCCGCTCTTATCTACTTTAGGCGTTCCGTCCTCGGCTATACCGTATCTTACTCCGTCAACGTACCATACCTCTTTGTCGTAACCCGAAAATATGGATAGGAGCTTCGCGTTGTCAATAAAGAGCAGATCCTCATCGGTAAACTTATAGTGCATATCATCGCCGTCTGTGGTATTTACGTAAAACTCGTCTATTCCCACGGGAATGGACGCTACAAGCAGGTTGAGCCTCAGCTCAGCGTCAACGCTTACGTGGTACGTTTCCTTTTCACTAAGACGCTCAAATCCCAGGTCGCAGGCATCCTGCGCGCTCATTCCGTTAATGCTTTCGATAGGCATCGCCTTTTCGTTACAGGAAACAAGACAGAGAGCGGAAAGGAGCACAACCGCCGACAAAACGACACTAATAATCTTTTTCATTGCATTAGCCTCTAAAAAATTTATTTATTTATTTATTTCTTAATTAAAGCCCTTGGGAGCGGTTATAGCCCCAACACCGTCATATTCAAAGTTCATAGTTACAACTCCGCTGAAATCCGCAACGTTGAATGCAGCCGCCTTTACGCCAAAAACATCAAAATCCACGGATATCTTCTCTATTTGCTTTCCGTCGGTATAAACTCTGCAAAGGGTAGCTCCCGTTTCAAATCCGCTAAGGGTAGCGCCCTCGGTCATCATAAACTCAACGTAGGTATTTCCCTCTTTATCCTCGTAGCAGTTGAATTCGGCGTCGTCTCTGAGTAGGAAAGATTCTATTTCTTCTACAAGCATGGTTGTAAAGCCCATATCTTCCTTGTCGGGATCATAGTCGTGTTTGAAAGCCTCGTCATAGAACGTGATCTTATATGCCGTGCCGTCAACGTACCACGCCTCACGGAATTCACTGCCGACCATAGACGCAAGGGTCTTGTTATCGATGAACAAAAGCCCCTCATCGGTAAACTTATAGTGCATATTTTCGCCGTCGAACTCGCTGACGCACATATCATCAAGCTTTGCGGGAATGGTGATAAAAAGAACACCCAACCCAAGCTCAACATCCATATCCACACGGTATCTGTCGGTCGATTTAAGGTTGTCGAGAATATTCTCACAGACCTGTCGTCCGTTCATACCGTTGATAACACCGATATCCGATGGCTCACGGCTACAGGATGTAAGGCAAAGCGCCGATAAAATAAGAATAACTGAAAGTGTAATGGACAATATGCGTTTCATAGCAAAATCCCCCGAAATAATTATTAGTAGTGTCTCGCTATTTCCTACCATATTTAATTCTATTACATTTTACTCCTTTTGTCAATAGCTTTTAAGTATTTTGTAGGTCAAAAATCAACGTTTTGTGAGCTTATAAGTCAATTTATTGAAAAATCCTTTGTAAAAATAGTTGATACGACCAATTATTTTGTGACCAAAAACCTTTTTTTGTGACATTCGGTGAAAATAAATAATTTTTTAACAATCTATTGATAACACGGGGGAAATATGATATAATTAGTTGGTTGTACATAAACATTTTTATTTTTTATTTTCAAGGAGGCATATTGTGAATAAGGTCGCAATAATAGGCACAGGAAGCGTTGGTTCAACAATCGCTTACACACTTACCGTTATGGGCATCGCATCTGAAATAGTAATGATAGACGTCAATAACGAAAAAGCTCTCGGTGAGGCTCTCGACATCCGTCAGGGTCTTCCTTTCTGCACTCCCTGCTCCATTTACGCGGGAGACTACAGCGATGCCGCAGGCGCGAACATCGTTATACTTACCTCGGGTATCGCAAGAAAGCCCGGTCAGACCAGACTTGAGCTGGCTCAGACAAACGTAAACATTACAAAGCAAATAATCCCCGAGATAACCAAGTACGCTCCCGATGCCAACTACATCATAGTAAGTAACCCCGTTGACATCCTTACCTACACCTTCCACAAGTTCTCGGATCTTCCCGAAAGCCGTATAATCGGTTCGGGTACTATCCTCGATACAGCACGTCTGCGCGCGAGACTTTCCGAGCACTACAAGATAAGCCAGAAGAACGTTCACGCATACGTTTTCGGCGAGCACGGAGATTCTTCCTTTGTTCCGTGGTCTGTTGCAAACATTTCCAACATTCCGATAGAGGACTGCAAGAAGCTGGTTCTCGGTAACGGACAGGTTGCTCCCGACCTCAACTATGCTGAGGTAGAGGAGTACGTTAAGAAATCGGGCGGCAAGGTAATTCAAAGAAAGGGCGCTACCTTCTATGCGGTATCCCTCTCGGTATGCCACGTTGTAAAGTGTCTCCTCAACGAAATAGACTCCACAATGACCGTTTCCACAATGATGCACGGCGAATACGGAATTGACGACGTCTGCCTCAGCACTCTCTGCGTTGTAGGAAGCGACGGAATCCGTTGCAAGGTAAACGTTCCGCTTACCGACGAAGAGATAATAAAGCTCAGACACAGCGCGGATACGCTTAAGTCTGTTATCAACAGTCTTGATATATAAGAGGTGAATTATGGAATACCGTATTGAACACGACTCTATGGGCGATATGCAGGTTCCCGCTGACCGTCTTTGGGCGGCTCAGACACAGAGAAGCTGTGAGAATTTCAGAATAGGCGTTGACATCGAGACTATGCCCCGTGAGATAACTCACGCTTTCGGCATACTCAAAAAGGCGGCGGCTATGGCTAACCACGAGCTGAAAAGCGAGAAAATGACCGCAGAGAAGCTTGAAGCTATCTCCAAGGCGTGCGACGAGGTCATCTCGGGCGAGCTTAACAGCCACTTCCCTCTCGTTGTTTGGCAGACAGGCTCGGGCACACAGTCCAATATGAATGCCAACGAGGTAATCGCTAACAGAGCAAATCAGCTTGCGGGCAAAAAGCTTGCTCACCCCAACGACGATATAAATATGAGCCAGTCCTCCAACGATACCTTCCCCACCGCCATGCACATCTCGGCGGTAATAGCTATCGAGGACAAGCTCATTCCCGCAGTAGAGCTTCTTATCGAGACCTTTAAGAGACTTGAAGCTGAAAACGAGGGTATAGTTAAATCGGGACGTACCCATCTTCAGGATGCTACCCCCATCAAGTTCAGTCAGGAGATAAGCGGCTGGCGCTCCTCTCTTGAGAGAGACGTTGAGCTTCTGAAGCTTTCTGTTGCTCCCCTGCGCGAGCTTGCTCTCGGCGGAACTGCCGTTGGAACGGGACTTAATACACCCAAGGGCTTTGACACTCTCGTTGCCGCAAAGGTAGCAGAGCTTACAGGCAAGCCTTTCGTTACGGCAGAGAACAAATTCCACGCTCTTACCTCTAAGGACGAGCTTGTATTCGCTCACGGCGCTATCAAGGCGACGGCTTGCGATATGATGAAGATAGCTAACGACGTTCGTTGGCTCGCTTCAGGTCCCCGCGACGGTCTCGGAGAGATATTCATTCCCGAGAACGAGCCCGGCTCTTCCATTATGCCCGGTAAGGTAAACCCCACCCAGTGCGAGGCTGTAACTATGGTTGCGGTTCAGGTAATGGGTAACGACGTAGCTGTTACTATGGCGGCGTCTCAGGGTAACTTCGAGCTTAACGTGTTTATGCCCGTTGCGGCTTACAACTTCTTACAGTCGGCAAGACTTCTTGCTGAGGCTATTGTTTCCTTTAACAATAACTGCGCTGTGGGAATCAAGGCAAACAAGGAAAAGATGCACCACAATCTGCACAACTCTCTTATGCTCGTCACCGCGCTCAACCCCAACATCGAATACGAGAATGCCGCTAAGACAGCTAAGAAGGCATACAAGGATAACATATCCCTCAAGGAGGCATGCGTAGAGCTTGGCTTCCTTACCGAGGAAAAGTTTGACGAGGTATTCCACCCCGAGCAGATGGTTTAATCAAAAATTATAAATTGGAGGAAAATAATGAAAGTCAGTTATTTCCCCGGATGCACCCTGCGTACCAAGGCAAAGGAGCTTGACGCGTACGCCCGCAGATCGGCAGAGGCTCTCGGAATAGAGCTTTGCGAGCCCCAAAACTGGCAGTGCTGCGGCGGCGTTTACGTATCGGCTAACGATGAGATAGCACCCAAGCTCTCCTCTGTCCGCGCTTTGGCGGCGGCAAGAGACGAGGATCGTCCCCTTGTTACGGTGTGTTCGGCTTGTCACAACGTAATCAAGCAGACCAATCACGCAATGCAGAGCGATGAGTTCTTTGCTACAAAGGTAAACAACTACCTCGCTCAGGATAAGACCCCCACCGAGTATCACGGAGAGACCGAGGTATTGCACTTCCTCGAGCTTCTTCGCGACAAGGTAGGCTTCGACAATTTGCGCGCGGCTGTTAAAAATCCCCTTACAGGCAAAAAGATCGCCGCTTACTACGGCTGTCTGCTTCTTCGCCCCGGCAAGATAATGGCATTCGATGACGCTGAAAATCCCACCATAATCGAGGACTTTATCAGAGCTATCGGCGCTGAGCCTGTTATATACCCCGCAAGAAATGAATGCTGCGGCGGATACATAGCCCTTGAGGACGCTGCGGCGGCTAAAAAGAGAAGCAATGCGGTATCCGACAGCGCGGAGAGCCACGGAGCCCAGATGATAGTTACAGCATGCCCTCTTTGTAAGTACAACCTTGTAAAGAACGGCGCTTCTCTCCCCGTTATTTATTTCACAGAGCTTCTTGCAGAGGCTCTCGGAGTAAAGGAGGACTAAAATGCACAACAAGACCGAAAGACAAAAGGAACAGATACTCCGTATGAGCGGTGTAAATCCTCTCAAATGTATGAAGTGCGGCAAATGCTCGGGCACCTGCCCCTCTTACGACGAGATGGAGTATCATCCCCATCAGTTTGTTTACATGGTAGAGACAGGCGATATCGAAGCCCTTATGAAGTCGGATTCGATATATAAGTGTCTTTCCTGTTTCGCTTGCGTAGACCGTTGTCCCAGAGGCGTTGAGCCCGCAAAGCTCATCGAAGCGCTCAGACTGACGGTAATACGCGAAAAGGGCGCAAACCATTTGAAGCCCGAGGACATTCCCGCTATGATAGACGAGGATATGCCTCAGCAGGCTCTTATGAGCGCGTTCAGAAAATATGCTAAGTAAGAAAGGAGAAAACAGCAATGCAAAGAATTGGCGTATTTGTCTGCCACTGCGGTACTAACATCGCGGGAACGGTAGACGTTAAGGCTGTGGCAGAGGCGCTCCAGTATGAGCCCGGTGTTGTTATCTCCACAGAATATCAGTATATGTGTTCTCAGGCAGGACAGGACCTTATAAAGGCGGCTATCGCAGAGCATAAGCTCACCGGTATAGTTGTCTGCTCCTGCTCTCCCCGTATGCACGAGGCTACCTTCCGCAAGACAGCGGCGGCTGCGGGTCTTAACCCCTATATGGTTGAGATCGCCAACATCCGCGAGCAGTGCTCTTGGGTACATAAGGAAATGCCTATCGGTACGGAGAAGGCTATCATTCTCGGAAAGGCGGCAATTGCTAAAGTAAACCTTAACGCGCCCCTGACCCCCGGTGAGAGCCCTGTTACCAAGCGTGCCCTCGTTATCGGCGGCGGTATCGCGGGTATTCAGACAGCCCTCGACATTGCCGATGCGGGCTTCCCCGTTGACATCGTTGAGACAAAGCCCACTATCGGCGGTAAGATGGCTCAGCTTGACAAGACCTTCCCCACCCTCGACT
Organism: Eubacteriales bacterium; assembly: GCA_045653705.1. GTDB lineage: Bacteria > Bacillota > Clostridia > Oscillospirales > CAG-272 > HGM12713. The sequence goes on along the minus strand of JAZOMG010000001.1, from coordinate 20,831 downwards.
GCGCGGCGTGTATCCTTACGCCTAAGATGGTTGACGTTGCTCAGCACGAGAAGATCCGCATCTTCTCTTACAGCGAGGTAACAGAGGTAGGCGGATTTGTAGGTAACTTTGACGTTACCATAAAGAAGCGCGCCCGCTACGTAAAAGAGGACGTCTGCACAGGCTGCGGTATCTGTACGGAAAAGTGTCCTCAGAAGAAAGTACCCAACGAGTTCAATATGGGTATGGACAACAGACGCGCTATCTACATTCCTTTCGCTCAGGCAGTTCCGAAGGTTGCGACCATCGACCCCAACTACTGCACGATGCTTAAAACAGGCAAGTGCGGAGTTTGCTCCAAGGTCTGCACCGCAAAGGCTATCGACTATGAGGCAAAGGACGAGTACATAACCGAAAAGTACGGAGCTATCGTAGTCGCTACGGGCTTCAACCCCATATCTATGGATAAGTTCGACGAGTACGCATACTCTCAGTCCAAGGACGTTATCACCTCTCTCGAGCTTGAGCGTCTTATGAACGCGGCAGGTCCTACGGGCGGTACGCTTCTCCGTCCCTCTGACGGCGAGCATCCTCACACTATCGTTCTCGTTCAGTGCGTAGGCTCCCGTTGCGCGGCTTGCGCCGAAAAGGGCAAGGAGTACTGCTCCAAGATATGCTGTATGTATACGGCTAAGCACGCTATGCTTATCAGAGACAAGTATCCCGACACCGACGTTTACGTATTCTATATAGACGTTCGTACACCCGGTAAGAACTTCGATGAGTTCTACCGCAGAGCCGTTGAGGAATACGGCGTTCACTATATCAAGGGTATGGTGGGCAAGGTATCTCCCGAGGGTAAGAAGCTTAAGGTTCAGGCATCTGACCTTATCGCGGGCAAGCAGCTCCATATCGATGCTGACCTTGTTGTTTTGGCGGCGGCTATCGAGCCCGATAAGTCTGCCCGTCCTCTTGCTACTATGCTTACGGCAAGTATGGACACCAACGACTTCTTTACAGAAGCTCACCCCAAGCTCCGTCCCGTAGAAAGCCCCACAGCGGGCGTGTTCCTCTCGGGCGCGTGCCAAGGACCCAAGGATATTCCCGAAACAGTTTCTCAGGCAGGCGCTGCCGCATCTAAGGTCATCGGACTTCTCGCTAAGGATAAGCTTACGGGTAACCCCTGTGTCGCTCATTCAGACGAGCTGATGTGTAACGGCTGTTCCACCTGTGAAAGAGTATGCCCCTACGGAGCTATCTCCTATATTGACAAGGAATTCAGAATGCCCGACAGAACCACCAAGGTTCGCCGTGTGGCAAGCGTTAACGAAGCCGTATGTCAGGGCTGTGGCGCTTGTACCGTAGCTTGTATGTCGGGAGCTATGGACCTTAAGGGCTTCCTTAACAAACAAATCGTAGCGGAGGTAGACGCAATATGCAAGTAAAAGAATACAGACCACTTATCGTCGCTTTTTGCTGTAACTGGTGTTCCTACGCGGGCGCAGACCTTGCGGGAAACAACCGACTCAACTACCCTGCCGACGTAAAGATCATAAGAGTTCCCTGCTCTTGCAGAGTTAATCCTATGTTCATTCTCCGCGCGTTCCAGAGAGGCGCGGACGGAGTTATCATTTGCGGCTGTCACCCCGGTGACTGCCACTACACCTCGGGTAACTACTATACCCGCCGCCGTATGGCTCTGCTCTTCTCTATGCTCGATTATCTCGGCATTGAGAGAGAGCGTACCCGTCTTGAATGGGTATCTGCAGCTGAGGGCGCAAAATTTGCCGCTACAATGAACGATTTTGCCGAAAAGGTTGCGGCGCTTGGTGAAAACAAGAGATTGGAGGACCTGAGATGCAAGAAATAAGTCGTGATATTCTCGTAAGAAGAGCTTGCGAGCTTCTTTCGGACGGCACGGTAGACCGTGTTATCGGCTGGAAGATGGGCGAGTTTGCTTACGACGTAACTCCTGCGGTGTTCAGATCCGCCGAGGAGCTTGAGGAGAGCTTCGTATGGAATGACTTTTGCGGAGCTAACTTCTCCAAATATCTCGTAAAGGAGACCGCTAAGGGCGAGGGAAAGGTACTTGTTTTCCTTAAGTCCTGCGATACATACAGCTTCAATCAGCTCCTTACAGAGCATCGCTTTGACAGAGAAAAGGTATACGCCATTGGCGTTCCCTGTAACGGTATGCTTGACCCCAAGCTCTTGAAGGACCGCGCTGAGGGTATCCTTTCGGTTAACGACAACGGCGAGACAGTTGAGATAGAGACCCTTTACGACGGAACTGTTTCGGTCAAGAGAGACGAGCTTCTCCCCGACAGATGCTTGAACTGCAAATCCAAGAAGCACGTGGCTTACGACGAGCTTCTCGGTGAGGACGGCGAGGTTGCCGAGAGCGCAAGATTTGACGAGGTTGCAGCCCTTGAGAAAATGAGCGCCGACGAGCGCTACGCTTTCTGGCAGAACGAGCTTTCACGTTGCATCCGCTGTAACGCTTGCCGTGACGTATGCCCCGCTTGTACCTGTGAAAAGTGCGTGTTTGACAACCCCAATTCCGCTCTTGAAAACAAGGCTCCCGCAAATGAATTTGAGGAAAAGATGTTCCACATCATCCGCGCTTTCCACGTTGCGGGCAGATGTACAGACTGCGGCGAATGCTCGAGAGTTTGTTCTCAGAGCATCCCTCTCCACCTGCTCAACCGTAAGTTTATCAAGGACATTGATAGCTTCTACGGCGATTATCAGGCAGGCGCTGAGGTTGGAAGCCGCGCTCCTATCGTAAATTATACCACAGAGGACTTAGAGCCCTCCGAGGCTGTAGAGAGAGGTGACGAATAATGCGTAAAATTTCTCTTGACAGACTTGACCTGTTTTTTGCCGAGATAGCAAAGAACGCAAAGCTCTACCTCCCCGTTGATACGGCGGCAGGAGCTAAATACGAGGCGTGGGCAGAGGGCGCAAAGCTCTCCGATGCCCTAAATACAGTAAGAAGCCCCAAGGACTTCTTCTTCCCCCAGACAGAAAATCTTGTTGATTTCAAAATGGAGGGTAAGACCGTAGAGATAATCGACACAAGAGAGGAATGCGAGGATTTCGTTATCTTCGGCGTTCGCGCGTGCGACGTTAAGAGCTTCGATATTCTCGACAGAGTATTCCTTTCCGACCCTGTCGATACCTATTACAAGAATCGCCGCGAGCATGGAATTATAATGTCTATGGCTTGCACCCGCCCTGCTGAGACCTGCTTCTGCGGTACATTCGGCATTGATGCGGCTTCTCCTGCGGGAGATATCGTATGCCACAAGACAGAGGATGCGCTCTACCTTGACGCTAAGACCGAAAAAGGCGAGGCTATCCTTGCGGCTGTGGCTTCTCTTACCGAGGATTGCGACACAGCGGCTGTCGATGCTCAAAAGAAGCTTATCGCAGAGCGTCTTGACAAGCTTCCCTTAAAGGACCTTAAGGCTGATGCTTTCGGCGACGGAAAGACAAATGAATTCTTCAATGCTCCCGAGTGGAAGGAGCTTTCCGAGACCTGTCTCGGATGCGGCACCTGTACCTTTGTTTGCCCCACCTGTCAGTGCTATGACATTAAGGACTTCAACACAGGTCACGGTGTAAAGCGTTTCCGTTGTTGGGATTCCTGTATGTATTCCGACTTCACAAGAATGGCTCACGGAAACTCCCGTAACAGCCAGCTTGAACGCTTCCGTCAGAGATTTATGCACAAGCTTGTGTACTATCCCACAAACAACGATGGGCTCTTCTCCTGCGTAGGTTGCGGAAGATGTATTTCCAAGTGCCCCATCAATATGAATATCGTAAAGGTTATGAAGAAGTTAGGAGGTAAGAAAAATGGCTGATATGAAAGAACCCCTTATCCCTGTGGTGGGCGTGGTTACTGATATCCGTATCGACACTCCCGACGTAAAGACCTTCCGCGTGGTAACTCCCGATGGCAAAAAGGCGTTTGACCACAAGCCCGGACAGTGCGCTATGCTCTCTATCCCCGGCGTAGGCGAGGCTATGTTCTCCATTACCTCATCTCCTACAAATACCGAATTTATGGAATTTTCCATAAAGAAATGCGGCTGTGTTACCGAGTGGCTCCACTCTATGGAGGTAGGTCAGCAGATAACCATTCGCGGACCTTACGGAAACGCGTTTCCCGTTGACACCGCATTTGTAGGTCAGGATATGCTCTTTATCGCGGGCGGTATCGGACTTGCGCCCTTGCGCTCGGTTATCAACTACTGCCGCCACTACCGCGACAGATACGGCAAGATAGATATAGTTTACGGCTCAAGAAGTATGCAGGACCTCGTTGACTATCAGGAGATAATCGACGAGTGGCAGAAGGACGCGGGCGTTAACGTGTATCTTACCATCGACCGCGAGCAGCCCGAATGGAGCGGACACGTTGGCTTCGTTCCCAACTACGTAAAGGAGCTGGGCTTTGATACAAATAAGACCGCCATCCTTTGCGGTCCTCCAATAATGATAAAGTTCACATTGGCAGGACTTCAGGAGCTGGGCTTCGACAAAACACAGGTATACACAACACTGGAGCTTCGTATGAAGTGCGGTATCGGTAAATGCGGACGCTGCAACGTAGGCGCAAAATACGTTTGCAAGGACGGTCCCGTATTCCGTTGCGACGAGCTTTCCGAGCTTCCCGACGAATATTGATAAAGGAGAATCACACATGGAAAAGATGGTAAATATTTACCTTTACGGTAAAAAGTACGAGGTTCCCGCAAGCCTTACCATTATGAACGCTATGGAGTACGCAGGCTATCAGCTTGTTCGCGGCGTTGGATGCCGTTGCGGCTTCTGCGGAGCTTGCGCTACCATATACCGCATAAAGGGTCAGAACGAGCTTAAGACCTGTCTTGCTTGTCAGACAAAGGTAGAGGACAATATGTACATAGCTACACTGCCCTTCTTCCCCCTTGTAAAGCAGCCCTATGATATCAACAAGGTAAGACCCACCGAGCAGATAATGATGCAGCTTTACCCCGAGATATACGCTTGTGTTGGCTGTAACGCCTGCACCAAGGCTTGTACTCAGGAGCTGAACGTAATGCAGTATATCGCTTACGCTCAGAGAGGTGAGTACGAAAAGTGCGCAGAGGAGTCCTTTGACTGCGTTATGTGCGGTGTTTGCTCCTCCCGTTGCCCCGCAGGCATCACCCATCCTCAGGTTGGCTTGCTTGCCCGCAGACTTACAGGTAAATACCTTGCTCCCGAAACTCAGCATCTTCTCGACAGAGTTGCAGAGATCGAAGGCGGCGACTGTGAGGCGGCTCTCCGCGATATTATGAACAAGACCGCGGAAGAGCTTAAAGAAATGTACAACAACCGTGATTTTGAGAAATAAGGAGGACGCGTAAATGTATACTAAGGAAATGTTAGAATCCATCAAAAAGGTGGAAGAGACAAGACCCGAGCGTCTCCGTCAGGTTCTTGCAGGCAATCATCCCCGCCGTATGACAGCGGAGGAGAAGGATCAGGTGCTTCTCGAAAACCACCCCGACCATATTCAGTCTCAGTTCACTGAGCTTTCCATCGGTCCTAACAAGGGTGAAAAGGTACCGCTGGAGCTTGCCGAGATGCTTCAGGCAAATCCCCGCGTAAACCCTGCGGATATTGACCTTTCAAAGGTTGATTACGACGTTGACGTTCTCATTATAGGCGGCGGCGGAGCTGGCTCTGCGGCAGCTATTATGGCACACGAAAACGGCGCTAACGTAATGATAGTTACAAAGCTCCGTCACGGCGACGCTAACACAATGATGGCAGAGGGCGGTATTCAGGCGGCAGATAAGCCTAATGACAGCCCCGCTCAGCACTATCTTGACGTTATGGGCGGCGGTCACTTCAAGAACGTTCCCGAGCTTGTTTACAAGCTTGTAAACGACGCTCCCGTATGTATCAAGTGGCTCAACGACCTTGGCGTTATGTTCGACAAGGAAGCTGACGGTACTATGGTTACCACCCACGGCGGCGGTACTTCCCGCAAGCGTATGCACGCCGCAAAGGACTACTCGGGCGCAGAGATCATGAGAGTTCTCCGCGACGAGGTACAGAACAGAGCTATTCCCGTTGTTGATTTTACCTCGGCTATCGAGATAATCAAGGACGAAAACGGCAAGGCGGCAGGCGCTGTCCTTATGAATATGGAAACCAAGGAGCTTCTCATAGCTCGCGCAAAGACCGTTATCATCGCTACGGGCGGCGCGGGACGTATGCACTATCAGGGCTTCCCCACCTCCAACCACTACGGAGCTACTGCTGACGGTCTTGTAATGGCATACAGAGCGGGTGCGCCTCTGCTCTACGCTTACACGCTTCAGTATCACCCCACAGGCGCGGCTTATCCCTCTCAGATATTCGGCGCGCTCGTTACCGAAAAGGTACGTTCTATCGGCGCTCAGCTTATTAACGCTGACGGTGAGGCATTTATGTATCCTCTTGAGACTCGTGACGTTTGCGCGTCCTCGGTTATCCGCGAGTGTAAGAGAGGCAATGGCGTTGACACGTTCAACGGCGGTCAGGGTATCTGGCTCGACTCTCCTATGATAGATATGATACACGGCGAGGGAACTATTGAGAAGCGTATACCCGCTATGATGCGTATGTATCTTAAGTACGGCATCGATATGCGTAAGCAGCCTATTCTTATCTACCCCACGCTCCACTACCAGAACGGCGGTATCAAGATCGCCGATAACGGTATGTCCGACGTTGAGAACCTGTTCGTAGCAGGCGAGGCAGTTGGCGGTATCCACGGTGAGAACAGACTTATGGGTAACTCTCTCCTTGATATCATCGTATTCGGTAGAAATGCAGGCGTTCATGCTGCTGAGGCGGCAAAGAACACCGCTACTCCCGAAAAGCTCACGCTCAGCCACGTTGAGGACTTTATGAAGGAAATGGCGGATGCGGGCATCGTTACAGATGCGGTATCTCCCAAGCTTCTTCCCCGTTACACTCACGGCAACCCCGTTTTTGACGAGCCCAACGCTAAGTTGATGAAGTAATAAAAACTATTTTGGGCGAGCTCGCACTGCGGGCTCGCCCCGAAATACGGGAAACAAAACACAAGGGCGGATATATTGTGTACAGAAAAATGCTTTCTGTACGTAATACGCTCGCTCAATTATCATTTTATATTTTTACAGAGGTCAAAAAAATGAAAATTTTTGAATTTTTCAAAAATGCGGAAACTGGAAAATACTTCTTCAATCTTTCAATTGACGGAGTTGCTTTTCTTATCTTCTCGGTTCTCGCAATAGCCGCACTGGGCTATCTTCTTGGAAGAGTTACTATAAAGGGCGTTAACCTCGGAACTGCGGGAGTATTCCTCGTAGCTCTGCTTTTCGGTTGCTTCTTCTACAATCCTATAAACGAGATGTTCCCAAGCATTATGAACAGCGAGTTTGGCGCAAAGGTTGCCGCATGGTGGCCTAACGTTTCCGAATCTCTTGCGGGATATACGGGAAACGCGCTGAAGATAGTTGAAAACCTTGGACTTATTCTTTTCGTAACGTCCGTTGGATTTATCGCAGGCCCTAAGTTCTTTGGAAATCTTAAAAAGAATTTTAAGACCTACATTCTTCTCGGTCTTGTAATCATCATTTCGGGCGCGCTTGTCTGCGCAGGCTGTATAGCAATAGCTAAGCTTACTATGAAAGACGTTCCCGCAGAACAGCTCACCGCAATAATGACAGGTCTGTTTTCGGGCGCGCTTACATCTACCCCCGCGTTCTCGGCTTCCAAGGAAGCTATCGGCGGAGATCTTGCCGAGTACGTAGCCGTTGGAAACGGTATCGCCTACATCTTCGGAGTTATCGGTGTTGTTCTTTTCGTACAGCTCATTCCTAAGTTCCTCAAAGCCGATATGGCTGTTGAGCGCGCAAAGCTTGCGGGCGGAAGCGGTGACAACGGCGAGGACCCCGTAGAGATGAAGAGCGAAAAGAAGCTTATCGAAATAGACCCCTTCGGTATCGCCCCCTTTGCTGTAGCAGCTATCCTCGGCATGCTTGTGGGAACGGTAAAAATAGGTTCTTTCTCACTTACCACAACAGGCGGATGTCTGCTCGTTGCTCTTGTATTCGGACACTTCGGACGCATAGGCAAGATAAAGCTTATGCCCCCTGCAGCAACCCTTAAGGTTTTCCGTGAGCTCGGTCTTATGCTCTTCCTTATCGGTGCGGGTATCGCAGGCGGCGCTAAGTTCGTAGAGTGCTTCCAGGCTATCTACTTCCTCTACGGCGCGCTTATGACTATCATTCCTATGATAATCGGCTTTATCTTTGCAAAGTTCATCTTGAAGCTCAATCTGCTCAATACCCTCGGTTCTATCACAGGCGGTATGACGTCTACCCCCGCTCTCGGTACTCTTATTCAGGTTTCGGGAACAGAGGACGTTGGAGCATCCTATGCGGCAACCTACCCCATAGCTCTTATTTCGGTAGTCCTCGCTTCGCAAATAATTATAATGATATTCTGATCAAAGAATAAATAATTAAAATACCGCTTTTGCTATCACACAATGACAGCAAAAGCGGTAATCTTTATATATGTTTTCCCCTGCCGTAGTACCTGTGTATCTCCCTACGATAACAGGTTATAAGAATTTAGAAAAGCAAAGAGCCATATAGGTCATATTCATTCCAAAATCATACGCTCAAGCTCCCTTGCGGGGAGTGACAGGGTATGATTTTTCTTTTTCAGTAAAGATATACTTCTCTTTGGCATCTCGGCAGACAGCGGAATGCGGTATATTCCCTGCTCCTCGCCCTGCTCGGTAAGAAAATCCTCGGGCACAAAACCTATACCGAGATTGTGTCTGATAAGCGGTAAGAGCTGGTCTGCCGTTGCCGCCTCGATATCAACCGAAAATGTTTCTCCGTTTTTTGTGAAAAATTTTTGATAATATTCATAGGTGGATGTTTTTGTACCTAAAGAGACGATTGGATATTTGGAAAGCTCTGACACAGACAAGGGCGCGCCCTCGGAAAGAGCCTTGAGCGCTTCCCCGCATACGGCAACCTCGCAAAAGTCCTTTATAGGACGCTCTGTGACCTCAGCAGAAGCCTCTACGGGCGTTGTAAGCACCGCAATATCTATAAGTCCCCCCTTAAGCATCGTAAGGGCTTGTGGGGTGGAAATATTGACTATCTTGATACGTATACCCGGGTATTTTGAGCAATAACGGTTAAGTATGGGTAAAAGACAGCACCTCAGAGCTATCTCTGTAGCCCCTATGGAAATAAATCCCTTTTGCAGGGTCTTATTTGCGGTTATACGTTCCTCTCCCGCCATTATATGCTCCATAGCAACAGAGATGTTTTCATAGAGCCGTTCCCCCTCGTCGGTAAGCCGTACTCCCTTGTTAGAGCGTTCGAGTAGCGTACAGTCAAGGCTCGCCTCCAAGGACTTTATAGCTCTTGTAAGATTGGGCTGATTGCTCATAAGCAGATTTGCCGCCTGTGTAAAGCTGCCGCACTTGGCAACGTAGTAAAAAATTCTGTAATAGTCGTAGCTGATATACATATTTTTCTCCATATCATTTTGATATAAACTAAATAGATAATATATATTTTACATATAGCTTGTAATGTATTATAATATAATACGGCAGATTTGTCAAGCACTATTTTTAAATTCGGTGAATTATTATGGACTACTCAATGCTCATCAACCTTTTTGAAGCCTTTACCATCTTTTGCTTCGGTCTTTCCTGGCCCATATCCATACGTAAATCCTATGTAAGCCGTACCGCAAAGGGCAAGAGCCTCTTTTTCGAGGTATTCCTCATAATCGGCTATGCCTTTGGAATTGCAAGAAAATTTATTCAGTTCTCCTGTCTCGGAGAGGACGGATTTTTGTTCTATCTCAGCTTTTTCTTCTACGTTCTTAATTTCATTGAGATAGCCATAGATATCGCCCTTTATTTCAGAAATAAGCATCTTGACGCGGCGGCAACGCACACGGAAAACATCACTCATAGCTCTAAAACAATGCTTATACGTGAAAACTGAAGTCTGTGTCCTTATTGACAAAAACCCAAAAGTGTAGTATAATATCTACGTGAATTATTTTTTAAGCAAAGGACCTATTTATTATGTCACGGAACTATTCTTCGCATATACGACAGATACTTATTCCCTGCTTTGTGCTGTCAGCGGTAACGGGAATACTTACGGGCGCCGTCATATTTCTCTTTAGAGTAAGCGCGGCTTTTGTAATTGAAAGATCCGATACCCTTTATGGGCTTGTAAGAGCCAATCCCGCCTTTTTACCCCTGCTTCTTCTTGGGGCGGCGCTTCTTGGCGGACTTGCGTACGGAATTATGAAGCTCTTTCCCGCTTGCCGAGGGGGAGATGCTCAAACAACAATAACCGTTCTGAGGGGCTTTATTCCCCTTAAATGGTTTCCGAACTCGGTAATTCTTTTTATAGCCTCTCTTATTACCTATTTTTCGGGCGTTCCCCTTGGCGAAGAGGGCGCAAGCGTTCAGCTCGGCGCGGCGGTAGGTAAAGGTACTGTAAAGCTCTTCTCGGGAAAGAAAAGAAGCGGGCGGGCTTGGGACAGATATATAATGACGGGCGGCGCTTGCGGCGGCTTTGCGGCGGCAACGTCCTCTCCTCTGACAGCTATTTTATTTGCCTTTGACGAGGCGCACAGACGCTTCTCCCCCATAATCTTTTTGGCGACAGCCACGGCGACCCTCTCCTCTTGGGGCGTTATGCAGCTTCTTTGCCGTCTGTTCTCGGTTGAGCCCCGCCTTTTTGTTCTCGATACGCCATTTACTCTTCCGCTAAGATATCTTTGGGCGCCTGTGGTAGTAGGTATTCTTTGCGGATTTCTCGCCATAGGCTTTGCTAAGGGATATACTTTTGTAAACAGACTTCTCAAAAAATCTCTCGCTAAGATACCCGCCGCGGTAAAAATAATTTCCGCTTTCGTAATTATTGCTCTGTTCGGATTTTTCTCCGCGGACCTTGTGGGATCGGGACACAATATAATCCACCATCTTGTAGACGGACATGCCCCCGTATGGTATCTTCTGTTGCTTTACTTGGTCGTCCGCTCGGTGGTATTTCTGTTTGTCAGCGCTCTTGAAATAACAGGCGGACTTTCTGTTCCCGCTATGGCAATCGGCGCAATGACAGGCGCTCTTTCGGCAAAGGCATTAACCGCTATGGGTATTTTCCCTCACGAATACGCGCCTGTTCTGGTAATCGTTGGCGTATGTTCCTTCTTGGCGGCTACCAATCGCGCTCCGTTGAACGCTATAACCTTTGGTTGTGAAGCGCTGTTCGGATTTACAAATCTCATATCCATAGCCATAGGCGTTGCCTTTTCCTTTATTATAATTGAGCCCTTGGGCGTTACCGCGTTTTCGGATATTGTAATTGAGGATAAGATACACGAAGAGGGGCACGGAAAAGAGATACACACCGTAGACGCTCATTTTACCGCAAGAAGCAGAGCCTTTATAACGGGAAAAGAGGTGCGGGATATTCTCTGGCCCGCAAATTGCGCCGTTCTTTCTGTGGACAAGCAGAACGTGGAATGTCCCACAATTCAGGCGGGAGACGTTCTTCATATACGCTATCGCACCTATGACCCCGAGGATACCTATAAGATAATAGAGGGTATCGTAGGCAGACAGAAAACGGATACGGGTATTCACGACGTTCACGAGGGTGACGAAAAGTATACCATACCCGAGCAATAAACACAAAATCAGTATACGTACAAATAAAACCTCTCGGCAGCACAAGCCCGTTGCGGCTTACCTGACCGAGAGGTTTTATTATTTATATAACGTCAAAATGAAAGCACGCGCAGTATAACGCTGAAAAATCTTTCAAAGGATGCCACGTTGAGAGCCTCATCGGGAGAGTGGAGATCTACGACCACAGGTCCGCAGGACAGCATATCCATATCTGGTATGGCTTTTTTTATTATTCCGCATTCAAGACCTGCGTGGATAACTTCTACCTTTGGCTCGTTTCCGTAAAGCTCTGCATAGGCTCTTGTATATGTGTTTCTTATCTCCGATTTCTCGGCATATACCCACCCGGGATAGCGGCTATAATGCTCGGCTTTTCCACCAAGCATCTCTCCGTAGGCTTCAAGCTCTGCCGCCGAGAGGTCTATCTGACTTTCTCTTGCCGAACGCGAGTTGACTACCGCCTCAAAGGAATTTTCATGTGTCTTAAGGATGCCGAGATTTCTCGAATATTCCACTATTCCCGACAGCTCTCGATTCATCTCGAAAACTCCGTTTGCGAGAGTTGAAAGCAGGAATACAACCTTTCTTCCGCTGTCAGCGGTCATAGGAATACCGCCACTGTTCTCTGCCGTTACCTCAAGGGAGAACGCGTTGTCGCAAGCCCCAAGCTCGGCTTTTATTTCGGTCTCAAGCTCCTTGACAGTGGTCCTGAGAGCTTCAAGATCCGTGCATATGCCACAGGCAGTACATTCTCTCGGAATAGCGTTTTCCTTTGTACCGCCGTCAACGCTTACAAGTCGCATAGCCTTATCCGTAACGGACAGCCTGTAAAGAACTCTGCCCATAAGCTTATTTGCGTTAGCTCTTCCCCTGTGTATATCCTCGCCCGAATGTCCGCCCGCAAGTCCGCTTACACGGAGCTTAAATCCCTCTCCGTTGGCTCTTTGTCGCTCTATGGGAAAGGCTATATCCGTCCTCAGTCCACCCGCGCAGCCCGCGATTATAAGGCTTTCATCGGCGCTGTCCATATTTATCATTTTTCTTGCGTATATGCGGCTGTAATCGAAGCCCTTTACGCCCTCAAGTCCGACTTCTTCGCTGACGGTGAACAGACACTGAACAGGTCCGTGGCTCTCTGCCGCGCCGTCAAGTATAGCCAACATAGCCGCCACAGCCACGCCGTTATCCGCGCCGAGGGTCGTTCCCTCTGCTCTTATCCAGCCGTCCTTTACGTAAAGCTTTAAGGGGTCACGGAGAAAATCGTGGCTCACGCCCTCATTTTTTTCACATACCATATCGCTATGTCCCTGTAAAAGAATGGGGGCTGTTGTCTCCCTACCCTCGGTAGCGTCCTTATTTATAAGCAGGTTGCCGAGACTGTCTCTGTAATATTCAAGTCCGCGTTCTTTCGCAAAGCTCTCTAAATAATCGGCAATTTTATCCTCGTGATACGAGGGGCGAGGAATAGCCGATATTTCCTCGAAATATTTCAAAAGTTTGGGGTACGCAAAATTTTCCAAAAGCATAAAATTCTCCTTGTCAACTCAATTTATTTAGGAAATTCTCAGTGCCGATACACGGCAAAAATCGGGGCTGACCTTATGTGGCAAGCCCCGTTTTATCTTACTTTTTCTTTTTTATCCTTGACAGGTCAACAACTCCGTTGGGAAGCTTATCAAGATACTTAAGTATTTTTCCTGTGCCGAGAGCCACGCACTTTATAGGCTCTTTTGCCACACGGGTGCGTATTTCAATAACATCGGACATAAGTCTGTCAAGTCCGTAAAGCTGACTGCCGCCGCCTGTAAGTATGATGCCGTTTTTAAGTATATCGCCTACAAGCTCAGGGGGAGTTTCCTCTATAACCGAGCAGATAGCGTCGAATATAGCCGAAATGGGCTCCATCATAGCTTCAAGCATCTCCTTTGAGGACAGCTCAATTACCTTTGGCAAGCCCTGCACAAGGCAACGCCCCTTTACCTGCATCGTCTTGGCTTCCTTATGCTCGTATACCGCGCCAATACGCATTTTTATCTGCTCCGCGGTATATTCACCGATGGTTATATTATATTTACGCCTTACGTACTGCATAATGGCTTCATCGAACTTGTCTCCCGCGATCTTTATTGATTTGGAAACAACGATACCGCCCATAGAAATTACGGCTATGTCGGTAGTTCCGCCGCCAATATCCACTATCATATTACCCGTGGGGCTGTGAATGTCCACACCCGCGCCCACAGCCGCCGCCACAGGCTCTGCCACAAGATAGGTCTTTCTTGCCCCCGCATTCGTTCCCGCATCCATAACGGCGCGTTCCTCAACCTCGGAGATTCCCGTGGGAATACATATGACTACTCTCGGACGCACCACAGTATTTCCACAGGCTCTGCGTATAAAATACTGTATCATTTTTTCGGTAACGTCGTACCTGTCAATAACGCCCGCCCTGAGGGGTCTTACTATCTCTATGTTGCTTGGATTCCGTCCGAGCATTACGTGGGCATCCTTACCTATCTTTGCGATGCAATCGGAATTTTTATCTATTGCCACCACAGACGGCTCGTTGAGAACTATTCCGCTTCCGTCAACGTAAACAAGGACGCTGGCAGTTCCCAGATCTATTCCAATATCCTTGGATAAAAATTTTTTAGCCTTGAAATTAAACATTTTGCCCCCCTTTCTCAGAGTTGTGCAAGCACTACATTATATTATACAACAAATTGCCAAAAAATGCAATAGTTTATTTTGGCGGATTTTTGGGAACTTGCGCCATACAAATACAAATTATTCCCTTTGCTCCCGCTTTTCTCAGCACCGAAGCGCAGGTAGTCATACTTGCGCCTGTTGTAACCACGTCATCAAACAAAATAACGTATTTTTCCTTTACCGAATCGGGCAGACCTATGGCAAACTGAGTCTCGGCGTTTTTTATTCTTCGGCTGAGGTCAAGCTGCTTTTGCTCCTTGCCGCCGCGGCGTCGCAGAATAGCCGCCGCGTATTCGATACCCGAAAGCTCTGCTATACGCTTGCAGATAAACGCCGATTGGTCAAAGCCGTATATACGTCTTGAGCGGTGTCCTCTCGGTATATTGATAATAACGGCATTCTTCCCGTCAGCTCCAAGGGCTGAAAGTTCCTCACGTATCTGCACATAAAGCTCTCTGGCAACAAAATCAGCCATTCGCTTATTTGGATTTTTCTTTAGAAAATATATAAGCCTGTTTTGCGGCTCCTTGTCACGCTTGGCGTAATAAAAATACAGCTTTCGCAGACAGAGCGCCCCTGTTTTCGCAAGTCCCTTGGGCATACAGGTACACTCCACCGCGCTTTGAGCGCACACAGGACAGCTTTCGGTTTTCGCAACGCTCCATTTGAGCCTGCATTCGGGGCAAAGCGCCTTTGAAAAATCCTCGTAATCGAGTATCTCCCTACAGCCGCCGCACTTATGTATTATGAAAAACCGTTCAAAAAGCTCTTTCAGTGTCATCTCTCAACCAATCCTCAAGTCCCGTGTACCTCATAGTCTGGCGGTTATTGCCCACCATTTCCTCTACTATCTCGGCACGTCCAACGAGAATTACCATTTTTTCGGCTCTTGTCACCGCCGTATAAAGCAGATTTCTTGACAGGAGCATAGAAGCCGCCGAGCACATGGGGATTATAACTATCGGATATTCACTTCCCTGACTTTTATGCACCGTCACGGCATAGGCGTGCTCCAGATCCTCTAACAGCGAAAAATCGTATACGACCCGCTTATCGTCAAAGCGAACGGTCATCACGCTTTCGGGGGAGTTTATTTCCTCTATTATACCTATATCTCCGTTAAAAATGCCGTTTCCGTCCTTATCGTCGCCTAAGCGATTCCATTCTATATCATAATTATTTCTTGTCTGCATTACCCTGTCGCCCTCACGAAATACTCTGTCGCGGAATTTATGCTCGCGCTTGTATTTGGAGTATGGGTTGAGGGTCTGCTGTAACAGCACGTTAAGATTCTCAGTACCCGCCTCGCCCTTCCTCGAGGGCGCTATGACCTGCGCGCCGTTTTTCGCCATTTCGCCGTAGGTTTTTGGCAATCGGTTAAGACACAGATCGGCAATGGTATAGGCTATCTCCTTATCGGTATTTCTCTTAAGGAAGAAGAAATCGTTATCCTTTATATCGAGAACAGGCATTTTTCCGTTGTTTATGGAGTGCGCGTTAGTAATTATAAGGCTCTCTCGCGCCTGTCGGAATATCTCGCACAGGCGAACTGTAGAAAAGCGTTCACTGTTTATAATATCCCGAAGCACGTTTCCCGCCCCTACCGAGGGAAGCTGATCGGAGTCTCCGATAATGATAATTCTTGCCCCGGGCTTGATAGCCTTAAGCAGAGCGCACATAAGGGAATTATCTATCATAGAAGCCTCGTCTACGATGATCACCTGTTCTTCAAGCAGGTCGGTCTCATTGCGATTAAAAACGTATCGCTCGCCCGCCTCGTAGGTGTATTCAAGAAGTCTGTGTATAGTCTTGGCTTCTACCGAGGTGGCTTCGGAAAGTCTCTTAGCCGCTCTTCCCGTAGGCGCGGCTAATGCTATATCGTAGCCCATACTTTCAAAAATATGTATAAGGGCGCGAACGACCGTGGTCTTACCCGTTCCGGGTCCGCCCGTAAGGACGGTAACGCCGTATCTGAGAGCATCGGAAATAGCTTTTTTCTGCAAAAATGCGTATTCGATACCGCTCTTTGCCTCTTCTCTCTCAATAAACGCGTCTATGTCGCGCATATCGATAGAGGCGCACATCTTATCCAGCTTTATTAGCTTTTCGGCAATATACTTTTCGTTTTGGTACTCTGCCGCATCGTATATCATCTGTCGGTCGTCACGCAGGACGTACCGCAGACTTCCGTTTTTTAAAAGCAATGCTATTGCATCGTCAGCTCTCTCTGCCCCAACTCCCAAAAGCAAAGCCGCGCTGTCGCGGAGCTTTTCACGTGGCAGACAAACGTGACCGTTCTGCATACCGTTCTGCAAAAGAACGTAATGCAATCCGCTCATTACCCTTTCAATATCATCGCCCAAAACTCCTAGCTTCTGCGCCATAAGGTCTGCGCGCTCAAAGCCTATGCCATCTATCTCGTTGCAAAGCCTATAAGGATTTTTCTTTGCGATATCGACCGCGCTATGACCCCACTTTTTGTATATCTTAACTGTGGTTGTAACGCCAAACCATTCACGGAAAAACATCATAGCGCTTCGTATTCCCGCTTGCTCTTTAAAGCTTTCCGATGCGGACAATGCCATTTTCATAGAAATGCCCTTAATGCTTGCAAGCCACTCGGGGTGGTTTTCTATTACCTCAAAGCTTTCCTCTCCAAACTCGTCTATTATCCTCTGTGCCGTCTTAGGTCCTATTCCCTTTATGGCTCTTGATGCAAGATATCTGAGCATTGAAGCGGTGTCGGCAGGCATCATTCTTTCGTATTGGGTAACGGAAAACTGTCTGCCGTACTTGGGGTTATGCACCCACTCGCCCCAAAGGCGCATCTGGTCACCCGCCCCTATCATTGGCATAATTCCAACAGCGGTTATTATCTCGCCGTCCTCGGAGACAGCTATATCGCAAATCGTATATCCGTTTTCCTCATTGGAATATATAACTCTCTCAACGCTTCCTTCAAGCCTTTGCAGCTCTCCGTCCTTGGCGTTTCTTTCCTCTGACATAGCCTCTCCTTTCGTGCACAAAATATCAAGCGCGGCGTGACAGCACCTATGCCGTCGCCGCCGCGCTGTGTCGGTTATTAAAATTACAGCCCAAGCTCAGCTCGAAGAGCCTCAGCCATATCTCTCTTTTCCCAAGGAAGATCGATATCCTCTCTACCCATATGTCCGTAAGCCGCCGTCTGGCAGTAAATAGGTCTGCGAAGATCAAAACGCTTGATTATAGCCGCAGGACGGAGATCAAAGAGCTTGCTTACAGCCGCCGATATCTTTTCCTCGTCTACCTTGCCCGTTCCAAAGGTGTCTATCATTACCGAAACAGGCTTTGCAACGCCGATAGCGTAAGCTACCTGAACCTCGCACTTGTCGGCAATGCCCGCCGCTACAACGTTTTTAGCGATATATCTTGCCGCATAAGATGCCGAACGGTCAACCTTTGTGGGGTCCTTACCCGAAAAAGCTCCGCCGCCGTGGCGCGAATATCCGCCGTATGTATCGACTATTATCTTTCTTCCCGTAAGTCCCGTATCTCCGGCAGGTCCGCCTACAACAAAGCGACCCGTGGGGTTTACGTATATCTTTGTATTCTCATCTATAAGCTGAGCGGAAACCACAGGTGTGATTACCTCTCTTATAATATCCTCTCTTATGGTAGCAAGCTCAACCTCTGCTCCGTGCTGTGAGGAAATAACGATAGCGTCCGCTCTTACAGGCTTATCATCGTGATACTCTATGGTGACCTGTGTTTTTCCGTCGGGACGGAGATAATCGAGAGTTCCGTTCTTTCTCACCTCGGTCAGGCGAAGAGCAAGCTTGTGGGCGAGGGATATAGGCAGGGGCATAAGCTCCTCGGTTTCGTTGCAAGCGTAACCGAACATAAGACCCTGGTCGCCCGCTCCCGTATCAAGTCCGTCGTCCATCTCTCCCGCCTTTGCCTCAAGCGCCTTATCAACGCCCATGGCAATATCGGGAGACTGCTCGTGAATAGAGCTTATAACAGCGCAGCTGTCGCAGTCGAAGCCGAATTTTGCGCGGGTATAGCCTATTTCTCTTACCGTCTCGCGAACGATAGTCTGAATATCAACGTATGCCTTTGTGGTTATCTCTCCCATTACGCATACAAGTCCCGTAGTACAGAAGGTCTCGCAGGCAACTCGGGACATAGGGTCTTGACGAAGAAGCTCGTCAAGTATAGCGTCGGATATTTTGTCGGATATTTTATCGGGATGTCCCTCGGTTACGGATTCCGATGTAAAAAGTACTTTCTTCATTTTATACCTCTTTTATTTTAATCTAATATCAAGCTTAAATAAGGAAGCTCAGCGCTTCAACTCCGCCGTAAACGATAACCGTTACAATTACCGCCGCTATAAGAACGCCTACAAACGCCGTCAGCATAGCTTTCCAGAATTTCATATCTATCATTGCCGCCACCAGCGAGCCTGTCCATGCTCCCGTGGTAGGCAGCGGTATAGCAACAAAGACGCAAAGTCCCCAAAAGGCGTATTTTTCTATCTTAGGGCGGTTCTTTTCTACTTTGCGGTTAAGCCAATTTGCAAGCTTATTTAGAAATTTGATTTTCGAGCCTGCCGCCCAAGTTAAGAATTTCTTTATGAACAGCAAAATTATCGGTACGGGAAGCATATTTCCAACTATACTTAAAATAAATGCCGACCACCAAGGCATATTAAATGCCGCCGCCATAGGTATTGCACCTCTGAGCTCGATTATTGGAAGCATCGAGCAGATAAGCACACAAAACTCCTCTGCCAAAAACCAACCGCCGAACAGATTTAATATAAACTGCTGTATTGCCTCACGTATAGCGTCCATTTTATATCCTTTCTTTTTTACAGTACGAAAAATACGATGCAGACCGATGCGATTATAACCGCCACAGCCACGACCGTAACTATTATTGACCTAAAGCTGAGCTTCTTAGCTCTGTCACTGTCGGGCAGGTCGTATCCCGATATCCTTGAGCCCTTAAGGGAATTTGACAGGGGCTTATAGAGCAACAGCACAATAGCGCCGTTAAGGGTCGCCTTTAAGAAGTTAAATGGCAAAAGTATGGTAGGTATCATAGCCGCCACGTCCTTCATTGAGGTGGGTGCTCCTACGTAATAGGTAAGATACAAGGGTGTTATGAGCAGATTTGCCAGCATCATTACGGCGGTTACCGAAAATACTCCCGACAAAAGCGCTATAATAGCCCCCTTGAAGCTTCTTTTGTATTTATATATAAGTCCCGTTACAAGACAAAATGTAAACGATGACAGTATATTCATAATAAGTCCGTACCACGCCGTTGCGCTAAAGCCCGTAACAAGCTCAAGCACAGGCACAACGACTGCTATTATAAGCCCCGAAACAGGACCTAAAATAAGTGCGCAGAGTACGATTATGGCATCCTTGATATCCAAGGACAAAAATCCGCCAACCTTTGGCAGATAACTGCAAGCTGCCGCCGCCACGTAAGCGAGGGCGGAAAACATTGCAATGGAAACAAGCTTTTGCGTTGTGAAAAATTTATTCTTTTTACTCATTTTTTATCTCCCTAAAATTTAGATTTGAATTTATAGGGAGAAGACAGTGCTTCGCCGTATTTATCTGACGATATAAAATTTCCGTCTTCTCTCATCCGGACTTTACCGTCGGTTCGGGAATTTCACCCGATCGGCTCAAAACGAGTTCGCAGACTTTACTGCCGGTATGGAATTTCACCAATCCCCAAAGACTGTTATCAGTATATGCGTATTGTAAAAGGGCTGTCGCAAAATTTGCGACAGCCCATAATTTTACGCAAAATTATGCAAAATTATATCTTTAATATAACTTAAGCAAGAATCTTGGAAACGACACCGGATCCAACGGTTCTACCACCCTCACGGATAGCGAAACGGAGACCCTCTTCACAAGCGATAGGTGTGATAAGCTCAACAGTCATATCAACGTTGTCGCCAGGGCGGCACATATCAACGCCTGCGGGAAGCTCGATAACGCCTGTAACGTCGGTTGTTCTGAAGTAGAACTGAGGTCTGTATCCTGCGAAGAAGGGCTTTTTACGTCCGCCTTCCTTCTCGGTAAGAACGTATACGTGACCTACGAACTTGGTGTGGGGCTTTACAGAGCCGGGCTTTGCAAGAACCTGTCCACGCTCGATCTCGTCCTTAGCTACACCACGGAGAAGAGCTCCGATGTTGTCGCCTGCTTCTGCCTGAGGAAGAAGCTTGTGGAACATCTCAACTCCGGTAACAGTGGTGTTCTTGCTCTCTTCGGAAAGACCAACGATCTCAACAACGTCACCAACCTTAACGGTACCACGCTCAACTCTACCTGTTGCAACGGTACCACGGCCGGAGATGGAGAATACGTCCTCGACA